>NZ_JBNDMK010000002.1:0-655711 GCF_050436545.1 Paraburkholderia sp. GAS41
CGCTCACTCAACGTACTGACGATTGATCATCCTGTCCGAAAACAGGAAAACCTTTCCTTTCATTACTGTGTGAGACTTGATACTTTCGCTTTTGCGACAGACCCCGAAGGACCCACCGCCGCGTCGCGCATCAAGCGCCCACACTTATCGGCTGTTAATTTTTAAAGAACTCTCGCTCAGAAGCTCTGCTTTCTTCGCGTCCGTCATCAAACGGGAGGCGAATTATGCGATGCCCTTTCCATCCCGTCAACCCTATTCGCGAAAAAAGTTTTAGGCCGCCGGACCACAACGTCCAGCAGACTCTCGATGGGCTTCGCTAAGCCAAAGATGGGTCTATGACGCTTAGGCAAGCCAGAGCAGATGTTGCTGCCGCTTTCTTAGGCATCGGCTTCTTTAAGCCTTTAGCGTCAAGGGCGTTGCTTTGCATTCTTAGGCATCGGCGTCTTTAAGCTTTGCTGGCGCGATGCTCTTATCGACCAGACGATGCTCCGTCTCACCACGCCTATCAGCAAGGGATCGCGGTCGATACCCACACAGCAGCGAAGGGGATATAAAGCCTCACGCAACGCCGCTCACGCTCCGTCAATCCGCCAGTGGGGGCGACGGCCAGACCATCTCGATCTCCACTGCAATGGAACGCGCGAGACCGTCGAGGCCGGGGAACAGCGACGCATTCGTAATGTTCATTCTGTACAGCCACTTCATGGCATCCCCGCGCACCGAGGAAGGCAGCACGATCTTACGCAGCAGTTCGTCGTCGCTCGCATAGCCGTCGAGGATATCGGGCAGCGGCCGGTCGATCACGCCAGGCACCACGAACGTACCCGACTGCGCGATCAGCCGGTCATCCATCTCCTCCGGCTCGCCGAACCAGACGACGGGATTGCTGTTGTCGAGAAAGTACTTCTCGAGATTTCCGTCCACGCGAGGATCGATCAGCGTCCGGGTCAGTTCGGGTGCGCCTTCAGGAAGCGCACGGTTGTTCCATAGCACCGGCGTGTTGAGCGCGAAGATCGCCACGTCGGACACCGAGCGTTCGAGTGCGAAGAACGCGGCTACGAACGGCGACTTGGTGAAATCGAGCAATCGCGTGGGCGCGCCATGGTGCTGCATGAGACTCAGGCAGCGCAGATCGTCGTCGAGCAGGGTCGGATGCTGCACATAGTTGTGCGCCTTGCGCCTGAAGATGCGAATCGCGCGCTCCTCGCGCGCGCGCCACTGGGAGCGATCTGCCACGTACGCCAGCATATAGCGCGACAGCGAACTCAGCAGCGGCCACTCTGCGTCCTGTTGTCCTCGAAATGCCCAGCCGTCGAGCGTCGCCGATAGCTCCATAAATTGTTTCCAGCTCGAGACGACGGTTGTTTGCATGGGCGAGGCTCCGGGAAGCGGACAGAAAACCCAATGATCGCTCAACGATGCCGCGTTTGCACGGCCATATCGAGCGTCCATCCGCTTCGTCGCCGATCGGCCACGCACAGCACCCCGCTGCCGGGCGAAGCAAATCGGCATCTCGGCAAAACCACCCATCAGTCAGGATGGTAGCCGTCGTTCAACGTGCCGATAAAAGCAATGATGTCCTTGATGTCCTGATCCGTCATCGCCGGTTTGTCGGTCGGTTTGACGTCGAACGGCGCATCGGCGTAATCGATGTTGGCCTGATATTCCTTGGGTACATCGTTGAAAACCATCACCTTGCCCGACGCGTCGCGCGGATAGATCTTCTCGGGATTCGTATTGCGCAGGTTGTAGAAGTCCATCACCTGCTTCATGTCGTGATACACGCCGTTGTGGAAGTAGATGTGCCGCGCGGCACTGTTGCGTAGCGTCGGCGTGAGGAACATCGAGCAATACTGCGTTTGCGTCGCCAGATCCTTGCGGATCGGGCCGCACAATCCAATATCGTAAGCCTTGGGATCGCGGTTGTGCGCCAGCGTGAGGTTGCGAGGCACGCCGAGCGCTTCGTATTGCGTGTCGGTGAAAAGCGGCGGCAGATGGTCGGCGGTCGGCGCGCTCAGATGGCAGCCGGCGCAGTTGGCTTTCTTCGAGTCGTTGAATAGATGCAGGCCCCGCAGTTCGGTTTGCGTCAATCGCGCCTTGCCTTGCAGCCAGTAGTCGTATTTGCTGGTGAACGCGTGGAATGACGGTTCCTCGAATTCATAGCGCCCAACCGCGAACATGGCCTCCGCCGCGAACAGTTTCGGATCATTGAGAACCCGCGCTCCGAACAGTTGCTGAAATGTTTTGGCGTAAGGTGTGCGGGCTAGTTTGGCGGCCACATCGTCAAGACTCGCATTGGCCATTTCGTTCGGATCGAGCAGCGGCCCGATGGCCTGCTTTTGCAAGGTATCCGCGCGTCCATCCCAGAACAGACCGCCTTGAGGTACCATCGCCGGGGCAGCGGGAGCCAGACCCGCGACCTTGTCGGCACGCTGTGTCCCCTTTGCAGCCGATGCAAGTGCAGCGAAATCGGGCGGTGCCTCGGCATCCGCCGCATCAGGTCCGATGCTGAAAACCGCCTGACGGTAGAGGTAGGCGAGCGACGGCGGCGGACGGTAGCCCGCCTGGTCCAGATGCGGACCGCCTAGCTGCACAGCCAGATCATTTGGCGGTCCGTACGAATGTTGGGGGCTATGGCACGACGCACACGACTGCTTGCCCGAAGCGGACAAGGAAGTGTCGTAGAAAATCTGCTGGCCCAGTTGAGCGACAGCACTCAAAGGAGCGGACGGCGGCAATACCAGTTGTACCGGATGAGGATTCGCTCCAGTCAGACCCGCGACATATTCTCCCACTGCATCGGGCATCCGCTCAGGGTACGTCAGCGCGTAGCCGCCCAAACCCGCAATGGCGAACAGCACGACAACCACCGCCGCCAACAGGCGCCCCCGGCCGCGCGGCCTCGTTTGTCCAGGCGGCTGGGGGACGAGAGGCGATCCGGCTGATGGCGATGTGGAGTGTGGGCTGGTAGACATGTGAAGGTAGCGAGAAGCGCAGAAGGTATCAAGAACGCATAGGACCCGGCCGAAGCCGGGCCTCTCCAAAAACCATCGTCCCGGCAGCGTGAGCCACCGGGACGTGAGCCGACCGTGCAGCGTGTCGGCTTATGAGGCTCAGACCGACGGTTGCGTCGCGGAAGCGGACGCCGGCGGCGAAGCGACCTTGGTACCCTGACTCGGATCGAGGTACAGCACCGGATTCGGGGTGGTCGTCGAGAAGTTGAACAGGCTCATGATGCTGCCCGCGCTGGCGTCGTTCGAACCTTGGCCAAGACGTGCACCGCCAAGCCAGTTGTCCTCAATAAATCGCACCACTGATGCCTGCGTGATCTGCGTGTGATCGACGTAGTTCGGCTTCGCATACGGCGAGATAACGAGTAGCGGAATGCGCGTGCCCGGACCGCAGCGGCCGTTGACCGCACCACCGTTGACACCGACACCTTGCACCGCGCCCGTCGCGTTACACACGCCCGCGCTGGTAACCTGGTCGGCACCGGTCACGCTGCGCTTGTTATCCGAGCTGTTGCCGGCGCTTTCCACCGTGGTGCTGTCGAACGACGAGGTCGTGGGCGTCGCGAACTGGTGGTCGTACCAACCGTCCGAATCGTCATACGTGACGATGACCGCGGTGTTCTTCCAGTCCGGCTGCTGTTGCAGGAAGTTCACCACGCTCGCCACGAAGGCCTGTTCGTCGAGCGGATCCGAGTTACCCGGGTGCGCGTCGGCCACAGAAGGTGCCTTCAGGAAGCTGACCGACGGATAGTTGCCGGAGGACACTGCGGCGAAGAAGTCGTTCACGTCATACTGGTGGTGCACCGGCGTCGCCGTATTGTCGAGCGGATCGGTATGGCCAATCAGCGCCACCGAGGTCGGACGGGTATGCGCAAGATTCTGCGTACTCGCGTAGTACTGGAACCACGCGTGGTGCTGAACATAGTCTCCCTCGCTCTGCCCCAGCACGCTCGAGAAGGTCGTCCGTGCACAGCCCGTCGTGCCGTTCGGGTTGACCGTGGTCAGGTTGAACCCGCCCATGAAACCGCCCCAGGTAATGCTGGCCGAATTGAGCAGATCTCCCACGTTCTTCGACGTCAACGTCGCGGTCGCCGTTGTGTTGGACGGATTGGCCGCTAGCGTGCAGGCATCGCCAGTCGGATCCAGATCCCCAACCAGCGTCCAGCCGCCCTGCAAATCGTAGACCACATTGCTCGATGGGTTCGCCGTCGCGCTGCCTGCCACCACAGCGTTGTTTTTCGTGACCACGACGCCATTGTGCTGGCCCGATACCACGGCAATCGCGCCTGGCGTCGACGGGCCGTAGGTATCGGTATAGGCGTTGTCGCTCATCGCGAAGTTCTGCGCATAGTTCCACAGCGCCGTGACGGTGTTGCCGTCGTAGTAGCCCATCACAAGGCCAGGCGTGCCGAATTCGCCGGTGGAACCCGTCGCGTTGTTACCGGTATTCAGCGGGTACAGGTCCATCTTGCCGCCGTCGGCTGCGAGCTGTTCCGCCGAGTAGCCGTGGTTCTGGCTCTCCGTGCCGGCCTGGGTACGGTCGAGGCGGAACGGATTGATATTGGTGCCGGCCGGGTTCGCGGTGTTCGAGACAGTTGGATTCGCGCTCAGCAATGCGGCCGTCAAACCATTGACCGTCGGCGTGCCGGATGCGGCGGTGAACGACGGTTCGCCAGAGGGGTTCTTCGCGCTCGGGTAGGTGCCGAAGTAGTGGTCGAACGATTCGTTCTCCCCAAAGATGACTACGACATGCTTGATTGGCGTCGCGGTCTGCAGTTCGTCCTGTGCGGACGCTGCGGGCGTGCTCTTGACGTTACTGCCGCAAGCAGCCAGCGCAAGCAACGTCACCGCGAACGAAATCGGTAACAGCGTTTTTCTTTGAAACATGTGGGGCGCTCCGGATATTCTGCGGCGGATCCATCGGTCAACGGAAAGAAGCCGGTTTGTTGAAGGAGTACAGCATGTTGTCAGCTCGGTTACGCCGCAGCATTGGAGCATTCGAATATGAAGGTTTTATAGATGGGTCGAAAGATATCCTGCGAAGTCGTCGACCGTCTGGAGGTCTAATCATTCAATCTTGAGCGAAGGCAATCTGTAATGTTTCGCGTTATGGGAACCGAATGTATTGCCAGTGGGGATCGTGAATAGACGCGCCACACCGGGATATTCGAAGTCAATCGGTGCGTGTGTCATGCCCTGCATTTATACGCATCACTTATTATTTTTCTTTAGCGCTTTTGCCCCGATTGTGACGCCAGTGTGATCGGCAGAGCCGATTTCAAAAAAGACAGAATTTCGTCAATTCATCGAATCAATAACCTAGACCTCGCAAAACCGCTGACGATCCGTCGCACGAGCGTGTGCAGATGCCCTGCGACGACCTTCAATTACCGGAGCTTCTGCAAGTCTGGATCAAAGACGCGGCTGACCCGAGCGTCGCTGGAGTGGCGTAAAACGCCTGGTCCGGCAAGCTCCGCGACCGCAAGCCGGATTGCATCGATCGCTGCACGTGCCGCGGGAGACGGTGTCCCCTCCGCGCGCAACGTCAAACCGATATTGCGCTCCGTGTTATGAAATGGAACATCGAGCACGACCAGTTGCCCAGACTCGCACTCGTAGTGCAATTGCTGCGCCGAGACTGCCGCCACCATATCGGTGCGCAGCAGCAGTCCGCGGATAACCGCGAGGTCAGCCGTTTCGACCGTGGGCATAGGTGACTTGAGTTTGGCGCGGCGAAACTGGGAATCGAACAGTGCGCGGGTGGGCGCATTGCTGCGCGGCAGAATCCACTGGGCGTGTCGCAAGTCCGCGATCGTGAGTCCTCGCGCATTGGCGAGCGGATGGTCGCGACGAGCCAATGCAACCATGTTTTCTGTCATCAACCGCTCGTTGTGCAGACCGCTGCCGGGGTCGTTGTCACGCAACGCACCGAGGATGAAATCAATGTCGCCGGCGCGTAGCCTGGCCACCAGCATTTCGTAGGCACTCTCGTCCGTCACGACGCGCACGCCAGGATGCCGTGCTGTGAGCCGCTCGATTGCATTGGGGAGTATCAACGTGCGACCAAGCGGCAGCGCGCCCACTGTCACTGCCCCCTGGATATTGCCGTGCAGCTCGGCGATATCGTCGGGCACGTGACGCAACTCGTTCAAGGCCCGCCCCACATGTAGCAGGAAGGTTTCACCCTCGGTGGTCAGCAGAATGCCGCGTGGACTCCGATGGAACAGACGCAAACCGGACCCGCTCTCCAGCACCCGAATCGCACTGCTCACCGCGGGTTGACTAATGCCGAACGAATTTGCCGCAGTAGGCATATGCCGATGCCGCGCCAGTGCGACGAATATCTGTAGCCGCCGCGTGTTCAGCAGATAGGCCGGTAGCGCGCCTTCGGCGGGAACACGACGACGCGCTTGCCGCGTCGCACTCCACAATGCCAGCGCGCCGATTTCAGCGAAGATGCGCTCACAACGCTTGAGCACGGCACGCCCGGTGGGCGTGGGCAACATGCCGGACGGCTTGCGCTCAAAGAGCGGTTCGCCGAGAGCCGACTCGAGTTCCTTCACGGATCGCGTCACGGCGGACTGCGCGCGAAAGAGGTCCGCCGCGGCGCGTGTTGCACTGCCGGTGTCGGCGACGAGCTTGAATGCACGCAGATGCGCCAGGTTGAGAAGTTCGTTGTTGCTCACGGTGACCTGCCAGAGGTTGCGACTTCGTTCTTTTGCCATCTGATCTGTTTATGACCTGGAGACTGCATCGATCTCCAGCCACGCACCCGCCGGGGCTTCGCAATACCAATGGAAGCTTATGCCACGCGGATTCCAGCAGCATACCCCGGCCCTCGGCAAACGTGAAACCGTTCTGAATCAGCCCTGCTTTGTACATCGTGACTGGTTAACCCCAACTTACCGCTGCCTCCCCGTTTTCTATATGTTGGGCTCCGATCCGATCCACTTCCTTGCTCGTCCGGCGGCGGTGACGTATCGAATACTGCATGAACCTGTTGATGAAGTTAAGCACGTGAAAGCGGTTTAACCCTTCACGTACGACATTTTTTATATGCATGACTTGAGGAGACGACAAATGGGTGGCAACTTCAGCGTAAGCGGGCATGACGTCAATAGCGATTCGACGTCGAATGTTTCAGACAGGCCGGATCTAAAGGCAACCCTACGCGCTGGCGCGGTGGGCGGCGTAACCGGCGCGGTGTGCATCTGGATTTACGAAGCACTGATCTGGGTGGGGCTGCAACACCAGATGCCGCTGGCCGGCATTCCACGCAACGCCACGGGTCTCGTCTTCGGCAAGGCCTTTCAGGAGGCGCTCGGCATATGGGCCTATTTGCTGGGCACCGCCATTCACTTTGTGTTTGCGATTGCCTGGGGTGTCCTGTTTGCCGTGATCTGGCCGTATTTCCGCCGCCGCGGATATGAAGCCACTTTCGTTGCCCTGTTCTACGCCATCATCGCGTGGATCGCCATGCACGTCGCAATCATGATCGCCGGTGATAATCACCCGAACTACTACGATCCCGCCGTGGTCATCGGCGGCTTCATGTCTCACTTCTGCTTCACCATCCCGCTCGCTCTCACCGTAAAAAGAATGCTCGCATCCAAACCCGGTCTGTGATTCGGCAACGCCCGGTCTGATGCATTAAAAAAACAACACGAGACAAAAAATGAATCGAAAACGAATAGTAGTACTCCTTTCAATCGCGCTGGAACTGACTCTGGCCGGACAGGCACGCGCACAATCGTCCGTCACTTTGTACGGGGTACTCGACGAATTCGTGGGCTATCAGTCGACCAAGGTCGCTGGCAAAAGTACGACGCTCGTCGCCCTCGGGAACAATGGAGAACTCACGAGCCGCTGGGGAATAAGGGGATCCGAGGATCTTGGCGGCGGATATCGTGCGGTCTTCAATCTGGAAAACGGTTTCGATCCAGGTACGGGCGCCATGCAGAACGCCTATCGGTTCTTCGACAGACAGGCTTGGGTGGGCATTGCAGCGCCTTACGGCGAAGTGAGGCTCGGGCGTCAAAATACGCCCATGTTCGCGTGGAGCGGCAATCTTGACGCGTTCAGCTCCGCAACCTACGGATCCGGCTATAACAACTTCGCCAACTGGCAGGCACGGGTCGACAACGATATTGCGTACATCTCGCCGAAACTCTATGGCACCCAGGTCGAACTGCATTATTCGGTTGGCGGAGAACCGGGGACTACCGCGGGAAATGCGGTCTATCAGGCAGCAGTCCAGTCGAACGTTGGCCCGGCCTATCTTGCGTTGGCTTATCTGAATGCGGCTAATCCGACCAACAGTGTCCGTGTTCAGGAAATCCTCGCGGGTGCGAACTACGATTACGGTTCGGGGAAGCTTTACTTCGGCTTTTTCAGGGCCAATGACATCATCTCCGCGACCACCGGCAACGCGCTCGCGAATCCCGCCGGAAAATACAATCCAGCGACCGGCGTAGTGGGCAACGTGGCAGGCAACTACCACAACACCTATTCGTTCTCCGCCGATTACCACGTCACGCCGTTCCTGAGCCTCGGTGCCGGATACGCGTTCATCACGGATAGTTCGTCGCTGGACAACACGGCGCGCGAGTTCAGCGCCATCGTCAACTATGACCTCTCCAAAGCGACGCGGCTCTATGCCGTGGTGTCGAGGTTGAATAACTCCAACACGGCACAGTACAAAATGACGGGTGCCAGTATTACGACAGGGGCGTTCGTGACACCGGGTAAAGGTCAGAGCGAAACCGGCGCACAGATCGGCATCCGGCACGTGTTCTAGGCATAAGTCGCGGCCCGGATAACGTAGACCGTTAGATCCGGGCCGCAAACTGATTGTCTGATGGGGATGAGCGCTGCTCGTTGGACACTCGAACTACCGTGACAGAACTTCCGAAACCAGCCTGCCGGTTACACCGGCTCCATCCCGTGATCGAGCTTGACCCGGGCAGTTTCGGGCGAGGCCAGAAAGGACAGCAACGCCTGTGCTGCTTCACATTGATCGGAAACCGTACAAATCGCAGCCGAGAAGATCGTAACGATCTGCACTTCTGCCGGCAAAGCGCCAATGACGTCGATGCCCGGCACGTGCAGCATCTCGCTCAATTGCTGAAAGCCAAGTTCGACCTCGCCATCCGCGACGAGCGTACCAACCGGCACGCCAGGCGGTGCCTGCACGATGCGCGGCGCGAGCGCTTCAACGATACCCCATTGCTCGAAAAGGCGCACCAGATGCGTCCCGCTAGGTCCCGTCGAATAGCCGATGCTGCGCGCGGCCAGAATAGCCTCGCGCAACGCCGCCTCTGTGCCGATATCGGGGCGCGGCGCGCCGGCAGCCACCGCGATTGCGACTCCTGAACGGGCCAGGTCGACCCGGCGGCCCGCCACGATCCGGCCATCTGCCGCGAGCTGGTCGATCGCGTCAGCGGCAAGCACCACGACATCGAAGCGCTCGCCCTCCTGCACGCGCCGAGCAGCCGCAACGCCGCCGACCGATTCGATCACGACGCGCCGATGCTGGCGTTGTTCGTATTGCGCGACCAGATCCGCCAGCAGGTTCCGGGTGGCCATCGAAGAGATGCCGGCGATCGGCCGGCGGATGGTTTCATTTATGGCCATGGTGACCGCCCTTCCTCAATCGATGTAGCGCAATCCAGCTTGCCGCAACGGCTCACGCATGTTGTACATATCCAGACCGAGCACACCCGAGGCGAGCTTCGCCCGCTTTTCGCCCTCGAAAGCCTCGCGCGCAGCGGCTTTGTCCAGCACCTTTTGCGCCTGCGCTGCGGGCACGGCGACCACACCGTCGTCGTCAGCCACGATAACGTCGCCGGGGTTCACTAATGCACCGGCACACACCACCGGAATATTCACGGAACCCAGCGTCGCCTTGACGGTTCCTTTGGCGGAAATGGCTTTGCTCCACACCGGAAACTTCATCTCCGTCAGCACCTGCACGTCGCGCACGCCACCATCGATAATCAGTCCCCGCGCGCCGCGCGCCTGGAAGCTCGTTGCCAGCAGGTCACCGAAGTAGCCGTCGGTGCAATCCGTCGTCACGGCCGCCACGACAATGTCGCCGGGCCGGATCTGTTCCGCTGCGACGTGCAGCATCCAATTGTCGCCCGGTTGCAGCAGGACCGTCACCACTGTGCCGCCCGCGCGCGCGCCGACATAGATCGGGCGCATATACGGCTTCATCAGACCGGTACGGCCCATGGCTTCGTGCACGGTCGCGGTGCCGAGTTCACCGAGCCTCGCGGCGACGTCACCGTCCGCACGTTGAATGTTGCGATACACCACGCCTAGTTCATACATGTTTAGTGCCCCTTGCTTTTCAGCGCTGCGTCGAGCCGTGGATAGGCGCGACGTGCATTACCCTCGTAGATCTTGTACCGCTCATCAGCGTCGATATACGCGGCTTCGACGTAGCGTTTGGTGTCGTCGAAATAGTGACCGGTTTCTGGATCGATTCCACGGACCGCACCGATCATTTCACTCGCAAACAGGATGTTGTCGACGGGAATCACACGCGTAAGCAGATCGATTCCAGGCTGATGGTAGACGCACGTGTCAAAGAAAATATTGTTCAGCAGATGGTCCTTCAGCAAAGGCTTCTTCATCTCCTGGGCGAGTCCCCGGAACCGGCCCCAGTGGTAAGGGACCGCGCCGCCACCATGCGGAATCACAAAGCGCAGCGTGGGGAAATCGCGAAACAGGTCCGACGTGAGGCACTGCATGAACGCCGTGGTATCGGCGTTCAGATAGTGCGCGCCGGTGGTGTGAAAGCATGCATTGCAGCTCGTGCTCACGTGGATCATGGCGGGGATGTCGTACTCCACCATCTTCTCGTAGAGGGGATACCAGTAGCGATCCGACAGCGGCGGGCTGGTCCAGTGACCGCCCGACGGATCCGGATTCAGATTGATCGCCACATTGCCGTACTGCTCCACACACTTGACGAGTTCAGGAATGCAGGTGTCCGTGTCCACCCCAGGGCTTTGCGGCAACATCGCCGCTGGAACGAAATGGTCGGGGAAGAGTTCGCTCACCCGAAAACACAACTCATTGCAGATCGCAGCCCAGGTACTGGAGACTTCGAAGTCACCAATGTGATGGGCCATGAAGCTCGCGCGCGGGCTGAAGATGGTCAGGTCGAGGCCGCGCTCCCGCATAAGCCTTAACTGGTTGCCTTCAATCGACTCGCGCAACTCATCGTCACTGATGTGCAATTCCGCAACCGCCGGTTTCTCGGCCGGACTGTTGATGCCCGCAATCTGGCGGTTGCGCCATGCCTCCAACGCCTTCGGCGCGGTGGTGTAATGGCCATGAATATCGATAATCATCGTCGCTCCAAAAAACTGGTCCGATTACCGGCGCGGGGCGACGCGTTCCACGCCTGCCATGCGCGCCGAAGCGTTTAGTGTGCTGTGGTTGGATGAGGAACGGCCTCGCCAACGCGTGTGCGCTGGGCCAACAGGATGGCGATCGCCGCGAGGGTCGCGGGGATGGCCAGCATCGCCAGAATGGCGCCGAATTGCCACCCAAGTCCGAGCAGCGCGCCGCCCACCGCAGATCCAAAGATGCTGCCGAAACGTCCCACACCGAGCATCCAGCTGACACCCGTTGCGCGCGCAACCGTCGGATAGCGGCCCGGCGCAAATGCATTCAAACCGGTCTGCGCGCCGCTCATACAGAAGCCCGCAGCGAACACGAGCAAGGTAAGCGAAGAAGAGAGCGCGCCGATCCATCCGAGCGCCAGCACGCACACCGCGCCACCCACATAGGCAGCGCTGATGACCGGAGCCGGCCGGACCTTGTCCATGCTCCAGCCGACGAGAATCGCGCCAAGGGTCCCGCCGATCTGGAACATGGCCGTCACATTGGCGGCTGTGCTGACTGTCAAACCCGCGTCTTTCATCAAGGTCGGCAGCCAGCCCGTCAGCAGATAGATGACGAGCAAGCCCATGAAATAAGTCACCCAGAGCGCGCCCGTCAGGAGTCCGTAGCCTTGCGAAAACAGCACGCCTATCGGCTTTCGCGTGGGCAACGGCGGTTCGTTGGAGACGAAGACTTCGTCGCCGGAAAACCGTGCGCCGCACACCCGTCCAAGCACGGCGCCGATACGCGCCGAGGGTGCGCCGCGCACCGCCAGCAGACGCGCCGATTCCGGCAGCAACCAGATCTGCAGTGGGATCAACGCCAGCGGCAACGCTCCGCCGAAAATCAATACCGAGCGCCAACCGTGTTCAGGAATCAGCCAGCCCGCAGCAAAACCGATCAGCGCCGAACCCAGGTTGAAACCCGTGAACATGATGGTGATCAGCAGCGAGCGCTTGCGCTGAGGGGCGTATTCCGATAGCAAGGTCGTCGTGTTGGGCATTGCCGCACCGAGGCCGATCCCCGCCAGCAGTCGCAACAACGCCATCGTCACCGGCGAATGAGTAAAGGCCGTCAGGATCGTGAAAACGCCAAACAGGAAAATGGAGGTAATCAGCACCCGTTTGCGCCCGACACGATCCGACGCAGGTCCCGCCGTCAGGGCACCGATTACGAGGCCAATCGGCGCCGAGCTCATCACCAGGCCGAACGCGGGACGCGAGATGCCCCAGTCGTGGATGATCGAGGGCGCAACAAAGCCCATGATGGCCACGTCCATGCCGTCCGTCGTCACGATGAGAAAACACAGCGCCACCAGAAGCCACTGGTACGGCGAGATTGTCCGTTCGTCGATAAAGGCCTTGATATCAATTGCTTTTCCGTTCGCCATCTGTGTCTCCTGTCGGCCAGAGTGAGCGCTTCAGCGCTTCCGTGGCCTCATGCAAGGTAATTGCAGTCTCCATGCGCCGGTTGGTTGCTATGACCACCGTCGTCATTAACATGCTGGACGCCATGTCCGCGTCTCAGGTCTTCGTTTTCTCCGCACTGTCCCAATCGAGCTTTCCTGCCGTTTTGCCTGCTACCGAGTACAGCGCGCCCGGCGCATTCCGTGTGCGTTGAAAGGCTTCGAGCGTTTCCCCGCGCATGGCAGCATAGATATGCAGGTTCGATACGCCGGTGACGGCGCCGAGTTTCTCGAGCATGAAGAAGATCACGCCGTAGTGCAGCAGGCCGCGCCAGTCGCGTCGACGAATCAGGTCGCGCTCCTCATCGCTCAGACCCGCGGCCTCGAAGCTTGCTTCGGCGTCGAGCATGAAGGCGGTGCGATGCGCGGGCTCCACCATCCGGTGCAGAAAATCGTTGATGCGGTACGCCCGCACGGCCGCTTCGATCGTGAACGGGTAAGTGCCCTCCAGCTTTTCGATGCCCGCAGTCTGATGCTCGATGTGACGCCGGTGGCGTTCGACGATTGCAGGATCGGTGCCGCGGTCCTCGCCTTCGTAAATCGCCGTCGCGATGCCCGCCATCGACGGCAGGTAGTAGCTGCGATGCTTGCAGGTGACATTGGCGGACAGCGCGCCGCGCATGGCAAGCCACATGACCACTTCCGCGCCCTCGAAGCCACCGAGTTCCGCATATTCGGCGAGGGTCATCTCGGCCAGTTGCTCCGGATCGCGCTCGAACAGATCGAGGAAGCGCTGGTCCCATTCGGTATTGTTGAACCCCGCGCGCTCGCCATGTACCTGATGCGACAGACCGCCGGTCGCGAGGATCACGACCTTCAGATCCTCAGGATAACTTTCGATTGCACGCCTGAGCGCCTTGCCAAGCTTGTAGAAACGGCGCGCGCTCGGAATAGGCATCTGCAACACGCCCATCTGTAGCGGTACCAGTTTGACGGGCCATTCAGGCTTGTGCGGACACAGCATGGACAGCGGCGAAAAGCAGCCGTGATCGAGCGCCTTGTTCTGGAAGAAGGACATGTCGAATTCATCGGCCATGAGCGAACTGCCGATGTGCGCGGCGAGGCCAGGATGCCCGTTGATAGGCGGCAGATCGCGCGCGCCGCCGCCCTCGTCCGCGACGTGCCACTCGGGACCCACGCCTAGCGTGAACGCCGAGTAGTGATCGAAGAAAAACGACGTGACGTGGTCGTTGTAGATGGCGAGGATGACATCCGGCTTTTTCTCGGCAAGCCAGTCTGCCACTGGCGCAAAATTTTCGAAGATCGGCGCCCAAACGGGGTCGTCCCGCTTGTTCTTGTCGAAAGCAAATCCGATGGTGGGCGTATGCGAGGCGGCAATGCCTCCAATGATCCGTGCCATATCCGTACTCCTTCAAAAACCCGCTTGAGACGGCACTTCAGCCTGCGCGCCTGGCGAATGCCACAGAAAGCGCCGTCGCGCTGGGATGAGATGCAGAGATGCAGAGGTGTGGCAGCCGATTCGCGCCACTACCTGACCGCCCAGAAAGTAACCGCGTAGGCCGCGACTCAAAAGGGAGGGTTAACGAGAAGCAATGACCGAAATGCACAGGCTCCTGCCATTCCATGCATTGGCCGGGAGCCGGAAAATTTCGCTGGAAAGCCCGTCTGTAAAGGCAATGCCCAGGAACCGTGCGGATCGGCAAGGGTGCACGCACCGAATTGCGGCATCACCTTGCCCATAAACAGATTAGATGTCGCGAGAATGAAGTCGCAATCGGCAGGGCGAGCGTAGTCCGGCGGATGGGTTCGCGGGTGAGCGTGCAGCGACTGGATGGAATTCGACCTAATTCTGTACTCATTCGGCCTCGTTACGATGGCTTCCATCGAACCACGAACCGAACACCGAGACCATCATGAACCTCTCAAGAATCACCCGCGTCGCCGCACCCATGCTTGTCGTTGCAGTCGCATTGACGGGCTGCGCCGTGATGCCGCCCACCGGCCCGTCCGTGGTCGCGCTGCCGCCGAAGGGCATGCCACTCAACCAGTTCCAGCAGGACGATTACGCATGCCGGGACTATGCCTTCCACTCGGACGATCCCGGCCAGGCTTCGCAAAGCGCGTTGCAAAGCGGGGTGGGCAGTTCCGCGATCGGTACGCTGGGCGGCGCCGCCGCTGGCGCGCTCCTCGGCGCCGCAGCCGGCAACGCCGGCGTTGGCGCAGCCATTGGCGCCGGCGCGGGCCTGCTGCTCGGCAGTGCCGCGGGTGCAAACGGGGCGCGGGATTCGTCCGCCGGGCTGCAGGCGCGTTATGACGCCGCCTACGCCCAGTGCATGACGTCCAAGGGCAACAGCATTTCCGCGCAACCGACGGTCTACGCCCCGCCCCCGGTCTACGCCGCACCGCCCGTCGTGTATGCGCCGCCCCCGGCCCCGGTCGTGTACGGCTATCCGCAACGCTACGGATATTGGGCCTACTAGGTTGGCCGGCTAAGGACGCTCACGCCTGTTTCCGGCAAGCCATGCCGCGCCAGGTTTTCCCTTACTTTGAGGCGCGACGATATCGCCATGGATCACGAACAGCACGAGACTGCTGTCGTGCGTCCCATTACTGGAAGGTGTTCATTATGTTTACGAAAATCCTCGTTGCCGTCAGCGCGAATTCGTCCGACACCGTCATGGCGTCGGCCATTGAAGTCGCCCGCAAATACGACGCTCACATCGTTGCGCTGCACGTGGTCGACCCGACGCCCTGCTTCCTTGGGCCGCTTGATGCCGATGTCGGTCTGATCGTCGAAGCCATGGAGGCAAACGGACGCACCATCGCCACGCGTATGGCGAATATGCTGGACGAGCATGCCCACACTGCGGACGCTCGCATGGTCACATTACCCCTGTCAGGCGTGACGATCGGTTCCGCGATTGCGTCGTTCGCAAACGAAGTGGACGCCGACCTGATTGTTCTGGGCGACCGCAAATCGGGCTGGATGCGCTGGATGAGCCAGGACGTTGCCGCCGACGTCCGGCGCCACAGCAGCACGCCCATCCAGATCGTCACCGGGAAGCCCACGGGCGGTCAGACGCAGCGTGCCGGCGCCCGCTGGACCGACGCAAAGGTAACGAGCGCCCGATAACGAAAACCTAGGCGATGCCTTCGATGCACTCGCCTGAGCCATCGCGAGAATCAAACGTGGTCACCGCCGGGGGCGGCCGCTCAGACCGGCCGCACGAACAGCCCAATGGTGAGTGCTACACCGATACAGACCACGATGACCCGCAGCGCCCGTTCGTTGATACGTTGCACGGCCCATGAACCGGTCACGCCCCCCACGATCGCGCCACAGCCCATCGTGATGGCCGCGATCCAGTGCAATTGCGGCGACATCACGAAGATCACCACGGCGGACGCATTCATCACGCCTGCAAGCGCATTCTTGATCGCGGCCGCGTTGCGGGTGGGTACGCCGGCCATCGAGAGCGCGGCCATCATCAGGAAGCCGATACCGCCGCCAAAATAACCACCGTAGACGGCAATCGCAAGCTGCGCGACCGAGGTCTTGATGGGTCCGAGATTGGCGCTTCCTTCACGGGTCTTGCGGAAGAAACTGCCCCACGCGAACATCACGGTGGCGAACAGCACGAGCCAGGGTACGAGATGCTCGAACACCTTTGAAGGTGTGCTTAACAGCAGCAGTCCGCCGAGCGCGCCGCCCACCAGACTGATCACGAACAAAGCCCGGAACGGAAGCTTGCCCGCGCCGGTGACCAGTTTCGCCGCGGCAATCCCCGAGGCCGATTGCCCCGGAAACAGCGCGACCGTCGACGTGATGTTGGCCGCAAGCGGCGTCATGCCGGACAGGATGAGCGTGGGCAAGGTGACAAACGATCCCCCGCCGGCAAGCGCGTTCTGTGCACCGGCCCAGATGCCGGCGACCAGAATCAGCAGGTGGAGAGTCATTAGGGTACCTTCGGCATGGGCGTCGTAATGTGAACGCAAAGCCTAGCGCGCTCGCAGATTTTTCGCCACTCGCGTGCTCTTTTCCGGTTCCGTTCGCAGATGATGATCCAGCTGGCGACTGTTGCCTCAGTCAAACTCCGTTTCCCCGTTGCGCCGAAGTTCGTCAAGTCTGCGAATCTGTTCGGGCAAGATTCGCCCCAGCGATAACGGCGGCAACACCCCGACCGGAAAGAATCCAACGGCGTCTGTTTCCACGCCGGAAATATCGCCGGCCGCGACAATGTTGCCGAGAAACACCAGTTTCCAGGTGTGGAACAGCGAAGGCGGGTGTTCGTGCTTCGGCATGTCCCACACCGCGAGCAATCGAGCCAAAGTCACGATGTACCCGCTCTCCTCGCGGACTTCACGTATCGCATTCTCGCCCGGCGAGGCGCCGATGTCGGCCCATCCTCCGGGCAGGGACCATCGGCCATCCGCGGCTTCGCGCACGAGCAGCACCTCGCCGGTCTCATTGAAGACGGCGCAGCGGACGTCGATTTTCGGATTTGCGTAACCTCTTTCATGAGCGAAAAGTTGCGCGACGTGGGCGGTACTGACATCCGCAAGGTCGGCAAGCTGGTCCTGTGCGAGACCGAGCAATTCCTGGTAGCGTTCCTTGTCGAATGCTCCGGTCGTGTAATGCAGCCCCGTTTGTGCGATCGCCAACAGGCGACGCGCTTGTGTTAGTCGTCGTTTCGTCAATTCATCAGGTACACGCATGGAGTCGTTCCGCCTCTAGGGACGATTGATGAAAAACCACATGCCACTCTAATCCAAACATGGGCTCCCGGCATTGTCCTCGAACCTTGCGGGCAATCCACACCGCCCGCTCACCAATTCCCGTCCAGCACCTTCCGGCGATTGCTGATGATGACGGTCCAGCCCGGACTGCCGCTATTGCGGACGGTTGCATCCGGCGATGCACGTCCTCCCGCTGCGGCGCCACGCCGGTGGCGTACGACCGACTCCAGCAGGCTCAAGGTGTTGTAGAAGCTCCGATCGACCTGCAGGGTCCAGCGATTCTGTTCGTACGCCGCGTAGGTCTGTTCGAGCACCTCGTATATCTGGATGGGGAATTTCACGCCGCGCGACTCGATCCGGCTAATGAGCGATCGCGCCCGCACAATTTCCGCCAGGAGGGTTGCTTCCCGCTCCGCCACCGGTTCAGGATCCGGCTTGAACCGACTAGACCGTGTCTCGTCTTCCGAAGCGAAGCCGAAGGTGTTCAGCAGGCTCTTCAAACCGGGGTATAGCGTACGCATAGCGAAGTCCCTTGTGGTCGGATCTGCAACGACTCCATGCTGCGCGGATGGCGTCTTTGGCAAAACCGGCCATGAGAGGGGAAAACGCCTCCAGACGGGGGCCCCGGAAGGGTCCCCCGCTATGGGGGGATAGCAACGGGCGCGAACACGGGTACCATGGCTCAGGACTGGAGAGGTAACGATGGACAACCTGTATTTCCGCCACGTGCTGCTTGTAGAAGATGAAGGCCTGACGCGTCTCGCCATGAAGAGCCTCATCCTGGCGTCCGAGCCGACACTCGACATCGACGAAGCCGGCTCGTACGCCGCCGCCGTCGAGCGGCTGCAAAACAAGACCTACGATCTCGTCTTTCTCGACTATCAGATTGGCGGCGATCACACCGGGCTGGACCTGCTGCGCTGGCTGCAGGAACACGAGCGCGCCGTGCATGTCGTGATGCTGTCCGCGCAGGATGACCGGGAGACAGTGCTGGACTGCATCAAGAACGGCGCCGGCGGCTTCATTTCGAAGGCCAGCGAAGAAGGCGGGGCAGTTTTCCGGGAAGCCTTGCAGACCATCCTGAACGGACGTGTCTATCTGCCCAACAGCGTGCTCGGCAAAGGCGGCCATACCCCCCAGTCGCCGGGTCCGAACAAGGGCATTCCGATCGATTCGCTGAACCTGCCGCCGCGTCTCGCGCAAACCTTGCGCTACCTCCTGCAGGGCTTGTCGAACAAGGCGATCGCGCGAAAGATGAGCATTACGGAGAACACTGCGAAGGAGTACATCAGCGACCTGCTGAGCCGCTTCAACGTGGCACGGCGCACCTTTCTGATCGTCGAAATGGCGCGCCGCGGCATTGAAATTCCAACCACCGCGCAGGTCGCAGGGGTCTAGTCCACGCGGGCGCGCGCATCCGTCATTTCGAGCATCCGCGCGATCAATACGTCGGCGGATAGCGGTTTGCTCAGCACGCAGCGCTCGGGCAACGCACCCTCGGCGGTCACCCCCGCTTCGCCCGTCACCACGAGGCACGGCACCGGCCGCGAAAAGTGCGCGCCCAGCAAACGTATGACGTCGTGCGCGGTGGACAGCTCCGGCAAGCGGTAGTCGGTGATAACCAGATCGGGCACGCGTTCGATGGTCTGTAGCAGCTCGTTGAGCTCGGCCACCGAACGAACTGCATCGGCCAGTACGCCCCAGCGCGCCAGCAACGCCTCCATCGACGCGCGTACCAGGCTGTCATCCTCCACCAGCAACACGTAGAGACCACGCAGCGACGACGGTGACGGCACCGCTACAGCGTCGGCGGGCGGCACCTCGGCATCCGGCACCGCAAACAGTTCGGCCGACGGCATGCGCACCGAGAAGCGCGAGCCTCGTCCCTCGATCGACTTCAGTTCGAGCCGGTGTCCTTCCAGCAGCGACACCACTGCATTGACGATCGACAGGCCGAGCCCGAGCCCTTTCTCGCGATCCCGCTCCGGGTTTCCAATCTGCACGAAGGGCTGGAAAATCGCGTCCCAATGCTCCGTGGCGATGCCTATGCCGTTATCGATAACGTCGAGCCGCACATAGTTCGGCATGCGTACCACCCCCACGATCACCGCACAGCGACCCGCCTTCGACGAATCCGCGTACTTGATCCCGTTCGAGATGAGGTTGCTGAGCACGCGTGGAGTCCAGTCGGCATCGGTCCGCACCCACGCGGGCTTGTGGTGTGCCTTCCGATAGCGCAGTGCGACCCCGCGACTCGCTGCAAACGGTGCGAGTTGCTCGACCGCCTCCTCGACCGCGCGATTCAGGTCGATGCTCGTATAGGTCGGTTTGACGTGCCCCGATTCAAGCTTGGACAGATCGAGCACCGCGTTGAAGAGGCGCGCGGTCAACACCGACGCCTTCCGCGCTTCCCCGATCAGTTTGCTCGACGCTTCGAGGTCACGCGCGTCTTGCGCATCGCTCGCAGCGGCGAGAAAAAGGTTCAGCGCGTGCATCGGCTGCCGCAAATCATGCGCCGCAGCGGCCAGAAAGCGCGATTTGGCCCGGCTCGCCCGTTCGGCGGCTTCCCGTTGCTGCTCGCGTAAGGCAATCAGTGCCTCCGACTTGGTCTGCTGATCGCGCCGCGAGCGCTCGAGGTCGTGATGCTTTTGCGCAAGTTCGACGTTGGCGCGCTGCAGGGCGTCGTTGCTATGCGCCAGCGCCTGGACAGCGATGTACCGCTCGCGCACATGCCGCTCGGCATTCACATTGACGCTGTGGCCGAGCAGAGCGACGTTCAGAAGGTAAAACATGCCTGCTGCGAAATTGTCTGGCTCGACTGCATGTGTGAACAGTTGTGCCAACACGATCACGGCGATCACGCATGTCGTCAGGATCAGCGTCGCCTTGGCGCGCAGGCGCAGGAAGCCGAACTGATAAAACAGAATCAGATAGAAGCCGACAAAAAAATGCGTGAAGTTGAACGGGCGCGGCGCGAGGATCGTTTGCATCAACAGGCACGCACACATGAACGCCAACCCCGACAGCAGGATCCAATGTGCTACGTTGTCCCGATAGAAAGCCAGCCTGAAGGCCAGCACAATGCCAACGGACGCACCCAGCGTGCCGGCACAACGCCACGCGAAAATCTCCGGAAAATACGGCCGAAACACGGGACTGCCCTGCGCAAGACTGATTTCCCACCAGCCAAAACAGGCCCAGATCAGCGTTCCTAGCACGAGCGCCGCACGGCGGAAGTCGGCAAAACGCCGACCGTAGTCCTCGGTAAATTCCTGTTCGACCTGCGGATCCTCGAATCGGGCCGGCCAGCAAAGCATGTCGACCAGCCATGCGCGAATCGCACCGAGCGCCGGTGAGCCATTGAGGAACTTCGATTCCGTAGCCGCCTGAAACCTGAATATATTCATCGTATCTCGCCGTCATCTCGCTTGCGTCGCGCAGCAGGGAGCACGCCGCGTGCTCGGCCATACGCTTCTATTCTAGGATCTGATTACCCTCTGAACAATGAACGTCCCGCATCTGCCGCTGCCGCTATTTCGTGCGCGCGGCTTCGCTCAGGATCATCTCGGCCGCTTTTCCACAACCATGTAGATCGCACTGGCCAGGAAGAATCCCGGAATCTTCGGGAAAACCGACGCGTCCACCACGCGCAAGCCGCGTACCCCCTGCACAGAAAGTCTGCTATCCAGCACGCCTCCTGCAGAAGGCGCCCCGATGGCGCACGTACACGGCGCATGATGACCCCACGCATTGTCACGAACATAGCGGGCCAGGTCGGCGTCGTCCTGAACGCTCGCGGCAGGAAGTTCTTCCTGCGCGATCAAACCGCGCTCCACGAGCGGCCCGGTTAGCCCGCGCACAAACCGGATGGCCTCGACGACCGAGCGCATATCATTGCCTGACTCGCCGCGGCCTTCCTCGAAATAGTGAAAGGCGATGACCGGCATGTCGCGCGGGTTAGTGGAGCGCAGCCGCACCGTTGGTGATGTAGACGCCTCTGCGCAAATCGCGCCACGAACGATAAACCGGATCGTCAATCGAGAACTTCGCGTCCTTCAGCACGCTCCAGGACGTCGCCATATGGCTGACGACCGCGACTTCATGGCGGTCCTGAAGATTGCTCCCGACTCCGGGAAGATCCACGCGCACGGGGATGTCGTGCGCCCGCAGGTGCTCCGCGGGACCCATCCCCGACAGCATCAACAATTGCGGAGTATTGAACGCACCGCCCGCGAGAATCACCTCGCGACGCGCACGCACCTCACAACGCACACCCGCTCGCGAACTGCTGTCGGGATGCCCCGCAAGCGCCGCGGAATGCTGCGGGCGGTGAGTTCCTCATCATCAGGAGTAGACATTGCCGATTAGCATCGTGGCCTTCTGATTCTCAAAACGTCTTCAGGAATGCGATCACCGCTCGCTTGTCGTCGTCGCTCAGAACCGGCTCTTGCCCGAACGACCGCTCGTCCGCTGTCAGCCCACTCTGGTTGTTGAACTCGGCCGTACCAAAGTAATGCCCGCGATTGACTACGAAGTCCGGGCACTTGCTGAGATCCAGCATCGGCTTTTTCAGGGACTCGTATTTCACGCGCAGTTCGGCGTCAGTCGCGTTCGGCGGCAGTGTGAGCAGATCGTAACCGAGCGTGAAGAGCAGGTTCGCGACGTTTCCAATGTGGGCCGCGACAAGCACGGGATCACGGCTTTCCGGCAGCGGCCGGAGGTTGGCCAGCAGATTGACGGGGATCTGCGACGGAACCGGTCCAATCGTCAGGTTTCCTTCCGAGTCGAAAAAATGTTTAGCCCGGCTGCCCAAAGCGGCTTTGAACGGCGCCAACGCCTTGGGCAGGTAGCTGGGTGGAATCGATATCTCACTGCGTACCGAGGTTCGGTCGATGAAGCCCGGCACCTTGTCGCCCAGAAGCGTGTCATGCAGCCGCTTCTCCGGCCACAAAAGCTGTTCGATCGACTGGTCGAACACGTTCATCCGGCTCGCAACCGACGGATTGCTATCGAACTGCGCAGGCCCGAGCGTGTTGTTGAGCAGGAACGGCGCCGTCGACCAGATACTGATGAGCGAAGGCACTCGCGTGTAGCCACGCCCGCCATCAGGCATGGCGTATTGCCAGCGCTCGCCGGTAAACGGATCGTTAAGCGTGACCGACCCGACCGAAGGCAGCGTCTTGTAGGACTCCGAGGAAAAGTTGTCCCATATGTTGCCGCGTATCGCATTGGTCGCAAGTGGACTGCAGATGTTGGTGCGCAACAGCGTAACCGGAATGCGCGCATCGCTCGACAGATAATTTCCATCGAGAAAGTCGGGCGCATCGACGACCTTGCGCATCTGCGTCTTGTAGTCGCTGGTTTGCGTCCATTGCCAATATCGTTTGTAGCACTTGAGATAATTCGGGCCGGCGCAGTGGGTCAGATTGAGGCTTGCCGGAGCAGGCGGCCCCTTGCTCGAATGGCAGCGCGCGCAGGTATCTGCGAATACTTCCTTGCCATGCTGCAGAAGCGCGGCTCCATTTGCCGTGGAGGTATCGGTGAGAAATGCCTTGCCGCCCGGCGCGTCGCTCAAATGGTCCGGCTGCGTCGCCGCTAGCAGGTATTGCGCAACATCGAACGTACCGGCTTCTGTGACTTGCCAGTAAGTCGAATTCTTCTGCGCTACCGCAATCTGAATAGGTGAGACGGGCTTGCCGCCAAACACCGGGTTGAAATGGAGCAGCCATTCCTCGCTAAAGAGCCCAATGTTCAAATACACGCGGTTCAATGCCGCCAGCACGCCGGCCGAATCCGCTCCATCCTTGAGAACGTGCGGAGTCCATACGGTGTCAGGCGCTTTATAGAACTTCGTGAAGGGACCGTCAGTGACAAAATCGTTGAACTGCTTGTTATTGAGCCCCCCACCTGCCAGCTTCTCCTGCCCGATCGTCAGCGCCTTCCCGAGGCGCGCGTGCAGGTCGTAAAGTGCGTTCATCGTCCGCGGATTATTGATGTTGTCAGTAGACACAAGCGACGTATCCATGGTCCCGGGCCGCCACGTATGCGTGAGCTGATACATGAAGTTCTGCTGCCCTTCGGGTTTCGACGCGTTGTTAATGAACAGTCGATCCACCCACATGTATTGCGATCCCACCGTGCCACTCAGATCGACCCATTGCGGATGCTCTGGATCGGCGCTCGGATGTACCGGGCTCGGACCGACGTGACAAAACGCGCAGGTCATGCCCACGCGATAAGGGCGAATGAGATTGGCATCGTTGTAGTACTTGGGGTCTTCATAGAAACGGCGCGCGTTCCATGCTTTGTCGGCCTTCTCGTCGAAATCCGGATTGGGGAAAAGACGCAGACCGACAATACCCGTCGCATAGCCGTAGTAGGATCCGACCGGCAGCTTGTCACCGCTGCTGAACGTCGTGCCACGTGCCCCGATCTTGACGCCCGGGTACTTCTTTTCGTCCTCGAACGGATCCGCCGCGCAGTCTTTACTCCGTTGATCGAGCCACAAACCGAAACGCAGCGGATCAGGACCGGAAGGCTTCTCGAAGCAAGGCTCGTTGACAACGCCCAGGTAGCTCCAGCGATCGTCTCGCGAATGACCCTGGCTCGGGTAGGAGCTGATCGACTTCAGAATGTCGAAGGCACCGAACGTGCTCTTCGTCATGGCGTCCCAGAACCTGTCGTTACCTCCGCTCCACATGAACCACATGTTGCGTCCCTTGATCTCGTCCACAGTCAGGGGAATATTCCGGTCCATGCCTTGAAAATAGGGATCGTCCGCAAGAGGAAACGACGCGGCTGTCCGGCCCGCCTGCTTTGCTTCATCGAGCACATGACCTGATTCAGGCTGTGCACTGGCGCACATGCTGATGAGTCCCACGAGGGCGAGTATGCATACGCGCAATTGGCTTTGCCGATTCACAGTCCCCTCCGTGCCATTGGAATCCCTACGCGTATAAGAACGAACTGGGGATCGAAGATTGAAATCCGTATGACCCGCTAGACCACGCGGTTCAGCCGTGTGACAAGCGTGCTGCCGTCGTTGAGGTGTTTCTTCAGGAGGTGACGTCCAATCAGATAGCCGAGTTTCCGGTAACTTTCGAATTGCGCCTCGTTGAACCACTGGTCGACCGTGGACTGCTGCGGAAACGCGGGTTCAACGAGCGCGTAGTTACGTAGATCCGGAGCAGACGCGTATATTTCTTTGGACAAGGTGGGCTTGATCAAAATCAGCTTGCCCACGAACGCGGGGGCGTTGGGCGCGTCGCCCTCCAGACGCGGATACCGGATCTTGCCTTCCACCACGTGACTCCCGCTGTAGGGAGGCGGGTTGTCACAAGACTCGCGCCGCAATGGATCGACATCAATGATGATGTCCGCGCCAAGATCAGCCGAGCACTTTCGGATGGTGTCGGCCAGGTCGTCGAACTGCAATGAGGGATCCTCTCCGCAATCACACAGCACGATGAGGCCTGCGCGCCGCCGAACGAGTTCGTAAATGCCGAGATTGTCGAAGTGTCCGCCGTCGGAAAGATAAACGTAGTTCGAAATACTGTTTGCGGCGCCAAACAACTCGTTAAGATACAGCGCCCCGCCAAATATCGGACTCGATCGCCGCGGCATGTTACCCAATGCCGGATTCGGACACCAGCGGCCAAGCCGCACATTGAACAGCGTAAGCAGAAACGCAACGCCAGGATCGGTGTGAAAGCCGGAGTTGGGGCTGACGGCTGCGCCCGAGACCGCTACCGAGCCCCCGAGCATGGGCCCGAAATCGTTCAGTGGTCCGAACGCGTGCTTGCCGCGCATATACTCGCTCGTCTTCGCAAAGCCGCCATTGCGCTGACCGGGTTCCTCCTTTCGTGGCAAATGGAATCCGCAGTAGAGCGGCGAGAAGAAAAATGATGCGGCCTTGCGTTGCTGCCACGCCAGGTTTTCTCCTGATGTCATGTTCAGCGTCGTGTTGAGGATGTGATAGGGGCGTTGGGCAAAGTCGCGCGTCGTGTTCGCGGCTAGCTGATCGAGCGGAAAATCGTCGTCGATGTCGAAACCGGTGAACGGATGTGGATGCCGTTCGCCGTCCGCCGCGCGCGACGCGCCGAGATAGCATCGTGTCAGCCGGTTCCGGTAAAAGTTATAGAGTGAGAACAGGTTGATGTCGACGCGGCATACCAGTAAGAAGCAGACGAGAGCAAAGAACAGAAGCGCCAGGCATACCGTATTGAACGCGTATGAACCCACCGCTATCGCGTGATTCGCCTGCATCGACAGACATTTGGACACCTCCGCAACCGCTTGCACGAAACTGGGTCCCGGGGCCGGAAACCCCGGCATGCGTGGATTCTGCAGCGTGACAGGGTCACAAGCAATCGACACGCCGGGTGCGGTCAACCCGACCGGAAGCGACCGGTATATTGCGTACGAGACGATCACCAGTAGTCCTATGATGAACACATACGGCACCACGACCAATGCGCGCTCCATCCAGGAGTTGCGCATACCATCGGTCTTTTTTGACGCGCCCGTGATCACGCCCCAGAGCGATACGACCAGCCATCCCGGTCCGCCAGCGTAGGCGAGCCATGCGCCGCCGTACACCACCAGCGCCGCGCCATAGATCCCGGCAGCAAAGATTCCGCCGACGCCAATCGTGATCGCCAGGAGCCAGCCGCCATAGCGCGCCCACCACTCCTGCACGTCGTAATCGAAGATGCGCCCGACCAGTCCCAGATGCAGCACGATGGTCAGCGCGAAAGCCTGCAGAATCAGGAACGGCGCAATCGATACGGCGAACCACAATGCCTGATCGTTCATCCCGAGTGTTGCCTGATGGATCACGAATAGCACTGCGCCACCTGCCGCACCCGCCAGCAGACCTGCGAATACGATCATGAGGCGCTTGGAAAGAGGCACAACGGGTTTCCTGCGCGCAGAAGTCCTCGATGATGTTCCGCCATCCTTAACCGCACCGGCGCCGGGATACCGATCCTGTGCCGGAAGCACCCATGCAACGAGCGCGTAGAACACCATGAAAAAGGTTATCCAGCAGCCGATGCCCCAATCTCTGATAAGGCCACGAGGATTCGCCATCTCAATGGCAATCAGGAACGCCGCGAGTACGCCCGGCGACATTACGTACTTCAAAACAAATACGGTCTTCGCGCATCGACTGTCCTGCTCCGCGCGTAGATTAAGCACGATTCCGCCGACACTTCCAGCGAGCAACGCCACGCCCAACGGCCCTGGAAGCCACTCCGTCAGCTCACAGTGAAGCACGCAACTCGCGAGAAAGAACACGAAGCGCGGCAACAAAAGCACCGCGACGATCAACGAAATGAAGATTGCCTGAATCAACGTGAGATTACGCACGTACGCTGCGATGGCGGCCAGTGTGTCGGTGCTCAACAAGCCGACTCGTGGCGTCAGGTAATTGCTGTACTCGCGCAGGAAGCCGATCGAGTCATCTTCCACCGCTTTAGGTGGACCACCCGGCGAGACCGTCGGACTGAGTAACGACTCGAGCTCCGCTACGTTTCCAGAGGGAAACCGATTGAGAAGTTGCGCGGAAAGCCAGCCGCCAAGATAGCCGCCGCCGGACACCGTGGAGAGATAGTCGAACTGACGCAGCACGTTGCCCTCGCAAAGGGCCTGCACGACGCCGAGACTAAAGGTCGCGCTACGAATGCCGCCGCCGGACAATGCCAAACCCTTGAGGTCGAGCGCTTCGCTTCGCCGCAATGTATCCGCCAGGCTGCCTGCGGTTGCTTGACCCGCCGGCGCAGGTTGACCGACCTGTTCCGTCCGGCCGTTCCGCGCCTTGACGATTTCATTGAGTTCGTCATGAAGCACTTGCTCGAAGGGGTGGACAGCGTTGTTCTCTTTCGGCTTCGCCGCAGCGCTTGTTCGACCGCCCACCTTAGACGACGCATTCATAGCGCTCCCCAGCAGAATTGAATGCGGAAACGGCGTGGTGACTGGAAACTGCGCGTAGCGACATCTATGCGTTCATGGCAGCACCCAGTTCACCTAAGTATCGGTGCACCTGCAAGCAACAATAGTACGAACGCTGTCGTTAAACAAGCCAGCATTTTCGCGGACACACGACCTGCACGCGGCCTGTTGCCAAAGCCGCCGCGTGCGTCTCGGTGTGTCGTCGCATGGGTCAAGTCACTCAGTACGGCGTACGACCTGAACGTTTGCGATAGCGCGCAACGCCCCCCGTTGCGGTCTGCGCAGGCTTCACTGCTTCCTTGATCGCGGTGGCGTGCACTTTTGCCTCTCCATAGAACGAAGAGAGGTCCGCCTTCATCGCGGTTCTCGACGCATCGTCGAGATAGACCATATGGCCCGACGGATACGCGTGGAACGTCAGATTGCTTTCGATCTGCGCGTTGCCCACCGGCATGGTCTGGAAATTGATCAAGGTCTGGAAGAACGGCGTTACGGCGTCGTAGTACCCGTTTGCCGAAAACACCCTTAGATACGGATTGACGGACATTGCCGCCGCCAGATCGCCCGCCGTGTAGAGACTGCCGATCCCGCCGCGTTGGGCGCCCGTCGGATCGACATGACTGAAGTCCCAGTTTTCGAAGGCCTTGTCGTTGAGGTCCATGAATGGCGATATCGACGTGTACTTCAATTCTTCGTTGAGGTACACGTTCCACATTGCTGTGTAGACACCATCCACAGCCGCCATGGTGGGATCGTTGCTGCCCGAATCCGGTGACACGAATTCGGAAATGCCGGTGTCCACGCCAGTGACACGACCGTCATACGAACCCAGCGCCAGTCCGTCGTCCATCAGCAAACTCGTCAGGAATACTGATCCATCTCCCGTTAAGGGATCGAGTCGCCAGTATTTGAGGACGATAGTCGGGATGCCGAGAATATCGCTCAAATGCTGCAGAACGTCAGGATCGACGGTGGGGAATGCGTCCAGCGCATTCGCATACGGGCCGTCGGCGAACTGCATCACCTTGTCCATGAACCCCGGCAGATTGCGGGGCGCTGGGGACACCGTTACCTTCTTGTGAAACCAGGCATTGGCGGCGAAGGTTGGCAGCGCACCGATCGGGTTGCCCGTCTGCGAGTAATCGAGAATCGACGACTGCAGCACAATGCCATTCAGATCCACACCATCTTCGTGCAACATCCATGCGAGTACACAGGTACGTGGCGTTCCGTACGATTCCCCAAACAGATATTTGGGCGAGTTCCAGCGATTGAAAACCGTCAGATAGCGCTTGATAAACTGCTTGATACAGCGCGCATCCTGATCGACGCCCCAGAAATCCTTATTGCAACCGGGTTCAATCGCGGTCGAATAACCCGTTCCCACTGGATCGATAAACACGAGGTCGGTCTGATCGAGCAAGCTGTCCTGGTTGTCTTCGAGCGCGTACGGAGCCGGTGGAGTAAAGCTCGGCATGCTCGTTTTTATGCGCCTCGGTCCGAACGAACCCAGCAGCAGGAATACCGACGACGAGCCTGGGCCACCGTTATAGAAAAAGGTCACCGGACGCGGGGACGACGTCGGGTTATCGGCAGTGAACGACACGTAGAACAATTTGGCGCCCGGCCGTGAGCTATAGGTATGCGTGGTAACAAGGTGTCCCGCCCGCGCCGTATAGCCAATCGAGCGTCCCTTGAGCTTCAGCGTGTGATGCGTCACCGCGGCATTTTCCGTGACGTCGCTGACTGAATCGCCCGGGCCATATCCATAGGGTGTCAGGTCGAGAAGCGGTTGATCCGGTGGAGCGGCATTCTTTGCTGTTGCCTTCATCGCAAACCTCCGTTTTCAGTTTGACGCGATCCCACGCCCGGGTTTCGATGTTGTCCTGTCCACGGGCTCATGCATCGAACAGACGATCGCGCCCGCGCCAGTGCTATCGATACCAAGACGCAGCAATGCATGCATTTTTGAAAACGAAGCAGCCGTGCCTGATTTCGAGGCCCGCACGAACGAACCTTATTGATGCGGCAAATTACCCGGCGAGTAAGGTGACTGCGTGCCCTGCGTACCGAACAGGTCTTCAGGTTTGCCGTTCATACGTTGGCGAACCGAATCATTGACAACCATCGCAGCAGGGATGGTTCGCGGAGAAACACCGGCGGCCAGCCACATGGGGCTCCCCACCCACTCGCGGTGCCGGGCGGCAAGGGGGTCGGACTTGACGTCAACGGGAGGATGGAGCGTGAACTTCAATCCCACATCGGGATGTTGCAGCCTGTCGACGACCCAGAGCAGAGGGCCATCGGACAAACCATGATCAGGATAGCCTCCGCCGACATCACAGTGGCCGCCCGGAAACACCGCCTGTATCAAGTTGGGATTGGGGTCCCACAACGTTGGTTCGAACGGTTTGCGTTGCTCGTCAAGCGATACCGCGTGCACACCCAGGCTGATGTTAGGACTCATAGCCGTATCGCAGAAGCGGAACAGATCGATCGCGGCACCTGCGTGATAAATCGGGATACCTAATGAACCCACCGTATCCCAGACCGCCACCGCGGTGATTTTCGCCGGCACAAAGGAACTGTCATCCAGCTTCTGCGCATTGGAAAACGCGCTGTGGATTTCGAGCAGCTCGATGAAGCCATCTGCTATCTTCTGAACCGTTGTCTCGTGGCCGTGCCGCCAGCGGTACCAGGCCGCCACTGCCGTGTCGTAACGCGTGTCGTCGTCGAGGGCGGCGAGGTCCGGCCGCAGCAGCCCCTCGCCGGAGATCAGGCCGGCAAGCGCACGCGCCGTATACGCGCCCCGGCTGAAGCCGACGATCACGATGCTGTCACCCGGCACGAAGTTACGTGAGATATACGTATAGCCGCGCGCAATACGAGCCACGACGCCCACGCCGAATGCGCCACCGGCCACCTTGTCGAGCAATTGCTGTGAATTGCCTACGCCGTGGACGTACTTTGCGATCTGACAAGGCGCGCCGCTAGCGTCCGAAAGGGACCTTTCCATCTCAGCGCCTCCCCAGTCCGTTCCCGCAGGCTGCAGATCACCGGCAAGCCACGCGAATAGTTTGCAGACGTTGGTCAGTTGAGGTTCACAGCTTTGCGTGCCTTCAGCGGTGTTGCCGTCGCTCTTTGAAGGTTGCTCGTCCGGCCCGTTCCACGTGCCATCGGCACAAAAGACAATGGTCTTCGACATCCAATCCCCCTTCGGTCAGTCACTCTGCTGCGGCCGCCATTGAACGACCGGGCGAATCACTTCGTGTGCACCGGTTTCTGGTTCTGGTCGAGGCTAAATACCCGGGTAATCATTCCGTCGATCATGCGAAAGAATCCGTCCGCCCCGTAGCCCGCGAGAAACGCTATTCCGGACGCCGAAAGCGTCAACACGCCCGCTCCCGAACTTATCTGCGCCGCTAACGAGTTGGGTGTGAAGAACAGACCCACCGCAAGTCCCGCAATGGCCCCGAGAATGATGCGGATGATTGCAAGCGTCTCGTCGCGAGGCGACAGAATGTTCGCGGTTATCCGATTGCTGATATCGCGCAGGAACGAAGCAATGGTCCCAACCAGTCCGAATAACACCGGCAACACATAGCTTGCATATGCCGATAAAACCAGGGTGATGGACTGCACATCCTCCTGGGTTCCCTTCGCGCCATCAGCCTTGTTTTGCAGCGTGGGCGCCGTAGGAAACGGAATCATCAGCCACGCGGACGGCCACGTGTTAGCGAACGACCCGACATCGTTGATCGCCTTTTCATAACGTTTTTGCAGGTACGACCACTGGTTACAAAGCAGCCGCATCTGATTGCTCTGTTCATCGATTTTTCCGTTGCAACGTTTCGGTACGCTGTCGTGACTTTGCCGGTCAGCGGTGACGCCCGCATTTTCCTTGTCCGCTAACGCGTATATCTGAGTGCTAAGATCCGTCGCGCTTTTTTGGTCTTGCTCGAAGCGGGAAGTGAGTTGAACTCCGTATACGACCAGCCACAAAAGGAGCGCCGAACAGACGGTGATCGCGGCCCCAACGCGGGCGACGCTTTTGTGGAAACATCGGAAGCGCTTCGCACTGGGGATCAGGCCGGGATAGGCGACCTTCGCGATGCTGGCTCGGGTCGCTTTTCCGCCAATGCCAGCACGTAGACGCAGGTTTGCTTCGTCGCGCGCAGCCTGCGCCGTCTCCTCCAGGAACATGTACGTGTAGGCGATCGTGAGACCATTGGCCGGATGGGCCACTGAATTCAACTTGTCCTTTACACAGAGCAGCAATGCGGAATTGTCCGCTCGCTCGGCAATGGATAGATTCGCTTCCGGCGGATACCGCAGTGCGCAGATTCGCCTGATCACCGCAATCGGCGACAGTGTCGGGGTCTCATTGCCCGCACGATCCGCATTGTCGACGCGGGCCGTAGTATCAGTCCGGGCTGGATACTTGATGTCACCAATATCCGATATATGGACGTCTGGCCGCCCCGATATGAAATCCATGAGCAGGAGGGCTTCATTGAGGTCCCGCTCCAGTATCAACTGTTCCGCAGGCGACCCTGTCTGAGTGGACGCCGCGCGATCAGGCGCAGGCGCGGACGGAGGTTCCGGCGCTTGCCCCGACGGTGGCTTTTCCGCCGGCGCTGACGACGTTGCAGTTGCGGATACCGTTGCGCCGGCGCCGGTGTCTTGCGCGGGCGGATCGAGGGGGCGCGGGGGATCGGACGGTGGAATCTGCCCAGCTTCGAAAGTGGTGGTACTCATGGCATTCACCTTTGGCCCATTTTTACTTACCGAGCGAATCGGGGATCAAAGCCGTTCCGCGCTGATAAGCGTCTTCGAAGCGATCCAGACCGTTCGTACCGCCGTTGACCAGTTTCCTTGCCGTTGCCATGTTCCCGGCGAGAAGAGCGTTCTTGATCGCCAGTTCCTTGTCCGCGAGGAACAGTGCAAGTAGATTCGCGGCGATGGCGGGGTCGCCAGCGAGGTCAGGATTGGCGACCAGATCGACGCGCGGCGTGAGCTTCGGTCCGTACGCGGCGTAGTTCAGCCGCCCGGTCAACTGGATGTAGCCCCGGCCCTTGAAATTCGCCCCGTCAGGCGCCCCCTGATTGCCCAGATCTTTGCGGTTGTCGTAAAGGTCGAATGGATGGCCCGACGGCGACGTGTTGAAGCGAGATTGTCCTTCGCTGATTGGCTGAAAGCATTCCACCTCGGCACGCACGGTGGAAAGCGCCATCAAGACCATGGGCTTGTCAGCGACCCGATTTTCGAGCAGCGCTGAAAGCACTGGCGGCAAATTGCTTTTGATGTTGCCGATTGGCGTGACCGGAAACATCTGGCTGACGATCTCGACGGATACCGCAGGAATGGCGGACGGCAACTGATCCGAATCGGCAAGGCCAAGGGCCGAGAGCGTACGCGGTCCCGCTATGCCATCGGGCAGTAGTCCTTCGCTTTTCTGGAACGCAATGACCGCTGCGGCGGTTCCTTGTCCGTATAAGCCGTCAATCGCCCCTGGACTGAAGCCATGTGCTGCAAGCGACTGCTGCAGAGTCTTGACTTCGTCGCCGTTATCGCCCTGATGAAGCCCACCGGTTGGCATGGCCGTTCCTCCTGTTTGCGGTCGTGACGCGTCAATTGTTAAATCCCAGGATTCGGTAAATCAGACAATAGGTGATGGTTCCCACGCCCCCAGCACAAGCCGCCTTCTTATGTGCGCTACCGCACATTTCCACGGCGGTGTGATGCCGTCCGTTTGGGCGTTAGCAATCGTCTGCAAGTCTGCAATCGAGACATGAGTCGTTTAGGCGTCGGACGACCCGATGACGTCATGACGTCATGACGTCATCATGTTGAAAGAACGCGCCATGGTTCGTCTTTCTGAAAACAATCTTGTTCGGCGCCAGCGGCAACGACCTCGCAGGTGGGCGAATCGGGCGGGGGCGGCAAGTGTGACGACGGGTGACACCGTTGCGATTGGGATGCGCCATAGGTGCTGCCCGCTGTACGAGCGGTGGCTGCGATGACGACTGCGCAGAGGAAGACGACGAGTGCTGAGCGCTGACTGCGGATTAGACGCCCTGAGTCATGCTGCGGACTGCCAGGTATTTATCCGGCTGATAAGTCCCGCGTACGAGACAAACGATGCCACAGGGCTTCGACTGCACGGAGCGAAGCTCCGGAGAAAGGCGGGAGGGTCATTGGTGGGCCGGGTGGGAGTCGAACCCACGGTGTCCTTTCGGAGGCGGATTATGAGTCCGCTGCCTGCAACCAGCACGGCGTCCGGCCCTGAGATTGGAAACCAACAAAAAGACCCGGTCTGAAGGCCGGGCCTATCCGCTGATTGGCCGACATACTACACGAAAAAGGGGCTTCCGTGACCGCTTCGCATCAGCAAAACGACCAGGAAGCCCCTGTATCCGCTGCAGCAGCCGGAGGTCCCTCGATTAATTGCCTTCGAGGAACGACTTCAGCTTGTCGGAACGGCTCGGATGACGCAACTTGCGCAGCGCCTTCGCCTCGATCTGACGGATCCGTTCGCGCGTCACGTCGAATTGCTTGCCGACTTCTTCAAGCGTGTGATCGGTGCTCATCTCGATACCGAAACGCATACGCAGCACCTTCGCCTCACGCGGCGTCAGCGAATCGAGTACATCCTTCACGACATCGCGCATGCTGGCGTGCAACGCAGCGTCGGCCGGCGCAACGGTGTTCGTATCCTCGATGAAGTCGCCCAGATGCGAATCGTCGTCGTCACCGATCGGCGTTTCCATCGAGATCGGCTCTTTCGCGATCTTCATGATCTTGCGGATCTTGTCTTCCGGCATCTCCATCTTTTCAGCCAGCGTTGCCGGATCCGGCTCGAGACCGGTTTCCTGCAGAATCTGACGCGAGATGCGGTTCATTTTGTTGATCGTTTCGATCATATGAACCGGAATGCGGATCGTACGCGCCTGGTCCGCAATCGAACGCGTGATGGCCTGACGGATCCACCACGTGGCGTAGGTCGAGAACTTATAGCCACGGCGATATTCGAACTTGTCCACCGCCTTCATCAGGCCAATGTTGCCTTCCTGGATCAGATCCAGGAACTGCAGGCCACGGTTCGTATACTTCTTCGCAATTGAGATCACCAGACGCAGGTTGGCCTCGGTCATTTCACGCTTGGCCTGACGCGCCTTCAGTTCGCCCGCCGCCATCTGACGATTGGTTTCCTTCAGGTCCTTCAGCGGCAGCACGACACGCGCCTGCAAGTCCAACAGACGTTGCTGCTGCTCGCGAATGGCCGGAATGTTACGCGTGAGGATTGCGCTATACGCGTGGCCTTCGCCGACGATCTTGTCAGCCCATTCGAGATCCGTTTCGCTGCCCGGGAAACGCGCGATGAACTCGGCACGCGGCATGCCGCACTTGTCGACCACTGTATGCAGGATCTGACGCTCGACCTGACGCACTTCATCCACCTGGGCACGCAGCGTGTCGCACAAACGCTCGACCGTACGCGCGGTAAAACGAATCGTCATCAGCTCGTTCTGGATCGTTTCCTGAGCCTTCAGATACGACTTCGACTTGTAGCCTTCCTTCTCGAAGGCACGACGCATCTTGTCGAACCACTCGCTGATCATGGCGAACTTTTCGAGCGAGGCACGCTTCAGCGCTTCCATTTGCGCAGCGTTGGCCGTGGCTTGCGCCGCGCCGTCGTCGTCTTCCTCGTCTTCGCTTTCTTCCTCTTCGACTTCCTCGTCTTCGCTCTCGATCGCTTCCGCTTCCTGCGCGGAGAAGCCGTCCGCGTCTTCCGCGTTGGCGTCGATCAGTCCGTCGACCAGTTCGTCGATCCGAATCTCTTCGTTCGCGACACGCTCGGCCATGGCCAGAATGTCGGCGATCGTTGTCGGGCATGCGGAGATGGCCATCACCATGTGCTTCAGGCCGTCTTCGATGCGCTTCGCAATTTCGATTTCGCCTTCGCGCGTGAGCAGCTCGACCGTACCCATTTCACGCATGTACATGCGGACCGGGTCGGTGGTGCGGCCAAATTCCGAATCGACCGTGGACAGCGCGACTTCGGCTTCCTCTTCGACTTCGTCGTCCGACGAAGCCGCTGGCGCGTTGTCGTTCAGCAGCAGCGTTTCGGCATCCGGCGCCTGCTCATAGACCGCCACGCCCATGTCGTTGAACGTGCTGATGATGCCTTCGATCGCCTCGGTTTCGGTGAAGTTGTCCGGGAGGTGATCGTTGATTTCGGCGTAGGTCAGGAAGCCGCGTTCCTTGCCGAGCTTGATCAGCGCGCGTAGTTTCGAGCGGCGCTCTTCGAGCTCTTCGACGGTACCGGGTTGGGACGACGCGAACGCGTCTTTCAGCAGCGCTTTTTCCTTCGCGCGGCGGTCGCGTGCCTTGGCCTTGTCGGGTTTGCCCGGAGCAGCGGCAGCAGCAGTTTCCTCGCTCGGGGTTGCGTCGTCATCGACGGATACTTCGTTCAGCTTTTTCGTCATGGAGTTCGCCGTACCGGCTGTAGTCTCGACTCGCGGCTGTTGGACAACAGCCGGTAGAACCGTGGATACTGAAGACTCAAGCGCTACCGCAACGTCCTGGGCGGCAACCGCTTCCCTTGCGCTTCTGGCACTCGGCTGCTTCGTGACCGGCTTGGCGGCTTTCACCGTACTCACCGACGCCGCTTTCGCAGCGGAAGAAGTCGAGGATTTCGTCCGGGCAACGGGCGTCACGCTCACGGCGGCTTCGGCAGACCCTCTTTTCGCGGAAGAAATAGACCTGGCCCGCGTGACCTCAGTGGTCGGCTCATCAGAGCCCGTGCTTGCCGATTTCTTTCCGCCTGTAGTCTTTGCCATTGCAATCGCCTTTCGCCTTTTGCCTGGAAAACAAACCGCTGATAACCTTTTATTATAAACCAGGTCCAGCCCACCCCTTCTACAGCCCGAGCCGACGCTTCATGTCAGCCCGTTTCTGATTCAGATCCGTCAACTCCGCGAACTCCTCCGCGGTATGTCTGGATTGCCGCGAAAGTTGTTCGAGCCGCTCACAATAGGCGTCGTAACGCATCTTCAGGATCGCCGCCTGCAACTCCTCGCCGACAATCCGCTCCTGCTCTCGCCGTTCCTCTATGACGGCGGTATCCGTGGGATCCTTCAGCAGCAAATCCCGAACGTTTTCATCATAGTCCAGAATTTTGCGAAAGATTTCCTCGAAAGTCGGGGCATTGGCGCCATTTCGCAAGAGGTCCGACAGCAACTGAAACTCCGCCGCATCGCCCAGCGCACGGGCATGCGTGGTCACTTCCTCAAACAATTCGCCGTGCCGCGTAATGGTTAGTAACGCTTGTTCGGCCTCTTCGTCCAGCCCTGCAACCGTCCGGGGATGCATCACCAGATTGCGCAAGGTCTTTTCCTCGATCCCGGTCACGCTGCGACGGTCCTTGCGAGCCGGCGCCTGTCTCGCGGCGGCGGCGATCCGGGAATCCACTTCGCACAGCGCGGCCACTTCGTCGAACGGCACGTCCAGCCGGTCGGCGAACATATGCATGATCTGCGCACGCAACGCATTGGCCGGCAACGCCTGCAACAGGGGCTTGGCGTCGAATAGTGCGCGCGCCCGGCCTTCCGGCTGGTCCAGTTCCTTGCCGGCCAGCACTTCATTCAGCATGAATTGCGACAGCGGCATGGCCCGCTCCACCTGTTCGGCAAACGCCTCCGTGCCGAATTCCCGCACGTAGCTGTCCGGGTCGTGCTCGGCCGGCAGGAACAGGAAGCGGATCGTCCGGTTGTCCGCCGCATGCGGCAGGCACGCGTCCAGCGCCCGGCGTGCCGCCCGGCGGCCGGCGGAATCGCCGTCGAAGCTAAAAATTACCGTATCGGTCTGACGAAGTAATTTCTGCACATGGACCGGCGTACACGCGGTACCAAGTGTCGCCACGGCGTTCTGGAACCCTGATTGGGCCAGCGCGACCACGTCCATGTACCCTTCCACCACCAGCACGTAATGCTGTTCCCGAATGGCGAGGCGCGCCTCGAACAGCCCATACAACTCGCTACCTTTGCTAAATAGAGGCGTTTCCGGAGAATTCAAATACTTGGGCTCGCCGCCCTCCAGCACTCGCCCGCCAAAGCCGATCACCTGGCCTTTGACATTGCGGATTGGGAACATGATCCGCTCGCGAAAACGGTCATAGCGGCGGTTTTGCCCCTGAGCGTCGGCCTTTTCGCTGACGATCACGAGTCCCGAGTCCACCAGCGATTCATCCCGGTAATTGGGAAACACTGCTTCGAGATTCTGCCAACCGTCGGGCGCGTATCCGATCCCGAAATGAGCGGCGATCGGCCCCGTCAAGCCGCGCTTTTTCAGGTACTGGATCGCGTTAGGCGCGCCGCGTAACTGCTTGCGATAAAAATCACATGCGACCTGCATCACATCTGACAGCGCGGTCGTGACAGCTTTCGACGCCGCCGGCGCATAGCCGCCGCCTCCGCCGCCCTGATTCGGCGAGGGTTCCTGCGGCACCGTCAAACCGACGGACTGCGCCAGATCATTGACCGCTTCGGGAAACGTCAGCCCGGCATGCTCCATGAGAAAGCCAATGGCCGTGCCGTGTGCACCGCAACCGAAGCAATGATAGAACTGCTTAGTCGGACTAACGGTAAAAGAAGGGCTTTTTTCGTTATGAAACGGACAAAGCCCCATGAAATTAGCGCCGCCCTTTTTCAGTTGCACGTACTTGCCGACCACGTCGACGATATCGACGCGGTTCAGCAGATCCTGCAGGAACGAATGCGGAATCACAGTGGGGGCACTACCTTGAAAGCCTGAAGACTGCGCAGCCAGCCCGTCCAGGAACGGGCCGCACAGACCGGGAACACCGCATTATTTCGCGAGCGCAGCCTTGACCAGCCCGGACACGGCGGTCATGTCGGCGCGGCCTGCCAGTTTCGGCTTGAGCACGCCCATCACCTTGCCCATGTCCTGCGGGCCGGCAGCGCCGGTTTGCGCGACCGTGGCCTGCACTTCGGCGGCGATCTCGGCGTCCGACATCTGTTCCGGCATATACGCCGACAGGATAGTGAGTTCGGCGCTTTCCTTCTCGACCAGGTCGGTCCGGCCCGCGGACTCGAACTGGCTGATCGAGTCTTTGCGCTGCTTGATCATCTTGTCGATGACCGCGGTGATTGCCGTGTCGTCGAGCACGATGCGCTCGTCGACTTCACGCTGCTTGATCGCGGCGAGCAGCAGGCGGATAGTGCCGAGACGCTCGGTTTCGCGGGCGCGCATGGCGGCCTTCATGTCGTCGTTGATCCGATCCTTGAGACTCATTACTCACCTGAATGCGTTGGAATGTAAAAAAGATCTGGCCATGCGCCGTGCATCAACACAAAAACCCGCTTGGAACGGCTTCCTCAAGCGGGTTGACGCATATGCGCGGAGTAGATGCGGCTTGACCAGGTGACCCCGAGGGCCAGGTTGTCCGCATAGGGCGGCAGTTCGTGCCGCCACCGGTTGCGTGCCGACGCTCCGTAGGAACCGCAGCGACGTCAGAATCAATAAAACTTCTTTGGCAGCATCTGGCTGCGCAGCTGCTTGAAGTGGCGCTTCACCGCCGATGCCTTCTTGCGCTTGCGTTCAGCCGTGGGCTTTTCGTAAAACTCGCGCGCTCGCAGTTCAGTCAACAGACCGTTCTTTTCAACCGTACGTTTGAAGCGGCGCATGGCGACTTCAAATGGCTCGTTTTCTTTTACGTGGATGATCGTCATTTTTCAATAACGGGACTTCGTAAAGGTTGGGGAGTATATCAGACCTTTCTCATAAAGAGACCGCCGCGTCAAGCCCCCTGAGGTCAGTTTACGCCGGCATATTCCGCGGCCGCCTGGCCCGCCGCCACACCCGAGGCCCACGCCCACTGGAAATTGTAACCGCCCAGCCAGCCGGTCACGTCGACCGCCTCGCCGATGAAATACAGCCCAGGTACACGAGCGCTCATCATCGTCGACGACGACAGCTCGCGCGTATCGACCCCGCCACGCGTCACCTCGGCCTTCCGGTAGCCCTCGGTGCCGTTCGGCGTGAGCGTCCAGCGCGACAGCGCCTCACCGATCCGCCGCAACGTTTTGTCGGGCAAATCGGCGATGCGCGCCTCTGCCGGGACCTGATGCGTTTCCAGCCAGACGTGGGCGAGCCGCGTCGGCACCCATTCGGCGAGCAGGTTGGCGATCTGTCGTTTGGTGCTGGTTTTCGCTTCCAGCAACGCCTCTGTGGCATCCCGCTCCGGCAGCAGGTTGAGGTGGATCGGCTCGCCCGGTTGCCAGTAGCTCGAAATCTGCAGGACGCCCGGCCCGGACAGGCCGCGGTGGGTGAGCAACAGATCTTCGACGAACTCAGCGCCGGTTTTCTTGTTGCCGGTCGCGAGCTGGACCTCCAGTGAAACGCCTGAGAGCGCCGAGAACGGCTCCCAGTCGGCGGCTGCAAACGTGAGCGGCACAAGCGCGGGGCGGGTGTCGATCAGCTTGTGGCCGAACTGTTTGGCCAGCCGATACGCAAATTCGGTTGCGCCAATCTTCGGAATCGACAGGCCGCCGGTCGCCACCACCAACGCCTTGGCGCGGATCGGACCGGCCTGCGTATCGAGGGTGAAGCCCCCGCCTGCATCTTGCCGCACCTGCTCGACGGCGAGCGGTTGGCGCCAGGCAATGCCGCCGGCGTCGCACTCGCTTTTCAGCACATCAATGACCGCGTCGCTCGACTGATCGCAGAACAGTTGCCCTTTGTGCTTTTCGTGCCACGTGACGTGGTACCGCTTGAGCAGCGTCATGAAATCGCGCGGCGTGTAACGCGCGAGCGCCGAGCGGCAGAAATGCGGATTCGCCGACAGATAATTCGCCGGTCCCGCATACAGATTTGTGAAGTTGCAGCGGCCACCGCCGGAAATGCGGATCTTTTCCGCGAGGCGCGGCGAGTGATCGATCAGCACGACGCGCCGTCCGAGTTGCCCGGCGACCGCCGCGCACATCATACCGGCCGCACCCGCGCCAATGACCGCGATATCGAAGGATTCCATGGCGCGCATTGTACCCGCGGCCCCTGCCCCGCACTGCTATACTTTCAGGCTTGCCTTTTCACTTTTTAGGGCGCCTGAACATCCCGGCAAGTCCGAACGGACAGCCATTCAGCGGAATGTCGCCGCGCCCTTCGGCCCTCGAATCATGCTCGTTCTAGGCATTGAAAGCTCCTGCGACGAAACCGGTCTCGCGCTCTACGACACGAAGCGCGGGCTACTTGCGCACGCGCTGCATTCACAGATTGCGATGCACCGGGAGTACGGTGGCGTCGTGCCGGAACTCGCATCGCGCGACCATATCCGGCGCGCGCTGCCGTTGCTCGAAGAGGTGCTGGAGCGCGCGGGCACGGCGCGCGGCGAAATCGACGCCATTGCCTACACGCAAGGTCCGGGACTGGCGGGCGCGCTGCTGGTCGGCGCCAGTATCGCTAACGCGCTCGCCATGGCGTGGGACAAACCCACCATCGGCATTCATCACCTCGAAGGTCACTTGCTGTCGCCTCTACTGGTCGACGAGCCGCCGCCGTTTCCGTTCGTGGCGCTGCTCGTATCGGGTGGCCACACGCAATTGATGCGCGTAACCGACGTTGGCGTCTACGAGACGCTTGGCGAGACCCTCGACGACGCGGCCGGCGAAGCCTTCGACAAGACCGCCAAATTGCTCGGCCTCGGCTATCCGGGCGGCCCCGAAGTGTCGCGGCTGGCGGAATTCGGCACGCCCGGCGCGGTGGTTCTGCCGCGCCCCATGCTGCATTCCGGCGACCTCGATTTCAGCTTCAGCGGCCTGAAGACCGCGGTGCTGACGCACGTGAAGAAGCTCGGCGGCGCCAACATCTGCGAACAGTCCAAGGCCGATCTGGCACGCGGGTTCGTCGATGCGGCTGTCGATGTGCTGGCGGCCAAATCGCTCGCCGCGCTCAAGAAGACGAAGCTCAAGCGGCTGGTGGTCGCGGGTGGGGTGGGTGCCAACCGCCAGTTGCGCGAGGCGCTCTCCGCCGCCGCGCAAAAGCGCGGCTTCGACGTGCACTACCCGGATCTCGCGCTGTGCACCGACAACGGCGCCATGATCGCGCTCGCCGGCGCACTGCGGCTGCAACGCTGGCCCGATCAGTCGGGCAAAGACTATGCGTTCACGGTGAAGCCGCGCTGGGATCTGACCTCGCTCGCGCGCTGACCGCCCTCAGAGGATTTCGGCACAGACCGTTCAATTGGACGTCACGCGGAATTCCGGCCCAAAAAGCCTGCAAAAGAAAACGGCCGCTCAAGCGGCCGTTTTCACGTCATAACAAAGCGTCGCTTAGCGAGCGAGCCGCTTGTCATGCTCAATCACCGCATAAGCGCTGTGATTGTGGATCGATTCGAAGTTCTCGGCCTCAAGCACATACGCGACGATTCGCGCATCCGCATTCAGACGCTGCGCCACATCGCGCACCAGGTCTTCAACGAACTTCGGATTTTCGTATGCGCGTTCCGTGACGAACTTCTCATCTGGCCGCTTGAGCAAGCCCCACAGCTCGCACGATGCCTCTTCTTCGGCAATCCGAATCAGCTCTTCCACCGGCACATCATCAGCCAGTTCAGCGTTGATCGTCACATGCGAGCGCTGGTTGTGCGCACCGTATTGCGAGATCTTCTTCGAGCACGGGCACAAGCTCGTGACCGGCACCAGCACCTTCAGAAACACGCGCGTCTCGCCGTTGCGGGTGTCGCCAGTCAGCGTTACTTCGTAGTCCAGCAGACTTTGCACGCCCGAAACCGGCGCCGTCTTGTTGACGAAATACGGGAACGACACTTCGATCCGGCCGGCTTCAGCTTCGAGCTTCTCGAGCATCGCCGCCAGCATCGTGCGGAACGTCGACGGCTCCAGCGGCGCCTTGTTCTCTTCGAGCAGCGCCACGAAGCGCGACATGTGCGTGCCCTTCTGCTCGGCGGGCAGATGGACGTCGAGGTTCCACGTACCGACCGTCGGCTGCACATCGCCGCCCTGCACACGCACCGTTAGCGGATAACGCACGGCCTTCACGCCGACCCGTTGAATCGGGATCTGGCGGGTGTCGACCGTACTTTGCACGTCGGGCATCACAAAGGCGGGATTCATCTGATTCATGTTGTTGTTCCTTTCATGAGAACGCCGGAGCCGCCCCAATTATTCCACCCCGCAGAAAATCCTCGTGCGGATGGGCTCCCTCGGGAGCCGTCGCAACGCGACAGATGGCGGCACCCAGCCGCCGCACGGATCGACACGCGCAACGGCGAACGCCGGCCTGAGCCGGCGTTGCATGATGAGCCCGAGGGCCCACCGATTCCAGTTGGAGATCGCTATGGTCGCGATAGCGCCTGCAAACCCCGGCGACTTGCCCGGTCCCGCGACCCGCTCACTGACGCTGTCAGGCGACCCGCTTGACCGACTTGCCTGCCGCGTGATCCAGGAAGCGTTCGCGGATCGACTTTTCGATTCCTGCGCTGTCCAGACCGCACGCCGCGAGCAACTTGGCCGGATCCCCATGATCGATGAAGCGATCGGGGAGGCCCAATTGTAGTACGGGTCGCAAAACCCCACTGGCGAGCAGGGCTTCGACGCAGGCGGAACCCGCGCCGCCCATCACGCAGCCTTCTTCGACCGTGACGAGGTAGTCGTGGGTTTCCGCGAGTTGGCGCACCAGATCGGCGTCGATCGGCTTCACGAAGCGCATGTTCGCCACCGTGGCGTCCAGTTGCTCGGCAGCCGCCAGCGACGGCGCGACCATCGTGCCGAACGCCAGAATCGCGATCCGCTTGCCGGCCGGCTGGGCGGTTTCGCGACGCACTTCGCCCTTGCCCAGGGGAATCGCGGCCATCTGCTTGACCGTCGCGACGCCCGTACCGGCACCGCGCGGGTAGCGCACGGCCGTCGGGTTCGGCTGCTGTAAGGCCGTGTAAAGCATCTGACGGCATTCGTTTTCGTCAGACGCCGCCATCACCGTCATGTTCGGAATGCAGCGCATGAATGCGAGGTCGTAGGCACCCGCGTGGGTTGCACCGTCTGCGCCGACCAGACCGGCCCGGTCGATCGCGAAGATCACCGGCAGATTTTGCAGGGCGACGTCGTGGATCAACTGGTCATAGCCGCGCTGCAGGAACGTCGAGTAGATGGCCACGACCGGCTTCATGCCGTCTGCAGCAAGACCGGCGGCGAACGTCACCGCGTGTTGCTCGGCAATACCCACGTCGAAATAGCGGTCCGGGAAACGCTTCTCGAACTCCACCATGCCCGAGCCTTCGCGCATGGCCGGCGTAATACCGACAACGCGGGAGTCGAGTTCCGCCGCATCGCACAACCATTCGCCAAAGACCTGCGTGTAGGTTTTCTTGCTAGGCGCAGTGGACGGCTTGATGCCTTCAGCCGGATTGAACTTGCCCGGACCGTGGTAAAGCACCGGATCCGCTTCGGCCAGCTTGTAGCCTTGACCCTTCTTGGTCACCACGTGCAGGAACTGCGGACCGCGCAGTTCCTTGATGTTCTGCAGCGTCGGAATCAGCGAGTCGAGGTCGTGACCGTCGATCGGGCCGATGTAGTTGAAACCGAATTCTTCGAACAACGTAGCCGGCACGATCATGCCCTTCGCGTGCTCTTCTAGCTTGCGGGCGAGGTCGAGCATCGGCGGCGCGACGCGCAACACGCGCTCCACGCCGGCACGCGCGGCGGCGTAGAAGCGGCCCGACATCAGACGTGCCAGATGGCGATTCAGCGCGCCCACCGGCGGCGAAATCGACATGTCGTTGTCGTTCAGGATCACGAGCAGCGGCACGTCTTCTTCGACGCCCGCGCTGTTCATGGCTTCGAATGCCATGCCGGCGGTCATCGCGCCGTCGCCGATCACGGCGATGCCCGTGCGATTTTCGCCTTGCAGCTTGCTGGCAATGGCCATGCCGAGCGCGGCGGAGATCGACGTGCTCGAGTGCGCCGTGCCGAAGGCGTCGTATTCCGACTCGTCCCGCTTCGGGAAGCCCGAGATGCCGCCCAATTGCCGCAGCGTATGCATCTGCTCGCGGCGACCGGTCAGGATCTTGTGCGGATAGGTCTGATGGCCGACATCCCAGACGATCCGGTCGCGCGGCGTGTCGAACACGTAGTGCAACGCAATCGTCAGTTCGACCGTGCCAAGGTTGGACGAGAGGTGCCCACCCGTCTTCGAGACGCTGTCGAGCACGTAGGCACGCAGCTCGTCTGCGAGCGGTTGCAATTGGCGGCGATCGAGGCGGCGCAGGGCCGCCGGGTCGTCGATGGTTTTCAGCAAGTCGTACATCGTCGTTCCATTGTAGGAAAACTTACGCGCCCGCACTTCATGCACGCATCCATCGCGCCGGATGCGCGGCGGCGGGCTTTCGCGTTCAGCTGACCCGGTTCACCACCAGATCAGCCAGTTCGGCAAGGCGCTGCGCACGTGCGCCAAATGACGCAATCGCAGCGTGGGCATCGGTGCGCAGTTGCGCTGCGAGTTCGCGCGACGCTTCGAGCCCGATGATCGACACGTAGGTCGGCTTGCCGTCCTTCGCATCTTTGCCTGCCGTTTTGCCGAGCGTCGCAGAATCGGTCGTGACGTCGAGAATATCGTCCACCACCTGAAACGCCAGGCCCACCGCAGCCGCGTATGCGTCGAGAGAACGCATCGCGTCCGCGCCGGGTGTTTCGCCAGCCAGTGCACCCATGCGCACCGAAGCGCGCAGCAGTGCGCCGGTCTTCATGCGATGCATCGTTTCGAGTTGCGCCCGCGTCAGCGTGTGGCCGACGCTTGCCAGGTCGATGGCCTGGCCGCCAGCCATACCGATCGAGCCGCTCGCCAACGCCAGCTCGCGGACCAGCGCGGCCTGTTGCGCAGGTGCCAGCACATCGGCCGTCAGCGCAACGAAAGCTTGCGATTGCAGCGCGTCGCCAACCAGCAATGCGGTCGGTTCATCATACTTAACATGCACCGTGGGCTTGCCGCGACGCAGCGCGTCGTCGTCCATACACGGCATGTCGTCATGCACCAGCGAGTAGACGTGGATCATCTCCAGCGCTGCCGCCGCCGCGTCGAGGCATTCGGCGCGTGCGCCCGTCAGTTCGCCCGCCGCGTGGCACAGCAACGGGCGCACCCGTTTGCCGCCGCCCAGCACGGCATACCGCATGGCCTCATGCAGTTGCGCCGGTTCCACCGAAGGCGCCGGCAAGTAGTGTTCGAGTGCCGTCTCGACGCGCCCGAGTACCGAGTGCATCCATTGTTCGAAAGTCATAGGTCGTCCCCGCTCTCTGTCGCGGCTGTGTTTGCGCCACTCATGGGCAGCGGCTTGAGGGTCTCGCCATCGAGTACTCGCACCTGTTGCTCGACCTTTTCCAGCTGTTGCTGGCAAAACGTCACGAGGGCCGCGCCCCGCCGATAGGCGGACAACGATTCCTCGAGGCTCAGACTGCCGCCTTCCATCCGCGCAACGAGCCCTTCCAGCTCCGCCAGCGCCGCTTCGTAGTTCTCGGGCAGCGGTGTGCTGTCAGCGCCTTCGGCGGCCGATGCAGCGGTATCTTTCGATGCGGTCTTCGCCATGAATGGTCGCAAAATTAAAACAAGTCGGACATTCTACGGCAAAAGCGACAAAACCGACCCGCTCCCCGCCCATGGCTCCAGCGGCTTTCCCTACGGCTCACCCAGAGCCTGACAGAAAAAAATCCTTTTTGCTCGAATGGGAACTGTGAACCAACTTCACAATTTTGACCCAAATCAGACACTTAGTCGCCCCAAGTAGGGGGAAACGGGTATAATCGCGGGCTCCCTAAATCGAAACTTTCGATGGTTGGGTTGTTCACTGCTTTCACGTCTTCATCGGGAGTGGGAATGTCCAATCTGAGCAATGCATTGCAGTTGCGGTGTGTTCACAGCCAGCTGCCAGTCACGGCTTACTTTGACGATGCGCTTCTAACGCGCGAAATCGAAACCCTTTTCAAGAAAGGTCCTCGCTACATCGGGCACGAACTCATGGTGCCGGATGCGGGGAATTATTTTGCCTTGCCCAGCGAGAGCGAGGGGCGTGTGCTCGTCCGTAACAAGCAGTCGCAAGTCGAACTGCTGTCGAACGTGTGCCGCCACCGCCAGGCCATCATGCTCAACGGCCGCGGCCAGGCGGACAACATTGTCTGCCCGCTGCATCGCTGGACGTATGATCTGAACGGTCAACTCCTCGGCGCACCGCATTTCGCGGACAACCCCTGCCTGAATCTCGGCGCCACGCCGCTGCAGAACTGGCAAGGGCTGCTATTCGAAGCCGGCGGGCGCAATGTCGCGAAAGATCTGGCGTCGCTTGGCACCAAGCATCATTTCGACTTCTCGAACTTCATGTTCGACCACGTCGAAGTCCACGAATGCAATTACAACTGGAAGTCCTTCATCGAGGTCTACCTCGAGGACTATCACGTCGCGCCGTTCCATCCGGGCCTCGGCAGCTTCGTCAATTGCGACGATCTGACGTGGGAGTTCGGCGACTGGTACAGCGTGCAGACGGTGGGCGTCCATAAGGATCTGGAACAACCGGGCAGTCCGACGTATCGCAAGTGGCACGACGAAGTGCTGCGCTTTCGCGACGGCAAGGCGCCCGAGTTCGGCGCCATCTGGATGGTGTACTACCCCGGCATCATGATCGAGTGGTATCCGCACGTGCTGGTGGTGTCGTGGCTGATTCCGCGCGGTCCGCAGAAAACCACCAATGTCGTGGAGTTCTACTATCCCGAGGAAATTGCGCTGTTCGAGCGTGAATTTGTCGAGGCCGAACGTGCCGCGTACATGGAAACCGCGCGTGAAGACGACGAGATCGCCGAGCGCATGGACGCTGGCCGCCGTGCGCTGATGGAGCGCGGCGAGTCGCAGGTCGGGCCGTATCAAAGCCCGATGGAAGACGGCATGCAGCACTTCCACGAGTTTCTGCGGCGCCAGCTCGGCACGATCTGAGCGGCGCAAGCGCCGTGCCGCCCACAGGGCTTCATGGCAGCACAGCAATCACAGAAAGACGGGCTTCGGCCCGTCTTTTTTTGTTTAGACTAACAACATCATTCGGTCGAACGGCTCGAGCCCGCCTGGTCGTCGGTCTCTGGCCGTGCCGAAATCGCCCGTCTCTGGAGCCGTCATGCCACACACCCACTACACCACTCTGATTTCCGCGGCGAATCTTGCCGAACGGCTCACCGCGGCACCTGGCAGCGTGTTCGTGATCGATTGCCGTTTCGATCTGGCCGACACCGAAGCCGGCGAACAGGCCTATGCGGCGGGTCACTTGCCCGGTGCGCAATACCTGCATCTGGATCGCGACCTGTCGAGCCCAAAGACCGGCACCAATGGCCGTCATCCGCTGCCGGACCGCGCGCAGCTCGCCGCCATGCTGGCCGCGCGTGGCCTCAAGCAAGGTCAGCAGGTGGTGGCCTATGATGCGCAAGGCGGCATGTACGCTGCACGTGCCTGGTGGCTGCTGCGCTGGCTGGGTCACGATGCGGTTGCCTTGCTCGACGGCGGGCTGCAGGCCTGGCAAGCCGCCGGCCATCCGCTAACGCAGGATATCGCCCCGCACAGCGCTGGCGACTTCAAGGCAGGCGCACCGCTCGCCGTCACATTCGACGTGCAGGCCGTGGAGCGCAATCTGAGTACCCATGAGCGGGTGATGATCGACGCGCGCGCCGCGGACCGGTATCGCGGCGAGAACGAAACGCTCGACCCGGTAGGCGGCCATATCCCGGGCGCGCTGAACCGCTTCTTCAAAGACAACCTCACTGCCGACGGACGGTTCAAGCCGGCGCATTCGCTACGCGAAGAATTCCAGGCATTGTTGCCCGGCATCGCACCCGAGCATGTCGTGCTGCAATGCGGCTCGGGCGTCACGGCCTGTGTCAATGCACTGGCGATGGAAGTGGCCGGTCTGCATGGCGCGGCGCTTTACGCCGGATCGTGGAGCGAGTGGACGTCCAATCCGGCCCGGCCGGTTGCAACCGGGGCGAATCCGTAAAGGCCATGGGCGGGCGGTGCCCGGAATGAAGGGCCCGCGCCGCCGCAGCGCCTACGCTACGCCGTGCTGCTTGAACCAGGCCAGCGCGCGGCGCCAGCCGTCTTCGGCATCGCCCTTCTTGTAGCTGGGCCGGTAGTCCGCAAAGAACGCGTGCCCAGCATCGTCATAGACGACGAACTGCGAGCCGCGCCCGGCCTCCGGTCCCTGCGCGATCGCCTGTTTCATTTGTGCGAGCGTGTCCTGCGGGATGCTTTGGTCCTGCAAACCGTATAGCCCCAGCACCGGCACCCGAAGGTCGGCCACCCGATCGATCGGATTGGCCGGCGTGTTGGCCGTATGGTTCCCCGCCACGCGTCCGTACCATGCCACCGCCGCCTTCACATGCGGATTGTGCTCGGCATACAACCACGCGATCCGGCCGCCCCAGCAGAATCCCGTGACGCCAAGCCGCTTCAGGTCGCCGCCGTTTGCACCCGCCCATGCGACGGTGGCGTCGAGATCGGCCAGCACCTGTTCGTCCGGGACCTTGCTGACCAACTGATCGTTTAACTGCTGCATGCTCGGATACGCCGACGCATCGCCTTCGCGTACATAGAGATCCGGCGCGATCGCCAGATAGCCAAGCTTCGCGAACCGCCGGCAAACATCGGCGATATGCTCATGCACGCCAAAAATCTCATGCACGACGATGATGACCGGCAAATGAGTCTTGCCCAGCGGCTGCGCGCGATAGGCGGGCACCAGCGTGTCGCCCGAATGCACGGCGACTTCGCCAGCCTCGAGCCCTTCGCTGTCGGTATGGATGGTTTGTGCCGATACCGGCAACACGGCCGCGGCAAATCCAGTGCCGAGCGCGGCTTTGATGAACGTGCGTCGATTGAACGGGACGTGCGGAACGAGGCAGTCGACTTCAGGTTTCAGCATGCGGCACTCCTTGAATGAAGGGCAATGAAGGGCGTAGGGCAGTGAACAGCCGCAAACAATCGGCTAAGCGGTAACAGGATACGCTTTACGTGCATCCCGTTGCAGGAAGCCCCGTGAACCCGCTTTCATGCCCAGCGAGGGCGCGAAAGAACGACTTTCGAACGCGCCCGTGCCGTGTCACCTTGCCAGCGTGTCACCGCGCCACAGTGCCGACGCACAACCCGCGCCACTCCCGCAGCAACCCTCATCAGTGCAGCTTGACCCGTGGCAGCGTCGTGCGACGCAGCCAATGCGCGAAGGTATCCAGCACCATCCGCGCGTAGCCATGCAGCGCGGCAATATGCAGCCGGTACAGCGACATGTACATAAAGCGCGCAAACAGCCCCTCGATCAGCATGTTGCCGCCGATCACCCCGCCCATCAGGTTGCCCACAGCACTGAAGTGTCCGAGCGACACCAGCGAGCCAAAGTCACGATAGGTGAACTCCGGCAGCGGCTGATTCTCGAGCCTGGCAGCCAGTGCTTTCAACAGGAAGCTCGCTTGCTGGTGCGCGGCCTGCGCGCGCGGCGGCACGTTGCGTTCATTGCCCGGCCACGGGCAAGCAGCGCAATCGCCGAGCGCGAAAACATTGTCGTCGGCCTCGGTCTGCAGCGTAGGGCGGACGATCAGCTGGCCAAGCCGGTTGACCGCCAGGCCGTCGAGTTGGCTCAGGATGGCCGGCGCCTTGATGCCCGCGGCCCATACCGTCAAATCGGCGCGGATCGCCCTGCCGCTCGCGGTCCGCACGACCCCCGGCGCGACCTCCGCCACCGTCTCGCCGGTCATCAGCTTGACGCCCAGCTTGGTCAGAAGCTCCGCCGTGGCGGTGGAGACCCTCTCCTGCAGCGCAGGCAGAATACGCGGCCCGGCCTCGATCAGCACAATGCCGACGTCATGGCGCGGATCGAGCTTATGCAGCCCATACGCGGATAGCACCTGCGCCGTATTGCGCAATTCCGCAGACAATTCGACCCCGGTTGCGCCGGCGCCGACAATCGCTACCTGAACGCGCGGTTCCGTCGACGGCACGGACGCGTCAGGCACCGACTCCACCGGTTCGTGTACCTGATGCTCCGCGCGCATGCAGGCCGCGATCAGGCGCTTGCGAAAGCGCTCGGCCTGGCTGACAGTATCGAGCGCGAGCGAATATTCGGGCGCCCCTTTGACGCCGAAGAAATGCGTCGTACTGCCAATGGCCACCACCAGTGTGTCGTAGTCGAGCACACGTTCCGGAAGGAGGTCTGCACCGTCGTCGTCGATAACCGGCGCGAGCGTAATGCGTTTTGCCGCGCGATCGAGCCCGGCCAGCTCGCCCTGCTGAAACTCGAAGCCATGCCAGCGCGCCTGCGCGGCATATTCGAGTTCCTGCGTGAACGGGTCCATGCTGCCGGCGGCGACCTCGTGTAGCAGCGGCTTCCAGATATGGGTTGGATTACGATCGACAAGCGTGACCTGTGCGCGTACGACGCCCTTGTTCTTATGTGGGGCATAGCGATCGCCAAGACGCGTCGCCAACTCCAGCCCGCCCGCACCTCCACCAACGACGATAAAACGATGCATCGTAGTTCTCCGTGTTTGCCGATCGGTTGTGCGTCGAGACGGTCTACGTCATCCTTGTACGAGCCGTCTGCCAGAGATTGTCGCGAGCAGTGCGGTTTGCCACAAGCCATCCGTGCGCATGTGTGACATGCGCACGACGATATCGCCCGAGATGCGGGCCCGGGTCTCAGGCCTGAGTTTCAGGCCCGGGTTTCAGGCCTCGCCTCAATGCGCCTCTTCCCAGTTGGCGCCCGCGCCCACTTCTGCAACCAGCGGCACTTTCAGCGCGGCCACGCCGCACATCAGTTCAGGCAAGCGCTTGCGCACCTCCGACAGCTCGCTGTCCGGCACTTCGAGGATCAGTTCATCGTGCACCTGCATGATCATGCGCGTGCCGGTGTTCGACGCTTCGAGCCAGTCCTGCACGGCGATCATCGACATCTTGATCAGATCGGCGGCGGTCCCTTGCATTGGCGCGTTGATGGCGGCGCGCTCCGCGGCCTGGCGGCGCGGCCCATTGCCACCATTGATTTCCGGCAGCCACAGCCGACGGCCGAACACCGTCTCGACGTAGCCTTTAGCCTTCGCGCTCGCGCGGGTTTCGTCCATATAGCTCGCGACGCCGGGATAACGCGCAAAGTAGCGGTCGATATAAAGCTTCGCCGCATCGCGGGTGATGCCCAGGTTCGCGGCAAGACCAAATGCGCTCATGCCGTAAATTAAGCCGAAGTTGATGACCTTCGCCACACGCCGCTGGTCGCTCGACACTTCAAGCGGCGTCACGCTGAAAATTTCCGCCGCTGTGGCGCGGTGGATGTCCTCGCCCTGCGCGAACGCGCGCAGCAGTGAAGCGTCGCCGGAAATATGCGCCATGATGCGCAGCTCGATCTGCGAATAATCCGCAGAGACCAGCTTGTGACCCGGCGGTGCAATGAAAGCCTCGCGGATGCGCCGGCCTTCCGCGGTCCGCACGGGAATGTTCTGCAGGTTCGGATCGTTCGAGGCGAGCCGCCCGGTGACCGCGACGGCCTGCGCATAGTTGGTATGCACGCGCCCGGTCTGCGCATTGACCATGCGCGGCAGTTTGTCCGTATAGGTGGACTTCAGTTTCGACAGGCCACGATGTTCGAGTAGCAGCTTCGGCAACGGATAATCTTCGGCCAGCTTTTGCAGGACTTCTTCGTCGGTGGATGGCGCGCCGCTCGGGGTCTTCTTCACCACGGGCAATTGCAGTTTCTCGAAGAAGATCTGGCCAATCTGCTTGGGCGAGCCGAGATTGAATTCTCCGCCAGCCAGTGTATAGGCTTCTGTTTCCAGTTCGATCAGGCGCGTGGCGATCTGATTACTTTGCAGTCGCAACTTTTCCGCGTCGATCAATACGCCCGTGCGCTCCATCTTCCGCAAGACACGCGAGGTGGGCACCTCGATATCGCTGTAGACGCGCTTCAAGCCCTCGTCTGCAGCCACCTGCGGATACAAGGCCTGATGCAGACGCAAGGTGATATCCGCGTCTTCCGCGGCGTATTCCGCGGCCTGGGCGAGTGCGACTTCGTCGAAGCCGATCTGCCCCGCGCCCTTGCCCGCCACCTCTTCGTACTTGATTGTCTTGATGCCGAGATGGCGCAGCGCGAGACTGTCCATGTCATGCGTACGATGCGATTCCAGCACATACGACTGCAGCAGCGTGTCGTGCTCGATACCATCCATGACGATGCCGTAGTTGGCGAGCACCTGTTCGTCGTACTTCATATGCTGGCCGACTTTCTTGTGGTCAGCGCTTTCGAGCCAGGGCTTGAGCTTCGCGAGCACTTCGTCGCGCGGCAACTGGACCGGATGATCCGGCCCGCGGTGTCCCACAGGAATATACGCGGCGGAGTTGGCTTCAACGGACAGCGAAATGCCAACCAGTTGCGCAAGCATCGGATCGAGCGCGGTGGTTTCCGTATCGAAAGCGGTCAGCTTGGCCGCGTTGATCTTTTCAAGCCACGTATCGAACTGTTCCCACGTCTGCACGGTGTCGTAATGACGCTCGCCGTCGATGACAGGTGCAACGTCCTCGCCCGCGCCGGGGCCTTCCACCACCTCAGCGACCTCGACTTCCCGCAGCCAGGTCTTGAAGCCATGCCGCGCGAACACATCACGCAGTTCGTCACGCGCTTCAGGCCGCGTGACCAGGCTTTCCTCGATCGACACCAGATGCTGCGCCAGATCGCATGCCGTGTCGACGGTGACCAGTTTGCGCGCCATGGGCAGAAAGTCGAGTGCCTTGCGCAGATTGTCGCCTACCGCACCTTTGATCTCGTTTGCATGTGCGACGATGCCATCAAGCGTTTCGTACTGCGTGAGCCACTTGACCGCCGTCTTGGGACCGCACTTCTCGACGCCAGGCACGTTGTCGACGGTATCGCCGATCAACGACAGGTAGTCGACAATGCGTTCCGGCGGCACGCCGAATTTCGCCAGCACGCCGGCACGGTCGAGCGTTTCGTTGGTCATCGTATTGATGAGGGTGACATGATCCGTGACGAGTTGTGCCAGATCCTTGTCGCCTGTCGAGACGATCACCTTCATGCCACGCTTTTCCGCCGCGACGCTCAAGGTGCCGATCACGTCATCGGCTTCGACGCCTTCCATCATCAGCAGCGGCCAGCCGAGCGCGCGCACCGCGCCATGGATCGGCTCGATCTGCTGCGCAAGATCTTCCGGCATCGACGGACGGTTGGCCTTATAGTCGGCATACCAGTCGTCGCGAAACGTTTTGCCCTTGGCGTCGAACACGCACGCGCTATACTCTGCTGTGACTTCCTTGCGCATGCGCCGCAGCATGTTGATGATTCCGTACAGGGCACCCGTAGGTCCGCCGTCGGGTCCGCGCAGATCAGGCATCGCATGGTAGGCCCGATACAGATAACTCGAACCGTCAACCAGTAGCAGGGTCTTACCTTCCAGCTCAGTCCCCAGGATTCGTTCTTCAGGCATTATGAACAAGAGAAAAGTGATTCCGAGTCTGCGATCACTCGCAGATCAAGAGCGCGCAACGGCCAAGAAGGCCCGCGCATCGTGGCAGATGTTCACGATTATGGCAGAGTTTATAGAGGCGACCGAGTACCTCTCGGAGATTCGCCCGGCCGTCAGCATTTACGGCTCGGCGCGCCTGAAACCGAACTCTCCGTACTACAAACTGGCTACGCAGATCGCGCGCAAGCTGTCGGACGCGGGCTTTGCCGTGATCTCCGGCGGCGGCCCCGGCATCATGGAAGCGGCCAACAAGGGCGCGCATGCCGGCAAGGCACCGTCAGTGGGCCTGAACATCGAACTGCCGCACGAGCAATCGGGCAACCAGTGGCAAGACATCTCGCTGCGCTTCCGTCACTTCTTCACGCGCAAGGTCACGTTCGTGAAGAACTCGGATGCCGTCATCGTGATGCCGGGCGGCTTCGGCACACTGGACGAACTCGCCGAAGTGCTCACGCTCATTCAGACCAAGAAGTCGCGCCACGTGCCGATCATCCTGGTGGGCGCGGAATTCTGGAAGGGACTGCTCGGCTGGTTCAAGGAATCGCTCGTGCCGATGGGTCTCATCAATCCGGACGACATGAACCTGATGCAGGTCATCGACGATCCGGACCAGGTGCTCGAAGCCGTGCTGAAGTTCTACGAGGACCGTGACGAGACAGAACCGCATCCCGCGAAGTCCGATGAAGACCGGATGTTCTATCTGTAGGGTCCGAGGCCGGAACGCGTGATGTGATTCGACGAAACGGTCGCAGAACATGGACTCCAACCCCTCCACCCCGCAAATCGAGGCCGACGGCGCCCTCGCGCCGCCGCCCAGCGTCAGCGAGATCTTCGCCGGCTTTCTCGGCCTCGGGCTGATGTCGTTCGGCGGCGCGCTGCCGCTCGCGCGGCGCGCGATCGTCGAGCAGCGCCGCTGGCTCTCCGGTTCCGACTTCACCGATCTGCTGGGCCTGTGCCAGTTCCTGCCGGGCGGCAATGTCATCAACCTGTCGGTCGCGATCGGCATGCGCTTTCGCGGGTTGCCCGGCGCGCTCGCGGGCTTGCTCGGACTGATCGCGGGCCCGTCGCTGGTCGTGATCGGTCTGGGCGTACTCTACGAACATACCCAAAACGATCCGCACATCCGTCATCTGTTTGCAGGCCTCGCTGCCGCAGCGGCCGGGTTGCTGATCTCGATGGCGGTGAAAATCGTGCTGCCGCTGTGGCGCAAACCGGTTGCGGCGATCATCGCCATGCTGGGCTTTCTGGCCATCGCACTGCTGCGCCTTCCGTTGCTGCCTACCATGCTGGTCCTCACACCGCTGAGCATCTATCTCGCGTCGAGGACCGCACGATGAACGACACCCTCGTCTCACTCGCCATCATCTTCAGTCAGTTGTCGCTGTTGGCCTTCGGTGGCGGCAACACGATCCTGCCTGAGATGCAACGCCAGGTGGTCGATGTGCATCACTGGATGCCCGCCAGCGAGTTCAGCGCGCTCTTCGCGTTGGCGCAGGCTGCGCCCGGTCCGAATCTGATGATCGTCACGCTCGTGGGGTGGCACGTGGCCGGCTGGGCGGGCATGCTCGTGACCTCGGCGGCGAAGTTCGGCCCCTCGTCGATCGTAACGATCCTCGCACTGCACGCATGGGAGCGCTTCAAGGACCGGCCCTGGCGGCGCTATGCGCAAGCCGGCCTGGTGCCGGTGACCGCGGGTCTGGTCGCCGCGAGTGCGGCGTTGATCGCGCATGCTTCGGATACGACGTTGATCGCATGGGTCATCACCGCATGTTGCGCGGTGCTGGCGATCAAAACGCGGATCCACCCGTTGTGGCTGCTCGCGGCGGGAAGCCTGATTGGACTGACCGGCTTCGGGCAGTTCTGATTCCAGAGCCCGGTCGTGCTGCGACCGGGTTCTGGAACAACCTGCAAAGGCGACGGTACGTGCGCCTTATCGGCGTGCTTGCCGGATCATTGAAACGCCACTTCCGCAAAGCTGCGCAGCTTGCGACTATGCAAGCGGTGCAGTCCGTTGGTACGCAGCAGCTCCATCGCCTTCACACCAATCTGCAGATGCTGATCGACCTGCGCGCGATAGAACTGGTCCGCCATGCCGGGCAATTTCAGCTCGCCGTGCAAGGGCTTGTCCGAGACGCACAGCAAAGTGCCGTAGGGCACCCGGAACCGGAAGCCGTTTGCGGCAATCGTCGCGCTCTCCATATCCAGCGCAATGGCGCGGCTTTGCGACAAACGCTGCACGGGCTCGCGATGATCGCGCAACTCCCAGTTGCGGTTGTCGACGCTCGCCACCGTGCCGGTGCGCATCACGCGTTTGAGCTCGACGCCATCCAGCTGCGTCACTTGCGCGACCGCGCGCTCCAGCGCCACCTGCACTTCCGCGAGAGCAGGAATCGGCACCCACAAGGGTAGATCGTCGTCGAGCACATGATCCTCGCGCACATAGCCGTGCGCGAGCACGTAGTCGCCCAGACGCTGCGTGTTACGCAGACCGGCGCAGTGGCCCAGCATGATCCACGCATGCGGACGCAGCACGGCAATGTGATCGGTGATCGTCTTGGCGTTCGACGGGCCCACGCCAATGTTGATCATCGTGATACCGCTGCCGTCGGCGCGCTTCAGGTGATACGCGGGCATCTGCGGCAGACGCGGCGGCGGCGTGCCTTCGTCGGCCTGCTCGTTGAGGTTGGCGTTGTAGGTGATGACATCGCCCGGCTCGACGAACGACGTGTACTCGCTACGGTAAGTGCGGAGTTCCTCGTCGTCCGTATGAGCCATCATCGTGCGGCCCAGCTTGACGAATTCGTCGATGTAGAACTGGTAGTTCGTGTACAGCACGTAATTCTGGCAATGCGTGGGCGACGTCGCCGTGTAGTGCTTGAGCCGGTGCAGCGAGAAATCGACCCGCGCCGCCGTGAACAGCGCGAGCGGATGCGGCTCGCCAGGTGCTGGCTCGTATGTGCCGTTGACGATGCGGTCGTCGAGAAAGCGCAAGTCTGGCGTATCGAATACATCGCGAATGCCAAGCAGCCGCTCGCGGTCGAGATCGCCTTCCAGATGGATGCCTTCCGCAAACGCAAAATGGACCGGGATGGGCTGGTCCGACACCCCCACTTCGATCTTGACATGATGGTTCTTCGCCAGCAGCCGAAGCTGCTCGCGATAATAGTTGCCGAACAGGTCGGGCCGCGTCACGGTGGTTTCAAACACACCGGGGCCGGCCACGAAACCGTAGGAGCGGCGCGAGTCGATATGCGTATTGACCTCGGTGCACACCCTGACGAACGGGTAACACGCGCGCACCCGCCGCTCGAACGGCTCATTGCGCCGATACCGCGCAAACGCGTCGCGCAGAAAAGAGGTGTTCGCTTCGTAGATGGCAGACAGATGAGTGACGGCGTCCGCCGCGTCGTCGAAGGCCCCGGTCGGGAACTCATTGGCGGGCGTCTGCACCGCGCGCTGATTGGTGTTGTTGTTCATCTTCGTTCGCCTCAAATGATGATCGACCATACCACGGAACCTTGAAAGAATGAGCGTCGGGGCCCGACCAATCGGCATCTGTCAGATTGCGCGCACACCGCGCGCACGACGTGCGAAAGCGGCGCAAAATAAGGCTATCGCGCCCGTGAGCCAAGCTGGATTTGCTAGAATCGGGGCACCTTATTGGAGAATCACCATGAAGCCGCTCCTTCCCGTCGCCGTTGCGCTGGCGCTTGCCATCGCCAACACCGCGATGGCTGCCCAGCCAATGGACGCCCCGCCGCCGCCCGACAAGCCCTTGTCCGCCAACGAACAGGCCGGCCTGCCGGACCTGGCCGCGATCAACCGTCCGGCCGCTGAGGTCAGCTCGAAGGTCGAAATCAATCAGCCGCGCCTGCCGAGCTTCTATGAAAAGAGCCCGAACGGTACCGAGATCACGGAATACCGCGACAAGGGCAAGCCGGTTGAAATCAACGTGCACTCGAATCTCGGCACGAGCTATCACATGGGCGCGCCGCTGGACACCTCGCCGAGCGCAAACAGCAGCACCCGTCCGAGCACGCGTCTGCCGTCCGTGAGCCTGAGTTACTGAATCTGACTGTTCGTTCGACCCAGCGGCGGGACGCCGGTTCGCCCCGCTCGCGTCCTGCATGGGCTACCCGGGTCTTCAGCCTGCTTCTCCCGCTTGTCGTAACAACCCATACCTTGCCGCACTGGCCGCACTGCGCCAGCCCGACCACCTGATCCGACGTCTCCCGCATGGCTGTCTTCACCGCTGTTACCGAACCTCAACTCGCGCAATGGATGCGGCATTACGATCTCGGCGATGTCGTCGAATTTCGCGGCATCTCGTCCGGTATTGAAAACAGCAATTTCTTTCTCACGACCACTCGCGGCCAATACGTCCTCACGATTTTCGAAAAGTTGACGGCGCAGCAACTGCCGTTCTACCTCGATCTGATGCAGCATCTGGCGGCTCACCGTGTGCCCGTGCCCGACCCCATGCCGCGCGAAGACGGCGCGCTGTTCGGCATGCTGCACGGCAAACCCGCGGCCATCGTCACAAAACTCGAAGGCGGTCCGGAACTGGCGCCGGGCGTCGAGCACTGCATCGAAGTGGGTCAGATGCTGGCACGCATGCATCTCGCCGGACGCGACTATCTACGCTATCAGCCGAATCTGCGCAGCCTGCCGTGGTGGCAGGAAACCGTGCCCACTGTGCTGCCGTATCTCAGCGCGGAGCAGCGCGACCTGCTGTCGTCGGAACTCGCCCATCAGGCGGCATTTTTCACCTCGACCGATTACGCGGCGCTGCCCGAAGGCCCGTGCCATTGCGACCTGTTCCGTGACAATGTGCTGTTCGCCCACGCTGCGCCGGACAGCGGTCACGAGGTGCGCCTCGGCGGTTTCTTCGACTTTTATTTCGCCGGCTGCGACAAATGGCTCTTCGACGTGGCCGTGACGGTCAACGACTGGTGTGTCGATCTGACCACCGGCAAGCTCGACGAGACTCGCGTCGAGGCCATGCTGCGCTCCTATCAAACGGTGCGTCCGTTCACGCCAGAAGAGAACCGTCACTGGGGCGACATGCTGCGCGCCGGTGCTTACCGTTTCTGGGTCTCACGCCTGTATGATTTTCATATGCCGCGTGCGGCCGAACTGCTCAAGCCGCACGACCCGGGCCATTTCGAGCGCATTCTGCGCGAGCGCCTTTCCGGCGTTGCACTTCCAGGCATCCATACCTCATGCAACTAATTGAAGTTCCCGCGAAGACCGGCTATGTATGGTTTCGGCAAGGTATCTGGCTGTTCCGCAAGAACCCGCTCGCCTTCCTGACCCTGTTCTTCGCCTATCTGCTGGTGATGACGCTGGTTGCGCAGATCCCGTACGTAGGCGGCGTGCTGCCGCTTGCCTTCATTCCGGGTGTGGCGGTGGGCTTCATGGCGGCCTGTCGCGACACCATCGCGGGCAAGCCGGTGTTTCCCACTATTCTGGTGGACGGGTTCCGCTCGTATGGTTCGGTCGTCGCGAAGCGTCTGCTGGTGCTGGGCGGCTTTTACCTCGTCGCCATGGCGCTGGTGCTGGCCGGCTCCGCCCTCGCGGATAACGGCGTGCTGCTGAAGGTCATGCTGGGCACCAGCGCCATGGAGCCCGAGACCATTCTCAACAGCAACATTATGATGGGCATTTTCGCCGCCATGGCGTTCTATATCCCAGTCGCCATGCTGTTCTGGTTCTCGCCTGTTTTGACGGCATGGCACGAGGTGCCGCCGGTCAAGGCGATGTTCTTCAGCATCGTCAGTTGCTGGCGCAACCGCGGCGCGTTTGTTGTCTTCGGGGCCTTGTGGTTTGCCGTGGAAACCACCGTCATGTTCGGGCTGACCGCGCTGATGCAGGCGCTCGGTGCCGGCGACTTCGCGGTTGCCGTGTTGATGCCTGCCACCATCATCGTCACAACGATGCTTTACTGCTCGTTCTACGCGACCTATCGTGGCTGCTTCGGTGTGCCGGCCCCCGACACGCCCGATCTGCCCACCACACCGGCAAACTGATGACGCGCGTCCGACGCCTGAATACCGAGTTCGATAGCGGCCTCGTCTGGTTTCGCCGCGATCTGCGCAGCACCGATCAGGCGGCGCTTTACTATGCATTGAAGCATTGCCAGCGGGTGTGGTGCGTGTTCGTATTCGACACGACGATCCTGCAGCCGATCCTCGATACCTGGCGCGCCCGCCAGCCGGATCGCACTCCTGAAGACAGGCGGATCGAGTTCATCCTCAATGCGCTGGCGGAACTGGATCAGGCGCTGCGGCAACGAGGCGGCGGCGTGATCGTATTGCACGACGACGCGCGCAATGCCATCCCCGCGATCGCCGCGCAGCTCGAGGTCGAAGCCGTCTTCACGAATCATGACTACGAACCTGGCGCGCTGGAGCGCGATGACGCCGTACGCGAGCAGCTGGCCGGAGAAGGTCGCGAGCTGATCACGTTCAAGGATCAGGTGATCTTCGAGCGCGATGAAATTCTGACGGGACAAGGCAAGTCGTTCACGGTGTTCACGCCGTACAAGAATGCTTGGCTCAAGCAGCTCACTGCCTTCGATCTCAAGCCGTATCCGGTTGAAACGTATCTGGCGAATCTGGCGCCGCTGCCTGCCGCGCTCGATCGTGGGCTGCCTACGCTCGAGCAACTCGGCTTCGCGCCCAGCAACCTCGCCGATCTGAAGCTGCCCACCGGCATGACGGGTGCCCAGCACCTGCTCGACGATTTCCTCACCCGCGTCGACAGCTACGCCGACCGGCGCGATTTCCCGGCGGCCAAGGGACCCAGCTATCTGTCGATGCATTTGCGTTTCGGAACCGTGTCGATCCGCACGCTGGCGCGACTGGCGCACGAGCTCTCGCTGCAACCGGACGGGCAGGGCGCGGCGATCTGGCTATCGGAGCTGATCTGGCGGGACTTTTACTTCATGATCCTGTCGCACCATCCCAAGCTGGCGAGCGGCGCGGCGTTCAAAGCCGAATATGACGCATTGCGCTGGGAAACGGGTCGGCACGCAGACGCCGCGTTTGCGGCATGGTGCGAAGGGCGCACCGGCTACCCGCTGGTCGACGCGGCCATGCTGCAGCTCAATCAGACGGGCTACATGCACAACCGTCTACGCATGGTAACGGCGAGCTTTCTGGTGAAGGATTTGGGAATTGACTGGCGGCTCGGCGAACGTTATTTCGCGGAGCAACTGAACGACTTCGACTTCTCAGCGAATAACGGCGGCTGGCAGTGGGCGGCATCAACGGGCTGCGACGCGCAGCCGTATTTCCGCATCTTCAACCCTGTGACGCAGTCGGAAAAATTCGATCCGGAGGGACGCTTTATCAAGCGTTACCTCCCACAACTGGCTAACGTGCCACCAAAGTGGATTCACGCGCCGTGGCTGGCAGGAGCGGATCGGTTGTCGGATTTCGGCGTGACGCTGGAGAAAGACTATCCCGCACCGATTGTCGACCATGCCGAAGCGAGGCAACGCACGCTGGCGCGCTTCGGCAAGCAATGATAGTGGGCACTTACATGCCCGAACCCCGGCAACGCCGATGGTTCGTTTGACAGCAGCTTAGTGCTGGATCATCCACGTGGGATGACGAACGGTTGCTTCGCGATCGAGTTTGCGCATACGAAACTCGAGATCGTACAGATCCGTGGCTTCAGCCAGATAAGCGTCGCTACGCTCTTTGGCCATCTGGTCAGCGGACTTCGTCAGGAACAGGAACAAGCGGCTCAGAAGATACATGGTCGATCTCGAAAGAAGTATAGGGTTAGTGCCTAGTTGATAACCCTGATTATAGGGAAAACCCTAGGGCATGCCAAGCTCTTTTTCTGAGGTGCCTCTCTAGTCCTGCTCAGGCTCGGTCCGGCATCCAGTTAATATGCGCTAAGCCCGGCCTGGTGTGGCTCCGGCGGTAGTTCTCTCGGTTTCACGAGCCTTCACCACCCGCCGCTGATACCTGAAAAATTCCCAGATCAGGGCGCTTGCATCCGGCCCTTTGGATGAATGAAACGGTACCGCGTCATCGCCACCGCTCCACGCGTGGCCAAGGGACTGGACCCGGCACAATCGCACGACACGCCGGCCACCCTTCACGTAGTCGCGCATCACTACACCCGCCTTGCGTTCCTCGCGCATCTCACCAGCCTTTCGCTCGCCTTCGGCATCGAGCAGCCCGTTCAGCCGTAAGAATTCGGTCGTCAACTGCTCTGCATTGACGGGCGAGACCACATGATCCGCATCCCCATGAACAATGATGGCCGGCATACCCGGATAAGCCGCGACGTCAAGGGCTTCGTCGACCAGCACGACCGGGTCGTGCCGCGTGCCGCGTCGCATGACATCCATCGCAGCGATGCCCGAACGGGCCTCGCCGAATGCCGGTCCGGAGTGCAGCGCAACCGCCGCAAAGCGGTCCGGATAGCGCGTAGCAAGTAACGTTGCCAACCCCGCACCCGCCGACAGTCCGGCGACATGCACCCGTTCGCCGTCGAAACCATGCTCGGCCACCAGCGCATCGACTAGCGAGACCACCGCGAGTGCCTCCGCGCCGCCCGCCGTGTCGCTACCGTCGTACCAATGCCAGCAACGGTGTGCGTGGACATGCTTGGACTGCTCGGGATAGGCCACCGCAAAACCAAAACGGTCCGCGAGCAGGTTCATGCGTGTGCCTTCCGCGAATTCGTCAATGGATTGCTTGCAGCCGTGCAGCATCACGACGAGCGGCATCGGTGCGGAGGCCGTCCCGGGCGGCACGTACAGCCCATATTGCAGATGATTGACGAGACGCCCCGGCGCCGCCGGCGCCGAATGAAACGAGCGCGTCCACGACCCGCTCGCCCAGGCGGCAGCGCGCGGCCGGACCCGCGATTCACGGGCGCCAGGTCGCGGCGTTTCACGCTTGGCGGGTGCACGGACGGCGCTCGCCGGTTTTACCGGTTTGAGCTTGGTAGACGCTTTGCCCGTGGGCCGCACAGGTCGCGCAGCATTGCGCTTGACGTCTCGCGCGTGTTGAGCCTGGATCGAGAGCAGGCGTTTCAGACCGCCCAGCCAGATTTTCGTCAGACTTTTTGCCATTGATTGATGATCCTCGCAAAAAGGGACCGATACCTTTCTGTTGAACGGCAGGTCGTTGTGCATTGCACAATAACATCAATCCCAACCCACTGCTGAGCATCAAAAGCGCTGCCACAACATCGCGCGACAAACTCCGACGGGCACTCCCGTCTATACTGACAGTCAAATGCAGGGAACGCGTACGGCGCGTTTAAATGTTCTGTCGGCCAGATGCACGGCTGGCGCGTTAACTCATCATGGTCCTGATTCTACGCGGCACCTGCCGCGGTTCTTCACATGCCTGACTTGCCCTTCCACGTGTGGTATTCGATCACCAGCCTCGGCGGCGCCGGTCTGACGCTGCCGCTCGCGATTGCGATCGCGCTATGGCTGGCGCTCGGCTATTCGTGGCGCATGGCAGCCGGCTGGCTCTTGCTGCTGGGCGCGGCGATCGGCGTCGTCACGGTGACCAAACTGGCGTTTCTCGGCTGGGGTGTTGGCGTGCGGGAACTGGATTTCACCGGCCTGAGCGGTCACGCCGTCCTCTCCACGGCGGTCTATCCGGTCGCGCTGTTTTTGATGCTGTTGCCCGCGCGGCCCGGCATCCGTCTGGTGGGCGTGCTGCTCGGGCTGGCTGCCGGCGTCGCGGTTGGGCTGTCGCGGGTGGTGCTGGATGCGCATTCGCCGTCCGAGGCAATCACCGGCTGCATCGTCGGGGCGGTGACGGCGCTGATGTTCGTGCGCTGGTCGTGGGATGCGGAGCCGGGTCGGCTATCGGCGGTGCCTGTCGCCGTCAGTCTGCTGATGCTGACCGTCGGGCTGCACGGCGTGCATCTGCCCACGCAGCGCTGGGTCACGCATATCGCCCTCAAGGTGTCCGGCCACGAACGGCCGTTCATCCGTGCGCGCTGGAAGGCGGGGCACTACAAATCACCAAACGCCGCGGCTTTGTCGCAGACGCAAAATACGCTGGCGCCGCCCGCCGTTCTGGACGCCAACGACGTGTGACAGGTGACACGGCGGCTGCTCATGCCGTGTGCAGGTGGGTTGCGTCCACGCGCATCCAAAGTACGCGCTTCGTGACCGCCGTTGATCAATCGCTCACGCCGAGAATCACGCTCGATGCCTTGAAGACCGCGATCGCCGCTTTGCCTTCCGCCAAGCCAAGCGTATCGGCGCTTTCATTCGTGACGACGGCGGTGATGACGATGCCGCCATCGAGCGTCATCGACACCTCCGCATTGACCGCGCCGCGCTTCACGCTGTGCACGGTGCCACGCAACTGGTTGCGCGCGGACAGTTTGAGCGGCGCGCCGCCCTCCTCGACCACCAGCATGACCCACGAGGCCTTGATCAGGGCCCACGCCGCGACACCCTGCGCGAGACCCAGCGTTTCCGTGCTTTCATGCGTGAGTACCGAGACAATCGTCTGACCGCCCGGCAGTGTCAGCGAAACCTCGTCGTTCACCGCGCCGCGCCTGATCGAGGCAACCGTTCCATACAACTGGTTACGCGCGCTCGTTTTCATGCCCATTCTCCCGATCAGGGCCCAATCGTTCGCGAAACCGTCGATGGCGGCGCCCGCGCGCTCAAGGAACCGGCGGTGCTCATGTTCGATCGCATGAAACGTGTCGATCAGCCGCACCGCACGCGGCGTCAGCGTCGTCCCACCGCCGCCCTTGCCGCCGGCTGCCCGTGCCACCAGCGGCTCACCGGCGAGGTTGTTCATGGTGTCGATGGCGTCCCAGGCAGCCTTGTAGCTCATGCCGACCGCCTTCGCCGCCCCGGTAATCGAACCGGTCTCGCCGATTGCCGCCAGCAGTGCAATGCGCGACGCTCCGCCGAGCGTCTGCTCGCCGGACTGAAACCACACGGAGCCGCCGAGTTCGAGCGGTTCACGGATAGCAGATGTGGCATCAGGGTTGTCGGCGGGGACAAACGTAGCGCCGACGTTCGTCGCGCCAAGGTCTACCGCACTGGAATTGGCGGGCTTGGAAGGCATGTCGGAAGGTGCCAGAAAGGGGCTTTCATTATAGCGATGCCGTCTTCAATCCCCGCCCGCTCCGCCCGTGATCTTTGGCTTGCGCAACCTGCGCAGCAAGCGCTCGCCTTCCTGCGCGGTGTAGCGTTTCGACGCTTCACACCAACCGTGTGCGAAGCCTGCCTGGTAAGGAGCCGCATCGACCTGCTGAAGATAGCGCAACGCGACTGCCGCGTCGTTGCCGTCGCCGAGCACGCTCTGCATTAGCGCGACTGTTTTCGCGCTTTCCTTGCGGGTCTTCTGCGAGGCGATCGACGCGAAGAACTCCAGCGTATAGCGTAAGTACTTGGCTTGAATGCGTTCCTTGTGCCGAGCGCGTTCGTCGAGCGTGGTCAGTTTCGGAGCTTTGATCAGACGCTCGTAGTATTTATGCACGCGCTTTTGCGCATAGCCGCGCAATGAAGTCTCTACGATCTTTCCGGGCGGCTCCCGCGACGCCAATCCACTCAGCCATTCAAGCCACGCCAGCGCCAGCTGCGCGTAGCGCGCCGAACTCATGGCTGTCTGCACACGTTCGCGTGCTTCGAGACGCCGCGCGTCGGCACGTTCGAGGATCGTGGTCCAGCGTGTGGCGTCTGCGTCTGCGGTGGCAAGCGCCGGCAAGGTCGAATCGACGAACACGTCCCAGTCTCGCGCCTCGCCAAGCACCGTGCCCAACCATTTGAGATCCGGCGCAACGCGCGTCTTCCACGCGTCATCTTCCCAATGAGGAAAGATGCGCAACGCCGTTTTAAGACGCCGCTGCGCGATCCGCATCTGATGCACGAACTCTGTGCTAACAGCGTCACGGACGCCCGCGTCATTGCCGAACCACTGATCCGCGAGGTTACGGCCAATCGCGATCAACGCGGCTTGTGGCGTCGAGATGCCTGCCAGGTCAATGGGCGTAGCACGAGCGGGCTCAGTGACTTCGTGCGTGGCGTCGATGTCGCTGGCGCGGTCGAGTGCCGGGCGCAAAACCGGAAAGGCAGGTAGCGTACTGACCAATCTGCACGCTACCGCGAACAACGCAGTTAGCGAGGCGCTGGGAGCGTCGTCGACGAATGGGGTTGTCAGACGTAGTTCCCGCGACGGTGGCGTGTCGCCTTCGCTAGCAACGCCACAACGATCGAAAGCGATTTCCACGGCGATCCCCTCCGCCGCCAGCCAATGCCAGCCATTGCACTGGCACGTGAGCGTGGCGAGCGGCGCGAGATCATCTGCATCCGCCAGCGCATGCCTATAGGTCTCAGGGACGGCTGCAATGGCCCAACTGATCGACGCGTCGGCATCGAGCGCTGTCTCGCACACGATCTCGCACACCATGACGCCCGGGGAGTAAGCCGTCCGCTGACAGATCACCACGCGCCGCGCATCCGGCGACGTCTCCAGCGTGATCTGCAAGCCGGCCGCAGCCATCTTGTCGCTCTGTCGAAAACGGGTGCGCGTCACGTGCGAGGTGGCGCCCTGCGATTCCCCGTCGCGCGAGCCAGTGCGCCCTGCTTGTCCGGCTTGTCCGGCTTGTCCGGCTTGTCCGGCTTGTCCGGCTTGTCCAGCTTGTCCGGCTTGTCCAGCTTGCGGCAATTCGTCGAGCGCCTTGACGAACGCGGCATCGAGCCGCTGCGCCGTACCGACGCGACCGCCCCTTTCGTGCTGCACACACCACGCATGCAATGCCGATTGCGGAACATCAAGCACGATTTCGAGCACCCGGCCCATGTATTCCTCATCTTCTGAGCGAACGAGGCCGCGCACAGTACGAAAAGGCGAACCTCCTCTTCATCTTACATGGACGGAAAACCAGCAAGCTGTATCGCGGTCAATTCGCGGTCAGATTGAGCCTCGGACGACGGCCCCGCCGCAAAGGTGCATCTGATCGATCGCCCAGCAAACCCGAGCCTTCTTAAAGCCCTGCAGGCGCCGCTGGGCCGCCGCCCCTTGGCGGCCGCCCTGCCTGCCTCATAGCATGCGCGTCAAAACACGAAGCGACTCACACGACAGGCGCGTATTGCGCGATCCCATTGCCGAACGACCAGTTCTCCTTCGGCACATCCACGAGATTCACGAACACGTCCTGCGGGCGCACGCCCGGATTTTCCGCCAGATGCTCCGTGATCCTTTTGTAGAGCGCCTTCTTCAACTCCACCGTGCGCGTGTTGTTCGCTGTGATCTGGATCAGAACAAGATCGTCGCTCCGGTCGATATCCAGGTAGTGCTTACCGTAGAAGAAATTGTCCTCGTCATGTTCCGTGACGACCATGAAGATGTCGTCTTCCGGCACGTTGAAAATTTCCATCAACGAACGATGGATGCCCTGCGTGAGCGCCTTCCGGTACGCCGCCGGCTTGCCGGCGCGGACTGCAATTCGGGTGAACGGCATGATGAAAACTCCTTTTGTAAAAGATTGAGTTCACAGCTTAGGCCGCATCAATCATAATTAACAGATATCAATGAATATTTCATTTATTTTGAATTGAAATGAAAGTACTCGATCTGGATGCGGTGCGCGCCTTCGTTCTGGTTGCCGATCTGCACAGCTTTACCCGGGCGGCCGATGCGCTCGACACCACGCAATCCGCCGTCAGCCTGAAGCTCAAGCGGCTAGAGGCACATCTCGGCAAGCAACTGGTCGAACGCACGCCGCGCGTGGTGCGCCTCTCCGCCGACGGCATCGCGTTTCTCGGCGCCGCGCGCGACCTGCTGAATGCGCATGAACGGGCGCTCGGTTCGCTGTCCGTGGAGCGGCGCAGGCTTACGCTGGGCCTGAGCGAGCACGTCGCGGGCATGGACCTGCCAGATCTGCTCGCGAAGCTGAATGCCTACGATCCGGGGCTGGTGGTCGAATTGCATCTCGGCATGTCGGCGGCGCTGCTCGCGCAGTTTGACGAACGGCGGCTCGATGCCGTCATCGTCCGTTACGAACCGGACGATGCACCGCGTGACGATGCCACGGTGCTTTTCAGCGAGCCGCTCGGCTGGCTGGCCGCACCGGAATGGCTATTGCGGATCGGCGAGCCCCTGCCGCTCGCACTGCTCACGGCGCCGTGCAATGTGCGCACGGTCGCGATCCATGCGTTGGATGAGGCTCGCGTCGCATGGCGTGAGGCGTTTGTCGGTGGCGGGGTGGCCGCAGTCGGGGCCGCGGCCGCGGCTGGGCTTGCCGTGGCGCCGTTGGCACGGCGGGTGGCGCCACGCAGGCTGATCGACGTCGGCACGCGACTCGGCTTGCCGAAGTTGCCGGAATCGCGCGTGACGCTGCATTCGCGGCTGCGCGATCCGCGCTCGGTGGAGACGTTGAGGTTGTTGACCGAAGGGTTGGGGCGCGGGGGGTGAGCGGGTCGGAAGGGGCGCGGCGTCGCTTTGGTGAGAATAAAAAACCCAACCGGCTAGGGTATATAATGGAAAGCATGCGCATCATTGCCCGCATCGACGGTTTAATTGTCGTCATTTATCCTCATGACCACGCACCGCCACATGTCCATGTACTTGGCCCCGATGGCGAAATAATTTATCACCTGAATTGCCCAACCGGCCCAGTATCTATTCGCGAGGTTCGAGGCTATTCAGAACGCGAGGCAAAAAAACTCGCTAAGCGCGTGAACGAACTGGTGCCGTTCCTGTGCTCCGCATGGAAAGGAATCCACTCATGACTACGCACGAAGAATGGCGCATTGCCCGCGAACGGGGAGCCGAAACCGCGAAGCGGCCCGCCGCGCGCACGGCCTGCTATAAGTCCCGCACGAAGCGGCTCGAAATCGCGCTTACCAATGGTATTTCGTTGCTCGTTCCGATCGCCTACATCGAAGGGTTGCACAACGCCACAGCGGCCGATCTTCGTGAGATCGAGATTTTTGGCTTGGGCTCGGCACTCGTGTTTCCTGCGCTAGACGAGGTAGTTTCGGTGCACGCCCTGATAGACGGTGTGTTTGGTTCGAAGGCCTGGATGCGCGATATCGGACGGGTGGGCGGAAGCGCAAAATCAGAAGCGAAATCTACAGCTGCGCGTGAAAACGGTAAGAAGGGCGGCCGACCGCGCAAGGCTGCATAACGGGCGGCGGCCCTCGCGAGTCCTGCGCGCCCGGCCGCTGCCCCCCAGCATCAAACACCCATCAACGCCGTGAGCTCAATGCAGAATTGGCGGTAAATCACGGCTCCCGCCCGCTGAATTCGCCGCCGTATTCGCCATCGTCGCGGCCGGTACGGTGGGAACAGCTTTCGCCGATGAATTTGCCATTGCGGCAGCGGTCTTCGTCGAAGCGGGTTTGATCGCCACCTTCTGCGGCTTCGAATGCATCGCAGTCTGGACGTGACCGGCCTTGGCATGCGCTGTCTTGACCGCTTTAGTCGGCGCGCCGTTGACGCCCTTCGTGTGCGCGACCTTGACCGGCTTACCCGTCACACCCTTGATGTGCGCGGTCTTAACCGCTTTACCCGGCACGCTCTTCGCAGCGAGTCCGGGATGAGATTTAACTGGCTGCGCGGCGTGCAGCGAAGCCTTCTTCGGCTCAACCGTCTGCCGCTTGTTCTTGCCGGCGGCCGCCCCCCTAACCGCGGCCTTTTTACCCGCAGACGAAGACACATGCACCTTCTTCGGCGCATGCTTCGCTTCCGGCGGATTCCACACCTCAGCGTACTGCGCTGCCTGCGCCGTTCCTGCACACCACGCCACTGCCACCACTGCTGCCGCTACTGCTCGTACCCACATTGCCCGCCACTCCTGAACGTCGTTTACCTGTCTCGTCTTTTTCCTGCTGGGACGCGATTATACCCAATCCACCCTTGCAATAATCCACATCTGGACTAATATTGACACCAAGTACAGATAAGGACTCACCGCCATGCCTCATGCTGCTCGTGCCTCCCGTGACGCCCCGCCGCTGCGCCGGCCAATCACGGAACCTTCGCTGACCGAAATGTCGGCGGCCGGCTTGCGTGCTTTTTTCAAGATCGCGGACGATTGGGATCTGAGCACTGACGAACAGATCGTTCTGCTCGGCACACCTGGCCGCTCGACCTTCTTCAAATGGAAACACGATCCGCAAACGGCCCGGCTGGGACGCGACACGCTCGAGCGACTTTCGCTGCTGCTCGGTATTTACAAAGCACTGCAGATCTTGCTGCCACAACCGGCGGCTGCCGACGGCTGGATCAAACGTCCCAACAGTGCACCGCCATTCGGGGGGCGCCGTGCGCTCGACCGGATGCTCGCCGGCAATATCAGCGACCTCGTCGCCGTACGCCAGTATCTCGACGCAACGCGAGGCGGCTGGGCGTGACAGTACTGCATTGGCAAGACCGCTGGCACGTCGCGCCGCTTGACTGGTCGCCCGCGTATCGCGTGATTCCCACGCGTTTTCCGGCGGTGAATCTGTTCGACCGCGTCGCCACACCGGAAGACTTCGAGGCGCTTTACGCGCTCGAAGCCATGACCAACGACCGGCTGCGCACCGAAGTCGGTGAACTCGATCTGGTGCCGCGCGAAGAGCGCCGCTTCGGCCCCGGTTACGGGCCGATCATGGCAGCGCTCACGCATCTGAACCCGCTCGGCAGCCGCTTCTCGGACGGCAGCTACGGCGTGTTCTACTGCGCCCGTTCGCGTGCCACGGCCATTGCGGAAACGCGCTATCACACCGGCCAGTTTCTCGCGGCCACAGCCGAAGCGCCCATGCGTCAGCAGATGCGTCTGTACACGGTAATCGCGAGTGGCGAGGTGGTGGACTTGCGCGACGACGCAACGCTCGACCCCGACGTCCTGTCGCTGCACGACTATCTCGCGGGACAAGCGTTGGGGCGGGCGGTACGCGCAGCAGGAGCGCCGGGCATCGCCTATCCGTCAGTGCGCGATGCAGGCGGCGAATGTCTCGCGGCCTTCAGAACTTCGCTGCTGAAAGATTGCCATCACGCGGCATATCTGGAATACAACTGGAACGGCAACGCCGTCGACGTGGTGTTCGAACTGAATCAGGTGGGGTGAATCAAGGCAGCGCAAGCGCCGCGGCGCCTTCCGCGCGCGCCATGTCGACCGTGACGGACCACCGTTGCGGACGCCGCGCTTCGACCATCGTCAGCTTGCCGCCAGGCCCGAACGCACCCGTATCGATGAACACCTGTGCGCCGATCTGCTGGATGCTGCGCATTGGCGTGTGGCCGCAGTAGGTCAGCGACAAGCTGCGTTGCCGGCCTGGATCGCCGTTGCCCATGGCGAGCTGGCGTCCCCATAGCAGTTGCTGCCGCTCGTCGGCGGAAAACTCGCCCGTATCGAGGTCGGCGTCGGTGCCGAAGAATTCAGCGTGCAATACATTGAAACGCTCGTTGCCGCTGCCGATCACCCGGGCAAGCGGCAAGCGGCTCAACCGCTGCGCGTAATGGCGCAGCTTCTCATCGGACATTTGCACCGCCCACGAGCCGCCAATGCCGTACCACCACTGCCGCCGCAAGCGCCCTTCCGCGACGGCGCACAGCGTGTCCTCGTGGTTACCGAGCACGGCATAGAACCACGGTTTGTCGAGCAGCGCCAACGCTTCCTCGGACTGCGTGCCGCGATCGATCAGATCGCCGACGGAAAACAGCCGGTCGCGCGAGGGCTCGAAAGCCACTTCGCGCAGCAAATAGCGCAATGCATCCACGCAACCATGCAAATCGCCTACGACAAAGTCGCGGCCGGCGCGATTGGCAGCGTGATGTTCGACAGCAGTGACGAGAGCGGATGTCATGCGACCATGATAGATCGCCAACGAAAAGCGCGTATGCGCGCTTTCTATCTTTTCTCGGACGCCAGATCGCCGGTCCGTGCCGCAAGCTTACATTTGTCCGACCAGAATGCTGCGTTCCGGAAAAGGCTTCCGGAGCGCGGCGTCATGATGCGGCATCGAGCGGTCACTGTTGCTGGGCGCGCAGGTTCGCCACCTGCTCGGTCGTCACCATGGCTTGCGGATTCCCGAACTGCCGCGTCACGTAGTTCGAAATTGCGGCCACCTGAGCGTCGGTCAGTTCTGTGCCAAATGCCGGCATCAGCACATCGGCCTGTTTCGTGGTGCGGCTCACGCCGTGCAGTATCACCATCGCCAGATTGTTCGGATCGCTCGCGCCGGCGGTCGTGTTATGAATCAGTGACGGATACGCGCCGGGCGCGCTCGCGCCCACACCTTGCCCGGTCCAGCTGTGGCACGACGCGCAATTGGCGACGAACAATTGCGCGCCGTTCACGCCTGTAATCTCAGTGCCGCGCAGCGCGGTCACGTCGTTGGCGGGCGTGCCCCACTGGTCGCGCGGATGCGTTTCACCGCCCACCACAGGTGTGATGGAGCGCAAATAGGTGACGATCGAAGTCAGATCCTCGGCGCTCAGATACTGCGTGCTGTCCGCCACCACCTGAGCCATCGGACCCGCTGCATTCGCGCGGCCCGGCACGGCGCCGGTCGAGAGATAGCTGACCAGCTCGTCGTCGCTCCAATGCCCCACGCCGCTATTCTTGTCGGGCGTGATATTGAACGCGTGCCAGCCGGCCTGGCTCGCGCCGGCGAAGCGGTCAGTCGTCTTCAAACCCTGCAGAATGTTGCGCGGCGTATGGCACTCCTCGCAGTGCGCGAGACCTTCGACCAGATACGCGCCGCGATTCCATTTCGCGCTCTGCTTCGGGTCGGGCACGAAGCGGCCTTCGGTGAAATTGAACATATTCCAGAACACCATCAGCCAGCGCTGATTGAACGGAAAACGCATCTCGTTGCTCGGCGGCGTGTAATGGATTGGCGCAAGCGTGTTCAGATACGCGCGGATGGCCTGCACATCCTGACCGGTGACCTTCGTGTACTCGGCGTACGGAAATGCCGGATAAAGCCGCTCGCCGCTCTTGCCAATGCCCTGTTGCATTGCGCGCAGGAAATCGCTGTCGGTCCACTGGCCGATGCCGGTGTCCGGGGCGGGCGTGATGTTCGGTGTGTAGATCGTGCCGAACGGTGTGACGATCGGCAGGCCGCCCGCGAAAGGACGGCTCTTGTCGGCCGTGTGGCAGGCGACGCAATCGCCCGCGCGCGCGAGATAGGCGCCGCGCTTGACCAGATCCGGATCGGCGGCGGGCGTGTCCGTCGACGGCTGTCCGGAAGTGGCAGATTGCGCGGCTTGCCCCGCGTCATCGGCAAGCGCCTGGGCGATCGGCAATTCGTCGTCATGGTGCCGCGGCCGGTCATAAGCTTCATGCCACGCGACACACAGCGCAAACAGCGAGAAAGCCGCCGCGAGCGTCGCCACCCGTAGAAGGCGACGGCGTATGAGCTGCGCGAGCAAACCGGCCGGCTGCACGCGAGACGTTTTGTTCGTCATTGAGGCTCTCCGTCAGGGCTCGGATCAGATTTCATGCTTCAGCTTATCGGCGAGCTTCAACGACAAGGCCGCGATCGTCAGCGTGCAGTTCACCGAGGCAGCGGTGGGCATCACGGCGCTGCTCGCGATGAACAGATTCGAATGGTCGTGCGTGCGGCAGTCCTGATCGACCACTGAATCCGCCGGATCGCTGCCCATGATCGTCGTGCCCATGATGTGGTTGTTCGGCGCGAAGGTATCGTCGAACGCCACTTCAACGCCGCCGAACAGCGTCGCGATCTGCGCATACAGTTCGTGCGTATTCGCCGCGCTCTTTTTCACGTAGTCGTTGATCGAGTAGTAGATTTCCGGCTGCGCAATGCCGAGCGAATCCTTGTGATCCGCCGAGGGCACGATGCGGTTCTGCGGTTCGGCGAGATGTTCGTGGAAGCTGTTGATGTTCAGCGTGCGCGCTGCACGGTCGCGAATCTGGCGGTCGAGTTCCGCGCCGGTGAGACCTTGTTTGAGCAAGGCGGCGGTGACGGACATCGTCGGTACGCCGTTGGAAAGATGGAGTTTCTTCGCGGCATAGTCGGAGCGGAACGCGCCGTCGCGGAAGTTCACCACCGAGGTCATTTCCATCGGTCCGCGTCCGGGCCACAGCGGCTCGTTCGCCAGAAAGCTCACGCCCGTGCCCGGATGGTCCATCAGATTGCGCCCCACCTGGTCGGAACTGTTGCCGACGCCGTGCGGGAATGTGTCGGAGGTCGACATCAGCATCAGCTTCGGCGTTTCGATACCGTTGGCCGCGAGCACGAACAGCTTGCCGCTCACGCGCGTGCTGTTGCCGTTCGGATCCTTGTAATGGACCGCCGTAATGAGCCCCTTGTTGTCCGCTTCGACGCGGTACACCACGGCCTCCGGGATTAGCCTGGCTCCAGCCTGCTCGGCTTTTTCAGCGTGGACGACGCCGTTATACATGGCGCCGATCGGGCAGATCGGCATGCAGTTGTTGTTGCCGCAACAGGTTGGCCGGGCATTGTAAGGCCGGCTGTTGCGCGCCACCGGTTCGGGCACGACCTTGAAGCCATGCGCGTTGAGCACGTCGCTAAAGCGCTGATCCATGTAGGACAATGGCAACGCGCTCATCGGATAGGGTTTCGAACGCGGTGAGCCGAGGTCGATCGTGCTGTCCGGACCTGACACACCGAGCTGCACTTCCGCGGCGGCGTACCAGGGCTCCAGCGTCTCGTACGGGTAAGGCCAATCGCGCCCCACGCCGTACAGTTTCTTCAACTGGAAATCCGCCGGCAGGAGCCGCCACGCCGCCGCCGCCCAGTGCCATGTCGTGCCGCCCACCAGCCGCACGTACTGCGAATTGTAGGGATAGTCGCCTTTCTGGATTAGGTAATTGTTGGCGGGCGAATACTCGGGATGCGGCGCGTAAGGCGTCGAAGGATAGGGCGTGGCAAAGTCGGACTTGGCTGGAGAATTGCGAAAGTTTTCGACGATCTGCCAGCGCGGCACACGCGGCCCGGCTTCAAGCACGATCACCGATGCGCCTGCCAGCGCCATCTGATGCGCGACCAGACCGCCCGCCACGCCCGAACCGACCACGACGACGTCAGCGGAATTGGAATTTGCCATTGTTGCCCTCTTTCACAGGCTTATCGTTGCTTGCTGATTGATGCATGCTGCAGGCGCGGATGATGCGACCCACGACACGTTCGAGAGGCATGCCATGCACTAGGCGCCAGCGGGCTTTTGCGTCCAGTAGAACGGCACGTCGCGGCAATACGACGGCACCGTCAACACGTCCTTGACCGGATCGAACATCAACGCGTTTTCATAGGCCACGACCTGGACATGCGGCATATCGCCGATCAGGCCGAGATACCAGCCACGCATGATGGCGCTGACGGTCTTTGCAAGCGCGGGCTGATCGACCTGCAATGCTTGCGTGACGGTGTCCGACGGTACGCCGCCATGGCCGTGCAACCAGGTATTGAGGGCGGCGACGTTTTGCGTGAACTGGCTGTCGGTGCGGGAGAGCGCCTCATAGACGCGCTTGCCGAGAATCGGATCGAAGCTTGTGCGCCCCGTGAGATGCTGCGAAAGAACGAGGAATGCATCGAGGCCGCCCCCTGCGGGCGGCGTGTCAGCAAAGGCTAAGGGGATTCCGAACGGCGCTCCGAAGCGCCCGGCGCTCGTGAACGCCAGCGCGGCAGCGGCCGCGCATGTGCCGAGGAGCCACGTGCGGCGGCCGGCGGATTGGACTTGCGTCACCTCGCGGCGCGCAGCGTTCTTATGGTTGTTCTGGACATCTGTCACGGGCGCTCCACAGATGATGAGTCAATTTCAACCAGCGAACCCATGATTCAATGGACTATTGCCGCTGCGGGTGATGCCGGTTGTCCGCCCCAAACCTCTGGTCAGTGCCGCTCAAGCGGTCTCATTCGTCAATGAAAGCCCAACGCAAGGCCGTTGCACGACACTTGCGAGAGACGACTATAGCCGCCTCGCGTCCATTCGACAAATGGTGCTCGACGCTCGCTGTAGAATCGACCTCGCTCAATTTCTGCTTGACAGTGCTGCGCTCATACAGGACTCCCTCACCTCAACCGCCCATGCCAACGAATATTTATCCGCAAGTTCTACGCAACCGGCCGCGCATGGTCGCCGCGCTGGCAATCGGTATCATCGTCGCGTTGGCGGTGCCTTCGCACATGCGGCCGATGGTGCGCGTGCTGGCCGCGTGGGACCTCGCGATATGGACCTACCTCGTGCTCATCTGGGTGCATATGGCGAAGGCCCATGAAAATGAGGTGCGCGAATTCGCGCAACGCGACGACGAAAACGCCGGCGTCGTGCTATTCGTGATCTGCCTCGCCACGCTCGCGAGCATCGCGGCTATCGTCCTTGAACTGGCGTCGGCGAAAAACCTCGGCACCGCGTCGACGCTCGCGCACTATCTGCTGACCGGCCTGACGATGTTCGGCGCCTGGTTCCTGATTCCGACCATCTTCACCCTGCATTACGCACGGCTCTACTACGCCAACCCGGACGAGACCGCGCTGCTGTTCCCCGATACCAAGCTGCAGCCGAACTACTGGGACTTCCTGTACTTCTCGTTCACGATTGCCGTGGCGTCGCAGACTTCGGATGTCGTGCTGCGTTCGCGCTCGATCCGGCGTGCCGCGCTGGCGCAATCGATCCTTTCGTTCTACTTCAACGTGGCCGTGCTGGGCCTGTGTGTCAATATCGCGGCAGGGTTGCTCGGTTCGTGACGTGAAGCGAAACGTGGCGTCCGGCAGCGGGCCGGCGGGCCGGTTGCCAGGACGCAGCGGGCAATCCTCTCCCGTTGCGTGTAAAACGCGCTTACCCATCGGCCACCTCGCAGGTCGTCTGATCACGAGGCGACCCTCCTCCAACCCCGTCCAACCGCGCTTCCCGTCCTTTTCCGTCGTAAGCCGGCACGCTGGCACAACGCTTGCTGCCTAGTTTTTTATTTATCTGGTCCAGAACCGCGTAGCTGGTGCATGCGCGAGCGTAGTGTTCGTTCCTGACCTGCGGGCAGACGATCTTTGCACTACATTGACCAGTAGCGCGCTGAATTTCGATGGCGTGCGATATCCGGCTCTGGAAGCCCCAATGAGCGGTGTGATCGCATCTCGATGCATCCACATCGCGGCAGGACGAATCTGGAAACGACCGATGGAACCTTCACAAAGGTATGCGCCGCGGATCTATTTTCTCCACTCTCTCCTGGTCGGGCCGCTCGACGCATGGCCTGCGCAGTTCGCGCACGCCGCCGAGCTAGGCTTCGATCATGTCCTGATCGGTGCGCTGTTCCAGCCTGGACGGGCTGGGCACGCGCAGATCGTCAGCGATCACCGTCGCCTGCATCCGGTTTTCGAGGCGCACCAAGGCGCTCCCGAGGCGCTGCGCAGCCTTGCCGGCGCCGCGCGTGAACACGGCATGAACCTGCTGGCGGACCTGGTGATCGATCGGGTCGCAGCGGATGGCGCGCAGTTCGCCGAACATCCGGACTGGTTTCACCCGTTCGAATCCGAGGAAGCGCGGCTCGATCCGCGCCATGCGCATCGCGAGGACAACGTTGCCTATGTGAACTTCGGCAACGAAGGCAACACCGCCGCGCTGCTCGACTGGTGGACCCGCGAACTGCTCGCGCTCGCCGAAGCCGGTCTGAGCGGCTTTCGATTCGATTCGCCGCACCGCGTGCCGGCCGCCTTCTGGCGCCAGCTTGGTGCAGCCGTGCGGGCGCAGTATCCGGAGGTGCGCTTTCTCGCGGCGACGCCGGGTCTCGCGCGTGGCGATCTGCTGCAGCTGGAAGGCGCGGGCTTCGACAGCGTGTTTTCTTCCGTGCGCTGGTGGGACTTCCGCGCCAGCTGGATCACGGACGAGCATGCCGCGCTCAGCCGCATCGGCGCGCCGATTGCCTTTCCGGAAGCGCCCTACGGCAGCCGCCTCGCCGCCGATCTCGATGACGCCCACGACTCCGCGATACTCGAACGTGCCTATCGCCGCGCGCTTTTCACCGCGGCGGCAACCGGCACCGGCTGGCTGATACCGATGGGCTTCGAATACGGCATCGCGCAACCGATGTCCTACACACGCGGCCACCCCGCACCGTTCGCCGAGTTATCGAAAACGCCGCGCTTCGATCTGTCCGATGCCATCAAGCACGCAAATGCCGTACTGAGCGCTAACGCAGCGCTGCAAAGCGTCGGCGAGTTGCGCGCGCTCAGCGGCCCGAGTACCTCCCCCGCCGTGCTATTGCGCGGCGACAACCTCGACCTGCGCGACAGCCAGCACGCCACGCTGATCGTCATCAACCCGGACCTTGGCATGCCGGTGCGCGTCGATCCCGCGCGCTTTCTTGCCGGCGTGCCGGGCAACTTCACCTGCTTCGTGCCGCTCGATGCCGCCGCCCAGACGACGCCCGCCGGCCTGCGACCGTTTACGCTCGCGCCTGGTGCATGCCGTCTCTTCAGCGCGCAGGCCGACAAGCTGGTGCGCCTCGCGCCACCCATCGACAAGGCAGGGAGCAAGCGCAGCGGTCGCAAATCCGTGCTGGAAGCCATTGCCGCGCCGCGCGTGGCGATCGAAAGCGTGACGCCGTCAGTCGACCACGGGCGCTTCGTCGTCAAGCGCACGGTCGGCGAGCACGTGGAGGTCATGGCGGCAATCTTCGCGGAAGGGCATGACAAGATCGCCGCCGCGGTAGTGTGGCGCGCGGCCGATGAAACCGCCTGGCACGAAGCCCCCATGCTGCCCGCGCCGCCCGCTGGCAACGATCTGTGGCATACGCGCATCCCGCTCGAACGGGTGGGTCGGCACGAATTCACTGTGATCGCGTGGCGCAACGACTTCGCCTCGCTGGTCGAACACGTGCAGAAGAAGCTGAAGGCCGGGCAAACCGTCGAGCTTGAAATCGACGAAGCCAGTCACCTGTTTGCTCTGGTGCTAGCCGAAGTGGAAACGGTGGAAGGCGCCGTGACCGAGCCGCTCGAGCATATCGTCAAGGTCTTCGCTAAAGCGGACCTCGATACGCGCATGGCGCTGCTGCTCTCGCCCACCACCGCCAAAGCGATGGCCGCCGCGCGCCACCGCCCGTTCCTGACGCGCGACCCTGTCATTTACCGGATCGATGCCGAACGGACCGCCGCGCGTTTCGCCAGCTGGTACGAAATCTTCCCGCGTTCGATGAGCGACGACGAAGCGCGGCACGGCAACTTCGCGGATGTCACGAAGAAACTGCCCCGTATCCGCGACATGGGTTTCGATGTGCTGTACTTCCCGCCGATCCATCCAATCGGCGTTGCCAACCGCAAAGGCCGCAACAACACGCTGAATGCGCAACCCGGTGACGTGGGCAGCCCGTACGCGATCGGCGGTGAGGAAGGCGGTCACACGGCTGTCCATCCGCAACTGGGCACGCTGGACGACTTCAAGCAGATGCTCGCCGCCGCGCACGAGCATGGCCTCGAGATCGCGCTCGATTTCGCGATCCAGTGCTCGCCGGATCACCCGTGGCTCAAGGAACATCCCACGTGGTTCGCATGGCGTCCGGACGGCACGCTGCGCTATGCCGAGAATCCGCCGAAGAAGTACCAGGACATCGTCAACCCGGATTTTTATGCGCACGACGCCAAACCCGATCTGTGGCTCGCGTTGCGCGACGTGATCCTGTTCTGGATCGACGCGGGTGTGCATATTTTCCGCGTCGACAATCCGCATACGAAACCGCTACCGTTCTGGGAATGGATGATCGGCGACGTGCGCGCCCGTCACCCCGACACGATCTTCTTCGCCGAGGCCTTCACGCGACCGCGCATGATGAACCGGCTCGGCAAGATCGGCTTTTCGCAGTCGTACACGTATTTCACGTGGCGCGAGTCGAAGCGCGATTTCACCGAGTATCTGACCGAACTCACGCAGACCAACATCCGCGAGTACTACCGGCCGAATTTCTTCGTCAACACGCCGGATATCAACCCGCGGCATCTGCAGTCCTGGGGACGCGCTGGCTTCCTGATGCGCGCGGCCCTCGCGGCCACGCTATCGGGCCTGTGGGGTGTGTATAGCGGCTTCGAACTCTGCGAGGCCGCTGCCTTGCCTAACAGTGAGGAGTACCTCGATTCCGAAAAGTATCAACTGCGTGCGTGGGACTGGAACCGGCCGGGCAATATCGTCGGTGAAATCAGCACCCTGAACCGGATCCGCCGCGCCAACCCGGCGCTGCAATCGCATCTGGGTGTCACATTCCTGCCGGCGAACAATGACCACATCCTGTTCTTCGAGAAAGCCAACGAAGCGCGCGACAACGTAATCGTCATCGCCATCAATCTCGATCCGTTCAACGAACAGGGCGCCGACGTGGAGCTTTCGTGGGCCACCTTTACCCATTGGCACCTGCACGATCAGGCGGCGCTCGAAGTGGTCGACCAGATGACCGGCGCACGCTTCGAGTGGTATGGCCGCTGGCAACGCGTGCAACTCAATCCCGGTGTGATGCCGTTTGCCATCTGGCGCATTGCGCCGGTTGGCGGACTGCCCGCCGAGCCTCCCAACGCAGACGACGACAACGGCAGCCATGCAGACGCTGGCTACGAACCCCCGACCGAAGGTGCGTAATGAAACGTGACGACCCGACCGAGAGCACGTCGCAAGCCCACGCCACAGCGGCAACCGCCAGCCGCGCCGCGAAAGCGAAACCGGCACGGCGCGGCAAGGTATCGGCGCTGAGCGACGACGCGCTCTGGTACAAAGACGCGATCATTTATCAGGTGCATATCAAGTCGTTCTTCGACGCCAACAACGACGGCGTCGGCGACTTTCCCGGCCTGATCGCCAAGCTCGACTACATCGCCGAACTCGGCGTGAACGCGATCTGGCTGCTGCCGTTCTATCCATCGCCTCGCCGTGACGACGGCTACGACATTGCCGACTATCGCAATGTGCATCCCGACTACGGCCAGCTTTCCGACGTCAAGCACTTCATTACGGAAGCGCACGCACGCGGCATTCGCGTGATTACCGAACTGGTGATCAACCATACGTCGGACCAGCATCCCTGGTTTCAACGCGCGCGGCTTGCGAAGCCCGGCTCGAATCATCGCAACTTCTACGTGTGGTCCGACACGGACCAGAAGTATCTCGGCACGCGGATCATCTTTATCGACAGCGAACCGTCGAACTGGACCCACGATCCGGTTGCCGGCGCCTACTACTGGCACCGCTTCTATTCGCACCAGCCCGATCTGAATTTCGACAACCCGGCTGTGCTGAAAGAGGTGCTGCAGGTCATGCGGTTCTGGCTCGACATGGGCATCGACGGGCTGCGTCTCGATGCCGTGCCGTATCTGGTGGAACGCGAAGGCACCAACAACGAAAACCTGCCGGAGACGCATTCGATCCTGAAGAAGATCCGCGCCACCATCGACGCCGAATATCCGAACCGGATGTTGCTGGCCGAGGCGAACCAATGGCCGGAGGACGTGAAGGAATATTTCGGCGACGAAGACGAATGCCACATGGCATTCCACTTCCCGCTGATGCCGCGCATCTACATGTCGATCGCCAGCGAGGACCGTTTTCCGATCACCGACATCATGCGGCAAACGCCTGACCTTGCGGAAACCAACCAGTGGGCGATTTTCCTGCGCAATCACGATGAACTGACGCTTGAGATGGTCACGGATTCAGAGCGCGACTACTTGTGGAATACCTACGCCAGCGATCGCCGCGCGCGCCTGAATCTCGGCATCCGGCGCCGTCTCGCGCCGTTGATGGAGCGCGATCGCCGGCGCATCGAACTGATCAATTCGCTGCTGCTGTCGATGCCCGGCACGCCTGTGATCTATTACGGCGACGAACTCGGTATGGGCGACAACATCCACCTGGGCGACCGCGACGGTGTGCGCACGCCCATGCAATGGTCGTCGGACCGTAACGGCGGTTTCTCGCGCGCCGACCCTGAACAACTGGTGCTGCCGCCGGTCATGGGCTCGCTGTACGGCTTCGACGCGGTCAACGTGGAAGCGCAAAGCCGCGATCCCCACTCGCTGCTGAACTGGACGCGCCGCATGCTCGCGACGCGGCGTGCCAAGCAGACTTTCGGGCGCGGCACGATCCGCTTCCTGAAGCCGGCCAATCGCAAGATTCTCGCGTATCTGCGCGAATTGCCGGGCGAGCCGACCATTTTGTGCGTCGCGAACCTGTCACGCGCGCCGCAGGCGGTCGAACTCGATCTGTCCGAATTCAACGGCTCCGTGCCGATTGAAATGACCGCGGATTCCGTGTTTCCGGCGATCGGCCAACTCACCTATCTGCTGACCTTTCCGCCCTACGGCTTCCTGTGGTTTCTCATCTGCCCGGGCACGCAACGTCCCACCTGGGCACAGGCGCATTCTGAGCCGCTGCCCGAGTTCGTGACGATCGTGATCCGCGAAGGCCAGGTCGGGCCGACGCCGGAAAACGTCCGGCTGCTCGAATCCGAGGTCCTGCCTTCGTGGTTGAGCCGACGCCGCTGGTTTGCGTCGAAAGATCAGCCCTTGCGCGCTGTCCATCTTGCTGCGCTCACGACGATTCCGAACGGCGGCTTCGCCTTCACCGAAATCGAAGCCGATGTCGGCGATCACACCGAACGCTACGTGCTGCCGATCGCGATTACGTGGGGCGGCGAAACCACCACGCCGTTGTTCATGCAACTGGCGTTGGCACGCGTGCGTCGCGGCCGCAATGTCGGTCATCTGACCGACGCATTCGCACTGCCGATCTTCGCGCACAACGTCTTGCGCAAACTGCGCGAGCGCGCGGTGGTGCCCACCGTGCAGAAAAGCGAAATCCGCTTTGTGCCGACTGACCGGCTCGCCGAACTCGACCTCGGTGAACGCCCCGAAATTCGCTGGCTGGCCGCCGAACAGAGCAACAGTTCGCTGATTATCGCGGACGCGGTGGTGCTCAAGCTGGTACGGAGGCTCGTCAGCGGAATTCATCCGGAAGCGGAAATCAGCCGCTATCTGACGAAGATCGGTTACGCCAACACCGCGCCGCTGTATGGCGAAGTGGTACGCGTCGATCCGGCCGGCGTGCCGCATACGCTGTGTATTCTGCAAGGCTTTATCGACAATCAGGGCGACGCGTGGAACTGGGCGCTCGATTACCTGCGCCGCACCATCGACGACCTCGCGTTTGCAGTCGATGCCGACGATGCCGTGCCGAATCGCGAGAAGGAAGCTCAGGCGATCGAGGGCTATCAGACGATGGCCGCTGTCATCGGCAAACGTCTGGGCGAGCTGCATGTGGCGCTCTCCGCCCCGTCCGACGACCCTGCCTTCGCGCCCGAAGCTGCGACGCCCGAACAGGTAAAGGCGTGGACCGACGGCACGGTTGCCTTGCTCACCTCCGCACTCGACCTGCTCGCACAACGTGTCGATCAATTGATCGACGATACGCGGGACCTCGCGCACAGCCTGCTCGAGCGCCGTGAAGCCTTGACTGAAGCCGTCGCGAAACTGGTGCCGGCCGATGCAGGCGCATTGCGCACGCGCATTCACGGCGACTTCCACCTGGGTCAGGTGCTGGTCGCGCAAGGCGACGCGTACCTGATCGATTTTGAAGGCGAGCCGGCGCGTTCGCTGGAAGAACGACGCCAGAAGTCGAGCCCGATGCGCGACGTCGCCGGTTTGCTACGCTCGTATTCGTATGCCAGCGCAGCCGCGCAATCCACCACGGAAAGCGCCCCGCAGCCGACCGCCGATCGCAAGCGCGCGCTGTTCGAACGCTTCCGTGGCTACGCGGCGGACAGCTTCCTCGCGGCCTACCGCAACGCCGTCGCCGCGGCAGCCCAACCGCTCGTCGCGCCGGCTTCGGAGCAGGCGCTGCTCGACCTCTTCCTGATCGAAAAGGCCGCCTACGAAATCCGCTACGAGGCCGCCAATCGTCCGACGTGGCTGGGCTTGCCGGTGCGCGGTCTCGCTGCGCTCGCGAGCCGGCTGCTCGGCGACACGGGCGCTCCCCACGATTCAACGGCGTCCGGCTCTGCCCACGCCACACCACCTAACCCGGCTGAGGGCGACTATGAGTGAGTACGATCCGACTGCCGGCCTGCAACCGCTCGATCTCGACGCGCTAGTCGAAGCACGTCACCCCGATCCGTTTTCGCAGCTCGGCATGCATCAGACCGACGCGGGCACGGAAGTCCGCGCCATGCTGCCGAATGCCGCGCACGTCAGCGTGATTGCGCGCGCCGACGGCGCGACGCTCGGCGAGTTGCAGAAGATCCATGCCAACGGCCTGTTCGTCGGCCGTATCAGCGCGAACGTGCCGTACCGTTTGAGCATCGACTGGCACGGACATCTGCAGGAAATCGAGGACACCTATTCGTTCGGCCCCGTGCTCGGCGATGAACCGCTGCACCGGCTTGCTCATGGCGACCCGTATGCGGTGCTCGAATGCCTCGGTTCGCGTCCCATGGAGATCGACGGTGTGCCTGGCGTGCGCTTCGCCGTGTGGGCGCCGAACGCGCGACGCGTCTCGGTGGTCGGCGACTTCAATTCATGGGACGGACGTCGGCATCCCATGCGTCTGCGCCATCAGGCTGGCGTGTGGGAACTGTTCGTGCCGCGCATCGGCCCGGGCACGCGCTACAAATACGAACTGCTGTCCCGCGACGGGCATCCGTTGCCGCTGAAGGCCGATCCCTGCGCCATGCAGACCGAACGGCCGCCCGCCACCGCGTCGGTGGTCGCGCATGTGGACGAGATCGAACGCTTTCCGTGGACCGACGACGCATGGATTCAGTCGCGCGGCGCCAATCAGACGCCGCGCTCGCCGATCTCCATCTACGAAGTGCATGCCGAGTCCTGGCTGCGCATCGCGGAAGAAGGCCAGCGCAGCCTCGACTGGGCCGAACTGGCCGAGCGCCTGATCCCGTACGTGCAGGGCATGGGATTCACCCACGTCGAATTCATGCCGATTGCCGAGCATCCATTTGGCGGCTCGTGGGGTTATCAACCGTTGGGGCAATTTGCGCCGTCGGCGCGCTTCGGCAAACCCGAGCAGTTCGCGCAGTTCGTCAATCGGGCCCACGAAGCCGGGCTCGGCGTCATTCTCGACTGGGTACCCGCGCACTTTCCGAACGACGCGCATGGTCTGATCGAATTCGACGGCACGCCGCTCTATGAACACTCCGATCCGCGCGAGGGCTATCACCAGGACTGGAACACGATGATCTACAACCTCGGCCGCAACGAGGTGAGCGCGTTCCTGATTGCTTCGGGGCTGGCCTGGCTCAAGCGCTATCACGTGGATGGACTGCGCGTGGATGCCGTCGCCTCCATGCTGTATCGCGACTATTCACGTGCTGCCGGCGAATGGGTGCCGAACATCTACGGCGGCCGCGAGAATCTCGAATCGATTGCGTTTCTCAAGCGCCTGAATCACGAAGTCGGTTATGTGCCGGGCGTGCCGGGCGCCATCACGATCGCGGAAGAGTCCACCGCATGGCCCGGCGTGACGGCGCGGGTCGAAGACGGCGGCCTCGGCTTCGAGTTCAAGTGGAACATGGGCTGGATGCATGACACGCTGCACTACATGCACGAAGACCCGGTGTACCGCCGCTACCATCATCACAACATGACGTTCGGCATGGTGTACGCCTATTCGGAGTGCTTCGTGCTGCCGCTTTCGCACGACGAGGTCGTCCACGGCAAAGGCTCGCTGCTCGGCAAGATGCCGGGCGACCGTTGGCAACGCTTCGCGAACCTGCGCGCGTATTTCGGCTTCATGTGGACCCATCCCGGCAAGAAGCTGCTGTTCATGGGCGGCGAGTTCGGCCAGATGGCGGAATTCGATCACGACGGCTCGCCGCATTGGCATCTGCTCGACGATCCGCTCCACCACGGCGCGCAAAAACTGGTGCGCGATCTGAACCACCTCTACTGCGACGAACCCGCGCTGTACACGCTCGACTGCGAACCCGGCGGCTTCGAATGGCTGATTGGCGACGATGCCGACAACAGCGTATTTGCCTTCCGGCGCGTCGACGGCGCGGGCCGCGAACTGGTGATCGTCTGCAATATGACGCCGGTGCCGCGGCACGGCTATCGCCTCGGCATGCCGGTCGCCGGTCGTTGGAGTGAAGTTCTCAACACCGACGCCAGCGTGTACGGCGGCTCCAACCTCGGCAACGCCGGGGTGATCCACACCGAGGACATGTCGAGTCACGGCAGGCCGCAATCCGCCTCGCTGATCCTGCCGCCGCTCGCGACGATCGTATTGCGCGCGGACACGTGATGCGACGCTAGCGAGCCGCCTGAAGGAACACCCGCGAAGAAAACAAACCACCAGAACAAGGACGGGAACCATGTATGCATTGCCCGACCGACTGTCGCCGGGTTCGCCCTATCCGCTCGGGGCGAGCTGGGACGGACTCGGTGTCAACTTTGCGGTTTTCTCGGCCAATGCCCAGCAGATTGAGTTGTGCCTGTTCGACCCGACTGGCCGCAAGGAATTGAAGCGGTACGCGCTGCCGGAGTGCACTGACGAGGTCTGGCACGGCTACCTGCCGAACGCGCATCCCGGCACTGCATACGGGTTTCGCGCCCACGGCCCGTACCAGCCGCAGAACGGCCATCGTTTCAATCCGCACAAGCTGTTGCTCGACCCGTACGCGCGCAAGCTGGTCGGCCAGTTTCGCTGGTCCGATGCGCTCTTCAGCTACCGCGTGCATTCGAACCGGCTCGATCTGTCGATTGACCGGCGCGATTCGGCGCCGGCCATGCCGAAGTGCGTCGTCATCGACGAGGCATTCGACTGGTCGCACGACACACGTCCCAACGTCCCGTGGGGCGAGACCGTGGTCTATGAAACCCACGTGCGTGGCGCCTCGATGCTGCGTCCCAATCTGCGCACACACGAACGCGGCACCTTTGCGGCGTTGTCGTCGCCGGAATTTATCGGACACCTGAAAAAGCTCGGCGTGACCGCGGTCGAACTGTTACCCGTGCACGCCTTCCTGAACGACCGCTTCCTCGTGGAGCGTGGGCTACGCAACTACTGGGGTTACAACACCGCGGCGTTCTTCGCGCCGGAGCCGTCGTATCTGAGTACGCACCGGCTCGACGAAATGCGCATCGCCGTCCGCCAACTGCATGCAGCGGGCATCGAGGTGATTCTCGACGTGGTCTACAACCACACGTGCGAAGGCGGCGAAATGGGCCCGACCGTGTCGTGGCGCGGCCTCGACAACGCCAGCTATTACCGGCTGGTGCCCGGCGACGAACGCCACCATATCAACGACACGGGTTGCGGCAACACGCTGAATCTGCCGCATCCGCGCGTGCTGCAAATGGTGATGGATTCGCTGCGCTACTGGTCGACGGCGTTCAATATCGACGGCTTCCGTTTCGATCTCGGCGTGACGCTCGGCCGCGAACATAACGGCTTCGATCCAGGTGCGGGCTTTTTCGACGCCTTGCGCCAGGACCCGATCCTCTCGCAACGCAAGCTGATTTCCGAGCCGTGGGACATTGGACCGGGCGGTTATCAACTGGGTAATCATCCGCCAGGCTTCGCGGAGTGGAACGATCGCTTTCGCGACACTGTGCGCCGCTTCTGGCGTGGCGATGCCGGACTGCGGCCCGATCTGGCCGCGCGTCTGACCGGCTCGGCCGATCTGTTCAATCACCGCTTTAGAAAGCCTTGGGCTTCGGTCAACTTTGTGGCATCCCACGACGGTTTTACGCTCGCTGACATGGTGGCCTATGAGCAAAAACACAACGAAGTGAACGGCGAGAACAACAACGACGGACATAACGAGAACTGCAGTTCCAATTGGGGTGTCGAAGGTCCGAGCGACGATCCGGCGATGCTCGAAACCCGCGCGCGGGTCGCACGCTCGCTGGTCGCGACGCTGTTCATGGCGCTCGGCACGCCCATGCTGCTCGCCGGCGACGAAGCGTGCCGCACCCAGCATGGCAATAACAACGCTTACTGCCAGGACAACGAACTATCATGGATCGATTGGGAACGCGCGGGGTCTGAGGAAGGTCGCAGAATGACCGAATTCGTCGCACGCGTGATCGCTTTACGCAAACAGCATCCGTTGCTGCGCGAGACGCGCTTCCTGTTCGGTGACCGTGAGGTGTTGCCCAGTCTGTGCGACATCGGCTGGTTCGACGAACGCGGTTTACCCTTGACCATCGAGGCCTGGCAAGACCCGGAAGGACGCGCGCTGACGCTGCGCCGCGCGGGTGCAGGAGTCGACCACGAAACGGAAGTATTGTTGATGATGCTCAACGCCTCGGGTGGCATGTTGCGCTTCGCGCCGCCCGCGCCGCATCTGGAATGGCAAGTGCTGCTGGATACGGCCGACCCCGATGCGCCCGCTCACCCGCTGGCGGTGTCGGAAGTGGAAGTAGCCGGCCACAGTCTCGTCATGCTGGTCTCGCGGCCGACAGGCTCGGCAGCCGGGCGGGCGGGTTCGGAGGCTGAGCCACAACAGCCTGACCCGCAGCCGTCGACCGCGTTGTCGCCTGAGCCAGATATCAGCGCGCCCACCGACGGCGAGTCGTCCACATAGCGTTGCCGGAACACGAGGCGGCCGAGCCAAACCGAATGGTGATGAATCATGTCCGAAAGTCCGATTGACCCTCATGCGCGTCATCACGCGCATTGCCTGCCGTTCGGGGCGCAGCTGCTAGGCGCAGCGAGCGCGCGACCCCGCACGCGCTTTCGTTTCTGGGCGCCCTCGTGCCAGTCCGTGCAAGTGGAGATCGAAGGCCCGGCTACCCCTGTCACGCTCGACATGACGCCCACCGGTAACGGGTGGTTCGAAGTTGAAGCCGACGCCGGCGCGGGGACGTTGTATCGCTACCGGCTCGACGGCCAGCTGGCGGTGCCCGACCCCGCTGCGCGCTTTCAGCCGCAGGACGTACACGGCCCGAGTGAAGTGATCGATCCACGCGCCTACACGTGGCAAAACCCGCATTGGCATGGCCGGCCATGGGAAGAGACCGTGCTGTACGAGGTGCATGTGGGCGCACTCGGTGGCTACGCGGGCGTCATGCAGCGTCTGCCCGCGCTTGCCGAACTGGGTGTGACTGCCATTGAGCTGATGCCGTTGAACGACTTTCCTGGCCAGCGAAACTGGGGCTATGACGGCGTGCTGCCGTTCGCGCCCGATTCAGCCTACGGGCGTCCCGAGGAACTGAAGGCGTTGATCGACACGGCACACGGTCTCGGGCTCAATGTGTTCCTCGACGTGGTCTACAACCACTTCGGCCCGGACGGCAACTATCTGCAGCAGTATGCCAAGCCGTTCTTTCGCGAAGGCACGCATACGCCGTGGGGTCCAGCCATCGACTTCGAGCGCAGCGAGGTCAGCGATTTCTTCTGCGACAACGCGCTCTACTGGATCAACGAATACCGCTTCGACGGCTTGCGCTTCGATGCAGTGCATGCGATCGACAACCACGAATGGCTGCGCGAACTCTCGGACCATATCCGCGCCAAGGTGCGGCATGGACGTCACGTGCATCTCGTGCTTGAAAACGAGCACAACACCGCCAACCTGCTCGAAACGCATTTCGACGCGCAGTGGAACGACGACGCGCACAACACGCTGCATGTGCTGCTGACCGGCGAGACGGAAGGCTACTATCACGCCTTCGCGGATGCGCCGATCCGCAAGCTGGCGCGCGTGCTCGCCGAAGGATTCGCGTATCAGGGCGAACCCTCGCCAATCCACGACGGCAAGCCGCGCGGCGAACCCAGCGCTCATGTGCCGCCTACCTCGTTCGTGATGTTCCTGCAGAATCACGATCAGATCGGCAATCGCGCGTTCGGCGAGCGGCTGCGCAAGCTCAGCCCGCCCGATGCGTTGCGCGCCGCCACGGCGTTGCTACTGCTTTCGCCGCAGATTCCGCTGCTGTTCATGGACGAGGAGTTCGGCTCCGATCAACCGTTCCTGTTCTTCACCGACTACAGCGGCGACCTGGCGGACGCCGTGCGCGAAGGACGGCGCCGCGAGTTCGCGCGCTTCGCTTCGTTTAGCGACGAAAAGCGTCGCGCACAGATTCCGGATCCGAATCATCCGCAGACTTTCGCCGCGTCATCGCCGCCCGCCGATCCCGCCGCACAATCTGACGCGCACGAACGGCTCGACTGGATGCACTTCTACAAATCCGCGCTGACCGTGCGGGCGAAGCTGATTACGCCACGCCTCGCACATGCGAAGGCGCTCGGCGCCACCGTGTTGTCTGCACAGAACGGCGCTGACGCCAACGCGCTGATCGCACGCTGGCGGCTCGACGATGGGGAAACGCTTGCCATCGCGCTGAACCTCGACAAGGTCGAAGTGCCATTTCCGGAGATCCCCAAAGGAAAGGTGGTGTTCGAAACGCCGCCGCGCGTGCGCGATCATCTGGAGGAGCATCGCTTGCCGCCGTATGCCTGCGTCGCGTGGCTGACAGGCGATGTCTGCGAGTACGCGAACACGCACGATGCGCGCAAGGTCATCGAACGGGAGTGGCACGCATGAATGCCACCCGACGTACCGAATCCATTGACAACCTCGCCGCTCGCGCGGGCTTCGAGGTCGAATGGGAAGACGCGCACCGCACGCTCCAGCACGTTCCCGAAAGCACGCTCTCCACGCTGCTCGACCGCATGGGGTTGCCGTGCGGCAATGCGGCCCAGATACGCCAGAGCGCCGCGGCGCTCGAAGCCGAATTGTCCGGCCGCAAGCTGCCGCCGCTGATGACCGCCGAATGCGAACGCGGCATCGCCCTGCCCGCGGCAGCGATCAAATCCGGCAGCCACTACCGCATCGAACTGGAAAGCGGTTCGCAGATCGACGGTCGCTTCACGGCGCCGAAAGGCGAAGCGGCGCTGCTGTCGCCGATCGACGAAGCCGGTTATCACACGCTTTACATCAACGATCACCGCATCACACTCGCGGTGGCGCCAGCGCGCTGCTACACCGCGGCCGATGCATGGCGCACGATGCAGAACACGCTTGTACCGCCACTGTGGGGCGTGGCCGCCCAGCTCTACGGCTTGCGCCGAACGGGCGACGGCGGTGTGGGCGACTTTTCGGCGCTCACGCAACTCGCCATAGAAAGCGCGAAGCGCGGCGCACACGCACTCGCCGTTAGTCCGACCCATGCCATGTTCAGCGCCGAGCCGGAACGCTTCAGCCCGTATTCGCCGTCCTCGCGCCTGTGGCTCAACGTGACGCATATCGATCCGGCCGCTGTATTCGGCGCCGAGGCCGCGCGTGCCGCGATCGAAGCGCATCAGGCCGGCCACGCATGGTCGCAGCTTGAAAGGCTGACGCTGATCGACTGGCCGCAGGCCGTGCGGCTCAAGCTCAAGGTATTGCGCACGCTATTCGAGCAGTTCTGCGTGCACGACCGGGCCCAGGACGCGCCCCGTGCGCTCGAATTCAACGCGTTCTGCGTGCATGGCGGCCGCTCGCTCGAAGATCACGCGCGCTTCGAGGCGTTGCAGGCGGTTCAGCTGGCGCAGGTCGAGCCGCACGGCCACTGGCGCAACTGGCCCGATGCGTTGCGCGATCCGCGCAGCGCGGAAGTCGAAGCGTTTGCGAACGCGCATCGGCACGAAGTCGAATTTCATCTGTTCCTGCAATGGCTGGCCGCCAAAGGGCTTTCGCACGCGCAGCATGCGGCGCGCGATGCCGGCATGGCGGTGGGGCTGATCGCAGACCTGGCAGTCGGCTGCGATAGTGCGGGCAGTCACGCGTGGTCGTATCGCGACGATATGCTGCAGGGCGTGTCCGTCGGTGCGCCGCCGGATCTGATCAATCAGGCCGGTCAGGCGTGGGGCCTCACGACGTTCTCGCCACGCGCCATGCGCAACCAGGGATTTGCGGCCTTTATCGACATGCTGCGCGCCGCGTTCGCCCACGCCGGCGGCATCCGCATCGATCACATCCTCGGCCTGCGCCGTCTGTGGCTCGTGCCGGAAGGTGAAAGCGCCCGTCACGGCGCCTATCTGCGCTATCCGCTCGAAGACATGCTGCGGTTGATCGCCCTCGAATCGTGGCGGCATCGCTCGATTGTGATCGGCGAGGACCTCGGCACGGTGCCGCCCGGCTTCCGTGAGCGGCTGCGCGAACACGGTATCGCCGGGATTCGCGTCCTGTGGTTCGAAGGCGCCGAATCGGGTAAAGGATTCAAGCCGCCACCACGCTGGGACCCCAACGCAGTCGGCACTACCACCACCCACGATCTGCCCACCGTTACCGGCTGGTGGCGCGGCGCCGACATCGTCTGGCGCAACCGCATCGGTCAGACGCTGCCGCGCGCCGACGGCCGCGATCCGGTTGAAGTGGCGCAAGCCGAGCGCGCGGAGGATCGCGCGCTGCTGTGGGCCGCGTTCCAGCAGGCGGGCGTGGCCGCGAAGGACGTGCCCGCGCCGCCGCCCGACAGCGCGCCGGTGGATGAAGCGCTCGCCTTCGTCGCCGCCACGCCCACGCCGCTCGTCACCTATCCGCTCGAGGATCTGCTCGCGCTCGAAGATCAGCCCAATCTGCCGGGCTCGATCGACGAGCATCCGAACTGGCGGCGCCGCCTCGCGCTGCCAATGGACGAGCTGTTCGCCGAACCGAACTTCTGCGACCGCCTGCTGGCGGTCGAGCGCGCCCGCGGCAATACCGTTGCCGCTTCCGCTGCTGCATCCACCACGGCTTCTTCGGGGCCCGACACACCATGACCGTCCCGCGTTCCACTCTCAGGCTTCAGTTCCACAAGGGCTTCACGTTCGATGACGCACTCGCGCACGTCGAGTACTTTGCTGCGCTCGGTGTGAGTCACCTGTATGCATCGCCGGTGACGACTGCCGAGCCCGGTTCGATGCACGGTTACGACACCGTCGACTACAGCCGGATCAGCGCCGAATGCGGCGGCGAAGCCGGTCTCAAACGGCTGGTGGAGAAACTGCGCGAACGCGGCATGGGACTGATCGTCGACGTGGTGCCAAATCACATGGGCGTGGGCGGATCGAGCAATGCATGGTGGCTCGATATTCTCGAATGGGGCCGCCATAGCGCGTATGCGCGGCATTTCGATATCGACTGGCATTCGCCCGATCCCGCGCTGCGCGGCAAGGTGCTGATGCCGTGCCTCGGCGCATCGTACGGGGACGAACTCGTAGCCGGACGCATCGAACTGCGCTTCGCCGCGCAAACGGGACGCTTCTACGCTAGCTACGGACCGCACGTCGGCCCTGTGTGTCCGGTGGATTACGCGGCGATCCTGCAAAGCGCCGAACGCGCGGATCTCAGCGCGCTCGCCGAGCGCTTCCAGGGACTCACCACCCAGCCCGCCGACCAGCCGCGTGCCGCCGAAGCGCGAGAGGCGTTGCGCGAGTTTGCTGCGCAAAACGGCACGTCGGCGATTGAAGCGGCACTGGTCCACTACGCGCCGGGCGAACCGGCTTCGCGCGACCGTCTGCATCGGCTGCTCGAGCGCCAGCATTTCAGGCTTGCGTGGTGGCGCACCGCGTCGGACGAAGTTAACTGGCGGCGCTTCTTCGATATCAGCACGCTGGCCGGCATCCGCGTTGAACGGCCCGAAGTGTTCGACGTGGTCCACGCGCTGCCGTTTCGCCTATATGCGGAAGGCCTGATCGACGGCGTGCGGATCGACCATGTGGACGGTCTTGCGGAACCGCGTGAATATTGCCAGCGGCTGCGGCAACGCCTAGGTGAACTGCGCGACGGCGAGCCGTATATCGTGGTGGAAAAGATTCTTGGACGCGGCGAGACGCTGCGCGACGACTGGCCCGTTCACGGCACCACCGGCTACGACTTCATGACCGACGTCGGCGCGTTGCTGCACGATCCGGCGGGTGCCGGCCCGCTCGCCGCAAACTGGGCGGAACTGACCGGACGCAGCGGACGCTTCGCCGACGAAGCGCTGCCCGCGCGGCGCAAGATCCTTGCGGAAAATCTCTCCGCGGAACTGGACCGTGCGGCCCGCGCGTTACACCGGATTGCCCGCGACTCGATCACCACGCGCGACTTCACGTTCACCGCCTTACGACGCGTGCTGACCGAACTCGTCGTGCATTTTCCGGTGTACCGCATTTATCCGCAGAGCGCCTTGCGCACCGAAGCCGACAACGTCTATTTCAATCAGGCGCTGGCCGGCGCGCGGCAAACGCTGTCGCCTGGCGATTACGCCGTGCTGGAACAGGTCGACGCCTGGTTGGGCAACGGCGCAGCCGAGGACGTCGCTGCGGTTCGTCAAGGCACCGCCGCCAACGCATCGCAAGGGGCAGCCGGGCAACCCCAATTCAATCACGCGGGGGCGTCGCGTCGCACGGCGCAGACGCTGTTTTCGCAGTTGACCGCACCGGTGGCGGCAAAAGCGATCGAAGACACGGCCTGCTATCGCTACGGCCGCTTGTTGTCGCGCAACGAAGTAGGTTCTGACCCGGGCGAGTTCGCGCTTTCGGTCGAGCAATTTCACGCCGCCAACCTCGAACGCGCGCGCCGTTTTCCGCACGCCATGCTGGCAACTGCCACACACGATCACAAGCGCGGTGAAGACGTCCGTGCACGTCTGGCAGTCCTGAGTGAATTCGCGCATGACTGGAACGCGACCCTGCGCGCATGGTCGATGTTGAACGCGCCGCATCATCGCGCGCTCGACGGCTCCGTGATCGCGTCGGATCATGACTGGGCGCCTGGGCCCGCCGCGGAGGCGATGCTGTATCAGACGCTGGCAGGTTGCTGGCCGCTCGAACTTGCGCCGGACGACGAAACCGGCGTCAAGGCGCTCGCCGAACGGGTAGCGCAATGGCAGTTGAAGGCGCTGCGCGAAGCGAAGCTGCGCACGTCGTGGCTTGCGCCCGACGAAGCGTACGAGAAGGCCTGCCGCGACTTCCTGTTCGATATCATCGCGCCGCAACGGCGCGACGGTTTCCTGCACGAACTGGCCGCGCTGGTCGCCAGAATCAGCCAGGCCGGCGCGCTCAACAGCTTGCAGCAGACGGTGCTGCGACTCACCTCGCCCGGCGTGCCCGATCTGTATCAGGGCACTGAGTTGTGGGATTTCAGTCTGGTCGATCCCGACAACCGGCGGCCCGTGGACTTCGCACAACGTGCGGCGTGGCTGGTCGAGACGCCGCCGTCGGACTTCCTGTCCGACTGGCGGAGTGGACGCGTGAAGCTGGCTGTCGTCCAGCGCTTGCTGGCGCTGCGCGCGCATCTGCCGCAATTGCTGAGCGAAGGCGCGTATTTGCCGTTGAACGTGAAGGGCAAACACGCGGCCAAGGTCGTCGCGTTTGCGCGCAGGCATGGCAACGCGTGGGCGGTTGTCATCGTGACGCACCTCGCGGCGGGCTTGCTCGATGGGAGCTGCGATTTGCCACTCGTCGATGCGGCGCGCTGGGAAGACACGGCGGTGGAAATGCCCGCTGAGCTGACTTCGCGTTCGCTGTTCGACTGGATGAGCACCGCCGCCCCCAAGGTCGAGGACAACGGCTTGCTATTGCTGCGCGATGCGCTCGCGTCAATGCCGGTTGCCGTGCTGGTGGAGGATGGGGTGCCACGGGCTTGAGCGGTTTGCCGGGCTTTGCAAAGTCAGCTTGTTACTGAAGCCACAGGAATGCCGATGCCTCTAGACTGGTCGAGTATCCGAACCGGCGAAGCCGATTCTCTGCACGGCACCATGATCGAGTTGTGCGGCTGGATGATTCCGCTCGATCCCACCGCGGACAAAGCCGATTACTTCGTCCTCGCCGCCGACGCCCCTTGCTGTGGCGGCTGCCTGCCGCGCGATCCGCTGTCGTGCGTCGAAGTGTTCGCCACGGTGCCATGTGCATCGCAGGAACGTGCCGTTACACTCCGGGGACGTCTGCAACGTCTCATCGACGACCCCGCCGGCTGGCGCTATCAGCTCGTCGAGGCAAGCCCGCTCGATTGCCAGCCGGACCCGGCGCCACGTAGCGCGAGTCGTCGCGCGTTTCTCGCATCGGGCGCGGCGCTCGGGCTCGCGGCCTGCGCGCCGGGCCGCTTCGCTGGCTACACAGAAAAATCCGACGCCGCTCAGGCACCGGACCCGCTCGCATCGGATCCACGTAATCAGGACGCGCCAACGCCGGAAAACGCCTCCAACTGGCGCACCGCCGACACCCTGACCATGGACATGCACAGCCACGCCGGCCGCGTGACCGTTTCGCGCAATCCGGCAATCGGCGCCAATCGTCCGTTCGTGCCCCTCGCGGCGCCGATGCGTGCGGGCGGCATGAACGTCGTCTGTCTCGCGATCGTGACCGATACCACCGTGACGCACGTCACCGCCGATCGCAAGCGCATCGAAGCGTGGCGAACTCCTGAGGATGGCGAACTTTATGCCCTCAGTCAGGCCGAATTCGTCCGCGTACACGCGTTGATCCAGCGGGAGCAGATGCAGGTGGTGACGAACACGGCATCGCTGGCTGCGAACGGCAAAGCGGGACCTTGCGCGATTATCGCCGCGGAAGGCGCCGACTTTCTGGAAGGCAGGCTCGAGCGCGTCGACGAGGCGTACTCGCTTCATCAACTGCGCCATCTGCAACTCACGCACTATCGCGTCAACGAACTCGGCGATATCCAGACGGAACCGCCCATTCATGGCGGCCTCACCGACTTCGGCGCGGACGTGGTGCGCCGCTGCAATTCGCTCGGTATCGTTGTGGATGTCGCGCATGGTACTTACGACCTCGTCAGACGTGCAGCGGATATCACAACCAAACCGCTGATCCTTTCGCATACGGCACTGGCGACTCATCCCTCCGCGCGTAGCCGCCTGATCACACCGGACCACGCCCGCATCGTTGCCGGCACCGGCGGCGTGATCGGCGTGTGGCCGAGTTCCGGGACATTTCACGATGTGCAGGGCATGGCGAACGGCATGAAGCGCGTGGCCGATCTGGTCGGCGTCGAGCACGTAGGACTGGGTACCGACATGCTCGGCTTCATCAACCCGCCGGTATTCCGCAGCTATGAGCAATTGCCGGCGCTAGGCGATGTGTTGATGACGGCCGGCTTCAGCAAGGAAGAAGTGGGGATGATTCTCGGCGGCAACTACCGGCGCGTGTTCGAGGCTTCGGTGGGCTGAGGGCTCGCCGCAGCTCCACTAGCGTGCCGCAGCCCACAGCAGCGAAAGCCCCGAGGACAGCATCAGGGCGTCGACCGCCAGCCTGAAGGTGCGGGCACTCGTGCGAAGCACGACGTAGCGCGCCGCAAACGAGCCCGCCATCAGCGCCGAGCCGGCAATCAGGCCATCGAATACCACCTGCAACGGCAACGCGCCAAAGTGTTTGAACACCGCGACTTTGGTGCCGTACACGGCGAGCGACCCCGCCGCTTCGGTCGCGAGAAATGCGCCTTTTATGAGCCCGTACGATATGAACACCGGCACGGTGATCGGTCCGGTCGAAACCACGATGCCAGTCAGGAAGCCCACCACGCCGCCGATCAGCGCGAGATGCAGCAGCGAGAATTGCACGGAGCGGCGCGCCAGCCAGCGGCGCGTGGGGACCATGGCGAGGAAGAAGAGACCGAGCGCAAGTTCGACCGCATGCGGCGGCAACGCGAGCAGCGTGCGCACACCCAGCGCCGCTCCGGGCACGGCGGTCGAGCAATAAGCGGCACAGGCGCGCCAGTCGATCTCACGCCACCATGCGAGGACCTTGCCCAGATTACCCATGATCGCGGCGATCGCCATGATCGGCACGGCCTGTTGCGGCCCGAACAGCATGACGAGCACAGGCATCAGCATCATCGACGAGCCTGTGCCGATCACACCGCTCAGCAAGCCGGCTAGCAGCCCTACGCACAATACGAGCAAAAATCCCATGGCGTCCCCGGATGATGTTGGGGGACGATTTTACCCGGGCTCTGAAGTTCGCGAGGCGCGGCGAATGAACCATGCAGGCGCAGAAGGCACCGCTTTAGCACCGTTGTAGCTCCGCTCAACCGCCCTCGTCATCGAAGCTTTTCGGATACACGCGCACCAGCAGAATGCGCGGTCCCTTCATCTTCTTGACGACGATATCGAAGCGATCGAACTCGACCCGCTGCCCTTCGTTCGGAAGATCGTTGAGTGCCTGAATCACCAGCCCGCCGACCGATTCGGCGCGGCCTTCGTCAATGTCGATCCCCAGCACCCGCTCCAGCGAGACCACCGGCAAACTGCCTTTGCCCATCAACGTGCCGTCGTCCATGCGAGTCCAGTCGGCATCGCCCTGACGGAATTCGTCGTGGATTTGCCCGACCAGCGCGCCGAGCAGATTGTCGAGAGTCAGAAAGCCGATCGGCGCGGCGTTCTTGTGGCCGACCAGCGCCATATGCGGCGCGCCCTTGCGAAAGCGCCGGAACAGTTCCAGCGCGGGCATGTCCGGCTTCACGTACTGGACCGGCCGCACATACTTCGAGAGATCGTCGAGCGTGCTGCCCGCGTGGCGCGCCAACAGCAAATCCTTCAGGTGGATCATGCCGGCCACGCGCTCGCCCGAGGCGTCCTCGAACAACGGATAGCGGCTGAAGCGATGCCGTGCGACCACCTGCATGTTCTCGCGCAACGACAGATCGCGCCGCAGCCCCACCATCTCGTAGGCCGGCCGCATCAGATCGGAAACCGTCATGCGCGAGAAATCCAGCGAATGCGCGATGGTGTTCCATTCGTCCTGGCTGTACGCGCCGTCCGCCGCGCCCATGCCGCTTGCCACGGCGGCGTGGCGGCCGCGGAGGATCAGCTTCAGTTCTTCGGTGGAGTAATGCGCGTCCCCGCCGTGATCCGCCGTCAAGCCCGCCAGCCGGAGAACCGCATTCGCGCTGGTGTTGAGCAACCAGATTGCCGGGTACATCGCCCAGTAGAAGCCATAGAGCGGCGTGGCGGTCCACAACGACACCTTCTCGGATTGACGAATGGCGAGCGATTTCGGCGCCAGTTCGCCCACCACAATATGCAGGAACGAGATGCACGAGAACGCGAAAAACAGCGAGACGCCGTGGATGACCTTTTCCGACTCGATACCCAGCAGCTTGAACACCGGCGTCAGCAGTTCAGCGAACGCCGGCTCGCCGATCCAGCCCAGACCCAGCGACGCGAGCGTGATGCCGAGCTGACAGGCGGACAGGTAGGCGTCGAGGTGTCCATGCACCTTCCCCAGCAGGCGGCCACGCATGCCGTGCCTCGCGGCAAGACTCTGCACCCGCGTCTGGCGCAGTTTCACGAGGCCGAATTCAGCCGCAACGAAGAAGCCGTTGAGCGCGACGACCAGCAACGCACCAATGAGGGCGACGACCTGAATCAAGAGAGAAGGCTCCGGCAACAAAAGTTGTCAGTATAGAGTGCGAAAGCTCGATGAAAGCAATATTGGAGCCCGGACACGCGGCAAAAATCTCGTCGCCGGTCCGTCAAGCCATGACAAGCGGTATGTGCAGCGCCAACGTCGTGGCTTGACCGTCCTGCATCTCGCCTTGCTCGAAGGTCCCGCCGTGGGCTTCCGCCACCCGCTTGCACAGCGACAGCACCCACGCAATCCGTCCCGCTTCGCGCGGCGCACGCGCCTGAGTGCGGGCGAACGGTTCGAGCAAATGCGGCATGGATGCGTCGTCGAGAGCGGCCAGGGTCGCATCGTAAGTAACGACCGCGTGCCATGCGCTGGCATCAGCGCTCGACGCCAGCGTGACCTTGGCGCCGTTCGCGCTGGCCTCCACCGCGAACGTGAGCATTAGCCACAGCGCAGCGGCAAGACGTTCGCGGTCGCCATTGAACTGCTCGGTAGAAAGGCCCGAGTCGAATGTGACCGACACCCCGCGCGATCGTGCGAGTCCGGCACGGACCTCGTCAGCCGAATCCGAGAACAACGCCTGCAATGCAAACGGGCCACGTGCGAGCGCGATGGACTTGGTGCCGGCGCGCGTCGTATCGACGATCGATTCCAGCAACTTGACCTGCTGGTCCACCCCGCTGCGAATCCCGACGATGGCGCGCTGCGCGGCCGGGTCGTTGGCGTCGAGTTTGCGTTCGAGCACATAGGCCCAGCTATGGATCGCATTCAGCGGACCACGCAAGTCGTGCGACACCAGCGAGAGCACGTGGTCACGCATGAATAGCGCAGCCTCCGCGCACAGATGCGCGGTGCGTTCGGACAAGGAGACGCCGGAAGCGACCTGCTGGCCGGTTCCGGGTCCGGTTCCGGTGGAAGACGTTGTCACGATCGAGGCCCTCTCAGGCAAGGCATGGAGTTGGAAGGAACTGTCATTATAGGCACGCTCCTTCGTGAAGCAGGCCGCATACCCGCTCCGCGCGGGCCTCTGCAGACTCGCGTGCGCCTCACAACCCGCCGCCCAGGCGGGGCATCTGGGCGACGCGCTGCCAACGCGCCTACAATGTCGCTTTTTACGACCTGTATGAAGGAGCAACTCATGTCGACCGTGACTACCGAATCCGGCCTCAAATACGAAGACCTGACCGAAGGCACCGGCGCTGAAGCCGTCGCCGGTAAAACGGTCAGCGTGCACTACACCGGCTGGCTGACCGACGGCCAGAAGTTCGATTCGAGCAAGGACCGTAACGATCCGTTCGCCTTCGTACTGGGCGGCGGCATGGTCATCAAGGGCTGGGATGAAGGCGTGCAGGGCATGAAGGTGGGCGGCGTGCGCAAGCTCACGATTCCGCCGCAACTCGGCTATGGCGTGCGCGGCGCGGGCGGCGTGATTCCGCCGAATGCGACGCTCGTGTTCGAAGTCGAACTGCTCGAAGTTTAAGTTTTTGCAGTTGCGCAATGAGCCACGCTGCTGTCACTGCTCCTAGCGTTTCGTTGCGCCGTTATGGCGCAATCGAGGCGTCGGATGTGCACGACTTTCATCAGGTCGTGCTGGGGCTCGACGGCGCGATGGCGATGACGGTGGACGGTATCGGTCAAGTGATCGACGCCGGGTCGGCGTGGCTGATTCCCGCTGGCGCGCAGCACGACTACGCGGGTGTCGGCGAGAACCGCCAGCTCGTGCTGGATCTGCCGGCGGCTTCGCTGGCCGTACCGCAGCGTCTGTTTGACCGTGCGCGGGCGGTTTCTATGGATGCCTCGCTCGCTCAGCTCACGCAGCGCATCGCCGCCCGCGCAGCGGGAAGCATGCAAGCCGGTGACGATCTGGCCGTACGGCGTTTTCATTGGGAGGCTGCCGCGCGTCTGTGCGCGGCGATGCTGGCAGACAGCGGCACGACGCGAGCCGTGACGCCGCGCGCCGGTTTGGACTTCGCGCGTATCGACCGTTGGCTGCGCGCGCATCTCTCGGAACCGCTGCGGATTGCCGACCTCGCCACGCATTGCGGCTTCGGCATGCGGCGCTTCCATCAGGTGTTCATCGACGCGTTTGGCGAAACGCCACACCGCTATCTGCAACGTCTGCGGCTCGATATCTCGATCACTTTGCTCGCCGATCCGCGTCCGTCGTTGGCCGATATCGCGCTGGCAGTCGGCTTCGGCGATCAGAGCGCCTATACGCACGCTTTCACGCGGCGTTTCGGGCTCGCGCCCGGCCAATGGCGCGCCGTGCGCCATTAACCGACGTTCGATGGACGCTTGATGGACGCTTGACTGACGATTGCGCGGCCCACCGGCCGCGCCCGTTTAACCTGCCAACCCGCGCGCCAGATCATTGCGGATATCGCCCGCGTTTTCGAGCCCAACCGCAAGCCGGATCAGCCCTTCCGAAATACCCGCTGCCGCACGTGCTTCCGGCGTAACGCGGCTGTGGGTCGTCGTAGCCGGATGGGTGATCGTCGTACGCGTATCGCCGAGGTTGGCGGTGATCGAGCAGATCTTCGTGCCGTCGATCACGCGCCATGCGTTCGCCCGTTGCGCTTCGGGCGTCTCGCCCTTCAACTCGAACGACACCACCGCGCCGCCGGATTTCTGCTGACGTTTGGCAATCGCATGCTGCGGATGCGATTCCAGCCCCGGATAAAACACCCGATTCACGGCCGGATGCGCTTCCAGCCAGCGCGCGATTTCCAGCGCGTTATCCGACTGCTTCTCGACGCGCAGCGTGAGCGTTTCCATGCCCTTGAGCAACACCCACGCATTGAACGCGGACAGTGTCGGCCCGGCGCTACGGACAAACGGAAACACCTTTTCCATGATGAACTGCTTCGAGCCGACCAGCGCGCCGCCGAGCACACGGCCCTGGCCGTCGAGGAACTTGGTGGCCGAGTGCATCACGACGTCCGCGCCGAGCTTCAGCGGCTGCTGCAGCGCCGGGCTGCAGAAACAGTTGTCGACGACAAACAGCGCGTTCACGGCCTTGGCAATCTTGCCGATCGCTTCGATATCCGCGATTTCGGTCAGCGGGTTCGACGGCGTTTCCAGGAAGAACATCTTGGTTTCCGGCCGTACGGCGTTTTTCCACGCGTCGAGATCAGTCGGATCGACAAACGTGGTGGTAATGCCGAACTTGCTGAAGATCTGCGAGAACATGCCCAGCGTCGAACCGAACAGGCTGCGCGAACTCACGAGGTGATCGCCCGCCTGCAACGCCGACATCACCACCGACATGATCGCGGCCATGCCCGAGGCCGTGGCGATGCACGCCTCGCCGCCTTCGAGCGCGGCCAGCCGATCCTGGAACATCGTGACCGTGGGATTCGTGAAGCGCGAGTACGTGTAATTGTCCTCGGAATTCTTGAAGCGTTCGGCGGCGTCGGCGGCGCTTGTGAACATAAAGCTCGACGTCAGGAAAATCGCTTCCGAATGCTCGTTGAAGTCGCTGCGCAGCGTGCCCGAACGGACTGCGAGGGTGTCGAAATTCAGGGAGTCGTCCATGTTGGTTCTAGTTCCATTTTCCAGGTGTCGCCACGTGTTGCCACGTTGAACAGACCGGCGCTGACTGTTCGACGTTCATCGTCTATCTGCATGAACGCCGAAGAACGCACCGGCAACAAAAAAGCCCGCTTTGCGTCGGCATAAGCGGGCTTCATGTGCGGGGGAGAGCTGGAGCGGCGGCGGACGGTTACTGCTTTTTTCCACCGTTCGCTTTAGCTGTTTTGGGTTGCCCCGCGTCCGCAAGCTGAGATCAAATCGACGCAAGCCTTCATCCTAACATGCGTGGCGCGCTGCGTGCATGTGCCGCCGTGCGCCACGTTCATGTGTGCCTCCGTTACTCCACCGACAACTGCAAGTGCAGTTGTGAACGCGGCGCACCGCCTTCCATTGCTTCGCTGGCGGCGTCGCGGTCCGATTGCGCGGACGGTGCGAGACGCGCCGTTTCGATGCGATCGAGGTACTCGGTGGTGACATCGCCGGTGATGTAGTTGCCGTCGAAGCACGACGCCTCGAATTCCTTCAGCGCCGGATTGGTATCGCGCACCGCCTGCTTGAGCGCGTCAACGTCCTGATACACGAGATGATCTGCGCCGATCATGCGCGCCACTTCTTCATCCGTGCGGCCGTGGGCGACGAGTTCGCCGCGCGTCGGCATGTCGATACCGTAGACGTTCGGGAATTTCACCGGCGGCGCCGCGGACGCGAAAATGACCTTGTTCGCGCCTGCGTCACGCGCCATCTGCACGATTTCATGCGACGTGGTGCCGCGCACGATCGAATCGTCGACGATCAGCACGTTCTTGCCCTTGAATTCGATCGCCATGGCGTTGAGCTTCTGGCGCACCGACTTCTTGCGCACCGCCTGGCCCGGCATGATGAAGGTGCGGCCCACGTAACGGTTCTTGAAGAAGCCCTCGCGATACTCGACGCCCAGCTTCTTGGCGACTTGCATCGCAGCGGGGCGCGACGAATCGGGAATCGGCATGACGACGTCGATCGGTACATCCGGCAACGTGCGCTTGATCTTCTCGGCGAGGTAGTCGCCCATGCGCAGACGCACGTTGTAGACCGGCACGCCGTCGAGCACCGAGTCCGGACGCGCGAGGTACACGAGTTCGAAAATGCACGGGTTCAGGCTGGCGTGCGTCGCGCAAAGCTGCGAGTGCAGATTGCCTTCGATGTCGATGAAGATCGCTTCGCCCGGCGCCACGTCGCGCACGAATTCGAAGCCGATCCCTTCGATCGCCACCGATTCCGACGCCACGATCCACTCGACGCCATGCGCCGTTTCCTGCTTGCCGAGGCACAGCGGGCGGATGCCGAACGGGTCGCGGAAGGCGAGCAGGCCGTAACCGGCGATCAGCGAGACGATGGCATACGAGCCATGTACACGCCGATGCACGCCCGACACGGCCTTGAACACGGCCGTCGGATCCAGTTGCAGGCCGGAGCTAGAGAGTTGCAATTCGTGCGCGAGCACGTTGAGCAACACTTCGGTGTCGGAATTGGTGTTGATGTGACGGCGATCGACGCGGAACATCTCGTCTTTCAACTGCTGCCAGTTGGTCAGGTTACCGTTGTGAGCGAGGATGATGCCGAACGGCGCGTTCACGTAGAACGGCTGGGCCTCTTCTTCGCTCGACGCGGAACCCGCCGTCGGATAGCGCACCTGGCCGATACCGGTGGTGCCGGGCAGGCTGCGCATGTTGCGCGTGCGGAACACGTCGCGCACCATGCCGTTGGCCTTATGCATGTGGAAATTGCTGCCGTCCGCCGTGGCAATACCGGCGGCATCCTGACCGCGGTGCTGCAAAAGCAGCAGGCTGTCATAGATCAGCTGATTGACCGGGGATTGGGAAACTACGCCTACGATGCCGCACATGGCATGTCCTTCAAAGGTACGAAATTTCGTAACGGCGGCCGGTGCCGGGGAAGCATCCGGGTCGCGCCGATGTCCTGCGTGATTCCCTGAACGGCTCGCCTGCTTGTCACACACGGACGTAAGCAGCGAGTGTCTCGGGAAGCAGCGGTTTCAGTTCGCGCACGCCTTCGACCGCGTAGGGTCGCAGCAAGGCGTTGCGCCAGAATTCTTGCTGGGGCAATTCGGTCAGGCCTGCGAGGGCGACCAGAATCAGCACCAGAATGACCCCGCGAACGAGGCCGAACATCAAACCCAGCGAGCGGTCCACGCCGCTCAAACCGGATGCCTGCACGAGCCGGCTCAGCAGCGCGTTGGTGACGCCCACCACCAGCATCACGCCGATGATCAGCAGGGCGAACGCCAGCAGCCACTGCGTCAGCGCGCCGCCCGGCCACCTGGCCGGCATATAGGGCACGACATACCCGACGAAACGGCAGGCAATCAGAAACGCTGCAACCCAGCCGATCAGTCCGAACACTTCGGACAGGAAACCGCGCCAGGTGCCCCGCAAGGCCGACAACCCAATCACCGCCATTACAGCGTAGTCGAAGGCTGTGAACATCGCCGACTTACTGTGCCGAGCCGCTGTTCGCGCCGGACGTCAGGCCCGCGGCGCGAACCTTCGCGATCGCAGCCGTCGCGGCGGCGCGGTCGGCAAATGGGCCCGCGCGCAACAGCGTCTGACTTGTACCATCCGACTGCTTCCGACGTTCCGTATATGCGGGCACACCCGCCGCTTTCAACTTCACCGCCCACGCTTTTGCGCTGGCGTCGTCTGGGAACGCTCCCAATTGCACCGCGAAACGGCTGCCTGGAGGCGACGCGGGCGTGCCGGAATCGGCATCTGCTGCGGCAGCTTCGGTGCTGTTTGCACTGTTTGTCGTGTTCGCGCTGTTCGCGGTCTGGTTGGCGGCGCTCTGGACCGGCGCGGGCGCAGGCTTGATCGGTTTGGCCGGTTTGGCTGGAACTGGCGTCGGCGCTGCAGGCGTGACAGGCGCTGTGTTCGCGGCCATTGCCGGCGTTTGCGGCTTGCTGCTCTTGCCAGATGGTGCCGCGGCAGGAGCCTGCTGCGTCATGGCGTTCGCCATGGAAGCGGCTTTCGGGGCCGGAGCCACGCCAGAAGCGGCAAGCGAACTGTTGGCGCTATCGGGCGCCGGATTATCGGGTGCGACACCGGCCTGGGTGTCTTCGTCGTTGGCAGCCGCTTTGGGCGCCGGGCGATTCGGAATATCGATCGCGATGTCGTCCGTGACCGGCTTCGGATGCGAATCGAGCACCATGGGCAGAATCACCACGGCTGCGACCACCATCGCAATCGCGCCCACCAGGCGACGACGCGCGCGCTGCTTTTCGGGCAGCGTGGGATCGAGCAACATTGCATCGGCGTCAGGCCGTTCCGTGCGGCGGGTTCGCCGCTCCACACGCTCGCCACGGGCGGCCCGGGTGGAACTCGTAGTTGCGCCACGCCGGGTAGGCGCGTCGTCTTTCTTGCCGAACGAGAAAATTCCCATGAATGGCTTGGTTCGAGGCTGCCGCCCGTTCAGTGTTGCTGCGATTTACGGTAGGACATCACGCCGGCTACCGTATAGAAACTTCCGAAAACCACGATTCTATCATTCTCCGAGGCTCGCTTTAGCGCGTCGTGAAAAGCGTCCGCAGGCGAAGCGTAGCGCGTGACGCTGCTATCCGCGCCCTCGGCCACGCCGCACTCCCGCAAAACCGCCTCCAGATCCTGCGCGGAGGCCGCTCGCGGGCTTGGCAGGTCGGTCACGCACCAGTGATCGATCTCCCCCTTCAGATGCTCGATCACGCCGGCGATGTCCTTGTCGTGCATCGCGCCAAATACGGCGTACGTGTACGGAAAATAGCCCATATTGCCGAGATTCTGCGACAACACGGCGGCTGCGTGCGGATTGTGACCGACGTCCAGGACGATGGACGGCTTGCCCGGCAGCACCTGAAAGCGGCCCGGCAGTTCGACATTAGCCAGACCGAGCCGGATATCCTGCGCGGAAACCGGCAGACGGTCGCGCAAGGCCTCCAGCCCCGCCAGAGCGGCCGAGGTATTGATCAACTGGTTCGCGCCCCGCAGCGCCGGATAGGCGAGCGCCGAACGGCGCATGCTGCGGCCCACGTAGTTCCATTGTTGACGCTCGCTGCCCGCCTGCCCTTCGTAGCGAAAATCGCGGCCGAAGAGCCAGAGATCCGCGCCGATCTGCTCTGCGTGATCGATCAATGTCTGCGGCGGCACGGGGTCGGCGCAGATGGCGGGTTTGCCGGCGCGGAAGATGCCGGCCTTTTCAAAAGCGATCTTCTCGCGCGTATCGCCGAGGTATTCCGTGTGATCAATGTCGATGCTGGTAATGATCGCGCAGTCAGTGTCGAGAATATTGACCGCGTCGAGCCGGCCGCCGAGGCCCACCTCCAGAATCACCGCGTCAAGGCCACGCGACGCGAACAGATGCATGATCGCCAGCGTCGTGAATTCAAAGTAGGTCAACGAGACCGGTTCAGCCAGACTCAGACGCGCCGCTTCGACCGCTTCGAAATGCGGTACCAGGTCGGCGTCGCTCGCCATCGCGCCGTTCACGCGCGCCCGTTCGTTGAACGAGAGCAGGTGCGGCGACGTGTGGCAACCCACGCGGTAGCCGGCGCGCAGCAGAATCGTTTCGAGAATCGCGCAGGTCGAGCCCTTGCCGTTGGTGCCGCCCACCGTGATCACCGGACAGTCGAACGACAACTGCAGTGCGTCGCGCACCTTGCCAATCCGGGTCAGCCCCATGTCGATACCGACCGGATGCGAGGATTCAAGGTGCGTGAGCCACGCGTCGAGTGTGGGGAATGGCGTCATGGAATGCGTCGGTTAGGCGGTGCTGCTGAATTTCTCGAATCGCTTTGCAGCGAGACCGCGATTATCGCGGAAATGACTGCGCGCCGCTTGAAGACTGCTCGCGGCGCGCTGTTTTTGACTCCGCCGGGCGTCGGCGCACGGCGTCCGTGCAGAGGTTGCGGGGCGCCTCAGGCCACCGCGTCGGCCGGCTGGCGAGACATCAGCGCCATCAGGCGGGCAATTTCCTCACGCAGCTTGCGACGGTCGACGATCATGTCGACCGCGCCCTTCGTCAGCAGGAATTCGGCACGCTGGAAGCCTTCTGGCAGCTTTTCACGCACGGTCTGTTCGATCACGCGCGGGCCGGCGAAGCCGATCAGCGCCTTCGGTTCCGCGATCACCACGTCGCCGAGGAAGGCGAAGCTCGCCGACACGCCGCCCATGGTCGGATCGGTCAGCACCGAGATGAACGGCAGCTTGGCGTCGGACAGCTTGGTCAGCATCGCGGTGGTTTTGGCCATCTGCATCAGCGACAAGAGGCTTTCCTGCATCCGCGCGCCGCCCGAAGCGGTAAAGCAGATGAACGGCACGTTCTGCTCGAGCGCGTTCTGCGCGCCACGCGCAAAGCGCTCGCCCACGACTGAACCCATCGAGCCGCCCATGAACGAGAACTCGAAACACGCCACCACGCACGGCAAGGTGTGAATCGCGCCGCCCATGACCACCATGGCGTCGGTTTCGTCGGTTTCTTCCATCGCCTCTTTCAGGCGGTCCGGGTACTTGCGGCTGTCCTTGAACTTGAGCGCGTCGACCGGCACGATTTCCTGACCGATTTCGTAGCGGCCTTCCGGATCGAGCAGGCCGTCGAGCCGCTCACGCGCGCCAATGCGCATGTGATGGTCGCACTTCGGGCAAACGTGCAGATTGGCTTCGACGTCGTTGCGGTACAGCACCGCTTCGCACGACGGGCACTTGATCCACAGGCCTTCCGGAATTCCCTTACGGTTTTTCGGATCGGTTTGCTTGATTTTGGGCGGCAGCAGCTTGTCGAGCCAGCTCATATTGATTCCTTCCTGGGTCTTCGGTACGCACGACGGCGGGGATGAAACCCCGCCGCGCAGCCTACAGCAGACAAAAAGTAACGGTTATCGGGCGGTCGCGCCAATGCTGTCCAGCGCCTCGCGCACTTCCGCGATGAAACTCGTGAGAGTTTCGGCGGCCTTGTCGGGCGCGGCTTTTTCGAGCAATTGCACAATACGGCTGCCGATCACGACGGCATCGGAGACTTCGGCCACGGAACGCGCCGTCTGGGCGTCACGGATGCCAAAACCGACGCCCACCGGCAGGGGAACGCGCGACTTGATGGCCGGGATTTTACTCGCGATGCTGGAAACGTCCAGATTTGCCGCTCCGGTCACCCCCTTGAGCGACACATAGTACACGTAGCCGCTTGCAATTTTGCCGACCTCGGCGATACGTTCGTCGGTCGACGTCGGCGCCAGAAGAAAAATCGGATCAATCCCCGAAGATCGCATCTTTTCCGCGAAACTAACCGATTCTTCCGGTGGATAGTCAACCACCAGCACACCATCGACGCCGCAATCCCTGGCCGCTTCTGCGAACGCGTCCACGCCCATCCGTTCGATCGGATTGGCGTAGCCCATCAGCACGACGGGTGTCTTGTCGTCACGTTCGCGGAACTGCTTGACGTCCGCCAGCACGCCACGCAGCGAGACGCCATGCGCCAAAGCGCGCTCCGACGATGCCTGGATAACCGGGCCGTCCGCCATTGGGTCCGAAAACGGCACGCCGAGTTCGATGACATCCGCGCCGCCGGCGGCAAGCGCATGCATGAATTCAACGGTGCGGGCCGGATCCGGATCGCCAGCCGTCATGAACGGGATCAACCCTTTCCTACCTTGCGCAGCCAAGGCTGCAAATGTGTTTTCGATACGGGACATGGAAATTCTCTCGAAAATAGTGAACTGCGCTTTCGCTGCGGTTCGCGGTCGTTTGAGCGAGTTTGAACGCGGTTACACGCCGTTTGGCGCCAGACCGTGCCTTGCTCAGGTCTCGGCAGCGACCGGACCCGCCGACGCGACGCTTGCGTTCGGCGCAAACTGCGCGGCCGCACTGACGCGTTCACGCGCTATCGCGCAGTAACTTTCATTGATTTCATAGCCGACGAATTCGCGCTTTTGACGTGCGCAAGCGACTGCCGTGGTGCCGCTACCCATGAACGGATCGAGCACGCGGCCGCCCGGCGGGCAGCTCGCGAGCACCATACGCTCGACGATTTCCAGAGGTTTCTGGGTCGGATGGTCGACGCGCTCGGAATGTTGCCGATGCAGGCGTGATACCGACCAGACGTCCTTCGGGTTATAGCCAAGCTCCAGCCACTTGCTGCCCTCGAACAATTTGCGCGAACGCGCCTTCTTCGTGACGGCATCGTACGGGATGCGGACGGGATCGAGATCGAAGTAATAATCCTTCGACACCGCGAAAAAGCCGATGTTGTCATGCACGGACGTAAAGCGGCGGGTCGTGCCGCCCATGCTCGGCACGCGCCGGTCCCAGATGATCTCGTTGACCATCGTCAGACGCGTCTTCAGAAAGGAGAAGATTTCCGGCGCGTACTGCCACGTGCAGAAGATATACAGCGAACCGGACGGCTTGAGCTTCGGAATTGCCAGCTCGAGCCAGCTACGCGTCCAGGCGACAAAGTCCTCGCCCGAGCGCATATCGGAGTCGTTACCGTAGTCCTTGCCGAGCCCATAGGGCGGGTCGGCCAGGATCAGGTCGACCGAACCATCCGGCAGGTTCGCCACATCGGTCAGAAAATCGCGGTTCAGGAGCTGGATGCCGGCAGGCACCGTCGGCAAAGCACCCGAAAGCGCCGCTACCGGCGCCTCGGACATTCCGGCCTCGGCTTTCGCCTGGCCGGCCTGCTCTTCGGACGGGACCATTGCGGCTTCGGCTGTGCCTATTGCCGGTTGCGGCTCGTCGAACTCGTCGCGCATCGTCACGGCGCTCAGAACGTGATACCCGATCGCTCAGCGACCGTGTGCATGTCCTTGTCGCCTCGGCCCGACAGGTTCACCAGAAGAACCTTGTCTTTCGGCAAGGTCGGCGCGAGTTTAGTCGCATAGGCCAGCGCGTGGCTCGATTCGAGCGCCGGAATGATGCCTTCGATCCGGCAGCAGTCGTGGAACCCTTTGAGCGCTTCTTCGTCGGTGATGCCGACGTATTGCGCACGGCCGGTCTCATGGAGCCAGGCGTGCTCGGGACCGACGCCAGGATAGTCGAGGCCTGCCGAAACCGAATGCGTCTCGATGATCTGGCCGTTTTCGTCCTGCAGCAGGTAGGTACGGTTCCCGTGCAGCACGCCCGGACTACCGCCGATCAGCGAGGCGGCGTGGCGGCCCGTATCGAGGCCGTCGCCTGCTGCTTCAACGCCGATCAACTGCACCGATTTATCATCGATATAGGGGTAAAAGATCCCCATCGCATTCGATCCGCCGCCCACGCAGGCAATCACCGCGTCCGGCTGGCGGCCGACCAGTTCCGGCATTTGCACCTTGCACTCGTCGCCGATCACGCGCTGGAAATCGCGCACCATCATGGGATAGGGATGCGGGCCCGCCACCGTGCCGATGATGTAAAAAGTGCTTTCGACGTTGGTGACCCAGTCACGCATCGCTTCGTTCAGCGAGTCTTTCAGCGTCTTGGAACCCGATTCCACGGGGACGACCGTCGCGCCCAGCAATTTCATACGGTAGACGTTGGCGGCCTGCCGGCGGACGTCTTCCGAGCCCATATAGACCACGCATTCCATGCCGAAGCGCGCGGCGATCGTGGCGGTGGCCACCCCGTGCTGGCCTGCGCCGGTTTCCGCGATCACGCGCTTCTTGCCCATACGCCTCGCGAGCAGTGCCTGGCCGATCACATTGTTGATCTTGTGGGCGCCGGTGTGGTTCAGATCCTCGCGTTTGAGGAAAATTTGCGCGCCACCGAGCAGCTCGCTCCAACGCTGTGCGTGATAAATGGGGGACGGACGGCCGACAAAATACTTCAGTTCGCGCTCGTACTCAGCGACAAACTCGGGATCTTTCTGGAATTTTTCGTAGGCTTCACGCAACTCATTGAGTGCGTGAACCAGCGTTTCAGCGACGAATACGCCGCCAAATTGGCCGAAATGGCCTCGTTCATCGGGCAAGTTGTACATGATGTCACTCTTCTCAGTGTGCCGGGCGGCTTCGTTCGAAGCCTGCGCCAGCTGATTCACTCTGCGTCCGCCGCGCGCACCGCGCGTACAAACGCCGCCATCCGGGCATGATCCTTCACGCCCTTGGCGCCCGCTACTTCGATGCCGCTCGAGACATCGACCGCGTACGGGCGCACGCGATGAATCGCATCACTGACGTTTTGCGCGTTCAACCCACCACTCAAAACGGCCCGACGCGCGAGCTCTGCTGGAATAAGTGACCAATCGAAAACCTTCCCGCCGCCGCCATAGCCTTCCACATGGGTGTCAAACAGAAGACCGCTGGCTGCTGCATAGTTAAGCGCCGATTTTACCAAATCGGCCTGCTGAGTATCAGCCCCCACACGCAAGGCGCGCAACCAAGGCAAACCCGCAATATTGGCGAGCGCTTCGCACTGTTCGGGGGTTTCGTCGCCGTGAAACTGCAGCAGGGTCAGCGGAATATTGCTGACCACTTCGCTGATCCATTCGGGCGACGCATTCACGAACAGACCCACCACCGACACGAACGGCGGCACATCGCGCACGAGTTCCAGCGCCTGCGCGACGCTAACCGAGCGCGGGCTGGGCGGATAGAACACGAAGCCGATCGCGTCCGCGCCGAGGTCGATTGCATGCGACACGTCTTCGGGTTTCGACAGCCCGCACAACTTGATGCGGGTCCGGTGCAGCGCCGCGGCTTGCGTCGCGCCCTGTTTCTGGTTCGCGCCAGCTGCGGCAGGCTGATTCAGGTTGGTTGAGTTCATGATTCCGGCGATTCGGTCCAGACAGTGCTCCACGGCACGCTACCCGACTGCGCGGCGGGTACCGCGAATTCCTCAGGATAGCCCACCTGCGCGAGATACAGGCCGTCGGGCATAAAGGTGGGCGCCGCATGGTTCCGATCGCGGCTCGCCAGCACATCGGCCATCCACGCGGCCGGGTAGCGCCCGCGTCCAATCGCCACGAGACAGCCCATCAGGTTGCGCACCATGTGATGCAAAAACGCGTTGGCGCGAAAACGGAAGTGGATGAAGTCGCCTTGCTGGCGCACGTCGATCTGATAGAGGTGCTTGACCGGTGTTTTCGCCTGACACTCCGACGAGCGGAACGCCGAAAAGTCGTGCTGACCGATCAGACAGGCAACCGCGGCGCGCATTGCTTCGACGTCCAGCGGCGTATGCACCCAGCCGGCACGCGCGGCCAGCATCGGCGAGCGCACCGGATGGACATACAGCGCGTAGTAGTAAGTCCGCTCAAATGCCGAGAAGCGTGCGTGGAACGTGTCCGGCATCGGTTTGGCCCACTGCACCGCAATCGTCTTCGGCAGAAACGCATTGGTCCCGCGCACCCACGAGAAATCCGTGCGATCGAGTTCCGTGTCGAAATGCACGACCTGCCCGAGGCCGTGTACGCCGGTGTCCGTACGACCCGCCACTATCGTCTGCAACGGCGCCTGCGCGAACTCGCGCAGCGCCCGTTCGAGCGCGTCCTGCACCGTCTTGCCATGCGGCTGCGACTGCCAGCCGCAAAAGGCAGACCCGTCGTACTGGATTCCTAGCGCAATCCGTGTCACGGCAGGCATTACGACAGCGGCGCCAGCGTCGACAGCAACGCGCGCGCTTCGGTGCGGGTGGCGGTGTCGTTCGCGTCGATGACTTCATGAATCAGCGCGCGGGCGCCGGCCAGATCGCCCAGTTCGATGTACTCAGAGGCCAGTTCGAGCTTGTTGCGCGCAATCCGGACGAGGTCTTGCGGCGTGAACGACGGCAGCGGCTGCGCCGGGCTTGGCGGCAACTCCAGATCGAAATCCAGATTCAACGCGCCGAAGTGCGCCGCGCCCAACCCCGCGACTGCGGCCGAGCCCGCGATGCCCGCGTTGATTTCTTCCGCGGCATGGCGTGGCATAACGGGGGCCAGCGGGACTGCTTGCTGGGCCGTGATTTCGGGTTCGACAACCGGTGGCGTCGAAAGCGAGTCGGGGCCGCCCAGCGGAGCGATCGGCTCGATGCGTGGAGGCAGGCCGAAATCGAGGCCGCTGAACGCGTCGACGGCCGAACGGGGGAAGCCGCTTGGCGCGGGCGGCTCTGCGGAAGCGTCCGCGGATGGCGCGTTGGGCGGGAATGCGGTGTCTTGGGCAGGTGTAGGTGCTGCTTGGGTCTCTGCGTGGCCTTCTGCGTGGGCTGCCAGGTCAAGCACGTCGGGTTCTTTTGGCGCTTCCGGCTGCTGGTATGCCGTCGGATTGAACGACGGCTCTGCGTCACCGAAGGTTTCGTCGGAAGTGGCGACCGTTTGCAGTCCACCAAACAATGCGGGCGCGCCAAAATCAATTTGCGGCACGGGCGGGTTTTGGCTAGCGCCAGGTGCGCTGGCCGTGGGCTCTTCAGGCGAATGGGCTGAAACCTGATTCGATTGACCAGCGTCCGGCGGCGACGGATGGCTGCCTTGTTCCGATGCTGCGTCGACATGGATCGGTGCCGGCACGTCGGCGTGTTGCTGGTCTGCTGCCGTAGGCGTAGCAGCGGAGCCTGCCACTTCTTCCAAGGAATTCAGCGCAGGAACGTGCCCGTCTTCCGACGATGCGGTAAGCGGTGCTTCAGAGGAAGCGTGCTCGGTCGCACCGAATGCGGGCGGCACGGCTGGGTCGTCTGCGACGGCCTTGTTTGGCGTGGCTTCGTGTTCTGTTACGGCTTCACGTTCTGCTGCGGCTTCGCGTTCTGCTATGGCCTCATGTTCCGCTGAAGCCTCGCGTTCTGCGTCGGCTTCGTGTTCCGCTACAACTTCGTCTTCTGGTACGGCCCCACTACCCGCTCCAGCCTTGCGTTCTCCTATGGTCCCGCGTTCTGCCGCCTCACGTGCCGCCGATTCATCCGCGACGGCTTGATGCGCTGCCGCTTCCTGAGCGGCTGCCTCACGCGCCTCGGCTTCACGTTCCGCCATTTCGTACGACGGAGCGTTACCGACAGCGAGACCATGCGCCGCCACTTCACGAGCCACCACCTCATGCTCAGCGGCCTCGCGCTCCGCTGTAGCACGCGCCGCCGCTTCCGTCGCTGCTGCGTCCACGGCCGCCACGTCTTGCGCGGGTTCTCCAGTAACCACGACCTGCCCACGCGTGTCCACCTCTCCACGCGGCGCCATGTCGTCCTGAGAGAAAGCGGCCTGAGACGAGCCCGTCCCCTCCGTTGCGCGTGCCGTTGCAGCGGCATCCCCCCGCGTCGCTCGGCCTTTACGGCGACGAAGTCCGAACCCGGCCAGCAACGCCACCAAGGCCGCGCCAATTGCCGCAGCGAAACTAAGGTTCGCTGGCGACAAGTCGAAATTGCCGGAGGTCACATGCGAGTTCGCGGTGCTGCCATTGGCCGCCACGCCGGAAGCGGGCGTCGTCCCTGCGGCCGCACTCGCCTGACCACCCGCCGTCGTTACAGCACCCGCTTGCACGGGTTGGGTGGGTTTGCCGCCGATACCGTGCTTCTGCAATTCCATCAGCACCCGGCTTTTCAGCGCGAGTAACTGCTGCAGACTGGAAACCTGAGTGGGAGCCTGTGCCGTCGGCGCCGTTGCGGACGGTTCAGAGGACAGCGCCACCGAGGCATCCGCCGACGCACTGGCCGAAGGCTGGATAGTCCCGGCCCAGACATGCGCACCGCTCGCTCGCGCAGGAGCAGACGCGGCAGCGGACACTGACGATGAACCGCCGACAGCCGCAGGCTCAGACGCGGCCGCTGAGACAGAGCCCGGCGCACCCGCAGACGCACTCCCCGCCAGCGGGGCACTTGCGACAGGCGCCATCGCCGAACTCGCCTGGAGCGCTGCACTCGCGGGGCCGGTCACAACCGGAGCGGCATGCACCGCGGCACTCGCGCTATTCGCCTGAGCAGCCCCGGTTGACTTCGACACGCCGCTAGCTGGCGTAGTCGCCGCCGTAGCCGTGGCCGAACCCGACGCGGCGTTCGAACTTGCCGCAGCACCCGACGCTGCCGACGCCCCTGACGCCCCCGCCGCCGCGCCCGTCGTATCCAGCGTCGGAATCGTCAGCACCGATCCCACCCGCAGACGGCTCGGATCGTGCGACATAAACGCATTCGGGTTTGCATCGAACAGGGCTTTGGAGGCGCGCGCCAATGTCCCGCGGTCGTGCGACTGCGTCGCAGCAATCGCGACATCGTTGAGCGACTGTCCAGGATGAATCGTATATTGGCTGCCGGCCGCGAGCGGCACGGACGCACCGGCCGGCGCGCTTGCCGCGTCTACGGATGCGGCCCGGGCGGCGGACCCGCCAGTCAGCACGAAAGCGAGCGCCGCCGCGGCTGCGATCTGACACACGCGACTGCGCGACACAGCGTGAAGGGAAGAGAGTCGAACGGTCATCGGGACGACCGGCGCATCAGCGCTCAGCCCTTGTTTGCGGTTGGTTTGGGACAAGATTTTCGGAGCACACAATGAAAAAAGCGCCGCGCAAGCGCGACGCTTTTTGAGTTTTTACGCGTCGTAGGCGCGTAGTTTACTTTACTTGTCGAGCAGAATGCGCAGCATCCGACGCAGCGGCTCCGCGGCACCCCACAACAACTGGTCGCCGACCGTGAAAGCCGACAGATATTCGCCGCCCATCGCGAGCTTGCGCAGGCGCCCAACCGGCACTGTCAGCGTGCCCGTCACCACTGCCGGCGACAGATCGCGGATCGACGCTTCACGCTCGTTCGGCACCACCTTGACCCAGTCGTTGCCCGAGGCGAGGATGCTGTTCACTTCGTCGAGCGGCACGTCCTTGTTCAGCTTGATGGTCAGCGCCTGCGAGTGGCAGCGCATGGCGCCGATCCGCACGCACAGACCGTCTACCGGGATCGAACCTGGCGTGCCCATAGCCGGCTTGCCGAGAATCTTGTTGGTTTCCGCGCCGCCCTTCCATTCTTCCTTCGACATGCCGTTGCCGAGATCCTTGTCGATCCACGGAATCAGCGAACCGGCGAGCGGCACGCCGAAGTGGTCGGTCGGCATACGGTCGCTGTTCATCGCGGCCAACACGCGGCGGTCGATGTCCAGAATGGCCGACGACGGATCCGCCAGATCTTCCTTGGCCGAGCCGTACAGCGTGCCCATCTGCTGCAGCAGCTCGCGCATGTTTTGCGCGCCCGCGCCCGATGCGGCCTGGTACGTCATGGCCGTCATCCAGTCGACGAGGTTTTCGCGGAACAGACCGCCCAGCGCCATCAGCATCAGGCTGACCGTGCAGTTGCCGCCGATGAAATTCTTCTGACCTTTGACGAGCGCGTTCTTGATCACGTCCAGATTCACCGGATCGAGAATGATGACTGCGTCGTCCTTCATGCGCAGCGACGACGCCGCGTCGATCCAGTAACCGTTCCAGCCCGCTGCGCGCAGCTTCGGAAACACGTCATTGGTGTAGTCGCCGCCCTGGCACGAGATGATCGCGTCGCACTTCTTCAGGTCGTCAATGCTCGAAGCATCTTTGAGCCTGGTCTCGTTTTTAGCGAACGACGGCGCGTTGCCGCCCGCATTGCTGGTGCTGAAAAACACCGGTTCGATCAGATCGAAATCGCCTTCCTGCTGCATACGTTGCATCAGGACGCTGCCGACCATGCCGCGCCAACCTACGAGACCTACGTTCATGACACTTACCCTTCGAGTGGAGGCTTCCCCGCATCTTTGCCCGCAGTGACCGCGCGGGGAAGATGGGCGGGCACGACGGACGATCAGCGAATCGTGATCGTTTTCGGGGTAATCGTTTTGATGGTAATGGCGAGCTCAACCACACGGGCCGTTTTGCCGTGGTGGATCGAAATCGAGGTGATTTGGGGAATCGTCGCCATCGCTACAGTCTACACGAAAACCGGATTTGAGCGCTTACCCGCGAATGCGCCGGATTGCGGCCCATTCGCGCTTGACTACTTAACCTTACTAACCGACTGCACGCGCCGCGAAATCTCGCGGCGCGTTACAAAAGCAAAACACAACCGCAACAACCTTAGAGCGCCGCCACGACGGCATCGCCCATCGCCACAGTGCCGACCTGCTGGCATCCCGGCGTCAGGATGTCGCCGGTGCGGAAGCCTTGTTCCAGCACCTTCTTGACGGCCGCTTCGATGCGATCCGCCTGTTCGGCCTTGTTCAACGAGTAACGCAACATCATCGCGGCGGACAGGATGGTGGCCAGCGGATTGGCCACGCCCTTGCCGGCGATATCAGGTGCCGAGCCGTGCGACGGCTCGTACAAGCCCTTGTTGTTCTTGTCGAGCGAAGCCGAGGGCAGCATGCCGATCGAACCCGTCAGCATGGCCGCCTGGTCGGACAGGATGTCGCCGAACATGTTGCCGGTCACGACAACGTCGAACGCTTTCGGCGCCTTCACCAGTTGCATGGCCGCGTTGTCCACGTACATATGCGACAGTTCGACGTCTGCGTATTCCTTCGACACGTCGATCATGACGTCGCGCCAGAACTGCGAAGTCTCGAGCACGTTGGCCTTGTCGACGGACGTCACTTTCTTGCTGCGCTTTTGCGCGGCCTGGAACGCGACGTGCGCAATGCGACGCACTTCCGGCTCGGAATAGCGCATCGTATCGAAGCCTTCCTTCGCGCCGGCAAACAGACCATCCGGCGCCTCGCGCACGCCACGCGGGGTGCCGAAGTAAATGTCGCCGTTCAGTTCGCGCACGATCAGGATGTCGAGACCCGAAACGACTTCGGGCTTCAGCGACGAGGCCGCCGTCAGTTGCGAATAGCAGATTGCCGGACGGAAGTTCGCGAACAGTTGCAGGTGCTTGCGCAAGCCCAGGATGGCCTGCTCCGGACGCAGCGCACGTTCGAGCGAGTCGTACTTCCAGTCGCCGACGGCGCCGAACAGGATCGCATCAGCTTCCTTCGCCAGCGCGAGCGTCGAATCCGGCAGCGGGTGGCCCTTGGCTTCGTAGCCCGCACCGCCTACCGGCGCCTCTTCAAGCTCAAACTTTTCGCCGAGCACGTTCAGAACCTTGACGGCTTCCTTGACGATTTCCGGACCGATGCCGTCGCCGGGCAACACTGCGATCTTCATGCGAATTTCCTTGATTGGTTTCTTGTAGAGTTAGCCGACGATGCGGTGCCCAAGCCACGGCTGCTTGGTCAGACGCTCAGCTTCGAACTGACGAATCTTGTCCGCGTGACGCAGCGTGAGGCCGATGTCGTCGAAACCGTTCAGCAGGCAGTACTTGCGAAAACCCGCCACTTCGAACGGATATTCGGTGCCATCACCGACGCGCACGATCTGCGCTTCGAGGTCGACGGTCAGTTTGAAGCCGTTGAATGCGTAGGTCTCGTTGAACAGGTGGTCAACCTGCTGCTCGGTCAGCACGATGGGCAGCAGGCCGTTCTTGAAGCAATTGTTATAGAAGATGTCCGCGAAGCTGGATGCGATGATCGCGCGGAAACCGTACTGCTGGAGCGCCCACGGTGCGTGCTCACGCGAGCTGCCGCAGCCGAAGTTCTCACGCGTCAGCAGGATCGACGCGCCCTGATAACGCGACTGGTTCAGCACGAAGTCCGGATTCAGCGGACGTTTCGAATTGTCCTGGCCCGGTTCGCCGTGATCGAGGTAACGCCATTCGTCGAACGCGTTCGGGCCGAAGCCGGTGCGTTTGATCGACTTCAGGAACTGCTTTGGAATGATCGCGTCCGTGTCGACGTTCGCGCGATCGAGCGGCGCCACGACGCCGGTATGTACGATGAATTTATCCATGGCCCATCACCCACCAAAATAGAGACCGGCGGCTGCGACGCAATGCGCGCCGCCGGTGGAATCGAAAGTAGCGCGGGCTAGCCGAGCTTGCGAATATCGACGAAGTGACCTTCGATGGCCGCGGCCGCCGCCATGGCGGGGCTCACGAGGTGGGTACGCCCACCTGCACCTTGCCGCCCTTCGAAATTGCGATTCGAGGTCGACGCGCAACGCTCGCCTGGATCCAGCCGGTCGGCGTTCATGGCGAGGCACATCGAGCAGCCCGGTTCACGCCATTCAAAACCTGCGTCGGTGAACACTTTGTCCAGACCTTCATGCTCGGCTTGCGCCTTTACCAGACCCGAGCCCGGCACGACCATCGCGAGACGGATGTTCGGCGCGACACGGCGGCCAAGTTTGCGCACCACGTATGCCGCGGCGCGCAGATCTTCGATGCGCGCGTTGGTGCACGAGCCGATGAAAATCTTGTCCGGCTTGATGGATTCGATGGGCGCGTTCGGCTCGAGCGCCATGTACTTGAGCGCGCGTTCCATGGCGTCGCGCTTGACCGGATCTTTTTCGCGTTCCGGATCCGGCACGCGACCGTCGATGGCGGTCACCATTTCCGGCGACGTACCCCATGTGACTTGCGGCACGATCTCCGCAGCATTCAGTTCAACGACGCGATCGAACTTTGCGCCCTCATCCGACTTGAACTGCTTCCAGTATTCGACGGCCTGATCCCACTCCACACCTTCGGGCGAGAACGGACGGCCCTTCAGATAGTCCACCGTGGTGTCGTCAACGGCGACCATGCCGGCGCGTGCGCCCGCTTCGATCGCCATGTTGCAGACGGTCATACGGCCTTCCATGCTGAGCGCACGGATCGTCGAACCGCCGAACTCGATGGCATAACCCGTGCCGCCTGCCGTGCCGATCTTGCCGATGATGGCAAGCACGATGTCCTTCGCGGTACACCCGCGCGGCAACGGCCCTTCCACCTTCACCAGCATGTTCTTGCTCTTCTTTTGCAAGAGCGTTTGCGTGGCCAGCACATGCTCGACTTCCGACGTGCCGATGCCGTGCGCGAGTGCACCGAACGCGCCGTGTGTGGACGTGTGCGAGTCGCCGCAGACAATCGTCATACCCGGCAGCGTGGCGCCCTGTTCCGGCCCGATGATGTGCACGATGCCCTGGCGCAAGTCGTTCATCTTGAACTGCGTGATGCCGTAGGAATCGCAGTTCGAATCGAGCGTGTCGACCTGCAGCTTCGATACGGGATCCGTGATGCCATGGCTACGGTCTGTGGTGGGCACGTTGTGATCGGAAACGGCCAGATTCGCGCTGATGCGCCATACCGGACGCTCAGCCAGCTTCAGGCCTTCAAAAGCCTGCGGACTGGTGACTTCGTGCAGCAGGTGGCGGTCGATATAAAGAATCGTCGTACCGTCTTCTTCCGTGTGGATCACGTGCGTGTTCCACAATTTGTCGTAGAGAGTCTGTGCCATGGTATGCGGGGGTTATGGTGACTGCGGGCAAGCTGTGTGTGCGATTGATTATGCCACGCTGATCTCGTGTTTTGCGCGCTCTGCACGGGAAAAACCGATAAAAAACAGGGAGTTGGGTGGTAGTGGTGATACCTGTATCGGGGGCACCCGGCACGCGGTGCGGAGTAACGGAAAGCGCTCGATGGCACGTTAATCGCTATCCGGAGGTGGACTCCAAAAACAAAAAGCGCCCCAACGATAAACCCGTTGGGGCGCTTCTCTAACTACCCTGCTTCGCGCAACTCACAGTAACGCGAGCCGCCGTGAGCACTGCTCGAAATCCACAACCAGTAACCGCTTACCGCGCCGAAATCGCCTTCGCTTCACGCGGCGTGTCGCCAACAAACAGCTGACGCGGACGGCCAATCTTCTGTTCCGGATCGGCGATCATTTCGTTCCACTGCGCAATCCAGCCCACCGTACGTGCCATCGCGAAGATACACGTGAACATCGAGGTCGGAATGCCCAGAGCGCGCTGCACGATACCCGAGTAGAAATCCACGTTCGGGTACAGCTTGCGCGACACGAAGTATTCGTCTTCCAGCGCGATCTTTTCCAGCGCCATGGCCAGCTTGAACAGCGGGTCGTCGTGCAGACCCAGTTCTTCCAGCACTTCGTGGCAGGTTTCGCGCATCAGCTTCGCACGCGGGTCGTAGTTCTTGTAGACACGGTGACCGAAGCCCATCAGCTTCACGCCCGAATTCTTGTCCTTCACCTGCTTGATGAACTCAGGAATGTTGTCGACCGAGCCGATTTCTTCCAGCATGTTCAGCGCGGCTTCGTTCGCGCCGCCGTGTGCCGGGCCCCAGAGGCAGGCAATACCGGCTGCGATACACGCAAACGGATTGGCGCCCGACGAACCGGCCAGACGCACCGTCGAAGTGGAAGCGTTCTGTTCGTGATCCGCGTGCAGGATCAGGATACGGTCGAGCGCGCGCACCAGCACGTCGTTGACCTTGTACTCTTCGCACGGATTCGAAAACATCATGTGCATGAAGTTCGCGCTGTATGACAGCTCGTTCTTCGGATACACGAACGGCTGGCCGATGCTGTACTTGTACGCCATCGCCACCAGCGTGGGCAGCTTCGCGATCATGCGGATCGCCGAGACTTCACGGTGCTGCGGGTTATTGATGTCGAGCGAGTCGTGATAGAACGCCGACAGTGCGCCCACTGCCGCGACCAGAATCGCCATCGGGTGTGCGTCACGGCGGAAGCCACGGAAGAAGAAGTGCATCTGCTCGTGCACCATCGTGTGCTTCGTCACCGTCTCAACGAACGCGTCGCGCTCTGCTTCATTCGGCAGTTCGCCCTTCAGCAGCAGGTAACAGGTTTCGAGGAAGTCCGCATTCTGGGCGAGATCGTCGATCGGGTAGCCGCGGTACAGCAGTTCGCCCTTGTCGCCGTCGATGTAGGTGATGGCCGAGTTGCACGCCGCCGTCGACATGAAGCCCGGATCGTAGGTGAACTTGCCGGTCTGACCGTACAGTTTGCGGATGTCGATCACGTCCGGGCCCATCGTGCCCTTATAGATCGGCATTTCAACGCTCGGCGAGTTGTCGCTGAACGATAGCGTGGCTTTAACATCTGACGGGGTCATGGCACATCCTCAATCGAAGTATGGAAACAGGGTTTCGATAATTGCACGCGTGGAACAACGCACTGGCTTCTCTCAAGCAGTACGCAGCAGCTCCAGCACCCGGACGACATCCGGGTCTGCAAGGTCGCCTTCCGGTTCCTTGCGCGCGAGTAGCAAGTCCATCAGGTCGTTATCGCTCAGCTCGAGCAGGCGCGTAAGGGCACCCACATCCGCGTCGCTGAGGTCATGCTCGTATTTGCCAAAAAAACGCTCGAAAATCAGATCGTTTTCCAGCAGGCCGCGGCGGGCGCGCCAGCGAAGGCGCGCCCGCCGAAGCGGGTCGGCTTGATGCGATTGCTGCTCCATCTCAGACAGCACGGCGAACCATCAATTCCTTGATCTTGCCGATCGCCTTGGTCGGATTGAGGCCCTTCGGGCACACATCGACGCAATTCATGATCGTATGGCAACGGAACAGACGGTACGGGTCTTCCAGATTGTCGAGACGCTCGCCGGTCGCTTCGTCGCGGCTATCCGCGATGAAACGATAGGCTTGCAGCAGCCCTGCCGGACCGACGAACTTGTCCGGGTTCCACCAGAAGCTCGGGCACGACGTCGAGCAGCTCGCGCACAGAATGCACTCGTACAGGCCATCCAGCTCTTCGCGCTCTTCCGGCGATTGCAGACGTTCCTTTTCCGGCGGCGGCGTATCGTTGATCAGATACGGCTTGATCGAGTGATACTGGTTGAAGAACTGCGTGAAGTCGCAAATCAGGTCGCGCACGACGGGCAAGCCCGGCAGCGGACGCAGCACGATCTTCTGCGGCAGGTCGTTCATGTTGGTCAGGCAAGCCAGACCGTTTTTGCCGTTGATGTTCATTGCGTCCGAACCGCACACGCCTTCGCGGCACGAGCGACGGAACGACAAGGTTTCGTCGACCGCTTTCAGCTTGAGCAGCGCGTCGAGCAACATGCGTTCGTGCGAGTCGATTTCGATCTCGTACGATTGCATGCGCGGTGCTGCGTCCTTGTCCGGATCGTAGCGATAGATTTCAAATGTACGCTTGGCCATTTCTGAATTCCTTTGACTTGTGCCTTAGAAGGTACGCGCTTTCGGCGGCACCGAGTCGACGGTCAGCGGTTGCATGTGAACCGGCTTGTAGTCGAGGCGATCGCCTTCGCTGAACCACAGCGTATGGCGCAGCCAGTTTTCGTCATCGCGATGTTCGAAGTCGTTTTGTGCGTGCGCACCACGGCTTTCCTTGCGCGCTTCTGCCGACACCATCGTGGCGCGCGCCACTTCGATCAGGTTCGCCAGTTCCAGGGCTTCGACACGTGCCGTGTTGAAGACCTTCGACTTGTCCTTTAGGTGGATGTTGTCGACGCGTGCGGCCACTTCGCGGATACGCTCCACACCCTCGGCCAGCAGCTTGGAGGTACGGAACACGCCGGCGTGCGCCTGCATGCTGGCGCGGATGTCGTTTGCGACGTCCTGCGTGTATTCGCCCGACGAGGACTTGTCCAGCTTGTCGAGACGCGACAGCGCGAAGTCAGCAGCGTCAGCCGGCAGCGGCTTGTGATTCTTGATTTCCTTCACGTGCTTGACGATGTGGTTGCCGGCCGCGCGGCCGAACACCACCAGGTCGAGCAGCGAGTTCGTGCCCAGCCGGTTCGCGCCGTGGACCGACACGCACGAGCATTCGCCGACCGCATAGAAGCCGTTGACCGGGTCTTCGTGACCCTTCGACGTGCCCACCACCTGGCCATGAATGTTCGTCGGAATGCCGCCCATCTGATAGTGGATGGTCGGCACAACCGGGATCGGTTCTTTAATGCAATCGACGTTCGCGAACTTCAGCGCGATTTCGCGGATCGACGGCAGACGCTTCATGATCGTCTCAGCGCCGATGTGCGACAGGTCGAGCAGCACGTGGTCCTTGTTCGGACCTACGCCGCGGCCTTCCTTGATTTCCTGGTCCATCGAACGCGAAACGAAATCGCGCGGCGCCAGATCCTTCAGCGTCGGCGCGTAGCGTTCCATGAAACGCTCGCCGTTCGAGTTACGCAAGATACCGCCTTCGCCGCGCACGCCTTCGGTAATCAGCACGCCCGCGCCGGCCACGCCGGTGGGGTGGAATTGCCAGAATTCCATGTCTTGCAGCGCGATACCCGAACGCGCAGCCATACCCAGGCCGTCGCCCGTGTTGATGAACGCGTTGGTCGATGCCGCGAAGATGCGGCCTGCACCGCCCGTGGCGAACAGCGTGGTCTTGCCTTCGAGGATGTAGACGTCGCCCGTTTCCATTTCCAGCGCGGTCACGCCGAGCACGTCGCCGTCGGCGTCGCGGATCAGGTCCAGCGCCATCCACTCGACGAAGAACTGCGTCTTGGCTGCGACGTTTTGCTGATACAACGTATGCAGCAGCGCGTGACCGGTACGGTCAGCAGCCGCGCAAGCGCGTTGCACCGGCTTTTCGCCGTAGTTGGCCGTGTGGCCGCCGAACGGACGCTGGTAGATCGTGCCGTCCGCATTGCGGTCGAACGGCATGCCCATGTGTTCCAGTTCGTAGACAGCGTTCGGTGCTTCCCGGCACATGAACTCGATCGCGTCCTGGTCGCCGAGCCAGTCGGAACCCTTGATCGTGTCGTAGAAGTGATAGTGCCAATTGTCTTCGCTCATGTTGCCGAGCGAAGCGCCGATGCCACCTTGAGCCGCCACCGTGTGCGAACGTGTCGGGAACACCTTGGACAGCACGCAAACCGACAGACCGGCGCGCGCGAGTTGCAGCGAAGCGCGCATCCCCGAGCCGCCTGCGCCGACGATGACCACGTCAAACTTGCGACGCGGCAGAGAATTTTTGATTGCAGCCATTCTTTTATACTCTCCAGAGAATCTGCGCGGCGTAGCCGGCACACGCCAGCAGCCAGACGATCGTCAGGGCCTGAAGCAGGAGGCGCACACCGACGGGCTTGATGTAGTCCATCCAGATGTCACGAATACCGACCCACGCGTGATAGAACAGTGACAGCAACGTCACGAACGTGGCGAGCTTCATCCATTGCGTCGCGAAGATCGACGCCCAGCCGTCATACGAAAATTCTTGTGCGCCGAAGAACCACACGAGCAGGATGACCGTGTAGATCGCCATGATGGCGGCGGTAATGCGCTGGGCAAGCCAGTCGCGCAGGCCGTAATGTGCGCCGACGACGAGACGCTTCGGGCCGATTCGGTTGTTAGCTGCCATTTTTTTAGAATGCTCCGAAGAGTTTGAGCGCAAAAGCAAGCGTCAGAAGCGACGAAACCACCAGTACGATGACGGAGGTTTGCTTGCCCTTTTCCTTGGTCACCGCGCTATGGTGGGTGTCCATCACGAGGTGACGGATACCGGCGCAGAAGTGGAACAGGAAGGCCCACGCGAGAACCAGCGTGATGAGCTTGACGATGATGTTGGAGAGGAAGCCCTTGAACACATCAAAGCTGAGCTCTGAAGTAAGGCTTTGATCGAAGAGGTACAGCAGGAACGGAAGAAAAACAAACAGCAGCCCACCGCTCAAGCGATGAAGAATCGACACACGCCCCGCGAGTGGGAGGCGATACGCCGTCAATATTTGCCCGATACCGATGTTCCGGAACTCCGGCCTCGGTTTTTTTACGGCTTCAGCCATGCTAGACCCCTACTATGTAGTAACACCAATCCGCAATTTTAGCGCCTTTTCATATCGCGCTGCAGCGAAAAACCCCACCGGAGCTTCGCTACGCACGCGACAGCGGCGTCGTCAAGAGGGCGCTGCGCGCCCCGCCCGTCACCTTTAAGCACACTGATCCAACGCGAACATCCGCATCGCCGGCAAGCCGGTTTCAAATGAGATCGTTCTGATAGTAGTACCCAGTTGTGACATACCATCCACGCCGCACTTCGACGGGACGGTCTCCATAGGTATAGGACACTCGCTCCACCGATAGCAACGGAAACCCAGGCGGCACGTGCAGCAACTCCGCGACGCTGGGGTCGGCGGCCACCGCCCGGATCTTCTCGGACGCCCGGATCATGCGGGTGCCGAACTCCGTCTCGAACATCGCATAGAGCGGCCCCTTGTACTCCGAAAGCCGTTCGAGCGTGAGTCCGCGGAACACGACGCCAGGTAGCCAGATTTCGTCCAATACCGTGATTTCACCATCAAACTGCAAAAGGCGCTTGATCAGGACCACTGGGTCGGCCGGTTTCAGGTCGAGCTGACGCGCGATGTCCGCCGAGGCGCGCAGCCGACGGCATTCGAGCAGGCGGCTGACGTGCGGATGTTCGGCGGCGTCGTCAGCGAGTAACCTGAGAAAACGAAACTGGGCGCGATCCTCATTGTGCGTCGCAACAAACGTACCCTTGCCCTGACGGCGCACCAGCAGATTGTCAGCGGCCAGTTCGTCGATCGCCTTGCGCACCGTGCCCTGACTCACCTTGAAGCGGGCGGCCAGTTCGACCTCGCTCGGAATGATTTCACCTGGCTTCCACTCGCCCGATTCGAGGCTCTGTGTAATCAACGCCTTGATCTGCTGATATAACGGGCTGAAAGTGGGCGACGTGGCGGGCGCGGCAGTAGCGGGCACGGCCTCTCCCTGGCCGCCGGGGCCGTTGGGATTCGCAGTGCTCGCCGGGTTCGAATTCATGCGCGCATTTCATCATAAAGGCCCATACGCCGTCTATTACTTTCCCGGCAATAGATATGTCTTATATAAGACATAAGATACTGTTGACTTTGTGTGGGCCGACTCCTACACTCCAGGGCGAGCAAGGGTTCGAGGGTAATCTGGCGGCGTTTCCCTGAGTACCTTAGGGTACTCCTGGCAGGCCGACAGGCACCGAAAGCCGCTCTGCATCATGCTGTTGTCTCTCGCGGTCCAGCTTTCGATTCGCCGGTCTTTGTCCGTCAGACGCTTCGGAAACCCACCCATGCAGGAGCCCGGCACATGCAGCGGCCAGCGGTGTCTCGCGCACCTCGCTTCGCTGCACAGATTTCCGGCATGGCGGTCTTGCCGCAACGCGCTTTCCGGCCCCGGCTTTCAGCTTGAGGTCTCGCGTCACAGTGAATTCCGCCGTGTTTCACAACGCTTCGCCTAACGCGCATATAGAATGGCGTTTTCCCTAGCGTCTAACGCATCGTCCTGGAGAATTCTCAATGGCTAAGCCCGCAAAGCGCGTTGCCGTCACTGGCGCCGCAGGTCAAATCGCTTACTCCCTGCTATTCCGCATCGCCAATGGCGACCTGCTCGGCAAGGATCAGCCGGTGGTCCTGCAATTGCTCGACCTGCCGCAAGCGCAAGGCGCCGTCAAAGGCGTCGTGATGGAACTGGATGATTGCGCATTCCCGCTGCTGCAGGGCGTCGTGATCACCGACGATCCCAAGGTCGCATTCAAGGACGCTGACATCGCCCTGCTGGTCGGCGCGCGTCCGCGTTCGAAAGGCATGGAACGTAAGGATCTGCTGTCGGCCAACGCCGAGATCTTCACGGTGCAAGGCCGCGCGCTGAACGAAGTCGCCAGCCGCGACGTGAAGGTTCTGGTGGTCGGCAACCCGGCTAACACCAATGCTTACATCGCGATGAAGTCGGCGCCGGATCTGCCGAAGAAGAACTTCACCGCCATGCTGCGTCTGGACCACAACCGCGCGCTGTCGCAACTGGCCGCCAAGTCGGGCAAGCCGGTCGCTTCGATCGAAAAGCTGGCAGTGTGGGGCAACCACTCACCCACGATGTACCCGGATTTCCGCGTTGCAACGGCAGAAGGCCAGGATCTGACCAAGCTGATCAACGACGACGAATGGAACCGCAACACGTTCATTCCGACCGTCGGCAAGCGCGGTGCGGCGATCATCGAAGCGCGCGGCCTGTCGTCGGCAGCGTCGGCAGCGAACGCCGCCATCGACCACGTGCGTGACTGGGTGCTCGGCACGAACGGCAAGTGGGTCACCATGGGCATTCCGTCGGACGGCTCATATGGCATTCCCGAAGACATTATCTACGGTGTGCCGGTGACATGCGAAAACGGTGAATACAAGCGTGTCGAAGGTCTGGCAATCGACGCGTTCTCGCGCGAAAAGATGGACGGTACGCTGAACGAGCTGCTCGAAGAGCGCGAAGGCGTTCAGCACCTGCTCGGCTAAGCGCCTGATGCAGACCAGCCGGGACTCGTTGCTTGTCGACGGGTTCCGGTTTTTTACTTCTGATTCCCCCACGCACACACGCCCCTGACGCTGAAGATGCGCGCCCTCACACCCGCCGAAGTGCTGTTTGACGGCGAAGCGCCGCCCACTGTGCTACCTGCCTGCGATCACTACGCCGGCAGCGAGAAGCTGATGCTGAAATCGCTCGCATTGCAGCAGGAGTTGGGGCCGGTATTCGACATCACGCTCGATTGCGAGGACGGCGCCCAGGTGGGCCGCGAGGCCGAGCATGCGGAGCTGGTGGCGTCGCTGCTAGGCGGCGAGCATGACCGCTTCGGCCGCGTCGGTGTGCGGATTCACGATTTCAACCATGCGCATTGGCGCGACGACGTGCGGCTAATCCTGCGCGCCGCCAGACGCGCGCCTGCCTATATCACCCTGCCGAAAATCCGCAGCGTCCCGGATGCCGCCGAAATGTGCGCGTACATCGAAGCGACGCGGCGTGAGCTCGGCATCGCCCAGGCTGTGCCAGTGCAGCTGCTGGTGGAAACCCATGGCGCGCTGGCGCGGGCCTTCGAGCTGGCTGCGCTGCCAGGCGTGGAGGCGCTCAGCTTCGGCCTGATGGACTTCGTTTCTGCCCACGACGGCGCGATTCCCGACAGCGCAATGCGCTCGCCAGGCCAGTTCGATCATCCCCTGGTGCGGCGCGCCAAGCTCGAGATCGCCTCGGCCTGTCACGCCCACGGCAAGGTGCCGTCGCACAACGTAAGCACCGAAGTGCGCGATATGGGCGTGGTGGCCAATGACGCCACGCGCGCGCGCAATGAATTCGGCTATACGCGCATGTGGAGCATTCACCCGGCGCAGGTCCCGGTCATCGTCGCCGCCTTCGCGCCGCGTGAAGACGAGATCGCCACCGCGACCGAGATCCTGCTGGCTGCCCAGTCCGCGCAGTGGGGTCCCACGCGCCATCACGACACACTGCACGACCGCGCGAGCTATCGCTACTACTGGTCGGTGTTGCGCCGCGCTCGCTCGACTGGGCGCCCGCTGCCTGCCGAAGCCGCCCCCCTCTTTGCCACAACTGCTTCCACCCAAGAGTCCGCATCATGAGCGGACATACAGGAGACTGCTGGAGATGAGCGAAAAGACGCAAGCGGCAGGCACACCAGGCGAAAACGGAGCCCCCGGCGCATTCAAGCCGAAGAAATCCGTGGCCCTGTCGGGCGTGACAGCGGGCAACACTGCCCTGTGCACGGTCGGCAAGACCGGCAACGACCTGCATTACCGCGGCTACGACATTCTCGACATCGCCAGCACCTGCGAATTCGAGGAAATCGCCTACCTGCTGGTGCATGAAAAACTGCCCACCCAGGCTGAACTGAGCGCCTACAAAGCGAAGCTGAAGGCGCTGCGCGGCCTGCCCGCCAACGTCAAGGCCGCGCTGGAGTGGATTCCGGCGGCTGCCCACCCGATGGACGTGATGCGCACCGGTGTCTCGGTGCTCGGCACCGTGCTGCCCGAGAAGGACGATCACAACCTGCCCGGTGCGCGCGATATCGCCGACAGGCTGATGGCCTCGCTCGGCTCGATACTGCTCTACTGGTATCACTACTCGCATAACGGCAAGCGCATCGAGGTGGAAACCGACGACGATTCGATCGGCGGTCACTTCCTCCATCTGCTGCACGGCGTGGCGCCGTCCAAGTCGTGGGTCGAGGCGATGCATACGTCGCTCAACCTGTACGCGGAACACGAATTCAACGCGTCGACCTTTACCGGCCGCGTGATCGCCGGCACGGGCTCCGACATGTACTCGGCGCTGACCGGCGCGATCGGCGCGCTGCGCGGCCCGAAGCATGGCGGCGCCAACGAAGTCGCGTTTGAAATCCAGTCGCGCTACCAGACACCCGACGAGGCAGAAGCCGACATCCGCCGCCGCGTCGAAGCGAAGGAAGTGGTGATCGGCTTCGGCCATCCGGTATACACGATCTCCGATCCGCGCAACAAGGTCATCAAGGAAGTGGCGAAGAAGCTCTCGAAGGAAGCCGGCAGCACGAAGCTGTTCGACATCGCCGAGCGCCTCGAAACGGTGATGTGGGACGCCAAGAAGATGTTCCCGAACCTGGACTGGTTCAGCGCCGTCTCGTACCACATGATGGGCGTGCCCACCGCGATGTTCACGCCGGTTTTCGTGATCGCCCGCACGGCCGGCTGGGCCGCGCACATCATCGAGCAGCGCGTCGACAACAAGATCATCCGGCCGAGCGCGAACTACACCGGTCCAGAGAATTTGAAGTTCGTGGCGCTAAATAGGAGAAAATAGCGTCCGCTGTGCGCTTTCAGGGCGCGTGCAGTTCCCCCCTGGCGGCTGCTTCTACCTGCAGTCGCGCACTGTTTAACCAATATTAGATAGAAAGGCAATTCCATGAAAAAGCTGTTGATCGCCGCCGTTGTCGGCGCCTTGTCCTCGACGATGCTGATCGCCGCGACGGACGCTTCTGCTCAAACGGCGTCGGCCACTGCCGCGACCTCGACCCCCGCCAAGAAGGCCACGCCGAAGCGGCCGGCTCCGAAGCGCCTGATCAAGCGCAAGGCTAATCCGGCCAAGGAAGCCAAGGTCGATCCGGTACCGGACGGTGCAGTGAAATGGTCGTGTAACGAAGGCCTGTCGTTCGACCTGAAGGGCGACATGAAGCGCGACCAGATCGTCACGGTTCACTGGGCTAGCAAGAACTACAACCTGCCGCGCGAAACCACCACGACCGGCGCTGACCGTTTCCACGACGCCGCTTCAGGTCTGGACCTGGTCGTGATCCCGAGCAAGGCGATGCTGTTCTCGGACAACGACGGTTCGCGTCTCGCGGACGAGTGCAAGACGGCTGATATGTCGCAAGGCGCACCGGCTCCGACGCAATCGAACGAGCTGATCAAGAACCCGAACAACTAAGTTTCCTTTATCAGGGAAGGCCCCGATGTCCGCTCCGATATCCAACGTACGGCCCGACCCGGACTCAGTCCTGGTCGATATTGCCGATTACGTTCTGGATTTCCCGATCAACAGCACGCTCGCGCTCGAAACCGCGCGAAACTGCCTGATCGATACGCTCGGCTGCGGACTCGAGGCGCTCACCTATCCGGCCTGCACCAAGCTGATGGGACCAATCGTGCCCGGCACGATCGTCCCCAACGGCGCCAGGGTGCCCGGCACGCAGTTTCAGCTGGATCCTGTGCAAGCCGCTTTCAATATCGGCGCCATGATTCGCTGGCTGGACTTCAACGACACCTGGCTCGCCGCCGAATGGGGGCATCCGTCGGATAACCTGGGCGGAATTCTCGCCACGGCCGACTGGCTGTCCCGCAACGCCGTCGCCGCCGGCAAGAAGCCGCTGACGATGAAAGACGTCCTGACCGCCATGGTCAAGGCGCATGAAATTCAGGGTTGTATCGCGCTCGAGAACTCGTTTAACAAAGTCGGGCTCGATCATGTATTGCTCGTCAAGCTCGCCTCGACCGCCGTGGTTGGCCAGATGCTCGGCCTCACGCGCGACGAGCTGATCAACGCCGTCTCGCAGGCGTTGGTGGATGGCCAGGCGCTGCGTACCTACCGTCACGCGCCGAACACCGGCTCGCGCAAGTCGTGGGCCGCGGGCGACGCCACCTCGCGCGCCGTGCGACTCGCGCTGATCGCGAAGACCGGCGAGATGGGCTACCCGTCGGTGCTGACCGCGAAGACGTGGGGCTTCTACGACGTGCTGTTCAACGGCAACGCCTTCAGGTTCCAGCGCCCGTACGGCACCTACGTGATGGAAAACGTGCTGTTCAAGATATCGTTTCCGGCCGAATTCCACTCGCAAACGGCGGTGGAAGCGGCCATGGCGCTGCATGCGCAACTGCGCGCAGCGGGCAAGACCGTGGCGGACATCAGCAAGATTACGATTCGCACGCACGAAGCGGCGATCCGCATCATCGACAAGCAAGGCCCGCTGAACAACCCCGCCGACCGCGACCACTGCATCCAGTACATGATCGCGGTGCCGCTGATTTACGGCCGCCTGACGGCCGCGGATTACGAAGATTCCGTCGCGCAGGATCCGCGCATCGACGCGCTGCGCGACACGATGAGCTGCGTGGAAGATCCGCAGTTCACCCAGGATTATCACGATCCGGAGAAGCGTTCGATCGCCAATGCACTGACGGTCGAATTCAACGACGGATCGACATTCGACGAGGTAGTGGTCGAATACCCGATCGGACACAAGCGCCGCCGTGCAGACGGCATCCCGTTGTTGGTCGAGAAGTTCAAGACCAACCTCGCGCGCAGGTTTCCGGTCAAGCAGCAACAGGCGATTCTCGATGTGTCGCTGGATCAGGCAAGGCTCGAAGCCATGCCGGTCAATGAATACGTCGATCTGTATGTCATCTAGTTCAGTACTGTAGTTCCGCGATCAAACCAAGGAAAACACCATGGCCCACAACCTCCACAAAACGCTCAAGGAATTCGACAGCGGTTCCGGCAAAGGCAAGTTTTATTCGCTGCCGCAACTCGGCAAGGCACTGAACATCAAGATCGACCGCCTGCCGGTTTCGATCCGTATCGTGCTGGAGTCGGTGCTGCGTAATTACGACGGCAAGAAGATCGCCGAAGAACACATCACGCAACTGGCAAACTGGAAGCCGACCGCATCGCGCGTCGACGAAATCCCGTTCGTCGTGTCGCGCGTCGTGCTGCAGGACTTTACCGGCGTGCCTCTGCTCGCCGACATCGCAGCCATGCGCGGTGTCGCGCAACGCGCCGGCAAGAACCCGAAGTCGATCGAACCGCTGGTCCCGGTTGATCTGGTGGTCGACCACTCGGTGCAGATCGATTACTTCCGTCAGAAAGATGCACTCGACCTGAACATGAAACTGGAATTTCAGCGCAACAACGAGCGCTACCAGTTCATGAAGTGGGGCATGCAGGCGTTCGACACGTTCAAGGTCGTGCCGCCGGGCGTCGGCATCGTTCACCAGGTGAACCTCGAGTACCTCGCTCGCGGCGTGCACAAGAAGGCCGACGGCAGCGACACTGTGTACTACCCGGACACGCTGGTCGGCACGGACAGCCACACCACCATGATCAACGGCATTGGCGTGGTGGGCTGGGGCGTGGGCGGCATCGAAGCGGAAGCGGGCATGCTCGGCCAGCCGGTGTACTTCCTGACACCGGACGTGGTGGGCGTCGAACTGAAGGGCAAGCTGCGCGAAGGCCTGACGGCAACCGACCTCGTCCTGACCGTGACCGAACTGCTGCGTAAAGAGAAGGTGGTCGGCAAGTTCGTGGAATTCTTCGGCGAAGGCACGCGTACGCTGTCGCTGCCGGACCGCGCGACGATCGGTAACATGGCACCGGAATACGGCGCAACCATGGGCTTCTTCCCGGTCGACGAAAAGACCATTGATTACTTCAAGGGTACGGGCCGCACCGACGCAGAAATTGCCGCGTTCGAAAACTATTTCAAGGCGCAAGGTCTGTTCGGCGTGCCGAAGGCCGGCGAAATCGACTACACCAAGGTCGTCAAGCTCGATCTCGGCACGGTGACGCCGTCGCTGGCAGGTCCGAAGCGCCCGCAAGACCGTATCGAAATCGGTCACGTGAAATCGACCTTCGGTGACCTGTTCTCGAAGCCGGTCGGCGAAAACGGCTTTGCGAAGAAGGCTGCGGATCTGGACGCGCAATACACGACGACGAACGGCGTGAACGTGAAGAACGGCGACATCCTGATCGCCGCCATCACGTCGTGCACGAACACGTCGAACCCGAGCGTGCTGCTGGCCGCCGGTTTGCTGGCGAAGAAGGCGGTGGAAGCTGGCCTGACGGTCGCGCCGCACATCAAAACGTCGTTGGCTCCGGGATCGCGTATCGTCACCGAGTACCTGACGAAGACCGGCCTGCTGCCGTTCCTGTCGAAGCTTGGCTTCGAACTGGCGGCCTATGGTTGCACCACCTGTATCGGTAACGCCGGCGATCTGACGCCGGAGTTGAACGAAGCGATCACGAAGAACGACATCGTCGCGGCGGCTGTGCTGTCGGGCAACCGTAACTTCGAAGCGCGTATCCACCCGAACATTCGCGCCAACTTCCTGGCGTCGCCGCCGCTGGTTGTGGCCTACGCCATTGCGGGCAACATCACGCGCGATCTGATGACCGAGCCGGTCGGCAAGGGCAAGGGCGGCAAGGACATCTACCTGGGCGACATCTGGCCGACCAGCGAAGAAGTCAACGAACTGCTCAAGTTCGCGCTGGACGCAGAAGCGTTCCGCAAGAACTACGCACAGCTCACGAAGAAGGGTGACCTGTGGAGCAAGATTGAAGGCGAAGAAGGTCAGGTGTACGACTGGCCGAAGTCGACCTACATCGCAGAGCCGCCGTTCTTCGGCAATGACTTCTCGATGACGCCGGCTGACAGCATTGCTGCGGTCAAAAACGCGCGTGCACTGGGCATCTTCGGTGACTCGGTGACGACCGACCACATCAGCCCGGCAGGCTCGATCAAGGAAGACTCGCCGGCAGGCAAGTGGCTGAAGGCAAACGGCGTGCAGAAGGCCGACTTCAACAGCTACGGCTCGCGTCGCGGCAACCACGACGTGATGATGCGCGGCACCTTCGCTAACGTCCGGATCAAGAACCTGATGATCCCGGCGAAGGCAGACGGCACGCGTGTTGAAGGCGGCCTGACGATTCACCAGCCGAGCGGCGAGCAAGAGTCGATCTATGACGCAGCGATGAAGTACATCGACGCGGGTACGCCGACGGTGGTGTTTGCTGGCGAAGAGTACGGTACGGGTTCGTCGCGCGATTGGGCTGCCAAGGGTACGCAACTGCTGGGCGTGAAGGCCGTGGTTGCCCGTAGCTTCGAGCGGATCCACCGTTCAAACCTGGTCGGTATGGGCGTGTTGCCGCTGCAGTTCAAGGGCTCGGATAGTGTGCAATCCCTGGGTATCACCGGCGAAGAAACCTACGACATCGAAGGCCTTGGCGCAGACTTCAAGCCGCAACAGGAAGTGACGCTGGTGATTCGTGGCAAGGACGGCAAGGAAAAGCGTGTCGCCGTGCTGCTGCGTATCGATACGCCGATTGAAGTGGACTACTACAAGCACGGCGGCATTCTGCCGTTCGTGCTGCGTTCGCTGCTGGCTGCTTAAGGCTGGTGATTGCGCAAACGTAAAGCCAAGCTGTTTTGCAAGTGCTGCGTCCTTGTATAAAGGACGCAGCCGATTTGAGAGCCCGACTTTGGTCGGGCTTTTTTTGTGTATTGCGCGGGCAGGATTGCTGACGGGGTCCAACTGTCCCGCGCGCATCTACGCGGGTTCGTTACTGCGTGGCCCGATCCGTGTGGAAACTGGCGGGATCGTCGGTGATGCGGCGCTGCGTCATGCGGTCGTTCCAGCTGTTGTCAACCGGCGTTGCTGCGCGCATGGCCGGTGCCGAACGGTGCTGCCGGTCAGCCCAGCTCAACCATGGCATGTCGTCCGTGGACCGCTCACTATGCGAGCGTGCTGCACTCGCGCTCCACTCGGGCTGCATCGAAGCCTCTGGAGACGTCGCGGGACGAACTGCCCGGTTCAAGGCCACACGTTCGTTCACGTGAGCCTCGCTAAGGCTCGCTACCTTGACTCGTTTCGTCGTCTTTGCCGCCTGCGCTACCGTAACCTCGCCGCGCACTGCCGGTCGCACACTTTGCTTGGGCAAGGCGGGCGTGCTGTACGTTGGGGCCGCGAAGGATGGAGACGCGCTCTGTGCGACCTGTACCGACTCAGCCGCAAGCGACCGCACCACTTGCGTGTCTTGCGGACGCTCGGTCGCCGACGCCTGTTTGGTTTGAGCAATCTGCTTCGACTCAACAGGAGACAACGACGGGACTTGCGTAGCGCCCGGTAACGCGGCTTCCTCAGGAGACGCTGACGCGACCTGGCTGAGCGACGCCACGGGAGGTGCTTCCGCGTTCGCAGGCTTTACCGGAGTATCACTCGGCTCAACCGATACGATCTGCGCGGGCGAGTCCTCGACCGCGACGGTCGTTTGCGCATCTGCAGCGACCGGTTTAACTACCGGCTTCGGTCGATCACCGCCAACACTCGCGGCAGACAAAACCGTCGGTGCCACGGCCCCGCCTTTAGCCTTCTCCGCGTCCTTCATCGAGCATGTCACCAGCAACCACGTCAGCGCGATAGTGCAACCGGCGAAGATGGTCGCCGCCAGAACGTGATCCGAACGCGACGAACGCGGACGGACTTTCCCCATTTCCAGATAGCGTTTGGCTTCCGCCATCCAGGCATCAAAGTCCTGCGTCACTGCGCGTTGCGGCGGCACCTTGTAAAACAACACGTGCTTCACGCCCGGAGGAAAACGGCTGGGCCGCATCGTTTTAGGGGTTTGACGCACGGCGCGCTGCACGGCGTCGTGCATACGATTCCGGCGCGCTCCAAACGGAGGTGGCAAACCATCAAACGGCCGTGGCAGCGGAATCGTCAGATCGCCCTCGATCAAGGCTAGCGGTCGAGTCGTCACGAGCTACTCCGGTCGGTTTCGATCGCTGTGTCGAGTTGCTTCATCAGCACTTTCATACGCTCGCAGAGCGCGTCGATTGCGCGCCCTTCCAGTGCGGGTTGAGCCACACTGGCTCGCCGAAGTGCTTCCATCAAACTACCCGCACCGACCAGGCCGACGGCGCCGCTCAGTCGGTGCAGCGAAGCCCGCAATCCGCTCGTGTCATGACGGCGACGCAACGCATGCATTTGCTCGAGATCCTCGAGCATTGACTGGCGCCAGGCGCGTATGAACGTGTGGAGATCGATACCCTCGTTCGACAGTGCGTCGAGATAGTTGCGGTCGAATGCTTCGACTTGAGCGCCAATTGGGCTTTCCGCCGGCTTTGCAGCGCTCAATTGCCGAAAAGTGTGATCGTTGAATTGAGCCGGTTCGACCGATGGTTGCGCAAGCTGGATAGGGTGCGGTGCAGCGAAGGCTCGCTTCGGAGCGATGCGCGCGCGGCACCATCCGCCGAGCCGGACGACCGTCAGAGCCGCAAGCGCGCACAGCAACGCGAACAATGCGTGCCACGTAGTATTGGCATGACGCTCGCCTTGCGCGATTCCATCCTGCACCAGGCCGTTTTCGCTCGCGGAAAGCGCATCCAAAGCATCGGCAGGGATGCCCCTTGTGCGGCGAGAAAGCCTGTCGACAGAGCGATCGCGTGCAACCACCGCGTCGCGCGCGGCTAACGCTGCAACCGGGCGCAGATCGATCTCGAAGTGTGCTTGAGTCTTCCCGACCCCTGCTGGCGCAGCATCGGCGCACGGAAAAAAAATGCATAGCAATATGAATGCAACGATGCTGCCAAGCAAGATTGCAAAGCGAATCGAGGCCGCACGCGCCGAGTGAGAAAACCGGCGTGAGCGATGCTGCGCGAGCACCCTAATACTGGGCGGACCCATCATGTCCATTCTTGGTTTAACTCAGTCGATCAGTTTTTGCAGTGATGCAAATTCAATTAGCGCGGCGAGCGAACCCAAACCAAGCTTCTCCTGAATACGGCCCTTGTATGTGCTAACCGTTTTATCACTCATGAACAGCGCATCACCGATTGTTTTATTCGACATCCCTTTCGATAGCATCTGCAGGATCATCAGTTCCTTATCGGAGAGCAGCTTGAGCTTATCCTCTTCTTCCGTGAGATCACCCGCTGCCCCCATTCCCGCGCCTCCGGAGTTAATTGGGAATACGGTGTAACCCGCCATCACGGCTTCGACGCCGCGCATGATCTCCTTCATATCCTGAGACTTACCCACGAAACCCTGGGCCCCCGAGCGCATGGCGCGCGGCGCGAAAGTCGCCGGATCCTGGCCGGATAGAATCAGCACGCGCATAGACGCATGAGCCAGCTTCAGACGCGGGATAACCTCGAGTCCGTTGATACGCGGAATATCGAGATCAAGGATGGCAAGATCCGGCATGTTTTGACGCGCCATCTCGACTGCAGTCTGACCATTCTCCGCCTCCAGGATTTCGCTAACACCAAGCAGTTGCAGCAAATGCGTCTTGATGACCAGCCGGAACGCGGGGTGGTCGTCGATAATCAGAACAGTAGTCATTGAGTTGTTATCCTAATTAATTATTTTCAATCTATGAAATTGTGTCGTGTATCAACCGTGCCCAACGTCATACCGGTTGACGTGCCGTGCGATTCGCCTGCGAAATGCGCGTCGCGTTAGTTTCCGATCAACCCGCGTCACGCAGAAAATCTATCTCGACGCGTCGGTTCGGTCCGAGACATGCCACCAGTTCGTCATGCTGCGCTTGCGTGCATTCCACCAGTGCGTTCGCTTTACCGCGTCCCGTCACGGTGATCGGCAATGTCACCCCACGTTTGATCAGATAGTCTTTCACGGTCAACGCACGTTGCAGCGACAGTTTCTCGTTGTAGGCATCACCGCCCAAACGGTCCGTGTAGCCGCTGATGTTCAATTGACGAATGCCCTTGGCCTGCTGCAAGCCGGCAACCACCGCGTTCAGTTGTGCTTTTCCGCCCGGCAGCAGCGCGGACACATCGCCCCCGTTGAAGCGGAACGCCGAGTCGGCTCGCAGTGTGATGCGCGGCGCCGCAGCAGCCGTTGGTGCCGGAAGGGGCGAGTTCGGCACCGCACATTGAAGCGCCGCTTCTGCCGACAGGCGCAAGTTCCCCTGAATACCCGGGATCGCCTTCTCCGCAACTGAAAAATTGCGCGTCCATGCGTGGTGGCCCGCCAGCATCAGTTCAACTTCGGCGCAGGCGAGCGGTGCTTGTGCGTCCGGGCAGCGGGCAGTGGCGGGATCGCTCTTGATGACGTTGACGATCTTCCACAAGTCCGGGCGGACCGTCGATACAGTTCGCAACTCTGGATTGGCAGCAGACAGGGTTGTGTTGTTTTCCAGCCCAATGGTGATCATGGCGGCCTGGCCGATCGCTTCCTCGACGAAACCCCACTGATCGTGCGCGTCCCATTCGGCTTTCCCCGCGTCGATCCAGCATTGAGCTTTCGTGTGGAAATAGCTGTTCGTGTCGCCCGGCAGTTTGTCGAGCCGCTGTTGAAGCACGGCGAGGGCATCCCCGCCGCTCGTGATGGATGCGTAGGTACTCAGCCATTGCGGCGTAACTGCACCGGAGGCTGTGTCCTGGGCTGCTCCGATACCGGTCTTGAGAATGGTGGAGTCTTCAATGCCTAGCTGGTCTCTTCCTGCCTGACTTGCGCAGCCTGTTAGAGCTAGTGCAGCCGCCACAATTGTTAGCTGAAAATTCATCGGTTCCCTGCGTTGAAACGCATTTGTTCTGTAAGAAGCAGGGAGTATGGAGGCATGCCTTTAGGCATGAAATGGGAAAACTCTTATAGTCTCGCCGGACGGGCGGTGCCGACCCAAATGGTCTATTCGAACGGTCGATTCGAGCGGGCGCGTCAACCCAGTTCGCGCCACGCCCGTCTTTCACTTCAACCCGAAATCCACCCGCGTCGTCGCGCCCTTGTCTTTGATGCCGTCGGCATCCAGCTTCGGTGCAACGATAAAGACCCGGCTGCTATCGATCTTCCCGTCGAAGTACTGTTGCACGCTCTGCGCCCGCTCCTGCGCGAGGTCGCGATAACTGGCGTCGTTGATCGGCGCATGTTCCGCCAGCGCGCTCTTCATGTCCTCGTCCGGCAAGCTCTTGGTCAGGCCCACGAAATTACGTGGCTTCTTGAAGTCTGCATCCTTATAAGCCTTCGTCAGGTACTTGCTGTAATCCTTGGGATCAAGCGTGACGGTCGACAGGTCGACGCTCGCGCCGTTGCCAACCATGTCCTTGATCTTCTCCTGCTTGACCAGACCGTCCACATACGCCTGACGCAGGGCCGGCTCATCCACCTTCGGATCGGCGCGCCCGATCACGTCGATGCGAATCGACGATTTGTCCGCCAGCGCCTTGGCAATCGTGTCGAGTTTCGTGTCGGCGGCATCCGAAAGTTTCGCGGAACCAGGTTCGAATTCGACGTAGCCCATTTCCTCGCCACCCCCGCCAAACGCGTTCGCCAGCAGCGAGAACGGCGCGGTCACGGCCTTTTCCAACAGATTCAGCACCGCATGCCAGATCAACCCGCCAATGCTGAATTCGGGATTCGACAACGACCCAGACACCGGAATATTCACATCGATCTCACCCTTCGAATTCTTCAGTAGCGAGATCGCAAAACGCACCGGCAGCTTGGTCGCCGTGTCATTTTCCACGTGATCGCCGAACGTCAGTTGATCGATGAAGATGTGATTGTTCGCGCTCAACTGGTCGTTATCGAGCTTGTAGTGCAGATCGACGTTGAGTTTGCCCTTCGTGATTGGATAGCCCGCGTACTTCGCGGAATAAGGGGTGAGATTGGTCAATTCGATGTCGTGAGCGCTCGCCGTCAAGTCGAGCGCCGGCTTGGCGATCAGCGGGTTGACGGTGCCCTTGATCGAAAGCGGCCCGTTTGCTGCGAGTTTGGCCGCGACATCCACCGGTGCGGAGGTGGTCGATTGCGTGCCGAACGCACCAATCGTCCCCTGAATGCCCACCAGGTTGGCCGTGAAATTCGGCTTGATGAAGTTATCCGTGTACGTCACGCGGCCCTGCTGTAGCAACAGCTGACCGAAGTGCAACCTCACTGGACTGGACGGCGGCCCCGCGGCGGTGACCGTCCCCGAAGCAGCGGCGGCTGACGCCGCCTTCGGCGTCGACGCCCTTGTGGGGGGTTCCACAACACTCGCCGTCACGGGAGCCGAGGCCTGGGCCGTCGGTTCCGCCCCGACACTTCGAGTCCCCGGCGTCAACGGCACCGGCTCAGTCGAACTCTTGCTGCGTGTCAGAGATTGCGGCGCACCGCTCTCATGCGCGACAACGTCTGTCAGATTCAGCTTGCCCTGCGCATTCAGCAGCACGCGGCCGTAGAAGTTGGAAAAGGTCACGCGTGCGGCATCCACGTCGGTCCCATGCTCGTCATACGTGGCCTTCAGATTCGTCAATGCTAGCGAGCCCCATCCCGCGAACGAGTCCGAGGTTGCCTTATCGAGCATGCGAACGTCCACCAACGCCGCGTTGCCGCGATACGAGACCTGCAGCGCTTTCGACGCCTGCGAGAGCGCCACGTCGCCCTTCATGTTCAGCATCGCGCTGGCAATCGTCGCGTTGAGCGCGCCGCCGAAATACGGTTCGAACGCCGCCGCGTCGAGCCGGTTCGCCTCCACTTTCAGCGCGAGTTTGAGCGGCGTCGCGGTGACGTCGCCGGTTACGCCGAGCGTGCCTTTGCGATTGAGCGTGGCCTGCAGATCGATCGGCAATGGCCGGCTCAGATCGTCACTGATCTGCTGCACCTTTAGTTGCAGTGGCGAGAGGTTGAGTTTGACCGGACGCGGCGTCGCGTTGTCGGTGAAATTGGCGGTTGCATCCTTCAGACTCAGTTCGCCGATTTTGTAGTGCCATGCGGGCCCCTGTTCCTGCGCCTGCTTGACCGCATGGATGGCCGTGCGTTGCTGCGCCTTCTGATGCGGCCCGGCAAGCGCTGCGAGGTCGATGCTGCCGTCCTTCAGACGCTGCGCATCGATGACGAGGCCGGTGGCGTCGATCCCCGTGATGTCCGCATTGCGCCCCGACACGTCCACCGCCTTCACGCTCACCTGCCCCTGCTCGAGCGCGACGACCGTCGCCTTGCTGTCCTGAGCTGCCAGCTTCAGTGATCGCAGGTCCAGTTGGCTTTCGCCGACCTGGATATCCGGCGGCGATCTGGACCAGTTCGCGCTGAGATTGACCGTGGCGGAAAGCGCGCCATCGGTCACCTGCCCGGCCGTCATGCTGTCGAGATACGGCTGCAACACCGGCAACGTCAAAGACTTGAGGTCGATCTTCGCGTCCGCGCGCTTCGCCACGAGGCCCAATGACCCGGCCGCGTCGAGCGAGCCGGAGTTGTCCTTGAATTGCGTGCTGACGGTGTAGCGCGCCGGCGCGGGTGCAACCGTCGAGAAGTCGGCGAGCGAAACCGCCAGACTCTTCATACCCAGCGCGACCGGCCTCGACGCGGCGTTATCCTGAACGTTGACGGTGCCGTCGTTCAGCGCAAAGCGTTTGATGGCCAGATCGAGCGGCGCCGGCGCCCTGGCAGAACCTGCCGCCGCCGACGCGGCCTCTGGCGCGCTAGCCGCGCCGCTCGCGGGCGCCGCCGCACTTGCCGATGCCGCTTCGCTGGCGGGCTCCGGCGCCGCAGCCGGCGCAAACGTGTGTTCGACGCTCAACACGCCGTCCTTGTCACGCGCCAGATTGACCGTAGGCGTGTCGATGCGGATATCGTCGAAGTGATACACGCTCTTCAGCGGTTCAAGCGTCGCCGCTGCGACATGAAGCGCGTGCGCCGTGAAGAACGGTTGCTTGTTCTCGTCGATCACATCGACGTCGTTCAGATCGACCGTCCCCGTCACGCGTAACGACGGCGAGTTATCGGTCATGACGAAATTGAGCTTGAGATCGGTCGACAGCGTGGCCGTCTGGACGGTCACCGGCAGCTTGGTCGGCGCATACGACAGGATATGCGGCACATCCAGCCCGTCGAAACGCAGCGACACTTCCGACTCGCGTGACGCGGCAAACGGCTTGGTCTTGCCGTCGATGGCGAGCGGACTGCCGTCGATCCGCGCTCGCAGCAGCGGTTCAACGAAGATGTCCGTCTTGGACGGCAGCGTTGCGATAAACGGAATGCCGAGTTTCCACTGATCGATGACATGTTTCACGCCGAGCAGACGGTCGTCGAACGTAATCTGGCCGTTTTCGAGCCGGATGTTCGAGACGGAAAACAGCGTGGGTTTGCTGTCCGGTTTGGACGGCTGCTTCGCGAATTTCTCGATCAGATCCGTGAAATTAAAGCGCTGCGCGTCATAGCGAACGATATTGAAGCGCGGCGAATCCACCTGTACTTCGTCGACAATTGGCGCACCGCGAAACAGCGAGCTCCATGAAGGCTGCAAGATCAGCCGGGAGATATCGATGAAATCGCCCTCGCCGCCGCGCTCGCCGATATGGATGCGATCGGCTTCGAACCGGAGTGTGTAGGGATTGAGCGCGATACGGCCAATCGTGGCGGGCCGGTCGAGTTGCTGACTGAGTTGCTGCTCGGCGATATGGCGTATCAACGGCGGCGCCGCGAAAAAGCCAAGCAGACCGAACACGACCAAGAAGATCAGCAGGCCGATTACCACACGGCGTGTACGACGCGCCTGCGCGACACCGCGCACGGCTTGCAGGGAAGACGACAGGGTTGCTTTATTGAGGCTTGCCATGCTCGATCGTGAGTGATGCGGCGGCAAGCCCGCCGCAATAACTAGAGTCTTGCCTCGGGCAAGTATATGTCTTGAGGCGTGCGCGGGATAGGAATGTAAGGCGAAAGCAAACAATCACCCGAGGCGCATGAACTTCGTGTGACACGTGTGAGGTCACACGTTTTGTGACGCTTGCTGCAACGCCGCGAACCCGCGTTGCAGGTTCAGAAACAATATCGGGAGGGCGTGTGCGTCGCGCTCGCGCGACGCACACGCTGCTTGATCGACTGCCTTATTGACGCACGACGGCCGGCGGTTGCCAGCTGCCATCAGTGGCTTGCGGTTTCGGAGCGTACAGGCGCAGCACGAGCTGGAGGTCGGTACGCGGCGCCGGCAGCCAGTTCGCCGCACGCACCCGCGCCGATGACACCGTCACGTCGAGCGACCCGTCACGGTTGCGACGCGCGCCGTTGCGATCGCCGACGGCGAGCCGAGCCGGGGCACTGTCGCCGAGCGCGCCTTCCTTCGTATAGGCGCTGATCGTCCAGAAGCCCCGTACCGGCGGCAACTGGTTCGCCGCGAAATGGATCACATAGCGGTTCGCGCCGTTCAGTGCGTGGCCGTCGCTATCCAGCGTGACAGTGGCGCGTACTTCATCGTCCTTTGTGCCAATACCCGGTTGCCGGTACGCCGCATAGGCACGCAGCGCGTAGTCGGGTCCGTAGTTGCCGACGCCGTCGCCGAACCAGCTCCAGCCGTTGACACTCAGCAGATTGGACGGCGGCGCGGCGACACGGTCGCGGCCATCGGACATGCCTGCGGCAATTGCGTCGCTGGCGTCTGGCAGTTTGACCGGCTCGCCCGGCTTCACACCAAGGTCAGCAAGAATCTTCAAGGCATGCGGATCGTCCGGTACGGGCGGGTTGTCCTGCAAACCCTCGGCCAGCCGGCTGAAGAAGCCGTTCGCGTCGAGCGCGGCCACCTGGGCGGCCGGCGAGCCCGATGCCGCCAACGCCGCAGCCGCGGTGGCGTTACCGCCCGGCGCGATCGACGCCGACCGCGCATCGCTCGTGTAGACGCTCAGCGACACGAGGCGAACCCCGCGTTGAAGCTTGCGGATCGCGGTCACATCGCGCCCGGCGTTCGACTGGATGCGCACCGTGATCCACGCGTTGCGGGTCGGCACGACGACGCGTTTGACATTCTTCGGCAAGTCGCCCTGCCAGCCGGGACCCACGAAGGCCACCGCCTGCTCCTTGATGTCGTTGGCACGTGGCCCGGTTTGCGCGCTGGTCGACCAGACCACGTTGGTCCACATATCGAGTGCGCGTGCGTCGACATACCGGCCGTGCGAATCGGGCAGGGAAAGAACGACCGGCTCGGCGCCAAGATCAAGCCAGCCGCTCGAATCGAACGTGTCGAGACCTGGCGTGGGCGGATTGGCCGAACCCACCGGCGGCAACGCCTGAGTGTGGCGCAAGGTATTGAGCGGCGCCTGGCCCGGCTCGGTGCCGACAGCAGCGTCGCGCGCCGCTTCCATCCGCACGAGCGGGTAGCCGAACACGTAAGAATCGGCCACCTCGTCCTTGATCCAGCCGGTTGGCCTGGGTGAGTAGACCGGTGTCGAAGCACAGCCGGCGAGGAAGGCGAGGCCTGCGAGCGAGGCGCAGGTCCAATGAAGCGAAAACAGTTCTCGGCGAGTTTTTATCATTCGTTCAGGTGGCAAGAACGTACGGTCCAGGGAAATGCGTCGGTCAGCAGCTCTGCCCGCGTGGTTCCCCAGCCCACCGCGAACGCGCCGCCTTTCTCGATCCCGACAAACAACGGGTTGTATCGTATCCTTGACAGCCAGCAAGCGCAAAGCTGCAACCGCACCTTTCGCACGACTCACCGCCCTTTCGCATCCGGAGCGCCTCATGTACGTCCCAGCCCAGTTCGAAGAGAACCGTCCCGAGGTTCTGCATCAACTGATCGCCGACCAGCCGTTCGGCACACTCGTGACCACCGGCCCCAACGGTCTCGACGCGAATCATCTGCCGTTCGAATTCGCCGCGGGCAACGGTTCGCTGGGTACCTTGCGGGCTCATGTGGCGCGCGCCAATCCAGTCTGGAAGGAAGTCGCCGAGCGGCCGGACACGCTCGTGATCTTCCAGGGACCGGCTGCCTATATTTCCCCGTCGTGGTATCCAAGCAAACACGAGACCCACCGCCAGGTGCCGACCTACAACTACATGGTGGTTCACGCGCACGGCAAGATCGTCGTGCATGACGACGAAACCTTTCTGCGCGGTCTCGTCGCACGGCTTACCCGCACCATGGAGGCCAATGAGCCGAAGCCGTGGAAGATGGGTGACGCGCCAGCCGACTACATTTCGCAGATGCTGGGCGCGATCGTTGGCCTGGAGATTGAAGTGACGCGTCTGGTCGGTAAATGGAAGCTGGGCCAGAACAAGGAAGCCGGCGACCGGCGCGGTGCAGCCGAAGCATTGCTGGCAAGCGGCAGTGAAGTGCAGGAAGCCGTGGCCGAGGCCATGCTGAATGCGCCGCCGGCGTTTTGAATGCTTTTGAACGCGAGTTATGCGTGCTCCGGCTCTACGGTGACGCTGGATGGCCCGGGGTCTGATCTGGCTCTAACAGAAATTGCATGAGTCCTTGACCTTCCCATCGTGGGAAGGTGAATACTGGGACTCATGATGCGGCCACCTGCCGCCTTGAGCCCACCTCACCATGACCGACCTCTCCACTCCCAAGCACGCGGCGCAGGCCAGCGCGGAACTCGATATCAGCGGGATGACGTGTGCGTCCTGTGCCATGCGCGTCGAAAAGGCGCTGACGAAGCTGCCCGGCGTCGCCAGCGTATCCGTCAATCTCGCGACCGAAAAGGCGACCGTCAACCTCGCCGATGCCGCCATCGGCATCGACGCGCTGGTTGCTGCGGTCACCAAGGCGGGCTATCAGGCGACGCCCACCGTCGCGGAAACCGCCCCGGATACCGCATCGTCCGAGGCGGAGCGCGCCCACCAGCGAATCCGCCGCGAACTTGCCGCTGTGGTGATCTGCGCCCTGCTGACACTGCCGCTCATGCTGCCGATGGTCAGCGAAGGATTCACCGGCGGCTCCGGCGCGCACGCCATGAGCACGCTGGTGCCCGTCTGGCTGCAGTTTGGGCTCGCGACGCTCGTACAAGTGGTTTTCGGTGCCCGCTTCTACAAGGCTGCGTACCGCGCCGTGCGGGCCGGCGCAAGCAATATGGATTTGCTGGTCGCACTGGGCACCTCAGCCGCCTATGGCATCAGCGTCTATGAACTCATCATGCATCCGGGCGACCCGATGCATCTGTATTTCGAGGCATCGGCGGTGGTAATCACGCTGGTGCGCTTCGGCAAGTGGCTCGAAGGACGCGCCAAACGCCAGACCACCGATGCGATCCGCGCGCTGAACGCGCTGCGGCCCGAGCGGGCGCGCGTGCGCGTCGGCAACGAGGAGCACGAGTTGCCACTGGCGCAGGTCCGCGTCGGCATGATCGTGGTTGTGCGGCCGGGCGAGCGCGTGCCGGTGGACGGCACGCTGCTGGAAGGCCGCACCCACATCGATGAATCGCTGATCACCGGCGAGAGCCTGCCGGTGCCGAAGCAACCGGACGATCCGGTCACCGCCGGTTCGATCAACGGCGAAGGGGTAATTACCGTCACGACGAAAGCGATTGGCGCGGAAACAACGCTCGCCCGGATCATTCGCCTCGTCGAAACGGCCCAGGCCGAGAAGGCGCCGATTCAGCGGCTGGTCGACCGCGTGAGCGAGATTTTCGTGCCCGCGATCCTGGTCATTGCCCTGCTGACGCTGGCCGGCTGGTTGATTACCGGAGCGGGCGCGGAGACCGCCATCCTGGACGCCGTCGCCGTGCTGGTGATTGCCTGCCCGTGCGCGCTCGGTCTCGCGACCCCGGCGGCCATCATGGCCGGGACCGGCGTCGCGGCGCGTCACGGGGTGCTGATCAAGGACGCCGAAGCGCTCGAAATCGCGCACCGGGTCAACGTCGTTGCGTTCGACAAGACGGGGACGCTGACGGTGGGCCAACCCTCACTGACCGCGTTCGAGCCTATCGGAATTGAACGCAGCGCGGCTTTGGCGCTCGCCGCGGTGGTGCAGCGGCAGAGCGATCATCCGCTCGCGCGCGCGGTTGTGAAGGCGTATGAGGATGCCGCAACGCTCGTCAAGGACGACGGCGAAGCCTCTATTCCAGACGACGCGAACGGCTCGGTCGCGATCATGGCTGACCGTTTGACGAACGGCGACGGCGCCACGGCAGCGGCTTCCAGCGCCCATCCGGTAAGCGCCCCTTCCAGCCACACCCTCGCAGCAACGGCCTCCCGCGCGCGCGCCGTGCCGGGCCGCGGTGTCGAAGCGGAGATCGACGGCCAGACGCTGGCAATTGGCAGCACCCGTTGGCTCGACGAACTGGGCGTGGTGCTGTCGCCGGACCTCTCCGCCCGCGCGCAACAACTCGAAAGCGCCGGCAACACGGTCTCGTGGCTGATGCGCCTCGCGAGCCGTGAAACCGGCGCGGCCACACCGCCGGTTGCCCTCGCCTTGCTCGCTTTCGGCGACACGGTAAAGCCAACCGCGCGCGGCGCCATCGAGCGGCTCAAACAAATGGGAATTCGCAGCGTCCTCGTGACCGGCGATAACTACGGCAGCGCGGCCAGCGTGGCGGCCGCGCTCGGCATCGACGAATTTCACGCTCACGTGCTGCCGGAAGACAAGGGCCGCGTCATTCGCGAACTGAAGATCCGCACCGCCGGCATCGTCGCGATGGCAGGCGACGGCATCAACGACGCCCCCGCGCTCGCCGCCGCCGATCTCGGCATCGCGATGGCCACCGGCACCGACGTCGCCATGCATGCGGCCGGCATCACCTTGATGCGGGGCGATCCCGCGCTCGTCGCCGACGCTATCGACCTCTCGCGCCGCACCTGGCGCAAGATCCAGCAGAATCTCTTCTGGGCGTTCGTCTACAACCTGATCGGGATTCCGCTCGCCGCTTTCGGCCTGCTGAATCCGATGCTGGCCGGCGCGGCGATGGCGTTTTCAAGTGTCAGTGTCGTCACCAATGCGCTGTTGTTGCGCACCTGGCGCGGGGCCAGGAACACGCGTTGAGCGGAGCAAGGCTGACTTCTTCAAGGTGGCGCAACGCACCCGCCACCGTGTCGTGTTCGCGAGCGCATTCGCGTTGCAGTCCTCAGAATTCGACATCCAGTTCATCGATTTCGTCCACTTCCTGCTGCGCGTCGGCGATCCACTGCTGCATCTCCGGCAGCGCGAGAATGTGCTGCCCGTATTCGACAATATCCGGGTCGAGCTTGACGTCGTAGGTGACGAAACGGGTCACCACCGGCGCATACATCGCATCCGCGACGCTGCGTTCGCCGAACAGAAACGGGCCGCCGTACTGCTCGAGGCACTCGCGCCAGATGGCGACAATTCTGTCGATATCGGACTGCGCACGGGCCCAGACCTTGAAGCCCGGGAAATGCGCCTTCAGATTCATCGGAAGTGCCGAACGTAGCGAGCCAAAGCCCGAATGCATCTCGCCGCTGATCGCGCGGCAATGCGCGCGTGCGCGCCGGTCTTGCGGCAGCAGTTTGGCCTCGGGCTGCACCTCGTTCAGATATTCGGCAATCGCCAGCGTGTCCCAGACCTTGATGCCGTCATGAAACAGACAGGGCACGAGAATCGATGGCGATAGCAACAGCAATTCCGCGCGTGCGCCGGGGTCGTCGACCGGCATCACGATCTCTTCGAAGGGTAACCCGCTGAACTTCGTCAATAGCCAGCCTCGTAGCGACCACGACGAATAGTTCTTGCTGCTGAGGGTAAGCGTGGTATTCGCCATACGAATCTCCTCCTGGGCATGACGCACGATTGTGGTGGCACATGGGTGCAGGCACGTTCGTGACGCACTGTGTGTCGGGGCCGCCGCATGCACGCTCTCGTGCATCTGCGCACCAGATCGCGGCAAAACCGGCACCCCGGGCGAAATAGCGCAAATGCTATGCCAGCGCGGGGCAACGCCGGGCACTCCCGTTTGCGTTGGCACATGTATTGCCTCTATTCGGTCTCCTTCCCTTCTGGCATTCGTGCGAAGGCTATGAACCTGTTCGCATATTCCGCATATCAGGCGTTCTCTGACCTGATGCTCCCGGCTCGGCACAGCGCTGCGCTGATGAATCATTCGCTGAATGCCTGGCCGATGTTCGGCGAGACACCGCAAGGACGCTCGCTGCGCGCGTCATGCGATCTAATCGAGTTGGCAGGTCTCACGCACGTGCGCCCACCGTTCGACCTCGATGAAATCGAGGTGGACGGCAAGCCCGTCAAGCTGATCGAGGAAGTGGCCGCCCACACGCCCTTTTGCTCGCTGCTGCATTTTCGCAAAGAAACGGCCCCCTCACAGGCGCAACCCCGAGTGCTGGTGATCGCACCGATGTCCGGCCACTTCGCGACGCTGCTGCGCGGCACCGTGAAGACGATGCTCGCCGAACATGATGTCTATATCACCGACTGGCACAATCCGCGCGACGTGCCGCTGTCGCAGGGGCGCTTCGGTTTCGACGAATTCGTTCAGCATGTGATCGACTTCACTGCGAAGATCGGCCCCGGCACTCATCTGCTGGCGGTGTGTCAGCCCACGGTAGCCGCGCTCGCGGCCGTCGCGCTGATGGCTGCGGATGACCATCCTGCACAGCCCGCCAGCATGACGCTAATGGCGGGCCCGCTCGACACACGTATCAACCCGACCAAGGTGAACGCACTCGCCAAAAGCAAACCCATTGAGTGGTTTGAACGCAATCTGATCAGTGCCGTGCCGTTTGGCTTTGGCGGCGCGCATCGCCGAGTCTATCCGGGCTTCGTGCAACTCAATGCATTCATGGCGATGAATCTCGGCCGCCACCTCGACTCCTTCGAGACGATGTACCACGAGCGCGCCAAAGGCGATCCGGCCAAGGCAGACACGATCCGGGTCTTTTACGAGGAGTACTTTGCAACGATGGATCTGACCGCCGACTTCTATCTGGAGACGGTCGAGACCGTGTTTCAGCGTCATGCGCTGCCTCTGCATGAACTGGAAGTGCGAGGACGCCTGATCGAACCGTCAAAGATTCGCCGTACGGCACTCCTAACCGTCGAGGGTGAAAAGGACGATATCTGCGCAGTCGGACAAACGCTTGCCGCGCAAGACATGTGCGACAAGCTGCGGCCCTATCTCAAGACGCATCATGTCCAGACCGGCGTGGGCCACTACGGCGTGTTCAATGGTCATCGCTGGGAGCGGCATATCTATCCGCGCGTACGTGCGGTGATCTACGACAACGAACCCCGCGCGGTGGCAGTCAGCGCGCACGCCATGGCGATCAAGCCTGGCGTGCCCGTGGCGTTGGCGCCGATTGCTGCGCCAGCGGCTTCCGCTGTAACGGCAGGCACCGTCGCAGCTTCATCCACCGGCGAAGCGCTGTCGCCGCCGCGAAGCAACGTGGCTTGAAGTGCCAGAGCCGTTCAACCTTTGCTGCGCGCGTAGTGCGGGTACGGTCGCGTCGCTTTAGCTGCGCGGTCCTATAGCGGCGGGGGGTTGCCCGCGTCAGGTCACGCCGTGACGCTCTTCCACGGCGTAAAGGCCGGAACGTCGCACGGACCTTCGACGTCAATGGACTTGAAGTCGGCTGGTGAAACTATTTCGATGTACTCCATATCTTCCGAGTAGTCGAACAGGTAATGAACAATGCCCGGCGCCTGATGTACGCAATCGCCTGCCGCGACCCGCGTCTCCTTGTCGCCGTACATGAAGCGGGCCCAGCCCTTCAGCATGATCACAATGTGGAAATCGGCCTCATGACGGTGCCAGCCGGTGCCTTCCTCTGGTGCATGATTCGCCTTCACGAGTTGGGCGAGCACCTTGCCGCCGGTCGCCTGCGCAATGCCCAGGTCGCGGTAGAGGAAGAAGTCGCGCAGCCCCTGGTCCTGATACGTCGTGTCTTGCGGACGGACATGCGAAAACTGCGTGGCGAATTCGGTAGACATGAGCACGCTCCAGTAGGATGAACAGGCAAGGAAAACGGCACGGTGAGCGCCGTTTTCAAGCATCAAGTGTTCCAGCTTCGGGGAGCGCAGGTTAAGGCGATTGCACGCGGCTCAGGTTGTAGGCCGGAACATCTGGAACATCTCGCCGATCTGCGCATAGTCGGCGCGATAGCCGGCCCGCATGATCGGCTGGGCGGCCTGCGTGTCGAACAAACCGTCCTTGATATAAGCGTTCTGGATGTGGACGCCGACGACCTGGCCGAGTGCGAGGTAGTTGTCCATCGCCTCGCCGGCGAGGTTGTACAACCGCACGATCTGCAGCAACTTGCATTCGAGCGCCGCAGGCGATTCGCCGACGTGCGGCACCGCGACCATGCGGCCCGGCACGGCAGTCAGGCCGGCGAGTTCGAATTCGTCGACCTTTGGCCCCACCGGTGCCGAACTGCGGTTCATCTGTTCTGCCAACGGTTTCGTCGCGAGATTCCAGACAAATTCGCCGGTCGCTTCGATGTTGCTGATGCTGTCCTTATGACCCTCGCTGCAGAAACCGATGATGGCCGGAAAGCTCGCGAAGGCGCCGAAGAAACTATAGGGCGCGAGGTTGATGAAGCCGTCGGCGCTGCGTGTCGAGATCCAGCCAATCAGACGCGGCGCGACGATGGCCTTGAACGGGTCGTGCTTGAGACCGTGACCTTGGGTCGGGTCGTAGAAATAGGCGTCGTTCATATCGCGTGTCGTCGTCGCTGAGGGCGTTGTCGGGACCGTCTTGAGATTGATATCCGGGCGCAGGTTGTGTGCCTGATTCATCTTCAGTGGCGGTGGTGAGGTGCAATTGCTCAAACGCTTGCGGCGTTCTTGCAGTTGCTCGTTTTGGCCGCGCGAGATGCGTGTCGCTGAAAGCGCGTAAGGATAGCGCAATCAAGGAATGGCGCGCCCCAAAAGCACGAGGCCGGTCTCCCTTTCGGAAAGACCGGCCTCGCTGGATCTGACGACACCTCTAGCGCGTCGCTACCACTTCATCAATAGTGGTCCCCACGATGTTCGTCATGGCGACGCGGGTCTTGATCGTGCGGATGGTGGCGCATCCAGTCGTCATGAGCCCAATAGCGGTGGCCATCATAGTAACGATCGCCGTGCCAGCCAATGTCGATCTGCACGCCAACCGGCATCATCTGCGGTTGACCGTAGGTCACAACCGGACCCGGCGCAGAGATCACCATGCGGTCTGCCTGGGCAAAAGCGCTACCTCCGCTCAACAAGGCGCCGCCAGCGACCAGCACTGCGAGAATGGAACGCGATGTCTTCTTCATTTTGGACCTCCCTTTCAAGTTTGAGTCGCCGGACCGAGTGACCGTAACCACTGTCTAGCACCAGCGCTTGACAACCACTTTAGCGGCCCCGAATGCATAAAGACGTGAGCGCTTGTAAGAGGAAGTTTCAGAAATCGGGGAGCGATGCACGGGGCTGTTCGTAGGGAAAGCGCAAGCTCAATGGCGGCTCGGCGAAGGCGAACAGGCGGAGCTGATGTAGGGTCACTGTCAGCCGTTGTTACATTCATTTCGGCCCGGAAATATTGGGACGCGAGTCTGATCGCGATGATTTCGTCAGATGATTGAACGTGACGCCGGCAGGTTTGGAGCGGTGTTAGCCCTTCGCGATGGGAAATCAGGCCGCCTTGCACGACAAACAGCCGTGCGGGAGCGGTCGCGCCGCTGACAAGACAACGACGCAGTCACGCGGTAAAAAAACAAAAGCCACGGCGAAACCGTGGCTTAAATACTGCATCGCGCCCGCGAAGGCGCGCAGCCAGCGCGACTGACCGCGCCAAGGCTCGGCGAATTAATCGCTCAGCTTGACACCGAACAGCGTGGATTGCGCGCGACGCTGACGCTCTGCTTCGCGGTGACGCGCTTCGTACGAGTAGTCCGAGTCCATCGGAAGATGCGGCGACGCAAAGAGGTCGCTGACCTTTTGAAACAATGCAAAGATAACGCTCATGGCGACTCCCGGTTGATTTGGTGCTAGGGTTTTTCCTTAAGAAGCATTATAGGGTTTTCCCTAGGCAAAAGCTAGTGCGCTGCAACATTTTTTAGCAGCGGTCACATGCACATGGCTTTCCGGGATGCTGCGTTGCGTCATTACAACAAGAAAGCTGCCCAAAAGGGCAGCTCAACGGCTTCGATCAGTGGGGCGGCGGCGCTTTTGCTTTGTGGGCGTGCACACGCGCTTTGCGCCTGCCGGTCAGCTCCGCACCGGCGGCGGCAGGCGCCACAGCAGGAGCACGAGACACCACCGCCGGTGTCGACGCGGCGGACGGCGGTGCAACTGTGGCAGCCGTAGCAGCTGAATTCGCCGCGGCCAGGTGCGCGTCGAGCAGGCTCGCCATCGCCGCCTGCTGGTTTTGCATCAACTGTTCAATGCGGTGCTGTTGCGCGGTAGTTTCGCGCGTGAGACGCGTCAGCAGCACGGTCTGCGCAATGCCGATCGCTACGCTCGCAAGCAATGCTCCGACCACGATCGACAGCATCCATTTCATTCGGCGCGAGTGGTCGGTCGCCGCACGGCGTTGATCGGAGATCACGCCGTACAGTGCGTCGACGGTATCCGCGAATGCCGTCGCGCGGGCCCGGTCGAGTTCGGGCACGGTGGCCGACGTGTCTTGATCCTGATGCGACGTCGCACATGACGCGTTCGAGCGGGGCAATGGTGCGGAGCGTGCGGGGTCGGCCAGCGTCGCCGTTCTGGCGGGTGCGGGTGCGGGTGCGGGTGCGGGTGCGGGTGCGGGTGCGGGTGCGGCTGGCGATCCCATTGCTGCAGTTGCTGCTGCTCCTGCCTTTGCAGCCGATGCCGTTGTTCCCGCAAATCCGGCTGTCGACAGCGCATCCGTTCTAAAGGACGTTCCAGCCGTGCCGGCCAACCCCGCTGCTCCGTTCGTCATCGGCTTCGCATCGCCCGCCGACCCTTCGCCCCGCGCCGTCGCAGACAAAGCCGCCGCGTCATCCGACGCTTTTCCGCTCGCCGCTGCAGCCTCGCGCGAAGCGCCAGCGGCCTTCGCGAACGTCGTCGCAAACCGTTGCGGCGGCACCGCCGCCGGTTTTGCAGCGTCCGTCGCAACCGGCGAAGGATCGCCCATCTGGCGCCGTGCGGTAATGCTGCGTACGAGACTCGCCGCTGCCATCGACGGCGAAATCAGCATCGGAGTGACAGGCTGTGGCGTCTGCGAAGCGCTTGTCGTTGCCAGAGGATCCGCTGCTGCCTCGCGCGCAACAGGACCCGAATCCACGGACGAGGCCGCATCCTTCGGCATACTGACCTCTTGCGTCGGCTCGATACCCTCGAACCCGTCCAGCGGCACGGTGGCATAGGCCGGCTCGATCTTTTCACGCGACGTCCGGCGCGCGGCCTTCGTTTCGGGCGAAGCACCCGCTGCGCCGTCCAGGCTCACGGGCGCACCGACCGCGGCCAGCACGACATCCGGCAATTCGAAGCCATGCAGCGTGCCTTGGCGGATGTCGATATTCATCGCCTCCAGCGTGGCTCGGGTGGGATCGTCGGGGAACATGTCGAGCGTGCTGCCGTCATGCGACGCATCGCTCAGAAGCGCCAGGCGCTGCGCCGAGCGGGCAGCGCGTGCCAGTTTGTTTTCGGTCTCGGTGGAGACGGTGGTCGTGCGCCGCTTCGTCGAGCTGGCGCCGGTCGTACGGGACTGCGTGGATGCTGCGGTATCTGCCATAGAGAAAGAAGCGGCCGTCGCCGGCCACCGGGCGCCGTACACCGCTACAAAATGCCATCAATTTTTTCGAGACCGCATTGTCTCATGGCGATGCACGCCCGCTAAAGGCAATCGCCGATTTAAGACGTCGAATCGTCTTCGCGGAATTCCTTGACGCAGGGGAGCCGCCGCAAGCGGTCGCGAATGGCCGCGTATTCGGTTGTCGAGACGCGGTGCAGCGTGATCATCACCACGTCGTTTTCGGGCGCGTCGTCGCTCTGCTGCATCACAAACTGTTTGACGCGCGGGCTTGCCGCGCCGAGCGCCTCATGCAGCGAATGAAACGTCAGCGCGCCGCGTTCGACCAGCAAGGTCATCTGACGCCGCTGCTTGACCGTGATGAAGCGCCGCTCGAGCGGTTTGATCCCCGCGAGAATGATGAGGATGATGATGGTCGCCGCAATCGACGCCGTGTACATGCCGCCGCCGACCGCCAGCCCGATCGCCGCCACCGACCACAGGCTCGCCGCGGTCGTGAGCCCTCGCACGATCTCGCCGCGCATCAGGATCGAGCCCGCGCCGAGAAAGCCGATGCCGGAGACGACCTGCGCGGCCATCCGCGAAGGGTCGAGCACGACGTTCTGGGTGCCCAGCGCGTCGGCAAAACCGAACGCCGAGACAATCATGATGAGCGCCGAGCCGACGCACACCAGCATGTGTGTGCGCAGTCCTGCGGCCCACGACAGGCGCTCGCGCTCGACGCCGATGACGCTGCCAAGCGCCGCCGCCAACACCAGCCGCGAGACGAGTTCGAGGTTCCCCAGCATGTCCGTTCCTCCTTATCCAGATGTCAGATCGTGCGTTTGCGCACGGGACGGCGTGCCATCGCCGGCGGTTTGCTTTATGCTGGGTCGCGCGCCGTGCCCGTGCCCATCACGGGCTTCGGCGCCAAACCTTTTACGATCTTACCCAAGCCGATTCACAGCCCAGCATGAACACACCCGCCTCTACGCTCACTCTTGCCGCCTCGCTACGCGATCATTTTGCACGCGTCGTTCTGCCGATCTGGCGTGGCCCGGGCTTCAATCCGGCACTGAAGCTGCCCTACGAGTCGGTTAGCGCGGACGACCACCGGCCGCTGCCGGTCGACCGCTACCGCGCAATGGCGTGTGCGCGCCAACTATTCGTCTTCTCCCAGGCGGGTGAAGCGGCTCATGCCCAGGTGCTGTTCGATACGCTTGTGCACTACTTTCAGGACAAGCAGCGCGGCGGATGGTTCTTCAGCGTCGATGCAAACGGTGCGCCGCTCGATACGACCAAGGACCTCTACACGCACGCCTTCCTGGTCTTTGCGTGTGCCGAGTATGGCGCACGCTCGGGAAATCCCGACGCGCTAGCGGTCGTTCGCAGCACGTCGGAGCTGATCGAAAGCCGCTTTGCCGCGCAACAAGGTCTGTTCAACGCCGCGCTCGATGCGGACTTTTCGACCGTAACCGGCACGCCGGTGCAAAACCCGATGATGCACCTCACCGAGGCCTGGCTCGCCGCACGGGCGGCCACTGGAGACAGCGCGTTCGACACCGCCCTGCGCAGGCTGACCGATGCCATCGAGCGCACCTTCGTTCATGCGCCGACCGGTTGCATCGCTGAGTTGCCGTTGGGCGCAGACGACAATCGTCTCGAGCCCGGTCACCAGTTCGAATGGTTCTGGCTGGTGAAGCAGGCAGGTGTGCTGCTGGACGGATCCGGTCTCGACGCAGCGCTCGAACGCGCATTCGGATTCGCGCAGCAATATGGCGTCGATCCGCTGACAGGCGGGGTCTGCGCGTCGCTCGACGAAGCCGGGCGGATCAAGGACACCACACAGCGGATCTGGGCGCAAAGCGAATATCTGCGCGCCTTGGCCACGCGCGACGACGAGGCCGCACGCACCGTGTTGCCCCGGCAGATCGAACGCTTCCAGCAGCGCTTTCTGCACGCGCAGGGATGGTACGAATGCAAGACGGCTGCAGGTGAGGTGTCACGCGCCGATATGCCGTCTACGACTCCTTATCATCTCGCCACCGCGTACGCGGCGTTGCCGGTCTGAAGCCCGACCAGCCAGCCGACCCCGTACCCAGCGAGCATCTTCAACGCATACCGTTTCACACAATCATGTGCCCGTCATTTTTGTGATTCACCTTGACGCGGCGCGTTAGCGCTTCCTAGAGTGGGTAGGGACCCCACCACGGGCATCGCCCCGAAGGATTCGACAATGACCGATCTACTGGACCGGGCGCGCGGCGCGCTCCACGCCCAGCCGTTCAGCATGCTGCTTGGCGCCGAACTGATGCAGGCAAGCGCCACCGAGTTGACGCTATGCCTGCCGATTCGCGACGAGTTGCGGCAACAACACGGCTTCGTCCACGGAGGAGTGATCAGTTATCTTGCCGACAATGCACTCACCTTCGCCGGGGCGCTGGCGCTTGGACCGCGGGTCGTCACAGGCGAGTACAAGATCAACTATCTGCGACCTGCCATGAACGGCACGCTGGTCGCGCGGGCGCAGGTCGTCTATGCCGGTCGTCATCAGGCAACCTGTCAGTGCGATGTCTTCGTGATGGACGGCGGTCGCGAACGGCTCATCGCCGTTGCGCAAGGGACCATCAACCGGATCGGCGATGGCGGCGAGAGCGTGCCGGCGAGTTGAGGGGCACCCGGCCACGCTGACTGCGGCCAGCCCGCGTCTTGATCAAGGAACGCCCTTGACGGGCGTCGCGCAACAAAAAAGGCCGTTCCCGATAAACGGGAACGACCTTCGTGACCACCCGGCGTTGCCACAGCGTCATCAGCGCCGTTAGCGCCGCACGCCTTGCAGCGTCACTCCGCCGCGTAAGTCGTCTGCTGCTGCTCGCCCAGACCTTCGATGCCGAGACGGATCGTCTGACCCGGCTTCAGATAGATCGGATTCGGCTTCACACCCATGCCGACTCCCGGCGGCGTGCCAGTCGAAATCACGTCGCCCGGCTGCAGGCTCATGCAGGTCGACAGATAAGACACCAGCTTGGCGACGCCGAACACCATCGTCTTGGTCGAGCCGTTCTGATAGCGATGGCCGTCCACCTCGAGCCACAGGTTAAGGTTCTGCGGATCGGCCACTTCGTCGCGCGTCACGACCCACGGGCCGATCGGGCCGAAGGTATCGAAACCCTTGCCCTTGTCCCACGTGCCGCCGCGTTCGATCTGCCATTCGCGTTCGGAGACGTCGTTGATCACGCAATAACCGGCAACGTAGTCGAGCGCGTTGGCTTCGTCGATGTACTTCGCCGGCTTGCCGATCACCACGCCGAGTTCGACTTCCCAGTCGGTCTTCTTCGAGCCGCGCGGAATTTCGACATTGTCGTTCGGACCGCTGATCGCGCTATTCCACTTGTTGAACACCACCGGCTCGGTGGGCACGGGCAGGTTCGATTCCGCCGCGTGATCCGCGTAGTTCAAGCCAATGCAGATGAACTTGCCGATCTTGCCGACGCACGGCCCGAGACGCGGATTGCCCTCGACCACCGGCAGCGTGGCCGGATCGAGCGCGCGCAGTTTGGCAAGGCCGGCATCGCTCAGCGTGGCGCCGTCAATATCGCCCACTACGCCCGACAGATCGCGAATCTTGCCTTGCGAGTCGAGCAGGCCGGGCTTTTCCTGACCTTTCGGTCCATAACGAAGCAGTTTCATCGTTGCACTTCCCTCTATCCAGAGTGTCCAGTGAAAAAACAGGCGAGTCCATTTCCACGCACGACGCGTGCCCTACGCGCTGCAGATCAGTTCGACCAGCCGCCGTCGATGACATGCGCGTGGCCGGTAGTGAACCCCGACTCGTCGGAGGCCAGATACAGGGCCAGCGCCGCAATCTCTTCGGGCTTGCCGACGCGGCCCATCGGCTGGCGGGCGACAAAGGCCGCCTGCACCGCGTCGATGCTGGCATTTTGCGCCTGAGCCTGCGCCGCAATCCGCTGTTCGAGCGACGGAGAAGCCACCGTGCCCGGGCAGATTGCGTTACAGCGTACACCACGCGCGACGAAATCCGCAGCGACGGCCTTCGTCAAACCGATCACAGCGGCCTTCGACGCACCGTACACGAAGCGGTTGGGCACGCCCTTCACACTCGAAGCCGCCGACGACATGTTGATGATCGACCCGCCGCCCTTCTCCAGCATCCCGGGCAAAAACGCGCGAATCGTGCGGTACATGGCTTTCGCGTTCAGATCGAACGCGAAGTCCCAATCTTCTTCCGTCGCTTCGAGAATCGAGCCGGCGTGCACATAGCCCGCGCAGTTGAACAGCACGTCGATCGCGCCGAGTTCGGCGGCGAGCGCGTGGATCGCGGCGCTATCGCGCACGTCGAGCTTGCGCGCTTCGACCGGCTTGCCGGCGAGCGAATCGATCTTGATGTCAGTTGCGATCACGCGCGCACCTTCGCGTGCGAACAGCTCCGCGGTCGCGAGACCGATACCTTGTCCGGCGGCAGTAATTACGGCCGTCTTGCCGGCCAGTCTTTGTATCATCTACGGCTCCAGTTGAAATGGAAATGGCAGTTGAGTCATACCGGGTATTGCAATGTGCGTTCAACAGCGCGCTTTTAGCGGCGTTTCGGCCGTGCTTCAGCGCCTCGGAAGACTATGTGCTGTGCATCGGCCTGAAAGCTCGAATGACCATCACAGACGATAGAACGCCATCGCGTTCGCACCGAACACCGCGTCGCGTTGCGCGTCGGACAAGCCGGCGAGCAGGTTCTGCGACACCGAGTGCCACAGCAGATAGTCACCGTTCAGATTGAGCACCGGCCAGTCGCTGCCCCACATCAGGCGTGCCGGGCCGAACGACTGCAACAGATGATCGACATATGGCCGCAGCGTCGCTTCGGTCCAGTCGGGCGCGGCCTCCGTCGCCAGTCCTGAGAGTTTGCAATGCACGTGCGGCAGCTTCGCGAGACGGGTGATGCCCGCAGCCCAGCTTTGCCAGCCGCTGCGACCGTCGCGGATCGGCGGCTTGGCGCCGTGATCGACCAACATGCGCAGGGTCGGAAATCGCGCGGCGAAGGTTTCGAAGGCATCCACGTGGCGCGTGAAAATGAGCGCGTCGAAAGCGAGATCGTGCGCAATCAATGCTTCAACAGCCGGCGCGAGATCCGGATTGGCGATCCAGTCGTCGTCAGGCAGGTCTTGCAGCATCGGGCGAATGCCCTTGAATTTCGGCTGGCGCGCGAGCTCGGCGATCAGGCCAGGCGCCTCGTGCGAGCGCATCGGCACCCATCCGACCACGCCCGCAATCGACGCCTCATCCCGCGCGAGATCCAGTAGATAACGCGTTTCCTCGACCGTGGGCGCCGCCTGCACCACCACCGTACGCTGCACGTCGCTGCGCTCGCGCAGCGGCGCGAGATCGGCTGGCCCGAAGGCGCGGTACAAGGCGCTCAAGTCCGGCGTCAGCCAGCCGTAATCGTCGCGAGCCGGGTCCCAGTAGTGCTGATGGGCATCGATGTGCATGGTCCTTCAATCCTTCGGCACGGGCGCTCGCGGATCCACCAGACCTTGGTCGCGCAATGCCGTCCATAACTCCACAGGAATCGGTCGTTCAAACGATGCAACGTTCTCGCGCAATTCTTCGACACTGCGTGCGCCGGTCAACACCGTTGCGACCGCGGGGTGAGCGTACGGGAACTGCAACGCGGCGGCCGCCAGCGGCACATCGTACTCGCGGCACACCGCTTCCAGACGCGCCACCCGTTCGATCACCTCTTTGGGCGCCGCCGCGTAGTTGAATTTCAGGTCTCCCTGCACGCCGCGCGCGAGGATTCCCGAGTTGAATGCGCCGCCCAACAGGATACTTACGTTGCTCGCTTCACAGGCCGGCAACAGGTCGTCGAGCGTCGCCTGCTCCAGCAGTGTATAGCGGCCCGCCAGCAACGCGCAGTCAATGTCGAAGTCGTCCATCATCTCGAGAATCGCCGCCCCTTCGTTAACCCCCAGCCCCACTGCCTTGACCATACCGGCCGAACGCAATTCGTCGAGCGCGCGAAATCCGCCGCCTTCAGTCAGTTGCTGCCAGTAGTGCGCATTTTTTTCGCCGTGCGTGAGCCGGCCAATGTCGTGGATCAGCAGAATGTCGATCTCGACGATGCCGAGCCGCTGCTGGCTGTCTTCGAACGAACGCAGGATGCCCGCGTGCGTGTAGTCGTAGATCGCCTGAAACGGTAGCGGGTCTTGCCAACCTTCGCTGCCGTCATACGGCGTGGTACGCGGCACGAAGCGCCGGCCGGTCTTGGTGGACAACCCATACTGGTCACGCGGATAGCGGCGCAGCGCATCGCCAAGACGATGTTCCGCCCTGGTGTGGCCGTAGTGCGGCGCGGTGTCGAAAAAGCGCACGCCTGCCTCGTAGGCGGCGGCGACCGTGGCCAACGCCTGTTCGTCGGACAGATCGCTATACAGGCCACCCAGCGGCGCGGTGCCCAGACCGAGACCGGTGACCTGCAATCCGCGCCGGCCGATGGTGCGGCGCTGCGCGACTCTTGAACCCACGGCCTCTGTCATGGCGAAGTCTCCTGTGTCGACCCGAGTCAGCACTGCAGCGTGCGACTCGGGTCCCATGCAAGTTGATTGCTTTTGTTCGTATGGCGGCCCACCTGCCGTGCGGTGGCCGCCTCACGCCACGGCGTCGATCAATGCGAAGCGATTTCGACCACCCGACGCGCCGGCGCCGCGTTCGACGGCAGGCACGACGGTCCGACCGGCTCGAAGGTCTTATACGTCAGAATAAACTCCTGGTGACCGAGCGTCTCCGACTTCGACGGCGCGCCTTGCGCCACCGCCAATGTCTGGTAGAACACTTCGCGGCCCACTTCTTCCAGCGTGCCGCGGCCTTCGAGAATCCGGCCGGCGTCGACGTCCATGTCGCCGGAAAGATTGCGATAGGTCGCGGGATTCGCGCACACCTTGATGACCGGCGAAATGGCCGAGCCCACCACCGATCCGCGTCCGGTCGTGAACAGGATCACGTGCGCACCGCACGCGATCAGTTCGCCGATTTCCGCGTTGTCGCTGATGTTCGGGAAGCCGAAACGCGGCTCGCCATCCGGTACGACGTCGAGCAGATACAAGCCGCCGGTGGGCGGCACATCGCCCGGTTTGATGATGCCGACAATCGGCGACGCCCCGCTCTTCGCATAGGCACCGAGCGATTTTTCTTCCTGCGTGGTGAGGCCGCCGTCCGCGTTGCCCACTGCGAAGCTGCCGTGCCCGAGAATCGAGTAATAGCGCGCCGCCTTGGCCACGCACGCGACGATTTCGTCGCCCAGTTCCGGCCGCGCCGCCCGCGATTTCATATGAAACTCGCAGCCCACCAGTTCGCCCGTCTCTTCGAAGATGCAGCTTGCGCCGGCCTTGATCAGTTGATCGAAGGCACGGCCCACCGCCGGATTGGCGGTGATGCCGCTGGTGCCGTCCGAGCCGCCGCAAATAGTGCCGATCACGAGTTCGTCGAGCCCCATGGGCACGCGCTGCTGCGTCGCCAGTTGCTTGCGCGCATCGCGCACCCAGTCCACGCCGTACTGAATCGTGCTGCGCGTGCCGCCCTTTTCCTGGATCGTCAGGACTTCGACAGGACGGCCGCTCGCACGTACGACATCCACCAGGTAGTGCTTGTTCATGCTCTCGCAGCCGAGCGACACGAACAGCACCGCGCCCACGTTCGGATGCGTGGTGAGCTGTTCAAGCATCTTCTCCGCGTAGCTGTTCGGATAGCAGCCGGGAAAGCCGATCAGATGCACGGCGGGGTCGCGTTGCGCATGCGGATCGTCGAATGCGTCGAGCGGCTCGCGAAACTGCGTGACGATCTCGCGCGCCACGTGATGCGCACATTCGACAAGGTACGCCACCGCAACCACGTTGCGGATACCCTTGCGGCCGTCGCTGCGGGGATAGCCTTGCAGCATCGGCTGCGTGCCAGCGGATGACGGGATCGTTGCTGCGGAAGTGTCAGTCATGATCGTTCCAGCGCGGTATCAGACCGCGTCAATGATGCACGAATTCGTGGCCTGCATCGTGGGTATACGTGGGCAGGTAATCGCTTTCGAGGTTGTGGGTATGCAGATGCTCGCCACGCGCGACAGGGCCGGTCACATGGCCGATCACGGCGCCGTAGCGCAGCACCTTGTCGTCTTTCGCGAGCGGGCCACGGGCCACTTTGTGGCCCAGGTCGATGGTTTTGCCGAGCGTCACGCGCTCGCCTTCAATCTCGATCTCGGTGCCGGCTTCGAGCCGCGCTCCCGCGATCAGACAGTTGTCCTGCGGACTTAGCAGGATCAGGCGGGCGTCGGTATGCAATGGACTACTCAAGATACGTCTCCGTGAAACCCGCGGGTTAATTCTGACCTTCGCCGCTCGCCAGGCGTGCCACCATCAGCGAGCCGAGGATGATCGCGCCGTAGATGGCCTGAATCCAGAACGACGGCACCTGTGCCAGCGTCAGCAGATTCTGCACCACGCCGAGCAGCAATACACCGGACAGCGCGCCGAGCATCGTGCCCTTGCCGCCGTCGAGCGAAATGCCGCCGATCACCGCCGCCGCGAACACCGTAAAGATCATGCCGTTGCCCTGATTCGCGTTGATCGCACCCACATAGCCGGTGACGATCAGGCCGCCCAGCGAGGCCAGCACGCTGCCGAGCACGAAAACGCCCCACGTGATGCGCTCGACGCGAATCCCGGCGGCGCGCGCCGCTTCAGGATTGCCGCCAATCGCATACAAAGCGCGCCCAATCCGATGGTACCGCAGCATGAAAGCGGCGATGGCGAACGCCACGGCGGCGAGCCAGACCGACAGCGGCAAGCCGAGCACAATGGTGGTGGCGAGCGTGAAGAACGACGGCGGCATGTCGAACAGCGTGCCGCCTTTGGTGGCGCCCACCAGCATGCCGCGCAGCACGATCAGCATGGCGAGCGTGACGATGAAGGCGTTCAGCCGCAGGCGGACCACCAGAAAGCCGTTGATAAAGCCGATGATCGCGCCGACCACGAGGATCGCCAGCAAGCCCGCCGCAGCGGGCCACTGCCAGCCAAATCCTGCGGACGCTGCCGGCATCACCAGCATGGCGCCGACCGCGGGCGCAATCCCCACGGTGGACTCGAGCGACAGATCGAACTTGCCGGTCAGCACAATCAGCGATTCGGCGAGCACGACCAGCGCAAGCGCCGCGGACGCACCGAGCACGCTGATCAAGTTGGCCCTGGTCAAAAAGCTCGGGCTGACGAACGCGCCGATCACAATCAGCAACGCGAGCGCCGGCACCAGTGCCAGGTCGCGCAGCCGGGCGAATTCGATCCGCACCCGGCGACCGGGCGCGACCTGCGCGCCAACCTGCCCTTGAGCCGCAGCGAATGCAGGGCGTGGCACACTATTCTTCATGAAGACTGACTCCTTCAACGGATGCGATCAGGTCGTGGTCCTGCCAACCCGCGGGAAATTCGGCCGCGACGCGGCCACGGAACATGACCAGCACGCGGTCACAGGTGCGCAGGTCGTCCAGTTCGCCTGAGACGACCAGCACCGCTTTGCCTTCTTCGCGCACGCGGTCCACGACGGACAGCAGCGCTTCTTTCGATTTGACGTCGACGCCGGCAGTCGGGTCGATCAGCACCAGCACGTTCGGATCGGTCGCCAAGGCGCGCGCCATCACCACCTTTTGCTGGTTGCCGCCGGACAGTCCCGACACCACGTGCTCCGGTCCCGGTGCCACGATGCCGAGCGCCTCGATCATCTTTTGGCCAAACGCATTCTTCTTTGCAGGTGGCGTGAGGCCGAACTTGCCGAGCAGACGTGCGATCGTCATGGAGGCGTTTTCCGCCACCGATTGCGTCAGCACCAGACCTTCGTGGTGGCGGTCCTTGGGCACGCAGCCAATCCCGGCGGCCAGTGCGGCGGGGACATCGCCGTGCGGCAACGATTGGCCGGCCACGCGGATATCGCCGCTTTTGGGCGAGCGCAAACCCGCGATGGCTTCCGCGACGCTGGTGCGGCCGCTGCTCGTCGCGCCGGTCAGGCCGATCACTTCGCCGCGCTTCACCGTAAAGGACACGTCTTCGTAATCCGACCCAACGAGACTGGCGACTTCCAGCGCCACTTTCGTATCTGCGGGAAGCGGCGCACGCGCGGCAGCGTCGGCGACTGCGAGGCCGCCGCGCTCTCCGGTCATGGCTTCGATCAACTGCTCGCGCGGCAAAGCAGAAACCGGCGCGCTGACAATATGCCGCGCATCGCGCAGCACCGTCACGGCTTGGCAAATCTCATACACCTCCTGCAAATGGTGCGAGATGAACAGAAACGTGACGCCTTCGCGCTGCAATTCGGTGATGCGGCGAAACAGCCGCTTGATTTCATCGCCGTCGAGCTGGGCGGTCGGTTCGTCGAGAATGATGAAGCGCGCGCCATACGACAGCGCCCGCGCGATCTCCACGAGCTGACGGGCCTCGACGCTCAGATCGCCAGCGCGCGCATCTTCGCGCACGTCGATCTTCCAGTGATCGAGCAATGCACGCGCATCGCGGCGCATGACGCGCCAGTCGATCATGCCGCGCCGTTCCGGGTGACGGTTGATGAACAGATTCTCCGCGACGGTGAGATCGCGGATGATGGTTGAATGCTGATAGACGCAGGCGACGCGCTCGCGCCACGCGTCCCGGTCTGCGAGCGAGGGCGCCGCCGCGCCGCCGAAGCGTACCTCGCCGGTGTCCGGCTTGCGCAGGCCGGTGAGAATCGAGACCAGCGTCGATTTGCCGGCGCCGTTACGCCCGACGAGCGCATGCGACTCGCCGGGCATCACGCGGATGCTCACGTCTTTCAGTGCGGCGTAGGAACCGAAGCGCTTGGTGACGTCCAGCGCTTCGACCACGGCTGAAGCGGCCGCCGCAACGCCAGGCGTGTGCATGGACTCGCTCATTTGACCGTGTTGCCCCACAAGTTCTTGTCGTCGACATTCGCCTTCGTCACGAGCGGCGCAGGCAACTGGTCTTCCAGCATGCCCGGCGCGATCTGGATGATCGTGCTGCCGTGATCGGTCGGACCCGGCTTGAAGGTTTGTCCGGCGAGCGCGGCCTTGACGTAGTACAGACCGTACTTCGCGTACAGGTCAGCAGGTTGCGACACGGTGGCGTCGATCTCGCCCTTGCGGATGGCGTCGAATTCCTGCGGAATGCCGTCGTTGCTGACGATCACGACGTGCTTCGCGTCACCCACCGGAAACAGCATCTGCTTGCGGCGCAGCGTCTGCAGTGTCGGCGACAGATAGACGCCGCCCGCTTGCATATAAATCGCCTTCACGTCCGGGTTGGCAGTCAGCAGGCTGTCGAGCGCGGTGGCTGCGACATCGCCCTTCCACGCGGCCGGAATCTCCAGCAGCGACAGCGTCGGATACTTCTTAAGACACGCACGGAACGCCTCCGAACGGTCACGCCCGTTCACGGACGCCAGATCGCCCATGATCTGCACCACCTTGCCGGACTTCACGTGTTCGCCAATGTACTTGCAGGCCATCTCGCCGTACGCGTGATTGTCGGCGCGCACCACCATGGCCACCTTGCCTTGCGTCGGCGCGACATCCACTGCCACCACCGGCACGTTCTTGCCCGAGGCGGAATCGAGCGCGCGGCTGATCGCGGCCGAATCCAGCGGCCCCACGACAATGCCTTTCGCGCCCAGATTGAGGATGTTGTTCATGTCGGTGATCTGCTGGGCAGGGTCACCGTTCGAGTTGACCGGCGCGAGGATGTCCAGACCCATCTGCTTGGCGTACACCGGCAGATAGTTGTTGTACGACTGCCAGAACGGGGAGGTCAGCAGCGGCAGATCGAGTCCGACCTTGCCGGTATCGGCGGCGTGGGCCGTGCCGCTCGTCACGAGGCCGGCCATACATGCGGCGGCGACTCCGACGGACAAAGCGCCCTGAATCAAACGGCGGGCCGCACGCGGCCCCTTTGCGAACGTCATAGCTTGTCTCCTGATGCGTTGTTGAACTTCCTGAACCTGACTCCCCTGGAGCCGGCACATCGTCCTGCGCTTTCTTATGAATATTGGTGGTGCGTAAATTCACCAATGAACGTATTATTCATATACGGACTTTCCTAAGTCAAGGATTGTGTACGGCAGCCGCCGTCCGGACTTACCCTGGCCTGCCTGCGCTGGCCTCGCTCTACACTCACGCGCCGGATAACAATGAGACCTGCACTGTTTTGCATGGGACGAGGAGTCGCCGATCACGCGCGAACTCCGGTCGACACGGGGAGAACCGACTCATGATGGATGCGGAAGAAAGGGACGACGCCGACCGTTACCGCGCACCCGCGCTGGACAAAGGCCTCGATATCCTCGAATTGCTCGCCGAGCAGAAAGACGGACTGACGCGCGCCGAGATCACCAAGCTGCTGGGGCGCAACGCGAGCGAGATGTACCGGATGCTCGAGCGTCTGGTCGCGCGGCAATACGTGGTTCGCTCGGCGGGCGGCGACCGCTACTCGCTGAGTCTGAAGCTGTATGCGCTGGCGCATCGCCATCCGCCGATGAACCGGCTGATCTACGAAGCCCTCCCTTTGATGCAGCGGTTTTCGGACCGCGCAGAACAGTCCTGCCATCTGGTGGTCTACGATCGCGGCAACCTGCTGGTGATTGCCCAGGTCGACGGCCCCGGCACGTGGGGGATGTCCGTGCGGCTCGGTTCGCGCGTCGGGCTGATCGATACCGGCTCCGGCCGCGTCATGCTGGCCTTCCAGACCGCCGAGCAACGCGCGCATATGCTCGCGGAACACACTAAGGTGAAAGGCGAAGTCACAATCGACCGCGACGCGCTCGAAGAGACCTGCGAGCAGATCCGCACTGCGGGGTTCTCGCAGAAAGACAGCCAGCAGATTTTCGGCGTGACCGATCTGACGTTCCCGGTCCTCGGGCCCTCAGGGCAGGCCATCGCCGCACTGACGTGCCCCTATCTGCGACGCATTGATGAATACGTCGCGCCGGCGCTGGATGCGGCGACCGTGTTGCTGCGGGAAACGGTCGAAGCGTTGTCGATGTTTCGCCAGGGGACGAGCTAGCCCGCTCGCATGGTTTAGAATGGCGACCCTCTCAAAAATGTCGCCGCGCAGGCGTTGGTCTGCGCGCACTCTTGATACCTCATGGCGAAACTTCTGACCGATTCCGAATTCCAGCGTTTTTCTGAACTCCAGCAGAAGCAGGCGAGCTTCACGATCACCACCGAGGAAGCCGACGAACTGCGCGACATCGTGGCCCGTGCACAGCAAAAGCGCGACGATCGCGCCGCTGCAATGCAGGCCATGGAAGCCTACATCCAGCAGTTCGCCATCAGCCCTGACGAGCTGTTTTCGCCCGAGCAGATCGGCGAAGCCGCGCGTACCTATGGTCTGATCCCGGCCGCCAAGAAGGAACGTGTGCTGCCGCCGTCGTTCACGTACAACGGCAAACCGTACCAGTGGACCCGCGCATTGCCAGACGATATCCGCGTGCCGCTGTTCGACGCGTTCAAGGCGGGTCAGTCAGTGAAGGATTTCATCGCGACGCCGAAGGACGCCATTCGTTGCGCGACGACGATCGCACGGCTCGAACGCGAAACCGGCGCTGTCTATGCGGACACGTGGCTCGAAGAATTGTCCGTGACGCGCGGCCAGGTGGATGAAGCTGCAGCCAAGCTGGCCGCCTGAGCGCGCCGCGCTTCAGCGCGGCAAATAACCGAGTGAGGCGTCCGGCATTAGGTGCCAGCTTCCTGCCTCGTCACGGTTTCGATTCTGACCAGCAGAGTGCCGGCGCGCGGCAAATCGAGCGCTGCCGCCGCGGCGTATGACAGGTCGATCACCCGACCGTGCGCATACGGTCCACGGTCATTGATCCGCACGACCACCGAGCGCGCGCTCGACACCGCAGTCACGCGAACGTAGGAACCGAGCGGAAGCGTCCGATGTGCCGCCGTCAGTGCGTGCAGGTCGTAGCGCTCTCCGCTTGCGGTGCGGCGGCCTTGAAACCTGTTGCTGTACCACGAGGCAACGCCGGATTGCCAGAAGCTCGATGTGTCGTCATTCAGGTCCTGTGAGGGCGCCGTTCCGGTTTCCGGTCGCGCCGGTTCCTGCGGTCTCGACGAGACCAGCGAGTCCTCAGTGGCGGGCGGCCTCGTCGTCGTTATAGCCTTCCTTTTTGCCTTGGGCAGTGCATCCTGGTCAACCTGAGCGGTTATGCCGGGCGGTTGCATGCAAGCCGCCAGAAACGCTAAGGACAACAGAGCTCCAAGGTTTCGATAGAAACGATATGTTTTCAAGAAAATGTATCTGGTGAGACGACGTCCGCAACGCCGTCGCGGCGCGAGACAATCAGGGGATGGATCAAGCGCCTGCAACCGTGCTTTTAGCGACTTCCCGAAGCCGTTTAATCATTCACGATTTACTTCGGTTTCCTTGACGATATTTTTTTAGCGCTGCAAGAAGCCGTGGCTTAAGACCCGACAATCGTAATAGCCCACGCAAACAGACAACCTGCCGGCGCACCGATCACACGGCCTAGCGCACTGGCTTTGGTGAACTCGCTGATCTGGCATTCGATGGCGCCTTTCAGCACGCCACGATGGCGCAACAGGGGTTCAGCGGTGCATGCGACAGTCGCGACCAGCCAGGCAACGATTTCGCGTCCGACGAGGTGGTCCGGGTCGATGAGATTGCTCAATTGCAGGACGAAAATGAACACAGCGCTCACGAGAAATGCGAACAGCAGGGATTTGATGAACTGATCGGAGACGGCAAGGTTATCCATTGAAATGTCGACGAAAATGTTTTGATATTTCCAGCGAGCCGAACTCGCCCAATGACACTGGATGAGCGCTGAAGAGGGGATGCGGCCACGACATGAAGAAGTCGCTGGCATCGCAATTGGCGTCGCTGGACGGAGCCGAAAAATATATCGAAAGCGACCGCTACAAACACTCAGAGGAATCTCAAAGGCACGGCCCCAGAACGCGCCATGAAAGACAGCCGGTTCCGCGACGCTGTGCCGTCTTCGCTCCTGCCGTTATCAGATTGCCCCTACAGACGCGCAATTTCGCAGCACTGACAATAGACGCCCGATAGAACGCACGCAGCGTCGCGTGCGCCGCTCCCTCGCAGAGCGCCGGTCAGGGGTCCACGTCGAAGAATGCCGCGTTGCTTTCATCGTGCGCAGCCACCGGACTGACCGCGCAATGCTTACCGCCTTGCCATCATGCCGATCCTCTTTCCCACACCATCCGACGATATCCAAACCTGGTATCACGAGGCTGAAGCAGCGCGGCAGGCTGGCGATACCGCCGCCGCGCAAGCAGCCGTCGAGCGCATCCTCGAGCAAGACTCCGAGCGGCCCGGCGCGCTCTACTTGCGTGCACTACTCGCGCTCGACTTGAACCAGTTCGAAGTCGCGCAAAACTGGCTCGAGCGTGCGATCGAAGTTCACCCGCATGCCGACTTCTACATCACGCTTTGCGAGCTACAGATCAGGCAGAAGGCGTATGCTCATGCACTGCAAACCACCCGGCAGGGCCTCGCGCTGCAACCTGGATCGACCAGGCTGCGCTATTACGAAGCGGGAACGCTGTTCGTGCAGGGGTTCCTCGACGAAGCAGCCGTTAGCAATCGCAAGCTGCTCGAACTCACACCCGACGACGCGCGGGCGCACGCCAACCTGGGCGTAATTGCCAGAAATCTCGGCGCACTCGACGAAGCCGAGTGGCACCTGAGGCACGCCCTCACGCTGGCTCCCGACTATCGCGGCGCCCGCGCCCATCTTGCAACAGTCTTGCTGGCCAAGGGGCAATACGAAGAAGCGTGGCCGCGCTTCGAAGACCGCTGGGCGAATTTTGCGAGCACCGACGGCAGCCACGCTCCAGCAGCACGTCCGCACATTCCGCTGCCGCAATGGCGGGGCGAGCGACCGGAATCAGCGGCTCGCGCGGAAAACAGCGGCGCTCATCTTAAACGTCTACTGGTCATTCCCGAGCAGGGACATGGCGACAGCCTGCAGTTTGTCCGCTACCTGCCGCTCGCGCTGGAACACTTTTCGCACGTAGGCTACGTTTGCCCGCCTTCCTTGCGGCGCCTCTATGAAGACTCGCTTTGTTCGCGCTGGCCGGGCCTCGTCATGCTCGACGACGAGTCCACCTCGATTGACGAATGGGATGAGTACTGTCCCATGATGTCGCTACCCATGGCATTCGGCACCCGCCTCGACAACATCCCCGCCGCCGTGCCGTACCTCTACGCGGATCTCACCCGCACCGCGTCGTGGCGCGCCCGATTCGCAGCCTTGCCCGATCCCGCATTACCGCGTGTCGGCGTGGTCTGGGCAGGCGGTCATTCAGGCATGATGGAAGACAAGGTGCGCAGCCTGGCACCCGAGCAAATCGCTCCAATGCTCGCGTTGCCGCACATCCGCTGGGTCAGTCTGCAGAAGACCGATGACCCGGCGAAACGCGCCAACGCGGCGAGCCAGGCGAAGTTGACGGACTGGACCGATGAAATCACCGACTTCGCCGATACGGCTGCGCTGATCGCGAATCTCGATCTGGTGATCTCTGTCGACACCTCGGTGGCGCATCTGGCCGCGGCAATGGGCAAGCCGGTCTGGCTGCTCAACCGTTTCGCCGGTTGCTGGCGCTGGCTGCGCGACCGGGACGACAGCCCGTGGTATCCCACCGCGCAACTCTTCACCCAGCGGCAGCGGGGCGATTGGGACGAAGTGCTGACGCGCGTGGCGGCAGCCTTGCAGCAGCGTTTTGCACCGTAGCGCCATCATCAATACATCAATGCGACGGCCGCTCGCTAAGCGGCCGCTTCCTCCTCATCCAGCGCCATTCTGAATCCCACCACCCCTGGATCTTCGGTCGGCGTAATCGTGAAACCACATGCACGCGCGAGCGCGATCATCGGCCCGTTCTCGCGCAACGCTTCGCCCACCAGCCAGTGCGTGCCGCGCGAGCGTGCATACGCGATGATCTTTTCCATCAGCAACCTGCCGAGCTGTCGCCCCTTCTGATCCGAACGGATCGCCACAGCGAATTCGGCGGTTTCGTTATCCGGGTCCGCCACCGCGCGCACCACACCCAGCGTGCGCGTGAAACCTTCTTCGCACGGGATCGTTGCGATCAGCGCCATCTCCCGGTCGTAGTCGATCTGCGTCATGCGCGCGAGTTGCGAATGGTCGAAGCTGCCCACCGCACCAAAGAATCGCAGACGCAAGTCGTCGGGCGTCATGGCTTCGACGAAGTCATGATGAGCGGCTTCGTCTTCCGGCCGGATTGGGCGCACCGTAATGCACAAGCCGTGCCAGTCGAGCGTCTCCTCGTAGCGGCGTGGATACGGCATGATCGCCAGCCGGCTACGTTTCGCGCCGAGCCGTATCGAAGGCGCAACGACAACCGTGCGCTCGCGGAACACCCGCAACGCGAGCTTCAGGCCGACTATCTCGCGCACGTCGCACACTGCTTGCGACAACGCCGTAAAGGCGGCCAGCACCGGCTCGGGCGCGGCGACGCGGGCGTACGGGGATCGGGTCACCATATCGCGCGCCAGCATGGGATTGAGCGGCGGCAAGCCGAAGACCCGCAGTGGCGCCGAGACGCCATCGGCGGATGGCGTCGTAAAGCGAAACACCGGACCGAAGTTGTCGTCGTCCTGCAATTCGACGTCGATGTCGACGATCCTGTCTTCGCTCGTTTCGCACGACTCGACGTCCAGACCAAAATGCGCCAGCAGGCTCGCCGCCGGTTCTTCCGTGAGGACATCCTCGCCCGCCGCCAGCGCCGCGCGCGCCTGGGTCTGCGCGGCGTCGATCTCTGCCGGGATCTGCGCCGGCAATCCCTCCGGCGTCTGCATCAGCAATTCGCGCCCGAGCCGGTAGTCGACCAGCCGGGCGAAGGCCCGCGCAAGCCGCTGCGGCGTCGTATGGACCGGAATGCCCTGGGCGTGCAACGCGTCGCGCGTCGCCGCATCCACCCCACCGAAGAAACACGCCAGCAACCCGCGATACGCAAACTTCTGCTTGGCGATCAGCGCCTGAGCGACCTCACCGACCGGCGCGTTATGGGTCGACGCATGGACCACGAACGCCGTGCCGGTCGCCCGATGCTGGGCGAGCACCTCCAGAGCCGTGCCGAAATGCTCGGCATGCGCGTCGTCGCCGAGCAGCAGCGGGTTGCCTGCCACCACGTGCGGCAACGCCTTGACGACCGCCTCCGTGGCCTCGGCAGGCCACTGCGCGAGCGTGTCGCCCGCTGCCGCGAATGCATCACAGGCAAGGGTCGCCACGCCACGATCACTGGTGATCACGGTTGCGGTCGCTCCTGCCGCGACCCGGCCCACACCCAAGGTTTCGATTTCGTCGAGCAGATCGTCGAGCGAGTCGACGCGCACCATCCCCGCGCGGCGGAACGCCGCTGTGTACAAACCGTCGACGGGATCGCCACGGCCCGAGCGCAACGCCAGCACCGGCTTGTTGCGCGCCGCCGCGCGCGCCGCCGACATGAACTTGCGGGCTGCGCGCACCGTATCGAGTTCGAGCAGGATCGCGCGCGTTCCTGGGTCGCTCGCCAGATAGTCGAGCACGTCACCGGCATCCACATCTGCCTCGGCGCCGAGCGCCACCGCGTGCGAAAACCCCAGGCCACGCGCATACGCCCAGCCGAGCACGGCATTCGTCAGCGCATTCGACTGCGACACCCACGCCACCCCGCCCGCCTTTACGAGGCACGCCGGCGCACCCAGATGGGCACGCAGCGCCGGCGAGACGATCCCCAGACTGCCTGGGCCGACGATCCGCAACAGATTCGGGCGTGCAGCAGAAAGCGCGTGCCTGAGGGCCCTGCGGTCTTCGTTGCTCTGCACTTCCCCAACGATGATCGCGGCCCGCGTACCCAGCCCGCCCAGTTTGCGGATGATCTCCGGCCACGTCGCAGGCGGTGTACAGATCAATGCCACCGTAGGTGCCTCGGGCAGATCGCCAACGTCCGCCACCACCGTGTAACCATCGAGCGTGTCGTATTTCAGATTCACGGGCCAGAGGGGCCCCTCGAAGGCCCCGCCTAGCACACTCGCCCACACCATGGCGCCGGTGCTGCGCGGACGCCGCGAAGCGCCGATGACAGCGACGGATTTCGGTCGAAACAGAGCATCGAGGTTGCGAACGGTCACGAGGCACTCCGCGAGTCGGACAGGGGCGCAGGAAAGAGGCGCGTTTCCCTCAGGATAGGCGATGTCAGCCCGCTGCGCGCCTGGCACCCGGCAAGACCTGTTGTGGCGGCATGCCGCCTTGTCCTGATCCCAGACGAGCGATTTTTGTTGCTTGCGCCCGCTCAAAATGCCGTCCGAAATGCGACAATCCGCGCCAAGGCGCGCGTTGGAGACGACGCGCCGCCTGTGACATCGGTCGAAGGACGCGCCAGCCCGGCGCGCCACCGGACAACCAGAAAAGACAGAAGGTGAAGGTATGCGGCGCTTGCCATCGCTGATCGCGTTGCGCTTCTTCGAGGAGACAGCACGTCATTTGAGCTTCAACCGCGCAGCCAGCGCCTTGTGCGTGACGCAGGGCGCGGTGAGCCGGCAGATCAAGATTCTGGAGGAATCGCTCGGCGCGAAGCTGTTCGAGCGTGACCACAAGGGCATCCGGCTGACCGCGGCGGGTTTGCAGTTGCTGCCCTGTGTGTCAGAAGCCTTCGACACGATCGAGCGTGGCACCCGTCAGATCACGACCGCCAAAGGACGGCGCCGCCTCGTGCTGTCCGTGCCGCCTACTTTTGCGACGCAGTGGTTTTCGCCACGTCTCGGCTCGCTGGCAGTCGAGTTGCCAGATGTCGAACTGTCGATCCGGACTGAGCCGACGGAAGATTGTCACTGCAACATCCGCTTTGGCCGCGATGCGCTGCCCGACGCGCATTCCGAATTGCTGATGACGGAGCGGCACACTCTGGTCGGCGCGCCTCATCTGCTCGACCGTCCGCTGGAAATCCTGCTCGAACGCCTGCCCGCGCTGCATGTGCTGCATAACGAGGCGCGGCTCGATCTGTGGCCGAACTGGCTCGCCACGGCCGGCATGTCGGCGCATTACGCTGAGAATGGCATCGAATTTTCCAATCTCGAGCAGGCCATTCATGCGGCTCGTAAAGGCGCTGGGTTGGCGGTGGTCGACCGCAACATGATCGTCGAAGAGCTGGCAGATGGCAGCCTCGCGCGAATCTCGGAAATTGAAGTGAGCGGGCCGTTCGGCTACTGGCTCGACGTCGCGCCACGCCATGCCGCGCTCGAGCATGTGCAGGCGTTTGCGAGCTGGATGCGCGAAGAGGTTTTGAAGATGGGGTGAAGCTCCACGCTGTTAGCCTACCGGCCAGATCTGCCACTTCGGCCATGCGTAAAAGATGCACGTGCTCGATGCTCTATACTTTCGCTGCCGCCAAAATACCAGTGATGGGGTGCGAGAGCCTGATTCATCCTCCGGACGCGCAGAACCCTGTCTAAGGAAGACGAATCATGACTGAACACGAAGCTGGTACTCAACCAGCACCCGAAGCACTCGACAGCGATCAACTGATCGACGGCATTCTTGAGAAAGCCGTGCAGGTCGCCCAGCGAAACGTCGAACAGTTTGCCAAGCTTGCCGCTTTGGCACGGGCCATCGAGCAATGCAATTCGTCGCCGGCCACGCGCGCGAAGCTGCTCTTCACGTTCGACGAAATTGCCAGTCATGCTGAAGCGGACGCGAAACTCGACGCAGACCTGTTCGAGGGTTTGCGAAATGGGCAAGTCCTGAAACAGGAATTACGTCGCGAACGTCAGCAACGTACTGAGTCGTTTCCTGATCTGGCGATGGTCGCGCCTTCCACCACGACGAAGCACTGACCCGCCTCGCAGAAGCGGGCCCATGCGCGGCAGCAGCAGCCGCCGCGTTGCTTACATCGCCTTCTTGAAGGGCGCGCCAGAATGCTCGCGCAACTCATTGAACACGATCTTCGGCCACGCCTTCTGCGCAACTTCAATCTCGGAAATATGCGAAGCCAGATAAGTGGGCGCGTTCGATGCATCGAACGCAATCCGCGCCGAATAGGCATCGGTAAAGCGGCGTAACTCGGCGGCGTCATCACACGTCACCCACCGCGACATCCGATAGCGCGCCGAGGCCATGCGCACGTCCACCTTGTACTCCGTGGACAGGCGGTGCGAGACCACTTCGAACTGCAGTTGCCCAACCGCGCCGAGAATCATCAGGCCGCCGACCACCGGCCGGAACACCTGAATCGCGCCTTCTTCGCCGAGCTGCTTGAGCGCTTCGCCCAGTTGCTTGGCGCGCATCGGGTCCACCACTTCGACCGTCTGGAAGATTTCTGGCGCGAAGAACGGCAGACCGACGAATTGCAGCGTCTCGCCTTCGGTCAGCGTATCGCCGAGGCTGAGCGTGCCGTGATTCGGAATACCGATGATGTCGCCCGGATACGCTTCGCTGACCGTCTCACGCCGCTGCGACAGGAATGTCACCACGTTGTTGGCGCGAAACGTCTTGTTGGAACGCGTCACCTTCAATGCCATGCCGCGCTCGAAATGCCCCGAACACACGCGGATAAACGCCACGCGGTCGCGGTGCGCCAGATCCATGTTCGCCTGCACCTTGAACACGACACCGGTGAACTTGGGCTCATCCGGCTCGACGGCTCGCTGTACCGCCATGCGCGCCGACGGCGGAGGCGCCAGATCGACCAGCGCGTCGAGAATTTCCTTCACGCCGAAGTTGTTGATCGCGGAGCCGAACAGCACCGGCGATTGCTGGCCGGCCAGGAACTGCTCGCGATCGAAATCGGGCGACGCGCCGGTAATCAGGTCGATCTCTTCTTTCGCCTTGACCCAGCTATGGCCAAAGCGGCGTTCGCCTTCTTCGTTGCTCAGCGCGTGCAGCGTTTCGACCTCGCCACCCGCCTTATCCTGACCGGCGCGGAACAAGCGGACCTGGTCGTGCTGGAGATCGTAGACGCCCTGGAATTCCTTGCCCATGCCGATCGGCCAGGTGAACGGCACCGCCGCCACGCCCAGATGCTGCTCGATTTCGTCGAGCAGTTCGAGCGGCTCACGCACTTCGCGGTCGAGCTTGTTGATGAAGGTGACGATCGGCGTCTTACGGCTGCGGCACACTTCGAGGAGCTTCAGCGTCTGGGCTTCGACACCGTTGGCACCGTCGATCACCATCACGGCCGCGTCGACCGCGGTCAGCACACGATAGGTGTCTTCCGAGAAGTCCTCGTGGCCCGGCGTGTCGAGCAGGTTGATGACGGCATCTCCATACTCGAACTGCATCACCGAACTGGCGACGGAAATACCGCGCTGCTTTTCGATCTCCATCCAGTCCGAGGTCGCATAGCGGTTGCTCTTGCGGCCCTTCACGGTACCGGCGATCTGGATCGCGCCCGAAAACAGCAGCAGCTTTTCAGTCAGCGTGGTCTTGCCCGCGTCCGGGTGGGAAATGACCGCGAACGTGCGGCGGCGTTTGAGTTCAGAGACTGACATCGGGTCTGGCGGTCACAGAGAAAGGTTCGGGCGGTCTTCAGAAGCTTGTGGCCTCTGCTCTGCCACGTCTGGCGCGGCGGCGTCGAGCTGCGGGAGTTGGGTTTCGGGCCCGCTTCACCATGGCAAACCCGCCGCGTCGTAGCCTTGCTACGCACGAGCGTTCGAAAATCCGGGAAATGCCGGCGCAGAACAGCGCAGGGAACGAATGATACACGTCATGGCGTCGAGCGTATTGAAATGCGGAAGACGGGGCGGATGCGGAGGATCGCTAGCAAGGCCGGATCGACGCGCTTCATCGGACGTATCGCCCCGCGTCTGCACGCCGCTTACCGCACCCCGATGCGTGACGATCGGGTCGCCAATCCCCCGGACTGTGCCGGACGGTGAGGATTTTTCCCGGGGCGCCGGGCGGCCCGTGAGGCCACCTGTCGAGACGCCATTCGGGCGCTATTCGTAGGACATGGTGAAAGTCGCAAGCCCCTTCACGATCCCGTTGTTGATCGGGCCGGTGCGGACGTAGCTTGCAGTCAGCGGAATGGTGTTTGCACCCGCCGTCATTCTTCCTGCAAACCATGTCTGAGCTTGTCCATTCGCGGCGAAATCAGGACCAAAGGCCAAAACGGTCGGCCCGGACGAAATCTGGAAACCAACGCCTTCCGCCGTTGATTCCGGCGAGGGACTCAATACCGTCGAAGTATTGCCGGGATTGACGGCATCGGACAGTGCCAGATAAGCGTTAGCGGCGGCGGCACACTTTATACCGATAGAAAAATGGGTATCGCCGAACGTCGAGCCGACGCTTGGCAAGCTAGCCATTACCGCGTGCGGCAACGCCACTGGAATGGCTGTCGTAATGACGCTGCAGGTGTTGACCGTAACGATGCTGCCAGCCTGCACCGGTTGAATCTTCGTAATCGTATCAAAACAGGTTCCTGAAAAGGTCACGCTGATTGATGGAATGGTTTCCAGCGTGCCGCCTGTGACGGGGCCGACGACAACGAGTTCGACTTTAACGAAATAACCTGAGGTGTTGCTGTATGCGTTAAAAGTGTCGCTGTAAGGAACCGAGGTATAGCCCCCACCCCACCTATTGGTTACGGAATAGCGAACGCCGAGACCCGGCACATTTGTCAGGAAAATATTGGAGTAATCCGGTACCGCAGGACCGTTGACGATGACTGACTCGTTGATCGGACAACTGGTTGTCGACGCATATACACCCCGATTTACACTGACACTTTGTAAAACTGTCCCCACGGCCGGATCGTTCGGCACCGCAATATTCGGAGAAAGCATTATGGCTGAAAGCACGGGTTGCCCCGAAGCGAGGCGGACATATTCGGCATGCGCCACTGTCGCTGAACTCAAAGTCGCAACAATCAATATAATCATCACTGATACTGCTTTTCCAGCTGCCGCGAGTGATCGCATAACTAGTCCGGCATGGCAGCCATATCTGTCACCACCCAAATAAATCATTTCGATATTTTCTATAAAATTTCGCCGATGCATGTCTTTCATGCCATTCGACACGCATGTCCTTGCCGTCTGGATCAGCCATGCATCTCGTCAAGCATGTTGACACTGGTCGCCTTGCTCACCCACCGTCGAACTCGAATACCAGAAGGTGAGGTCTTTCAAGGACCCGCCGCGTACCCGCCCGACCACCTGCCACCTGTCACGACACCATCCGTGCGCTATTGATACGACATGGTGAAAGTTGCAAGCCCTTTTAATGCCCCACCGCGTACCGTGCCGGTGCGGACGTAGCGAGCAGTCAGCGGAATTGTGTTCGCACCTGCTTTCATTTTTCCTGCAGACCAGGTCTGAGCTTGTCCGTTCGCAGCGGAATCAGGACCAAAGGCCAAGATGGTCGCCCCGGACGAAACCTGGACACCGACGCCTGTCGCCGTTGATCCTGGTGCAGGGCTCAATACCGTCGAAGTATTGCCGGGATTTGCGGAATCGGACAATGCCAGATAGGCGTTAGCAGCGACGGCACAATTTAGACCAATAGAAAAATTGGTATCGCCGAACGTCGAACCGACGCTTGGCAAGTTAGACCCCTTCGTGGGCGGCAACGATACCGAAAGGGTATTTGTAGTGACGCTGCAAGTGCTTGCTGTCACGGTGCTGCCAACCTGCACCGGTTGAACCTGCGTGATCGCATCGAAACAGGTTCCTGAAAAGGAAATGCTTATTGATGGAATCGTACTCAATGTACCGCCTGCGACGGGGCCGACAACAACGAGTTCAACTTTAATGTAATAACCCGAGTTGGAGCTACTTGCACTAAAAGTTTCTGCGTAAGGAACGGTGATAAAGCTGCCACCCCACCCCTTGGTTACGGAAAAACGAACACCGACCCCCGGAAGATTGGTTAGAAAGATATTGGTGTAACCAGGTACCACAGTTCCGTTGACGACGACTGACTCGTTAATGGGACAGGCGTTAGTCGATGCATATAGACCTTGAAGCGTATTAACATTTTGCAAAACTGTCCCCACCGTCGGATTATTTGATACATTAATATTCGCGGGAAGCGTTATTACCGGAAGTACGGGTGCCCCCGTACCGATTCGGACATATGCAGCATGCGCCACTGTTGCCGAACTCAAAGCAGCAATGATCAAAATAGCCATCCTCGATACTGCTTTCCCAGCCATCGCCAACGACCGCATAACTAATCCGACAGGGCGGCTATATTTTCTATCGTTCAAATAAATCATTTCTATGCTCTTTAAGAAATTAGGCCAATTCGCGCCGTTCATCGCATACGACATGCGCGCTTCTTGCCGTTCGGATTAGCGAATGCATCTTGTCAAGTACCGTGGCGATTAGTCAGTGCAATCACTGAGCGACCGTCCCTTCCGTCGAAACCGAATCCTGCGCTGTCAGTGTTGGCCGACCATTCGCCACACAATGGCTCTCGATCGACAGATAAGGCTGTGACGCCTTACCCGATGCTTTCGGCAACACATAATCAATGCGGCATTGTTCAGCCCCTGTCGAACCCCAATATACGAACAACGAACCCTGATCTTCCAGACCCCGCGCAAATATCTGACTGTCCTGCGCCACCACGCCAACGGTGCGCCCATTCCCATCCACGACATCTGCGCCAAACGGCAACGCCTTATTGCCAAGCTGCGGCGCATGAATCAATGCCGCACGCCCCGTCACCGTTTTGTACTTGAGCATCACCACCGAGCCGAGGCGCGGCACAGCCTGCTCTGAAGTCGATTCGAACTCGACATCGGTCGAGGTGCCCCTCGGATCGATATCCACCGTGTTCAGGCTATACGGACTCAGGTACGGGACCACGGCGTAACCGCGACCATCGACCTTAACGCCCGGCGAGCTCGACACGCTCGCGCCTTCCGCGCCCGGCGCCTCGACGATGCCGAAGGTATCGCCCACCGTCTGCGAGAACGTCACGCCGCCCGGATGCGCGACGATCGAGCCGCTAACACCCGCCGATACCTGGCTCGAATTCGAACCCACACTGGCCGACGTCGTCATCTGCGCGTACGGTGCGCGATACACGCCGCTCACGCCCGCGTTGGAAGCGCTGCCGCTGCCGGTGTTGTAGGTGCCATACGCGTTATACGAGTACTGATTGTTGTCACCCAGCGACCCGCTGAGATTAGCCTGCATATTCGCCGCGCCGCCCGTGCTGGACAGATTGGTCGAGAGCATCGGCGCATGCTGGCTGCGACCAAGCGGCAGTGTCGTGCTGAGCATGAACTGGTTCGACATGCTGCCGTCCGAGCCACGTGTGCGCCCCGCCGTGACGCTGTAGGTGCCGTATTTGAAACTGTCGGTATAGCCCGCCTGATAAAACGTGTCGACTCCACCACGATTCCAGTACTGCTGGGACGACGCACTCACGAACAGCGTGCCGTGATCCTTGATGTTCTGGTTTACAGTCAATTGCAGCCGGCTGCGCTGGCGATATAGCGAGTTGAGGTCGCCGCCGCGCATCGCCTGGTCGCGCATATTCGCCGCATCCGACAGATTCAGGAAGCCCGCTGTCGAATACCGGTATGCAGCAACCGAAATGTTGGTATCCGTCGGATCAATGAACTTGCTATAGCCAACCCGCAAGCTGGTGCCACGCATTGAGTCCTCGCCGGGGACCTGCGTCTGCGAGCCGGTCACGTCTGCTGAAAATGCGCCGTACTTCGTGTTGAGCGCGGCGCCGATATTAGCCGCCACATAGCCGTTGCCGACCACGCCGCCGCCATAACCCGTCACCGTATTCGTCAGGCCCCGCTGCAGGGTGAACTGCGCAAAATTGGGTTTCGTTTCGAGGAAACTGTCACGCAGCTGCCCTGCGGTAACTGAAAACCGCGTGGTACCCGGACGCAACGATTGAGCAACGGATGCATAGGGCACCGAGAATTTTTCCGTGCGACCGTCCGCTTCAGTCACGGTGACGTCGAGATTGCCGCCGTAGCCAGTGGCATACAGGTCCTTGATCTCGAACGGACCCGGCGAGACATTCGTTTCGTAGATGACCTGACCGTTTTGCCGAATCGTCACCCGTGCGTTTGACTGTGCTGTTCCACGCACCACCGGTGCGTAGCCGCGCAGCGATTCGGGCAGCATGCGGTCGTCGGTGGCGATCTGCACACCGCGGAATGCCACGCTGTCGAACACATCCCCCGTTGTGTTGGCGTCGCCCACGGTCACCTGCGACTTGAGTCTGGTCACATCGTGCTGGACGTAGGTCGCGATGTTGTCAAACTCCGTCCCTCGCCCGGTGCCCGAAGTGATCGACGACTGATGGCGAAAATGCCAGCCGCCGATGTTCACCCCTGCGTTGAGGCCCAGATAGCTCTGGGTCGAGTTGATGCCGGCACCGCTCGTGTGATACGTATTGGCGTCGTAGCTCACAAAGCCCGCATTCACACCCTGTTGCCACATTTCCGGTGGTACATAGCCACGCGCGGCTTCGCGCATGTATTTCTGCGGCACCGACAACGCAATCTTTTGCTCCTGGAAGTCAAATTCGACGCTCGCATCTGGCACGACGCTGACGACGTCGACGCATTCCCCCATATCGATGCTGGCATTGCTGCGCGCCTGGGCGTCTGTCACGCCATCTGCGACCTCATCGCTTGCGCTCCGATTCACCTTTGCGAAATCGACGCCGAGGCTCTCCAGTACCTTTCGGTTGAAGCACGGGCGCGCGCCCTCACCTTCGCTCCCCACCACGAAGCGCACATCCTGGCGCGCTACGCGGATGCCGTTCATCCACACGTCAACCGAGTACACCCCCGGCGAAATCACGTTGCCGCGCGCAAAACGCTCGACGTCGACGGGTTGGTTCGCGTCTGTACGAAGAAAGGTCGGATCGAACGAGACGGCCGCGTCGCCACGATCGGTTTCGGACGCCTGCACGACCTCGGACTGCACGCCACCCAGCACCGCGAAAACGGACATGGCGACGACCGTTAGCGGACTCAGGCAAAACGGGCTGGGCGAAGCACTGGCGCGAATTTGCGCCGAATGACTAGGTGAGGAGTTCATGATCTGGCGGGCTTAAAACGCCTACGACAGGCGTGCGTTGTCCCTGTGCGTTGCCTGTGCAACGCACGCCGTGCGGGAAAAAGATGGCAATAGGCGGAAGGCGTCCGCCCGACCGGCTAACGGCTTCGGTCTATTGACCGAGCGTCGCGTCGCCTTCCATGGCGCCGCCGTAATCGTTGATTGCCGTGTAGTGGACCTTCGCGCCTGCCGAGACTCCATTCATCTCTGCGACTGGAATGACTTCGGTCGCGTGTGGCGCAACCATGCCGCCCCTCTCGTTCTTGAAAGTACGGCCGCCGCTTTCGACACCCACTTCGCTAAACGACACGTAGTACGGCGTTGGATTCGATACGCTGACTGACTGGCCTTTTTTGTCGGGCGCAGCCACCACCGTCCAGTTCAATTGAGCAGGCGCTGCTTCCGGCGTGCCCGGCAGCTTGGGCGGGCGTACGAACACCTTGATGCGTGTGCGATACGCGAATTGCAGTGTGTTGGCGCCGGTCGTGTTGTCTGCCTTAGGAGGAATATCGAGTACATTGAGCCAGAACACAGACTCGCGATCCCGTGGGAGGGCATCGCCGGTGTAAATGACGCGCAGATTCTGCGACTTCTTCGCATCCATCCTAAAAATGGGCGGAGTCATGACAAAAGGCACCTTGATGTCGCCCGGCTTGGCGTCCGCGTGACCATCGTCGATCCAGACCTGAACCAATGAAGGCGCCGCACTGTCGTTATCCAGCTTGACCGTGACTTCGCGCTGATCGAGCGGATAGACCACGCGCGTCCCACCAACCGTCACGCTTGCTTCTACGCTGCCTGCCAGCAACGCACACGCGAAACCGATTCCTAGCGCAATTCGACCGAGCTTCATCACGTTCACCTCTTGAAAAATAATCCTGAAAATGGGGCGTTAAAAAGGCGTTCGCCTAAGCGAACGCCTTGGCTTGCCGCTTACTGGTATTGCATCGTGTATTGCACCGACGTGTTCACCGCGCCGGCGGTAGCCGCGCCCGTTGCGTAGTACTGGGAGAAATACTTCAGGCTAGCCGTGCCGCTGCTGATGTCCGCGCCGTTGTTGGTGATGTCGTTGTTGGCACCGGTCGTGATGTTGATCGGAAGCAGCGACGCATTCAGCAGACGCACCTGAACGTTCGCAGCGCCGCCCGAACCAGCCGCGGTCTGGTTGGCCAGATTGCCGGTCGTCTGGTCGACTGTTGGGCCGTTTTCGAAAGTGGCAACCGCCTTGGTGGCAGTACCCGTGCACCCGCTGACATTCAGCACCATCTGGGTCGGGCTGGACGTACCGGCAACGGAGCCTGCCGAAGCCAGGCTGCCTGCCGAAACCGTCGGCAGCGTGACCGCGAGGTTCGACGGCGTACCCGACGTCGAGCCATTGATGGAGCAGGTGGTATCGGTGATGGTACCGGTGAAGGTCATCGTGCCGTCAGCTGCGTGCGCGCCGAGCGATGCAAGACCCAATACGCCACCCGTTACAACGGCCAAGGCGGGGAAAAATGATTTCATGTTGTTGCTCCAATACATTAGAAAGTTCATTGCGAATGCAAATGGCGAATTCGCATTTAATACATTGCGCCGTCTGTCCCTGATCGCTCCAATGTTCATTACCGGAAAACACTGGCTTTGTTTCGAATCATTGGCTTATCGTTCAGGTGCAGATCAATGATATGGATTTACGAGTCTCAAGTATCTAAGACGATTCTTATTTGGGTAGGGTTTGTACTACGTTACATGTAGGATTGAGCGGAGGATCACCGCGCCAGCCCCAGCGTGGCTGGTGTCTGCTTGTGCGTGCAGCGGAAGCAGCCACTCACGCCGGTGTGCGACACACGGCAAAGCAATGGTATGCGCACTCAGATTATTTCGTTTTAAGACGGCAGGCCGTTTTCAGGCACCGAGATATTTAACTTATTTATTTTAAAATCTGCGATACCCGATCAATTGTCCATCGCAAATAATTCGCCTCCCGTTACGTCGGGTAGCACATCGATGGTGAAACGCACAACACCGATAAAGCAAAGAACGCCGCCGGTCTCTGGGCGGACGCCAATGCGAAAACGGCCGAACGATGATCGTTCGGCCGTTTCGCTTTACTGCAGAATGGATTGTCCAACTGTCAGCCCATCACGCGCCACTCGCCTCATTGAGCGTCAGATTCTTCGTTTCCGGCGCCCATGCAATCGACACCACCATGCCGATCAAAAGCACCACGGCTAGCACCATCATCGTGGCGTGAAAGCCGAGTTGCACGATGCCAAGCGGCAGCAGAAACGTTCCGACTGCCGAACCGAGCCGGCTACACGCAATGGCAAGGCCGACGCCGCACGCCCGCACTTCGGTCGGAAAACACTCCGGCGGAAATACGCCGACGAGATTCGAGAACGCCGACATCGTCAATGTGAAAATCGCAAAAGCGACGATCATTGCCACGCTCGCCGACGACGGCAGCAGACTCAACGCCACCAATGACAGGCACGTCACCGCGAACGATCCGATCAGGAACACACGACGCGGCAACTGAATGGTGAGCCAGATGCCGATCAACGCACCCAGGATGAGAAACCCGTTCAACAGGAAATCCGCGCTGGAGCCATTGTCCAGATGGATTGCCTTGAGAATGGTCGGCAGGAACGTGTAGACCGCAAAGTACGGAATCACGAGACATACGAAAAACGCGCAATTGAAGATTGTCCGGCGAATCAGGTCTTTCTTGAAGAGACGCGCGAAGCCGCCCGGCATTGTCGAGTGTTCGTCATGACCACCGTCGAGCGTGACATTGGGACCGAAGTGCTTCAGCACGACCGCCTTCGCCTCTGCAATACGACCCTTGCCGTGCAGCCAGCGCGGCGACTCCGGCGTGCCCATACGAAGCAGCAACACGATCAATGCCGGCACACCTGCCGATGCCAGCAGCCAGCGCCAGGCATCCGGCGACGCGTTCGCGTATTCCAGACCCAGGACATTCGCGACGACGTAGCCCACCGTCCACACCACGCTGAACGACCCGAGTAAAGTGCCACGATGCTTGCGAGGTGAAAATTCCGCCAGAATCGCGTGCCCGACCGCAAAGTCGCCACCCATCCCAAAGCCGATTAGCACGCGCAACGCACACAACTCAACCGGCGACTTGACATAGAACTGCGCAAACGCTGCAGCGGTGATGATAATGAAGCTCAACAGGAAGATCTTCTGACGCCCCATTTTGTCTGATAACCAGCCAAACACGAGACTGCCGAGGAAAATGCCCATCAGCGCGGAACTGCCGAGCATGCCCGTCCAGAACGCGTCGAGCGGCATCTGGCGATTCAGCGAAGCAAGCGCATAACCGATCGTGCCGAGCGCGTAGCCTTCAGTGAAGTGGGCGCCGAAGGTCAGACCGGCGATCTTGATGTGAAACGCGTTCAGTGGAACGTCGTCGAGGGGAATGGGGCCGTGCGCGGGTGCGGTGTTCGCTGCACGCGGCGCGACGGGGGCGAGGCCGAGGGTGGTTGCCTGGGTGTCCTGATTGCTCACGCTGTCTCCTTGCTTACTTGTCGAAGCAGCCGTGCGCAGCCAGCGTATTGCCGGATCGCGCACGGTACTGCATCGTCCGCTCCGCGCGTGCGCAGCGCGAAGCGGATCCTTGTTGCCGGTATTGCGATGACTAGCGTCCGAGGCCGCCCATCATCGTGTACTTCAGTTCCATGTACTCATCGAGGCCATACTTCGAACCTTCGCGGCCCAGACCCGATTCCTTCACGCCGCCAAACGGCGCCACTTCCGTGGAAAGGATGCCTTCGTTGACCGCCACCATGCCGCTTTCCAGCGCCTCGGACACGCGCCATGCGCGGCCGAGATCGCGCGTATAGAAATACGCGGACAAGCCGAACGGTGTGTCGTTCGCCGCAGCAATCGCCTCTTCCTCAGTCTTGAAGCGGAAGCATGCCGCGACCGGGCCGAAGGTCTCTTCGTCCGCGACCATCATCGACCGCGACGCGTCGGCCAGCACGGTCGGTTCGTAGAACGTACCGCCCAGCGAGTGACGCTTGCCGCCCGTCAGGGTTTTCGCGCCCTTCTGCAGTGCGTCTGCGACATGGGTTTCCACTTTCTTCAACGCTGCCGCGTTGATCAACGGTCCCTGCTCGGTATCGCCTTCAAGCGCGTTGCCGACACGCATCTTCTGCACGGCCTTCGTCAGTGCCTGAGTGAAAGCATCGTAGACGCCGTCCTGCACGTAGAAGCGGTTGACGCACACGCACGTCTGCCCCGTGTTGCGAAACTTCGAAGCCATTGCGCCTTGAACCGCAGCCTCGATATCCGCATCGTCGAACACGATGAACGGCGCGTTGCCGCCGAGTTCGAGCGAGAGCTTCTTGAGCGTGTCCGCGGATTGCTTGGCGAGCAGCTTGCCCACTCGCGTCGAACCCGTGAACGACAGCTTGCGGACCACCGACGATGCCGTCAGCACGCCGCCAATCGCCACTGCGTCGCCGGACACGATATTGAACACACCGGCCGGAATGCCGGCTTTTTCAGCGAGCACCGCCAGCGCGAACGCCGACAACGGCGTCTCTTCCGACGGCTTGAGCACCATGGTGCACCCTGCCGCGAGAGCCGGACCCGCCTTGCGCGTAATCATTGCCAGCGGAAAATTCCACGGCGTGATGGCAGCCACGACGCCAATCGGCTCGCGCGTCACGATGATCTTTGCCTTCGGATTCGGGCTCGGAATCACGTCGCCATAAGCGCGCTTCGCTTCTTCCGCGAACCATTCGAGGAAGCTCGCTGCGTACCCTACTTCGCCCTTCGCCTCGGCAAGCGGCTTGCCCTGCTCGCGCGACATCAACTCAGCCAATGCGTCACGGTTCTCGAGCATCAGCTCACCCCAGCGCTTCACCCGCGCACCGCGTTCTTTCGCGGTCAGGGCACGCCATGCTGGGAACGCGCGTTGAGCGGCCGCAATTGCTTGCTCTGTCTCCGCCGCGCCGCCCTTGGCGACATCGACGATCAACTCGCCCGTGGCAGGATTGAAGACCGCATACGTCTCGGCGCCTTGATGCCACTCGCCGTTGATGTAATGCCCACTACGGAGAAATTCACTCATGCTGCTTTACCCATGGTTTGGACAAACGCGCCTTGCGCCGGACGGGACTCGCGGGCGATGCGTTTGCCTGCCGTGTAATCGTTGATCAGATCGCACGGCGTGTAGTTACGTTCGAGCTCATAGAGTTCGTCGCTGGAGAGCTTCGTGTCGAGCGCTGCGAGCGCGCTATCGAATTGCGCCGGCGTATCTGCGCCGACCAGCATGCTCGAGACACCACCGTGATTCAGCACCCACGCCTGAGCGATCTGCGCCGGGGACACGCCACGCGCCGCCGCCACACGCGCCACCGACGCCGCAACCTCACGCGATGCTGCATCGCCGTACATTTGCGCGGTGAAGAAATCGGTCTGGTTGCGCGTCGAATTCGGATCGCTCGTCAGCAGGCCGCGTGCGAGCGGGCTGAACACGGAGACGCCAACGCCCTGATCTTCGCAGTACGGAATCATTTCGCGCTCTTCCTCACGATACGCGAGGTTCAGCTGCAACTGCATGTTGATCGGCTTGTGCCAGCCATTCAGTTCGCACACTTGCATGATCTTGGCGAACTGCCACGTGTACATGGTCGATACGCCGATATAACGAGCCTTGCCGGCGCGCACGATATCGTTCATCGCGCTCATGGTTTCTTCGACCGGCGTGTTCACGTCGAAGAAATGCAGCATGAAGATGTCGACGTAATCCATTCCCAGACGCGTGAGCGAGCCGTCGATGCCATCCATGATGTGCTTGCGCGAATGGCCGCCGGCGTTCTGGTAGCTGCCCATGTCGTAGCCGACCTTGGTCGTCACCACGATCTCTTCACGGCGTGCGATGCGCTTCAGGATTCGGCCCACCACTTCTTCGCCAACACCGGTCGAGTAGAAGTCAGCGAGGTCGATGAAGTTCACGCCCGCTTCCAGCGCGTGGCGCACGATCGGCTCGCTTTGCGCTTCGTCGAAAATCCACGGCTTCCAGTCGGGCGTGCCCATGTTCATCGTGCCGAGGCACAGACGCGAAACCTTCAGGCCGGATTGGCCGAGGCGAATGTATTCCATTGTGTTGTCTCCAATGTCGACGGGCGTTGGCGCTTCAGCGCGGACTTCCGCCCATGCAACCAGGTTGCGGGCCGCGACTGCGCTGCTCGAATGGCGCGCGAGCCGCTGCGTTTTGAGTGGACGCTTTTAGCGTTGCTTCGGCGTATAGAACGGGTTCGACACTTCGCGCGCGGCTGCGAACACTTCGTCGCGATGCGGCAGACCCTTCATTGCTGCGAGGATCGCGTTCTTGCACGCGCGGTAGTTGTTCTCGAACACGGCGTCGAGATCGTCGGTCTTCGGATTGACCCAGTTCGCCGACACGACGACCCAGTCGTTTTCCGCTTCCGGCGGCAGCGTGCCGTTTTCGAGCGATTCGGCGACTGCCTTGGCAATACCGGCTTGCGATGCACCCCACGTTGCGTTGCCGTGGAAGTCGCCGTCGATCTGCGCCTTGTTCACGTACAGCGTCAGCGGCTTGGTCGGAATGCCGGGACGGGCGATCACCACGAACGGTGCATGGCCGGTGGACGGTGTCGACAGCGCGGTGGCGAATGCCTGGCCTGCCGGGCCATTACGCGGGCCGACCAATACGTTGATGTGCGCGAGATTCACGCCCGGGCCTTCGAAGCCTTCACCAATAAACAACTGCTTTTCTGTCGATACGCTCATGTCTGTTCCCGTCAAGGGTTGGGGTGGATGAGCGGATTGTGCTATTCGAGATGGGCCACCATGAATCGATGTTTTTTGATCTAGGGTATGAGAGGGACTCAACTCCGGGTTTGTCCTGGGCACATCGACGCGTTTGCGCCAGTTTCGACGTTAAGGTGAGGGTTTTCGGGACCTGCGGGGAAATGCTCGAAAAGTCACGCGGAGGGCGGGAATGCGACGGCGCAGGTGGCGCGCAAGACGCTGATAGAAAATCGCGCAAACGCTTGCCAGGTAGGGATTCGCGGCTTCATCCATGGCACCTGGCGACAAGCACACCAAGGCGCCGTGTATCGACTCAACGGCTGCGACAGAAATCAAAGGTGAGAGTTTTCGGGACCAGCGCGGCGGTGCGCAAAGTCAACGCCGTCGCTTCACTCGTCGAACGGGCACGTCGCTCGGGAACGCGCTATCCAGTGCGTCACGCTCAATCCGTGATCAGGAAGCGTTCGCGATTTTTGCCTGCCAGCCAACCCGGCGAACGGCCGCGGCCACTCCAGGTCTCGCCGGTTTTCGGGTTGCGATATTTTGCCGGCAACGGCGTCTTCTTCGCTCCAACGCGCTTGCTGGCGAATCCCAGCTCCTCTGCGGTAATGCCGTATTCCACAATCTTCTGCTTGATATCGACAATCGCCTGCTCGATTTCTTTTTCACGCGCGACAGCGACTTCCTTGTGAAGCTTTTCGAGTTGCGCAGTCAATTGTTTGTATGTGGCCATATGGCGTGGTCTCCAGTCGGTTGGATAACTGCAGTGTGACCCTATCAGATCGAAAAGGCGCCGGATAGCACTCGTTCATCCGTTCCGCGCTTGATGGCCCGCGAAACGAGGCGTACGCTCAATCGTCGATGGCGTCATAAAGGCGGCGCTCGAAGTCGACCGGCATTGGAAAGGGTTCGATTGCCCGCCGCTGGATCAACATCAGACCAATCATGTTTTCCACGGGATCGGCAAGCCAACTGGTGCCGTACGCGCCCGGCCAGCCGAACGAACCGGTGGATCGATAGCCGAGCGGCAACTGTTGCGCTGGATCGTCGACAATCGACAAGCCGAGCCCGAAGCCCTGACCTGCCCACACGATATGCCCGAACGCCGGCACCCGGCGCTGATCGCGGCTGAGGAAATTGGAGCGCATCAGATCGACCGAGCGATGCGAGAGCAGACGCGTTTGCCCGACCCGCCCACGCCCAAGCAGCAAACGCGCGAACTGCAGATAGTCTTCTGCAGTCGACACCAATCCCCCGCCGCCGCCTTGAAAGCGCTTCGGATTGGCCCAGCGGCTCGTCGCGGGATGATCCTCGGCGACCCGCTGGCGTGTGCCCGGATCGATGCTGTACGCCGTCGCCAGACGCTGGAGTTGCGGCTCGGGCACCCAGAAAGCGGTATCGCGCATTCCCAGCGGTTCGAAGATGCGGGTGCGGAAGAATTCGCCCAGCGTCAGTCCGCTGACACGCTGGATCAGCACGCCGAGGATGTCGGTCGCTATACCGTAGTGCCAGCGCGTGCCCGGCTGAAACATCAGCGGTAACGTGCTGACGCGCGTGAGCCATGCATCAGGCGCGACCTGCGATTCGAAGCCGTTGAACACCGCCTCATAGGCCTCGGCAAGCGGGCCTGCGGCCGTAAAGTGATACGCGAAGCCAGCGCGGTGGGTGAGCAGGTCGAGCACCGTCGGCGGCGTGCGCGCCGCGTCGGTCTGATCGAGCGGTCCCGCTGGATCACGCAGCACACGCGGGGCAGCGAGTTCGGGCAGCCATTGGGCGATCGGTGCGTCGAGCGCAAGCAGGTCCTGTTCGATCAGCATCATGATCGCCGCGCTCGTGACCGGCTTGGTCATGGAGGCGATACGGAACAGCGTGTCGCGCTGCATCGGCAGTCGCTCGGCGTCGTCGCGCCAGCCCAGAGGCTCGAAATGCGCCGTCTCGCCATGCCGCCAGGCCAGCGTCACCACGCCAGACACCTCGCCGCGGTCCACATAGCCCTGCATGGCCTTCGTTAGTTGTGCAAGTCTTGCCGCGGAAAATCCTGCTGTCTGCATCGGTTGTCCTGAGTGCGCGTGAGCCTGCGTCGCTATGGTGGGTCCCGGCGCAAATCGGCAGAATTTGCAGACTGTCGGCCCGCTCAGTAAAAATGATACGTAACGTTTTGCATCTATCCGCCCAACGTTACCGCACATTTCCTGAAACAGACGCCAGTCCCACGTTTGCCTCAAGCGCGTTGAGCGCGTCATTGAGCCTTCTCACACGGCTTGCCTGCGACGGTACCATAGCCGCGCCCAGTATCGATTTGAGCCGGCCGCGCCAATAAGACAGCGGAATGCGGTCCGCGGCAGAAATGCGCGCAATCACGTGTTCGAGATGTTCAATGTCTTTTTCGAGTTGATGGTGATTCATTTACTTTCCCCGGGAAATTCTGGTCCAGCCCAATGCAAAGCATGAAATGTGCCGCGTGATGCCGTTCGCCGTAGACCGGAAATTTTTCCCACAGGCCTTTCGTCGCTGCATATAGAACGTTGTCGTTTTTTCCACAGACGCGACGACGGGGAGTATTGCTACGACGATAAAGGCAGGCATCGCAGGCTTCCGTTGGCCGCCGCACTGAAGAAGATGAGTTCGTCAATAAAGCAACACGGGACAATAAATCTTATAGCCTTTCGGATTACCGGGGTTGAGGCTGTCGCTATATTTTCTATTTCAGAAGCAAATAGGCGGAAATGAGTCATTCATCACAACATATTCCCGAAACATCATTTTGGCATTACGCCCTGATCAATATGACCGGCTTGTGACCGTATTTATCTTTCGCCGGGCAATTCAACGCAATGCAATGTAAGGCGGATCCCACAACGAAGCTGGCCGCAGCTATTGGCTTCAGATGCATCGCAACGGGTTTTAAATCGACGCGCTGGCCATCGCCTTTAATGCGAGGCCAGCGTGAAGGGCAATGACGGGGCGCTACTGTGCCCGGACGGGGCAGGCATAGATCAAACTGACCGTGCCGTTTTCGCTCGACTGGCGCACCACCTCGAACTGGCCGCCGCAATTGACGCGTGCCTGCTGTGCGCAGGAATCCGAGCCTTCCGGACATTGCACCAGCGTGGTCGGACGACCGTCCGGCAAGAACAGCGGCGGACTGCTGCTACAACCGGCGAGCGTCGCGAGCAAGGCAAGTCCGCTTGTGCCCAGCGCGGTACGCACGACGCGGTCTATACGGGCAGAAAAAGAGTCACTGCGTTTCATTGAGAACCCCGATTCGTTTCTAATTCTTGGACCCAGCGATTGTGCCATGCGCACGTTGCACTGCGTCACTCGTGAGTCGCGGGATTGCTGGCGGGTACGGCGAGAGGTTGATTCGGCGCGGCAAGCGTTTTGTAGGGAAGCGGCCCGCGCCCCTCGGCACTAATGCGGATGAAGACCTGCTCGACATCCGGGATCGCTTCGAGTTGCTGTTGCAGCGCATGGACATCGAACGCACGCGGCGCGCATCCCTCTGCGTAGACAAAGCGACGTTGCACGGTAATCCACACGCTCGTACCGTCGACGGCATGGGTATCGGCGAAGTGCGCGCGGATCGCCGTTGCAATGTCCGCGTCGTACATGTAGGAGTTTGGTCTCGTGCACTTGTGCGCCAGCCAGCAGGTCGTGCCGCGCTCGACACGATAGTGCGCGTCGTCTTCCATTTCCGCACGGGTCGTGAATGGGCCGAGCGGCACCGGGCAGCCGGCGAAGGCTTGCGAGAGCGTGAAAAACGGGTCGTTGTACCAGTTCTTGAATTCAGGCTCCTGCGCGTAAGGCGCAGTGTTCAGCAGGAACAGCAGGATTGCGACAGACCAGGATTTCATGTCACCTCCGACTGCATCGATCGACCATCGACCATCGACCATCGACCCAACGGCTCAAGGCGGTCAACCTCGCCATGCGGCAACCGTCATTACCTAGACTTCAATACCGTACGCCGCGATTTTCTTGTAGAGCGTAGCGCGTCCCATGCCGATCTGCGCGGCAGCGTCAATAACACGTCCGCCGTTGGCGCGTAGCGCCTCACTCAGGAAGCGTTTCTCGAAGTCGGCCATTGCGTCGGCCCACGAAGGCTGAGCCGCGTCCGCCTGTGCCATGGACGCATGCCGTCCACCCTGCGCAACAGCGGTTGCCTTGGCGCCATGGCCACTCGCCTGCACCGGACTGATGAACGACGCGAGGGCATCGGCATCGATGCGCTCGCTATCGGACAACATCACCGCGCGTTCCAGCGTGTTGCGCAATTCACGCACATTGCCGGGCCACGTGTGCGAGCACAAGAGACGCAATGCATCGCCCTGCAATTCGAAATGCGCGCCGCCGTGTACCCGCGCCGACAGGTCTTCGAGCATCGCGTAAGCGAGCGATTCAATATCCGCGATTCGCTCGCGCAAGGGCGGCGCGTGAATGGTCAGCACGTTCAGGCGATAAAACAGGTCCGCGCGAAACCGCCCCGCCGCCACCCGCGCCGGCAAATCGGCCGAAGTGGCTGCGATGATGCGCACGTCGGCGCGCACGATGCGGTTCGACCCGAGCGGCTCGAACTCGTGATCCTGCAGCACGCGCAGCAGCTTGCCCTGCAAGGGCAGCGGCATATCGCCGACCTCGTCGAGAAACAGCGTGCCGCGATGGGCCAGTTCGAATTTCCCAACCCGCCCCTTGCGATCGGCCCCGGTATAGGCGCCGGGTGCAGCGCCGAAGAATTCGACTTCGAGCAACGTGTCGGGAATCGCCGCCACGTTGACCGTCACGAGCGGTTGATTGGCCCGCCCCGACGCGCCATGGATCGCATGCGCCAGCAGTTCCTTGCCGGTGCCGGTCTCGCCGAGCAGCAGTACCGGCGAATCGACCTGGGCCGCACGGCGCCCCTGGCGTTTAACCTCGAGACTCGCCGCGCTCGTCCCCACGAAGCTCGCGAACGTATATTTGGCCCGCCGGGCTTGCGCCAGCGACTGGCGCGTCGCGATCAACTCCTCCTGCAGCCGCGAATAGTGCGAGAACAGCGGCGTCAACGCCTTCAGTTCGTCGAACAGGGCAAAGCCTACGGCGCCCACCGTCGCGCCGCTGTCGTCCTTCAACGGCAGACGCGTGACGACGAGCGGTTCGCGGTCGGTTTCGAGAATATCGAGCAGAATCGGCTTGCCGGTCTTCACGACCTCGCGCATCAAGCTGTTGGGAATCACCGCTTCGCAATCGCGGCCGATTGCCTGGTCTGGATCGGCAAAGCCAAAGCGTGCGGCGTAGCGCTTGTTGATCCACACCACGCGCGCGTCGGCATCGACAATGAACGTCCCCTCACTGAAATTCTCGAAGGTCCGAAACAGCGATTCCATCGCCCGTCGCAGCACCTCGCTGTAATTGGCGGGCAGTCCTGCCCAGTCGTTCATCATCCTGTCGTGGTCTCTGGCTACGCTAGCGGTTGTCTCTATTTGTAGACAAGCTTATCTCAATGCAGAGATTACCGGCAAGCCCACGGAGAAAGCCTTCCCGGTCGATCCGGCGCTCGGCTTGGTTATCGGCATCCCGGAATGGAGACGATTCGGTACAATCGCTCGAACCGCGCCCCGGCGCCGCGCAGCAAAAGCGAGGCGCAAGGCCGGCCTGGCACGCGTGGCACGGAACCTGCATTCGCGGGCCGGTCGCCGTGCCGCCGGGTGCGGACACGTAGAACAACCAAGTTTTGGAGACTCAAACTCAATGTCTTTTGTCATCGTCCTCGCCGCTCTGGCGTTTCTCATGTTTGCCGCCTATCGCGGCTACAGCGTGATTCTGGTCGCGCCGATTGCCGCGCTCGGCGCCGTTCTGCTGACTGATCCCGCTGCTGTCGCGCCGGTGTTCTCCGGCATCTTCATGGAGAAGATGGTCGGCTTCGTGAAGCTCTACTTTCCGGTGTTCATGCTCGGCGCGGTGTTCGGTAAGGTCATTGAACTGTCGGGCTTCTCGGAATCCATCGTGGCCGCAGCGATCCGCTACATTGGCCGCTCGCGGGCCAATGCGGTAATCGTCGCGGTGTGCGCACTGCTCACGTACGGTGGCGTGTCGCTGTTCGTGGTGGTGTTCGCCGTGTATCCGTTCGCGGCCGAGCTGTATCGCCAGAGCAATATTCCGAAGCGCCTGATGCCGGGTGCGATCGCGCTGGGCGCCTTCTCGTTCACGATGGATTCGCTGCCGGGCACGCCGCAAATCCAGAACATCATCCCGACCACCTTCTTCAAGACCACCTCGTGGGCGGCCCCGGCGCTCGGTACGATCGGCTCGGTGTTCATCATCGTCGTCGGCCTGACCTATCTGGAATGGCGCCGGCGCGCGGCGATGGCGAAGGGCGAGGGTTACGGCACGTCGCTCGTCAACGAACCGGAACGCATCGAATCCAAACAGTTGCCGAATCCGCTGCTGGCGGTCGCGCCGCTCGTGCTGGTGGGCGTGGCCAACTTTGCGCTGACCAAGCTGATCCCCGACTGGTACGGCGCATCGTACACAGTCGCGCCGGAAGTCCTGCCCGGCGTTCACGCACCCGTCACGACTGCCATCAAGACCGTGGTCGGGATCTGGGCCGTGGAAGGCGCACTGTTGCTCGGCATCGTGCTGGTCATGCTGACTGCCTTTCGCCGCATGCGTGAACGCTTTGCCAGCGGCACCAAGGCGGCCGTCGGCGGCGCGCTGCTGGCGTCGCTCAATACCGCGTCGGAATATGGCTTTGGCGGTGTGATCGCGGCATTGCCGGGCTTTCTGGTGGTCAGCGATGCGCTCAAAAGCATTCCTAATCCGCTCGTCAACGCAGCCGTGTCGGTTAGCTCGCTCGCTGGGATTACCGGGTCGGCGTCAGGCGGCATGAGTATCGCGCTGGCCGCCATGTCGGACACCTTCATCAAGGCGGCGACCGCGGCGCATATCCCGATGGAAGTGCTGCACCGCGTGGTGGCCATGGCAAGCGGCGGCATGGATACGCTGCCGCACAACGGCGCCGTGATTACGCTGCTGGCCGTGACCGGATTGACGCACCGCGAGTCGTATCGCGACATCTTCGCGGTGACGATCATCAAGACGCTGGCCGTGTTTTTTGTGATTGCCGTGTATTACACGACTGGGCTGGTTTAAGTCCCGTTGCGATATTGAATGAATGTGCTGACAACACCGGAGTTTAAGTTTGAAATCAAACTTCGGTGTTCCCGCACACCACCCTTGCACGGTAAGATTGACCGCATTTCCCGAGCCCGTCGACGCACGAACCCTAAACTTGAGGTTGTGCCAGTTCACTTCGCGGCGCTCGCCTCCAGAATCACCCCCCACGCTAATTGGGCGTCCGTGTGAGTTGCATGGCGACTACATGCCGAAACAGAACGAGGAAGCCGAGAACCGTAGTGCGAGCGGTCGCTTGTCGCGCGCCGCAAGACGAGTTCGAGAGAGCAGAAACTTAACACTCGTTGAAGCCGCTGCTGCCACTGGTATAAGTCGAAATACGCTTTTTTTGATAGAAACCAAAGCTGCCAACGCTCGGCTCAGTACCATCGATTCGCTGGCTCAGTTCATGAACGTGGGCCCGAGCCAGCTACTTGAGAAGTCGCCATGCTTGACTCCGCAGCTCCAAGACCGCCATGCGCTGTTAACGATCGTCGCTGAAAATATCGCGGCCTTTCGGGCGTCGACCAATATTTCACAAGAGGCGCTCGGAGAGGCAGCCGGCCTTGCTAAAGGCTACGTCTCCCTGATAGAGGTGTCTGCGCCCGACCTTAGGATCAACACTGTCGAGGCCATCGCTCACGTGCTCGGGATAGACGTCACATTCCTTCTCGCTGACAGCCGCGAAGGTCTGCGCGCGGTCCGTTAAGCGCGAACGCCCGTCCCTAGAAGAAAGCCCGCTTCGCTTGCACGGTCATCCGTCCCGCTCCGGAGGAATTCCAAGGGGAATCCGGTCGCCTATGCGTCCTGCGCGAGCGGTTGATTGCGGACCACGCCCTTCAGATCGCCGATGCCGGCCGTGCATTCACGCTCATTCATGACCGTCCCTCTCCTCCTCATGTGCGTCTGGCCGTGAACGCCATGCGCTCATGGTTACCTCTTGCCCTGGTTTCACAGCCTGATCGGCACGGCACCTTTGCTACGCCGGCGATTGCGAGCCATACGCCTGCTTTCCCAAGCACACTCCGGGCACCAGCTGCCCCGCCACACGCTGTTCACTGTGGCCTTCCACAGGTGGCCCTTCGCGCACTCCAGTTCGAGCTTGCCGTGCACTCCGGGGTAAGCCGTGGACAGGCATCGCCCGCCGCGTGACTTCGCCAGATCCTGCATCTGTTCGATCGTGCGGGTTCGCGCTTTCACCGCACAGCGGTGACACCACTGCCCCTTGCTCACACGAAACCATGGTGCGGACCACGTATGTCCCTCGGCGCACTGCCAATCTAGCGGCGTTTCCTTGTCGACGTAGGCGGACAGACATCGTCCACCGCGCTCGACGGCCGCGCGTTCGATATCTTCCTGGCGCGGCTTGATGCGCTCGAAATGACAGGCTTGGCACCAGTCACCCCCGAGCACGCCCTCGAAGTTGGCGCGCCATTCATGGCCGGCGGCGCAACGCCAGCGCAGCTTCGCCCGACCGTTCTGATAACTGGTCGACAGGCACAGACCGCCGTGCTGCGCGGCGAGCGTGCGTGCCTCGTCGATCGAGTGCACGGTTGCACGCGTGTAGTGGCAGGCCTGACACCAGCCGCCACGCCGCAGCACCACGATGGACAGCTGGAAACGGTGTCCGGCGGCGCATTCGAACCCGAGCGGTACCTTGCTACCCTCGTAGTCCGGCGACAGACATTGACCGCCCCATGCCCGGCCGATGTTCTGGATAGCGACAATGGCCCGCTCGCCATAGTCGGCGGCATAGATGTCCAGCCGGAGCATTTCCTCAATTGCGCGTTGTACCAGCGTGCGGGTCTGCGCGGGAACCAGCTGCGACCATGCGGCACTTGGGACCGCCTTTGCAACAGTTGTCATGGCGTTCAGTCTCTTACTATCCTGCCACCCTTATCGGAGCCGTCACTTTTTTGAGCCATCGTTCGACGCGACGAGTTCTCACGCTCGACCTCGGCCTGCTACAGGCAGGCGCGGGCGTAAAAGGCGAATTCGAACAGCGCCTGAAGAACGTGATCGAGGAAGTGCAAGCCTCGCCGGTACCGATCCTGCTGTTTATTGACGAAGCGCACACGATCATCGGCGCCGGCAACGCCGCCGGCGGGGCCGATGCAGCGAACCTGCTCAAGCCTGCGCTCGCGCGCGGCGAGCTACGCACCATCGCGGCGACCACCTGGTCCGAATACAAGGAGTACTTTGAGCGCGATGCCGCACTCGAGCGACGCTTCCAGCTCATCAAGGTCGACGAGCCAGACGATGCCGCAGCGTGCCTGATGTTGCGCGAACTGGCGAGCCGATACGCCAAGTACCACAACGTGCATATCCGTGACGAAGCACTTGTCGCGGCCGTCAAGCTTTCGCGCCGCTACATTCCCTCGCGGCAACTGCCCGACAAGGTGGTGGACCTGATCGACACTGCCGCAGCCCGCGTACGCATGGGGCTCGAGTCGCCGCCGGCTGAAGTTCAGCGCGCCCGCGCATTGGTCGCCGCATTGGAAACTGAACTCGCCACACTCGATGCTGATCGCGAGGCAGGGGTTCAGGACGTCGATGCGCGGCGCCACGACCTGGCCACAGCGCTCGGGAGTGCAAACGCCGGACTGGAAAGCCTGCAGCAGCGTTACTCACACGAGCTGGAACTGGTCAACGTGCTGCACTGCGAACGCGAAATTCGCCGCACGGCAGGTGACGTAGCCAGCCCTGGCGACGCGCTCGCAGGCGCACGACACGCCCTCTCGGAAGCGCAAGGCAAAACGCCACTGGTGTTTGCGGACGTCGACGCGCAAGCGATTGCGCGCGTCGTCGCGGAGTGGACCGGCGTGCCTGTTGGCAATCTGGTCGATGACGAACTCAAAAGTCTGCTGGCGATAGAGGAGAATCTGGGCGCACGCGTGGTGGCGCAGGACGACGCGCTTGCCGCACTCGCGGAAAATCTGCGCACGGCGAAGGCCGGGCTCAGGAACGAACATGCACCGCTCGGGGTGTTTCTGCTGGCTGTCCCGTCCGGGGTCGGAAAGACCGAAACGGCGCTGGCACTGGCCGACCTCCTGTTCGGGGGCGAGGCCGCGCTTACGACTATCAACATGTCGGAGTACCAGGAAGCGCATACGGTATCCCAGCTCAAAGGCTCGCCGCCAGGCTACGTCGGCTATGGCCGCGGTGGGGTGCTGACTGAAGCGGTACGCCAGCGCCCGTACAGCGTGGTGCTGCTCGACGAGGTCGAGAAGGCGCATCGTGATGTGCTCGACATTTTCTATCAGGTCTTCGATCGCGGCACAATGCGCGACGGTGAAGGACGCGAGATTGACTTTCGCAACTGCGTGATCCTGATGACGTCCAACCTCGGCAGCGCGCAGATCGACGAGGCCACCGCCGGAAATCCGACGATCCCGCAGGGCGAGTTGCTCGAGGCCATTCACCCGTCGCTCGTTGCGCACTTTCAGCCGGCCCTGCTCGCGCGCTTCCAGACGCTTGTCTACCGGCCGCTCGATGCCGATGCGCTCGCGTTGATTGTGCAACTGAAGGTCGCGAAGATCGCCGAACGCCTGCACCGCCAGTATGGCATCGCGCTCACCTTCGATGAGGAGTTGACCCACTCGCTGGCACAGCTGTGCCTCGCGCGTGAATCGGGTGCGCGTACCGTCGACGCGTTCCTGAACCAGCGCATCCTGCCAGCTGTGTCGCGCGAGCTGCTCTCGCGGATGGCCGAAGGTTCAATGCCAGCCGGGATCAGTCTTTCGATGTCCGGAGAAGGCAACCTGGTGATCGACTTTATCGCTCAAGGTGATGCGGCAAGTGTCGACGGGCCGGGCGGTGATCCGGTTTCAGCCGGTACCGCAAATAGCCCGGCCACTAGCTGAAGGAGCGCGCGATGCCGGCTGGCCCTTCCCTGTATGACATGCTGCTTGGCCACATCGGGGGCGAGCCGCTCAGCGCCCATGACGACAGGACGCTCGAAATCCTGAGCGTCCAGCAGAATATCCGTCGTATCCTGAATGCGCGCGCGGGGTCCCTCAAGCACCTGCCCGATTTCGGGCTGCCCGATCTCACGAACATTTTCAAGGCCCTGCCAGCATCGTCGCATCTGCTCAAACAGGAGATGGAAGCCACGCTGCTGAAATACGAACCGCGGATTCGTGCGATCGACGTCGACATCATCGAAAGCGACGATCCCGGCGTCTCGGTCAGTTACGAAATGACCTGCCATCTGAAGAGGGCGGGACTCGTGCGGTTCGGTACGTATTTCGAGCCGCCCGGTCGGATGCGAGTTGAGCGGGTACAGCAGGCAAAGTCCGACCAGTGACCGCAGGCATCGTGGGCGAGTAGAACGTCCCCTAATCATCGAACCGGGCAGCCCCGTGATTTCAATGCACGATTACGACGATGGCGCGAATATTGGCGCGGTCCCAACGGCACGAGAACCTACATGCTCGACTTTGCGCCAGACGGCACGCTGTCCACCATTGCGCAGGCGCTCACCGCGGAGAATTTCGCGAGAGTAGTGCCGGGAATGTCGAAGGACGACGTACGCCGGCTGCTTGGCAAACCTGCGACGGTCGCGCGTTACGCACTGAGCAACGACGACGTGTGGAGCTGGCATTGGGCGGACGGCGGCTATCCGGGCGACTCGATGTTCGATGCACAGTTTTCGGTTGATGGCGTCGTCACGACGAAGTGAACGCCGCTGATGTGGGAAAAGAAGCGGAGCAAATGCCTCAATACTAAGCCCGGCGGCCGGGAGTCGTCCCTAGCCGACGATTTTGATTCAGGCCAACGTGCCTCACGACCACGTTGGCTTTTTTGCGCTCAACATGAGACAGGCGACGACAGCTCGGTGTCACGGGAAGATTTGAGCCGTTGCCTGCCACCCTGCATCTCATCTACGGCATCTGTCAAATGGTGAGTCTTTACGGGACGGTCGACCAGACATTCGCCGATCTCATTCGAGATAGCGAAACGCGAAGTAGTCGGCGAGCCGCCTGGATCAATGTCGACGCCACAGTTACTCCCGCCTGAACGAGCAATTAGCAAACGGCCCCAGTTCTCGGCAAACCCTCCAACGCGGCCGTTGTACGTTCACGGCCCATGCAACCCTTGCCGCACAAGGCTCCCGTCGAATGCAATAGCGCGCAACTGTCAAACTTCTACCAAAATTATGCAATCAGCCAAATTTCCCTTACCTGACGTTTCGGCTTCCGCAGGAATTCGGTAAGATTTCCGCGTACAACCAGCCAAACTTCATGCACTGTCAAACTTCGATTTTGGCGTTGTCAGCAGAATGATTGCGTCCGCAAATCGATTTGAGGACGCAATCAAGGACCATCTCAAGCGCAAACCAGGTGGGCGAAAACTCGCGCTAACCTGACATCTCATCAAGGTGGGCGACCGCCCGGTCGATTCCCCACATACAACATCTAATCCCCAGCACCCTATCGAAGCCAAATAACCGCTTCAGATGATGGGCAAACCGCCCGCATATTGACAGTTTTATTTTGGCGACAGATTAAATACGGTTTTCCCTTATCGAATGCGTTGGGGCCGCTCTCAGTCGACGATCTCGCTGAGTTCGTAAGGCCATCACGGACGCCTGCCAACCGCAGTAAAACGTTCCGCGATTGGCAATAGAAACTCGTTTGGATAAATATAAAAATGACCATGCCGGGAACCTTGCGTGCACGCATTATTGCGACGTGTGTCGCCATAGTCGTGGGCGCGCTCACTTGTTCGGGAATCATTTCTTACACCATCAATTCGCGCGTCGATGAATCCACATTAAAAGAAAATCTGCGCACGATTACCAAGGGAAATGCCCAGGCTCTCGACGAGTGGATTGCCTCCCGCTCGATGGCGGTAGAGGCTTTTACGCCGGAGGACCTGACCGAGCCCGTACGGGCGCTGAAGCAGCTCGAGGCGTCGGGCGGCTTCGTGCTCGCCTACGTGGGTCTGGCCGACAGGCATGTTGCTGTTTTCTCCCACGACGTCGGCTTCCCGCCTGACTATGATCCGACCAAGGGTTCGTGGTATCCCGAGGCGGTTGCTGCCGGCAAGCTGTTTGTGCCGACGCCTTACACCGACGAAATATCCAAGAAGCTGGTGCTGACCTTCGAGCGTCCCGTTCTGGACGGCGGACAGGTCAAGGCAGTCGTAGCCGCCGATGTCAATCTCGACCGCGTCGACGCGATCGTCAGCGGGATCCACCCTTCGCCGGCGAGCTTCGCCTTCATCGTCGACAATCAGGGAAAAATCATTTCCCACCCGGAAGCCAGGTTCGACCTGAAACCGGCGACCACGCTCTCCGCCGGACTCACCCGGTCCGCGCTGGACCGTTTGTCGTCCAATGCTGACCCGGTCGAAGTGGAGGTGGACGGGGAGCCCAAACTGCTTCAGGCGGAACCCATCGCGGGGACGAACTGGCAACTCGTGGTCGCGCTCGACAAGAACGATGCCATGGCGGCTGTGCATAACAGCGTGCGTGCGACGCTGGTGGCGGCGCTGGTCATTTCCCTGATCGCCGGTCTGCTCGGCAGCGTGGCAACGGCGTCGGCTTTCCGCCGGCTCTCGGAGGTACGCGCGGCCATGGACGATATCGGCTCAGGCGATGGCGACCTGACCAAACGTCTGCCTGTCCACGGTCACGACGAGGTTGCCCAGATTGCGGTTTCGTTCAACGCCTTTGCCGACAAATTGTCGAACGTGCTGCGCGAGATCCGTACCACGAGCGATTCTGTGAAGGTGGCTGCGGCGGAAATCTCCCACGGTAACCGCGATCTGTCGGCGCGTACCGAGCAGGCGGCGGCAGGCCTCGAGGAAACCGCCGGAACCATGGAAGAACTGGCGGGAACGATGCGCAACTCCGCGGATGCGGCGAGCCGCGCCGGCGAGATGGCTCAACAGGCATCGAGCGTGGCCAAGCAGGGCGGCACGGTGGTCGCTGACGTGGTTTCAACCATGGGGGAAATCGCCGTCGCGTCGTCGCGCATCCAGGACATCATTGGCGTGATCGACGGCATCGCATTTCAGACGAACATCCTGGCACTGAATGCGGCAGTCGAAGCCGCCCGCGCCGGTGAACAGGGCCGAGGTTTTGCCGTCGTGGCCGGCGAAGTGCGCTCACTCGCATTACGCAGCGCCCAGGCGGCCAAGCAGATCAAGGACCTCATCATCGACTCCGTGAATCGCGTCGATGCCGGAACACGGCTGGTACAGCGGGCGGGCACAACCATGGCGGATATCGTCGCGAACGTGCAAAAGGTGACCGACACGCTGCGGGAGATTTCGGCGGCCGCGTCCGAGCAAAGCGCGGGCATTCTCCAGGTCAATCAGGCGGTCGCTCAGCTCGACAACGTGACCCAGCAGAACGCATCACTCGTCGAACAGGCAACTGGGGCGTCCGATCTGCTGCACGAGCAGGCGAGCCGCCTTGCCGAAGTGGTGGGGCAGTTCCAGCTTGAACATCGGGCGTAAAACAGATCGGCGCAAGTAGGAAATGCGTGCGGCCGAACCTCCATGAGATTCGGCCGCATCCGTTTGCACGGTTCTACCGCGAGAAACGCTTACTCCGCGCCTTCGACGATACGGAAATCCCGTTCGACGGCGTCACCGAGTACCTTCACTGCCGCCTGATATTCAGCGCTTTCAAACGCGGCCACTGCCTTCTCGAGACTATCGAACTCAATCAGGACGGTACGCTCAGCAATGCCTGCACCGTGAGCAAAGGCCGCGACTCCGCGAGCGAGAATGCGTCCACCGCCAGCAAGAATCGCCGGAGTGGCGAGCTTCGAATACTCAGCGAGTTGTTCCGGCTTGAATACTTTGCGATACGCCGAAACCCAATAACTTTTTGCCATCATGCTCTCCGTTTGCGTCGCCACTGAGTGCGAATTGAATTACCTGACGACGTGACTTCTGCCAGGTATCGGGCAGCCACGTCGCGTATGCCAATGCATCAAAGAATGATACGACATCAGGTTCAATGTCGCTGTGGGCGCGCTATCGCCTCACTTACACAGCGAAAACGCTTCCCGCGCGGCAATATCGCCATTGCCGTAGATCCCGACGACCGTGCAATCGGCGGCAACGCATTCATACGTGCTGTCCTGAAACGTCAGGACGTAATGCCGAAAACCGTCCTGGGCCGAATCCGGACCCCACGAATCGGCCACCAGCGACGAATTCACGATCTCATGCGCCGAATAGGCGCGTAAGCCGTGCGCGGCAAGTGGGTGAGCATGAAGCCCCTCGTCGTTGGGCGGTCCGAATTGATGGAACGCTGCCGCGGAGAATTCGACCGCGCAAAACGGGTCGTCATCCTCGTCGAACGGACCGAAGCGCTCGAACCCCGCCTCGGCGATCCGATACGCAATCACGACACGCCGCTCATTGGCCACTACAAACGGCTCCGGGGCGTCGGCGGCCGGACTCGGCACGCCGTCCAGCAGAACAACCTGGTCCTGCTGATCTGAATCAAGGGTGCTGTTCATCGGCGTCATCCGGCTCCTTTCCGCAATCACCTGTGAATGGGTCGCACTATGCCACGGTGGCAGGCCGCGGGCTATGATCCGCTTCGTGAAGACAACGTTGGGTCACGATCCTCACCGAAATCGGTTGACATCCCAAAAATCCCCCGTACAATGGGTTTTGTTGCACTGCAGCAATCAACCTTCAGTCCTTGCGGCGCGCGGATCTTGTGGTATTCAGAGCCCCCTCGCACTTGCCGCCTTACCCTTTGGAGCAGTGATGAGCACGCCTACCCCCCAACAATTGATCGCCGCACAACAAGCCAGCCTGGAAACCCTGTTCGGCTTCGCGAACCAGGCTTTTGCAAGCTTCGAAAAGCTGGTTGCACTGAATCTGCAAACCGCCAAGACGTCGCTGGCCGAAACGCAAGCTATCGCGACCAAGGCTATTTCGGTGAAAGATCCGAGCGAACTGATCGCGCTGTCGGCGAGCCTGTCGCAACCCGCGTCGGAAAAAGCGGCTGCCTACGGTCGTCACGTTCATGAAATCCTGTCGAGCGCGCAAGCTGAATTCTCGAGCGCAGCCACGGCACAGTTTCAGAAAGCCCAGAAAGAAACCCAAGGCTTCATCGAAAGCCTCGCCAAGAATGCCCCGGCGGGTAGCGAAGGTGCTGTAGCCGCGTGGAATTCGGCTTTCTCGGCAGCTAACGCCACCTACGAATCGGCTAGCAAGGCTGCCAAGCAATTCGTGGCAACTGTCTCGGCCGGCGCGTAACGTTTCGTTCGCAGCCAGCAGGCAGTCCAGCATTTCAAAAAGCGAACTTCGGTTCGCTTTTTGTTTTTGTGCGTGCGGGTCAGCGCTGATCGTCAGCGAGTCACTTCACGCCGGCGCAAAAATCACAGCTTGCCGGTCTTCGATATACCGATGCGTTCGCGTGAAGCGATACACCTGGCCATCGGCGGTGATCCGGTTCATACCCGGCGCGGTAAGCGCAAGCATCTCCTCGGCAAGATGAGCTGCGACTGCATCGCTGCTCGACAGCGTGTCGAGCGAGTTTTCAGGGTCGCCGATGTACACGGAACGTTGACTCGTGCCATACCGCATGACGACTACGGCCTGACCGGCGTCGAGCGCCAGTTCGAGATAGTTGGCGAGTTCCCGCAGCGACGCGGGCGTGCTCGTGTACATCGCGTAGGCTGAACCGGCTGCTGTTGTCATCGCACCGTTCCCCCGTCAAATGTGCACGTCAAGAGACGACAGACCCGTCTCTTCTCCGATCCGGCACACTTCTACTATAAGCAATGCCAGCGCAGGGACGTCCCTCTTTTTTTGACGCCGGCTACCATGGCGCGCCGCTCAGAATTTCAGACTGTTCAAAAATTGAAACCACAGTCCGCCCAGGCTACCGCCCTGCGCGGCCGCAGTGTGATCGTCTCGCGCCGCAGCATGCTCGACTGGCTGCATGGGTTCATCCGCGACCGGTTCCTCGGGCACACTTTTCTGTTGGCGCGACGCATGCAGTGCCAACACGCTGTCCGCGATCTGCGCTGCGCGGGTGGTATCGCACTGGTGCCCTAGCAGTACGCCGAATACCACGTCGCGGTTGTAGCCTTCGTCCGCAAACCGCATGGCAAGCGAAACCATCCTCGCGTACACGGCCTGATCGGCGGCCCGGGCCGCTTCTTCGCGCTCGGCCCGTTCTCGCTCTTCACGCTGGTGGTGCGCTTCCCACTCGCGCATCTGCTCGGCAAATACCGCGTCGTACACCTGACGTTGCGCCGTATCGGACAAGATGCCATAGGCGTCCTTGATGTCCTGAAACGCGGCGCGGGCCGTCTCTTCCGCGCCGGCGTTGCGATCCGGATGCCAGCGCATGGCGGCCTTCCGATATGCCCGCTTGATCTCGTCTTCCGTGGCGCTCGGCTGAACGCCCAGCTTGTCGTAAAGGGTTGCCATCGTTGGCCCGATCTTCAGTTGCGTCGCGAACCATCGTAGCATGCAAAAAATGGTGCCCGCGTGACATTGCGCAGGGTGGTGTCGTGCCAGCCACAGCCATTTTGGCGGGTTACTTTTGACCTGACCGGCAAACCCGGCTATTTCAACGTCAACGTTGCGAAGGGAGAGAAGAGGTATGACGCAAGGCCCTACATTCTGGATGATTCCGAACGCGCCAACACCTGTAGCCCCGTTTTCGCACGCGAGCGAAAGCGATGACGGATGGGTATTCGTGACGGGACAGATGCCCACTTCGCCCACCGACGACGCCGCCTCGCTGCCTGACGGAGTGGTCGCGCAGACCCGGCGCGTCATGGACAATCTGAAGATCGTGCTTGAAGGTGTCGGGCTCGGGCTACAACACGTGCTGGTGGCACGCATTTTCCTCACCGAGTTCAAGCGCGATTACGCGGCGATGAACGACGCCTATCGCGCTTACTTCCCGCAGGACGCGTTGCCTGCCCGAACCTGCATTGGTGTCACGGGCCTCGCACGTGACGCGCTCGTGGAGATCGACTTCATCGCGAAACGGCCAGGATGAATCTGGCCGGATCCGCGCACATTGCAAACGCGTGAGAACCGCGCGTTAGAAGTGGTAAGTAATGCCCACTTTCACGATCGGGTAAAAGCGCAAGCGGTCCGCGGTGTTCTGCAGCGATTGCTTCTCGGCGTCGACGTTTGCCTGCCCTGCTTCGGCGACGATGTCGGCCGGCACGTCGAAGTCCACGCGCGGTTTACCGTAGGCGACGCCGGCATCGACAAACATCGAGAAGCCCTTCATGGCAAGCGGCGAATGCCCGAAGCCGATACCCAGGTATGGACGTACGACCGGGAATTTCGCCTTCGCGTGAATGCTCTCGCCGAGAGTCGAATACTTCACGCCATTGATGGTGTACGTGCCCGACATACTGGTTGCGTCCGCATCCACATTGTCGCCGCCAATCAGCACACCGGCCGTGAAGCGAAACGGCACGACACCTGGAGCGGGGAAGAAATCGCCGTAGAGGCCGCCATGCGCAAGCGTCGCCGTACCGTCGTAGTGCAAGCCACCCGAATTGAAGCTATGGGAGAAACTGAAGCCGTTGAATTCCGCGCGAACGTTGGCGACCGAGCCGAGCGCATGCCCGTAACCCACGCCGCCGCCTTCGGTGCCGATCTGTCCATATACTTCATCCGCCATGGCAAGTGGTCCATACAACGTGCTAAGGCCTACGAGCAAAGCAACAACGACGCGTTTCATCGTACTCATTCCGTAAGATTGGGTCAGGCGTGGAGACAAGGCTGAGGCGGGCAGAGTTACCCGAGGGAGATGGCCGCATGCGCGATGCATGCGCCCCAGACAACGTGGTTTACGACACGCCGGAAAGAATCTTTAGGCTTACGTATGAAGTAATCGCCTGGAAGAACGGAGCTAGTGCATTGACGCTGACGCTTCCCCTAGACCGAAGTGACTGCGAAGACCCTCATGCAACGCGAGGGCAAGTGCGGCCATCTGCTCGCTCCACTGCGACTGCTTGTGACAGAGGTTTTGCAGTTCACGGCATTGCGCCGCGAACTGCGGTTCTCCTACGATCAGAAACGCGCCCCCTGCGCTATGAGCCCAGTCGCGCAGCGCGAGCCGATCGCGTTGCTCGACAATCGCGGACAACCTCGGCAGGTCGGTACCGAGATGCTCCTTTAGCATCGTGACGTAGCGTGCCTTGGTCTGCGCGTCGAAGGCTTCCGGCGAACCTGCCGGTGATTGCGATGCAGGATCGAGCCTCAAGTCTGACCTCGACTCACGCGAGGAATCCGCCACCGGCGCCTCATCCCCGCCCAACGCGCTGAGTGCCGCCTCCAGTTCGGCGAGCGAGGTCGGCTTGGGAATGTAGCCTGTGAAGCCGCGCTGATGCCATTCTTCGGTTTGCTCCATATCCGTGACTGCACTGAACGCGAACACCGGCAAACCCGGCGACTGGCGACGCAGCGCCGCGAGCAGTTCATAGCCATCCATGACGGGCATGTGGATGTCAGTCAGGACAACATCGACTTCCGTATGCTCGAGCAGCGCCAGCGCCTGGCGGCCGTCGCCGGCGAGAATCGGCTCGCATCCCAACGTCGTCAATTGCTCGACTATCAGAGACTGGTTCAGCGGGTTGTCTTCGGCGACGAGAATCGCCAGCCCCCGCAACGCAGGCTCATCCGACACACCCGGCTGCATGGCGCCACTTACGCCAGCGAGCGGCGAACGGGCGAGCGCGTCGGGCGTCGCCGAGGCGTCCACCGCCGCTCTCGCATACGCCTCGTCATCCTTGCTGGCAGCCAACTCCACCGCCGCCAGAACCGCCACGTGACTGAACTCACTCACTTCGAACACACCGTCAGCGCATAACGTTGGACGATGGGGACCCATGCGCGTAATCCAGACCGCCTTCGCCGGTTGCAAGGCACGCAATGCGGCGATGACATCGAGCCCGTATTCGCCGGTGACGACCAGCACGTCGGGCCGGTTGGCACGCAACCAGTCTTCGGCGGCGCGCACTGCACGGACGCCGTGCGTGAACCATCCTGCGCGATCGAGCCAGCCGCCGATAACCGGTGCGGAATCCGTTTCCTGACACAGCACCATCGCGTTGCCACGCCGGGCTGGTGTGGCAACCGGCACGCGTTGGTCTTCAGGCAAACGCGCGAGCGGAATCGACACGCTGAAACCGCTCCCCACACCTTGCACGCTGTCGACGGCGATATGCCCGCCCATCAAATCGCACAGGCTCGCGCAGATCGAAAGCCCGAGGCCCGTGCCGCCATAGCGGGCAGCCGTGCTGGTTTCGGCCTGGATAAACGGATGAAAGATGCGCGCGACCACCGCCGGGTCCATGCCAATTCCCGAATCGCAGACGCGGCAATGCAAGATGCTGCGTCCCTGCGCGTCTTCCTGCACTTCCGCATTGAGCGTGATTTTCCCGCTGGACGTGAATTTATACGCATTGCTTAGCAGATTATTGACAATCTGCACGATACGCGTGCGGTCGCCGCTCAGCACCTGATCCAGCGTCGGTGACAAATGCGAATAAAAGCGGATCGGCCGACCCTCCGCCATCGGCGCATACGATAGCGCGAGATTTTCGAAGTCGTCGATGGGTCTGAACGATTCGCTAACGAGCTTCAACTCGCCTGCGTCGATCTTCGAGAAATCGAGGATATCGTTGACGACGCGACGCAATGTTTCGGCGGCTGTGCCGAGCGACCGCAAGCGCTGCTCGTGCGTTTCCAGACCCGCTGTACGCGAGAGCAATTCCAGATTGCCCAGCAGTACGTTGAGCGGGGTACGAATCTCGTGGCTCATCGAGGCAAAGAACGTCGAGCGCGCTCGCATCGTCGATTCGGTGGCCTGCTGCGCGGTGCGCAGTTGTTGCTCAAGCGCGTGTTGCGCGGTGACATCGAGGATCGCGCAGAACAGCACGTCGACACCGGTATAACGAGCCGGTGCGCACGTAAATTGCAGAAACTGTTCGCTCTCCCGATGGTTTTTGCCGGGCCGCGCGGGCGCACCGAATACCACGATTTCCGACTCGCTCACGGCGTTGGGTAGCGCGGCAAACTGGGTCTTGAAGGCTGCGACGATGTGTGCGGGCAGCGTATTCGCAGACAGTTCGATATCCAGCAACTCGCCCGCGAGCTCATTGGCGATCAGGATTGAATAGTCGCTCCGCCGGACGATGCACAGACCAATCGGTGTGGCGCTGACGAGGATATGGTTGATCGACTCGCTCTCGAGCATACGCGCCGTTTCGACATGGCTGGTTTGCAACAGGCGCAGCCCCCAGAAGCGGGTGGCGAGCGCAATACCCAGCAACAGGAATATCGCCACACCTGCAATCGCACCCAGTTGCCAGCCTATCGTGGTAATCAGCACGCTCCACGGGATATAGCCGACCAGCGAGCCGAAGCCCGGGATGATCTGCTCTCGCATCACCGCACCGCGACGCGTGTAACGGTAGGCGCCGTCCGGAAGATCCGCGGCGATCGCGCGTAAGTCGCTCTCCAGCGCCGCGCTGCCGGTGGGCAACGAAACTGCCGCGCGCTGGTCATCAGAAAGAAGCAGCAGCGTGCCCCCGCGGCGTTGCTCCGGTAGCCGCCCGATCAACACGTCCACGGGAATGCTCATCGTCACGAGCGTGGTGGGCACATCGCCTGCGTAATAGGTACTGACGGCAGTCATGACCGGCGCGCTCAGCCATGGATCGACATACGGCCCGATCCACACCCGTTCGCCTTTGGCCGGCACGCGCCGCCCGGTTTCGGTCTCCAGCGCATGTTCGAGCATGGCGCGCAGCCTGGCCACGTCCGGGGGCTCGAGGCGCGGCGCGTGGTCACCTGGTCGCGGGTCGTGCGCCGGCAGGATCACGGCATAGTCTTCGCTCACCCCGATCAGCATGGCACGCTGATCGAGTTCGATGGCCTGCTGCGTCACGAGCGTGGACTGGCCTGCCCCGTAGAGCCAGAGCAGTTTGTTGTTGAGCGCGGAGCCCCACTCGTTGCGCGTGGCTTCAGCGACCAGCAGGTCGAAGGGCACGCCCACTGCATCGACCGGGCACCGTGCCACGCCGGTTTGCAGGATCGCCGCTGCGACGCCATCCGGCAGGTTTCGTACCTCGCCGCCGTGCTGGTAATAGGCCAATGTGTGTTCGGTGCGCCGCAGGAACGAGAGCTCCTGATGCAGGAGCAGCGAGACGTCGGAGGCATATTGCGTGGCGAGCGAGCGGCGGTATTCCAGTTGCTTGCCGGCCGCCAGCACCGCAAGCAGCAGCGCCGAAAGAACCACGATTGCCATCAACGTGACGATGGCCGTCAGATAGAGCGATTGCTGGCGTTTCGCGTTTCGCGCCAGCGAAGCAAACGCCTCGGCGAGCGACGCCTGGGTATGGTCGAGGATCTTCTGCATCGGGTCAGGTCGTTCGCGTTGTTTTTACAGGCAGACCGCTGCGCAGGCTGATCGCGAGCCGCAATGTCTGCAGGCCACACCGCACCTTCCAGCGCAGTGTAACGCTTTTGAAGGGCTCGTCAAACGCGACGCAGACGACATGAACGAACACGGGCGCGCCCACCGTTTACGCTTACAGAAGTCGCGCCGGAGCCGATCCCGGCACTCTCTGCGGACCCTCGCACTGTGAGGCCGCTAATGCTCCCAGATCGAGCCGCGCGGCAACGCTTAAGTCTGATAGATCGGCGTTACTCCCACCTCGACAAAGACTCGCGTGCGGCTCAGCATATGCCCGTCAGCGCCCTGGTTGTGCGGGGCCGGCTGACCCGAGTAATAACGGCGTTTAATGGCCCGTCCTTCATCGGACGGGCTATTTTTTGTCTGCGTCATTTCTATCATGCCGGCGCGCCAGGCAATCCAGGCGGCAAAAAATACCTGACGAAGTCACCGCAATATAAAACCGCGCCCGAATCCCCGGTCAACGATGATGCGGGTCGCTTCGTTTACAGGAAATAGCTGCGCGCGTTCGCCGCATAAACCGCCTAACCGCGCCACGCGTCAGGGCCGTGACAATCGCGTGGAATCGTTGCACCGCAGCGGGGCACGAAAAATGCATCTTGCGACGCAATGAGTCGCGTTAAACTGGCTGCCACTGCGGAGTGGGCATCGCGCATCGCAATGCGTGGCGCGGCTCTCCGAGGTGCGTGGGATGTCGCGGTATCAGCGGGGCGCAAAAAGACAGCGCGCCACGCTGCCCTTACAATGGCTTCATCAACAACGAACGAGGACAACTTCGATGCGCACTACCGGGTCTTCCGGGTCAATGGCCCTGCTCACCGAATACGACGACGCAACGGCGCGCGAACTCCGCTCGCTGCGCCTCGAATCGACAGAAGACGGCAAGGGTATTCTTCTGATCGAAGTCGACGAACGCAAGCCTGGCATTCACCGCGAAGTGCGTTATGAAATCACGCCCGCGGAACTGATTGCGACCATTCGTGCGCACGGCGCCGAATTGCCGGGCGAACAACACAATCATCGTACCTAACCGGTTGGCGACACTGGCGCACGCGAATGCCGCGCGCCGGCCGCCAACGCTCATCTGCACGCTTCGCCGCAGACTCTATCTGCAAGCCTTCCTTGCAAGCTCGTCTGCACCTTCATTGAAGCTTCGTTTGAAACATTAACTGGCCGGACGGAACCTCGCTTCATGCGGTCGTCTCCACCCGCCGTGCCTGACCCAGCAGGGCTTCTGCCGCTTCATCCGCGCACTACATTACCGGACGCTTGCGCGTCACGGAAATGCGTCCATAATCGTTAACTTACATCTTCGCTTCCCACCGGCAACGGCTGTGGAAGTAAGCCAATGCTACATGACCTCGTCGAGCAGTACGGGCCTGCGCTCGTCTTTGCCAATGTGCTTGCTGCATCGCTTGGGTTGCCTGTGCCCGCGATGCCGTGCCTCGTCCTGTTCGGGGCGGCCGCCGCCATGCACCCGGCCACTGTCGGCACGCAACTCGCTGCGGTGCTGATCCTGGCGATCTTCGCCACGCTGATCGGCGATAGTGTCTGGTATCTCGCCGGCCGCATCTACGGCGGCAACACGCTGAAAACACTCTGCAAGCTGTCGCTCTCGCGTGACTCCTGCGTCAAGAAGACCGAGCGGTTCTTCGGCCGCTGGGGCGTGCGCGTGCTTGCGGTGGCGAAATTCGTCCCGGGCCTCGCGATCGTCTCCATTCCTATGGCCGGTGCGATGGGCACGAAATATCGCACCTTCCTGACCTACGACAGCATCGGCGCCGCGCTGTGGTCCGGCACCGGTCTCGTCATCGGCGCCATGTTCGCGCAGCAGATCGACATGCTGATGGCTGGCGCGGGCCGTCTTGGGCGGATGGCGGGCGTCGTGATTCTGGTGTTGCTGCTGCTCTATGCAACGTATCGCTGGATCCGGCGGCGCCAGCTCATCGCAAAGCTGGCCACGGCCCGCATGGAAATCGACGAGCTCGACAAACTGATCGAGGCCGGCAAGCCGCCGGTCCTGTTCGACATCCGCTCGCGCGAAAAGCGCAAGCTCGATCCGTTCGTGATCCCAGGCACGCAATTCGCCGACGAACGTCAGCTCAACGAAATCATCGCGAAGTACGCGCCGGATCAAAAGCTTGTCATTTATTGCTCGTGCCCGAATGAAATTTCGGCCGCATGGATGGCCAAACAACTCAACGAAGCGGGCTTCATCGACGTGCTGCCGCTGCGCGGCGGTCTCGACGCCTGGCGCGACGCCGGCCGGCAACTCGAACCGCTGGACGAAGAGCCGGTGCCCGAAGTGCATGCTGGCGTCGCGCCGGCGGTGTAACACGCCCCGCCGCCACGCGCCAGTTGCCACCCGGTTGCTGCCGGCCGCTACTGGTTGCTGATGGCCCGCGCTGCCCGCTGGACCCGTTGCTGAACCAAAAAACAGAAGGAGCGGTTGATGGTCGAGATTGAAGAAGCCGAAGCACAACAACAACAAACTGTAGTCGCCGACGCCCCGTTCTCCTCGCTCGCGACGCGGGAACATCAGATGTTCCCCAACCTCACCTGGGAAGAAATCGACAGGTTGCGCAAATTCGGTGAAGTGCAGCACTTCGAATCGGGTCAGCTGCTGTTCGAAACCGGCCATATCGGCGCGGGAATGTTCGTGACACTGGCAGGACGCGTCAAGATTTTCCAACGCGACGGATTGGGGCGCGAGCGCCTCGTCTCCGAGCGCGGCCCAAGGCAGTTCCTCGCCGAAGTGGGTCAATTGTCCGGGCGCGTGTGTCTCGTCAGCGGCATGGCGGTTCAACCTGTCGACGCGCTGCTGATTACGCCTATCCGCCTGCGTGCCCTGATCGTCGCAGAAGCCGAACTGGGTGAGCGCATCATGCGTGCGCTGATTCTGCGGCGCGTCTCGCTGATCGAAAAAGGCGCGGGTGGCCCGATCCTGGTGGGCAAGAGCAATGACTCGCGGCTCGTCTCGCTGCAGGGGTTCTTGTCGCGCAATGGTCACCCGCATTCGGTGATCGACGAACGCGACGAAGACGCGCTCATCCTGATCGAACAATTCGGCGCGCAACCGGAAGATCTGCCGCTGGTGATCTGCCCGGACGGGTCCGTGCTACGGCATCCGAGCGACCCGCACCTCGCCACCTGCCTCGGCATGCTTCCCGAGCTCGACGCGTCGCTGATTTACGACGTGGCCATCGTCGGCGCCGGCCCTGCCGGACTCGCCACGGCCGTGTACGCAGCCTCGGAAGGCCTCTCGGTGATCGTGCTCGACAGCCGCGCGCCGGGCGGTCAGGCGGGCGCCAGCTCGCGCATCGAAAACTATCTGGGCTTTCCGACTGGCATCACCGGTCAGGCGCTGGCTGGCCGCGCGTTCGTGCAGGCGCAGAAGTTCGGCGCGCACGTCGCGATTCCGGTCAAGGTCAAAGCTTTGCATTGCGAAGAGTCGCCGCACCGCCTCGAACTCAAGTGCGGCGGCAGCGTGAAGGCGCGCACCATCGTGATTGCGAGCGGTGCGGTATACCGCCGGCCCGCGATTGAAGGACTCGAGCGTTTCGACGGACGCGGCGTCTACTACTGGGCCTCGCCGGTCGAAGCCAAGCTGTGCAAGCGCGAGGAAATCGTGCTGGTGGGCGGCGGCAATTCCGCCGGGCAGGCCATTGTCTATCTCGCGACGCACGCGGCCAAAGTGCACGTACTGATCCGCCGCAGCGGCTTCGAAGCAACCATGTCGCGCTATCTGATCGACCGGATCCGTTCGCTGCCGAATGTGTTCGTGCATCCGAACACGGAGATCGGGCAGCTCGACGCGGACGACGTCGGCCTTGCATCGGTCGTATTGAAAGAGCCGTTACCGGATGGCACGGATCGTTTCGACACGCGTCATCTGTTCCTCTTCACCGGTGCGGACCCCAACACGGAATGGCTGCAAACCTGCGGTGTGCAGCTCGATTCGAAGGGCTTTGTGCTGACCGGTGCGAAAGGCCTGAACTCCACCTGCGATCTGGGCACGACCGTGGATGGCGTATTCGCCATCGGCGATGCGCGCGCCGGCTCGACCAAGCGGGTCGCGGCAGCCGTCGGCGAGGGAGCCGCCGTGGTCTCGCAGATCCATACGATGCTGGCGATGGTCACCGGAGAAGCCGTCGCGCTGGGTGCATGACGCGTTCGCGCTAAAGTAGCGGTTGTCCGGCTGGGCGACGCATTGTCGGTCCGCCTCACGCCGCTACTTTTCCAGCGCGCCAACCGCGCCGGTGCCATTCCACTCAGCGATCCGACCGCGTGAAGACTCTCCCGTTATCTGCCGCCCGTACTCTCCATCTCGCCGCGCAGGGTCTGTTGACCCCGCCGCGCCGCAAAGCCACCAAAGCCGACGTCCTCGATGCGATCCGCCGCATGGCGCAGTTGCAGATCGACACGATTCACGTCGTCGCCCGCAGCCCTTATCTGGTTCTGTTCAGCCGTCTCGGTGCCTACACGCCGCAATGGCTCGACGAGCATCTCGCCGAAGGCAAGCTTTTCGAATACTGGTCGCACGAGGCCTGCTTCGTGCCGATCGAGGATTACGGCCTGCTGCGCCACCGCATGCTGGACCCCAGCGGCATGGGCTGGAAATACGCCGCGGAGTGGCACGAGAAGTACCGCAAAGAGATTGACCTCCTCCTCGAGCAGATTCGCGCAAACGGGCCGGTGCGCTCGGCGGACTTCGTCCGCGAGACTGGCAAGAGTGACGGCTGGTGGGACTGGAAGCCGGAGAAGCGGCACCTCGAAGTGCTGTTCGCCATCGGTCAATTGATGGTAGCCGAGCGGCGCAATTTCCATCGTGTCTACGATCTGGCGGAGCGCGTCCTGCCGGGCTGGAACGACAAGCGCGATCTGCAACCGGCAGAGGCCGTCGCCCAGGAAGTGCTGCGACGCAGTTGCCGGGCGTTAGGCGTGGCGCGCGCCGATTGGGTGGCCGATTACTACCGGCTGCCGCGCCGCCCGTATGTCGATGCGCTGCACGCACTGGCCGACCAGGGCGAGTTGATCCCGGTTCGGGTAGACGGATGGAAGCAGGATACCTTCGTGCATCGCGAGTTCGCCCCGCTGATCGACGATGCAAGCAGCGGCAAACTGGCCTCGACGGTGACGACATTGCTGTCGCCGTTCGATCCGGTTGTGTGGGATCGCAAGCGCGCTGCGGCGCTCTTCGACTTCGATTATGCGATTGAGTGCTACACGCCCGCGGCCAAGCGCAAATACGGCTATTTCGTGCTGCCGATTCTGAACCGCGGCAAACTGGTAGGCCGCGCCGATGCCAAGGCGCACCGCTCGAGCGGCATCTTCGAACTGAAGGCGGTTCACCTGGAACCCGGGGTGCGAGTCAGCGGCCGACTCGCCGCCGACCTTCAGCGCGCATTCCAGCGCTGCGCGGACTGGCACGGCACGCCGACACTGCAGATCACCTCGGCGCCGAACGCTTTGCTGGAAGCGCTCGCCGCGCAGGAAAGCGTGGAAGCCTGAATCCGCAGACCAATTTCAGTGTTCAAGCTTGACCCGTAATTCACGGGCCGTTTCCAGCAAGCCTTCATACCCTGAGCGGGCGTGCTCGGGCAGGTCCGGGTCGCCAACCAGGGTGCCGAGCGTCTCGATCAGACTATACAACAGCCCTCTGGCTGCGCCCGATGCAATGCCGCCCGAACTCACCAACTGGTCGACGTGGTTGATCGCTGCGTCGAGGTGCTCGATATCGGGCTTTTCGCCCGTTTGCTGGTTTTGCGAAGCATCGCGCGTCATGATGGAAGGTGTCTCCCTTTATGGCGGTGGTGAATGGAACCCTAACGTTGTTATATACCGATCGCGTTCGATCGTCCATTCGCCGCGCCCTTAGCCACCAAGGCGCTAAGGTGCTACGGCGCGGGCGTCCACCGATACAGCAGGATCTTGGCGCGCGCGTCGTCCTCCACCAGCACGTCGTATTCACCGTTATCGCGCTCCACCGCGTTGATGCCGAGATAGACATCGACCCAACCGCTCGTGTTGCCCACACTCGCGCCGGGCGTCATATAACCGACCGCCTGACCTGAGCGCGCATCGTACACATCGATCTTCTGCGTAAACAACTCGGCCACGAAGATATAGTGGCCCGCCACTGCGACACCCACCGTCGTCACCGGTGGGTCGCTTTGTGTATTCCACGGCAGTGCGATCGTGTAGATCAACGACGGATTGCCCGTACTCCAGTTGTCGTAACGCGCCAGCAGCGGACCAGCTTCTTTCCATAGCGTCGTGTTCCATGGACTCGCGGCCGTAAAGCCAGTCACGTACATCGTATCGGTCTGCGGGACGTAGACGAGGCGCCCGAGCCGGTTGAACTGCGGCGGCATCGCAAACCATTTGGCGCCGGTGTACTGATAGATCGGATTGCCGTACGGGTCGAGGCCCTGCAGCGGCATTTCACGGATACCGCTCACGGGTGTCGCGAGCCAGACGTTGCTGGCGCTGTCCACCCACCAGAAACCGTCGCCTACCGTGCTGCCCGTGGACGGGTTGCTGGTGATCTCGTTCGCATCGAGCACGCCATCTCCATTGCTGTCACGCCACATCCACTCGCCGTACGCGGGCTGCCCAGCCGGCCACGTGCCGGGGATCGGATTCTCGGCCAGCAAGCCAGAAGGAATGGCGACTTCGCCGTGGTCCGTGTTGAAGCGATACACGCTCAAATAGTGCGAGTATGGATCGAGCGTGTACAGATACGGCTGGCCATTGATCCGGCGGACCATCGGCTCGCCGCGCACGCCGCGAGTCAGATGGAACGAGGGGTCGTTCGGGTAAGCGAAGCGGTTCAGCGTAAAGCCCGCGTACGACCATTCCTTCCCGGCGGGCTGGCTGTAATCGAGCGAGAAGCGTTTCGAACCACTAAACACGCTAGCGGTGTTGGCCGGATCGAAGTCGCCGCTGTCGACGAAGGTCAGCCCATACAGACGCCAGTTGAGTTGCCGCGAAACGAATCCATAGCTTTCGAGCACCGCGCCTTCGCCGACTGTCGCTGAACCGATCGGCCGCGGTCCTTCGCCGTTCTGTCCTACGTACAAGTTGCCGCTCTGATCAAAACCCACGCCGGTGATGCCGTTGAAGCGCCAGTTCCCGGGCGTGCCTTCAACCGTATGAAAGAGGCCCGCGCGCGTGCCGAGCGCCGTGTCGAGTCGCGTCTGACCGCCACCGATCTTGTCGAACACGAGGATCTGTTGCGAGGGGCTATTGTCCGCCACGAGAATCTGCCCCGACGGGGCAATGGCAAGCGCGGTAGGGATCGTGCCGGCCGGCAACGGCAGGACCCCCGCCAGCGGCGCGCCGGTGTTCGAACAGTGCACGACACTCGCACCGCTCGCCGAATCGAAACCGCTGATGACCCAAAGCGTCGAGTCAGTATCGATGACGATGCGGCCCGGTGCCGGCACGCTCCATGAACGCACTTGCCGCATGGTTTGCGCGTCGAGCACGACGATGCGGTTGCCGTAGGTATCGGCTACGTAGACTTCGCTGTCGGTGGCGGCAAGTCCGCGAATGCCCGCGTCGATGCCCGCCGTCACCGCCTCGACGCGTAGAAAACTGTCTTTGGTGACATTCGCGCTGTTGCCGATGCCGGAGGCGAACGGCGCACCGAGCGCAATGTTCGACACCAGACGCCGGGTGATGCCGAACCACGTCTGATTCTGCGGCGGATAGTCCGCGCCCACCAGCGCGTTGCTTTCGTTGCCAATTGACATCGCAGCGTATAGATACGTGTCGTTGCTGGCGACCGCATCGCCGCCAGCGGCGCCCCAGCCGTGCGTATTGCCGGCTACCGCGAGCTTATTACCGTTCTGATAGGAAGCGATTTCACTACCGCTTTCATCCCATGGCGAATTGGTATAAACCGTGCCATTCGCCGCGACATAGATGGATTGAATATCCTGCTGCATCCATTTTCCGTTACCGAATCCAGAACTATTGCCGATCCACGAAGTGGTATAGGTCAGCTGCGCCTGAGCAAGCGCAACACAGGGCCAGATGCCTTGAACAACGAGCAGGGCCGCGCCGAAGCGAGAAGACAGTTTCACGATCATTTCCTTGCGAAGGCGACTCATCCTCGCATATTTTTCGTGGAAATTAATCGATAAAAATTCGTTTTAGAATGGCAATAGAAATCTCAATTCTAGATGCATCAATTGAATTGAAATTACGGACTGTTTCCCGGCATATCTTTTCAAATATTACGTGTTGGGCAAAATTTTCCGCGCAAAGACACGCCGCGTCAGATCGAACGCCACCAGATTGCCGGCCACCACCAGCACGAGGCCAATGACGGCCAGTAAGGTCCAGTGATAGCCCTCGAACACCGTCGATATCGCCAGCGCGACAATCGGAAACAGCACAGTGCAATAGGCGGCTCGCTCCGGCCCCATGCGTCCGACCAGCATCAGGTAAGCCGTGAAGCCGATCACCGAACCGAACACGGCCAGATAGGCGAGCGCGCCCAGATACCGTACATCGGGTTCGACTCTGAACGACAGGCCGGCCAAGGCGCTCCCCACGGTCAGGATGCTGGCGCCGATCAGCATGGCCCAGCTATTGGTGACGAGCGGGTGCAGGCCCATCGATTGCATCCGGCTCGACAGCAGGCTGCCCGTGGAAAAGCACAAGGTACCGAGGAACGCGATCCCCATTCCCAGCCACGCGGCATTGTCGCCAAGGTGCCCGGCCATCTGCGGCACGAACAGACATAGAATGCCCAAGAGACCCAGCAACGCGCCCAGGATAACCGTGGGTTGCAGCGGACGTCCCATGAACAGCCGGCCGTTGATCGAATTCAGCAGCGGGGCGATCGAGAAAATCACCGCCACCAGACCACTCGGCACAACCTGCTCGGCGTAGTAGAAGCACAGAAAGTTGCAGCAGAACAACGCCAGCCCCTGCGCCACCAGGAATCGCCACGCGGCACGCGGCGGCCAGATCGGCCGGCGCATGATGCGCAGCAGGGCAAACAGGATGAGCGCGGCGAGCCCAAAACGCCAGGCGATCGACACCGGCGGCGGCACCACCCCGAGTTGCCATTTGATGGCGATCCACGTGCTGCCCCAGATCAGGACGGTTAAAGCGTAGAGAAACAGGTTCATGGCAAGACTTGCGGGAATGAAATTCGGGGATTCGACTGCCCGACTGTGCGCCTGCGAACCGCCCTTCACTTGTCCAGGATTGCGCACTTCTTTGCTGGGGCGAGCGGCGGCGGCACCGCACGCTCTATACTGGACGCCATATCATTCGCCCTTCTCTAGCCGTGAACACCAGTCTGCCCAGCACCGTGATCGACCCCGCCGAGACGCCATTTGGCCTTCACTCGGTGTGTCACACGCTGCGCGACGCCAATGCGACGCTGCAACGCTTCGCCTGGCTCGGCGACCAGCTGGCCATAGCGGAGTGGACCCGCGAGACCGAAGAGGCCGAAACCGTCTACGACAATCCCGGTCATCACACGCTGTCGTGCTATATCGACGGCGGTTATCGCACCGAGCGCCAGAAAATGCCGGGGCTGTATGGCGCGCCCACGCGGCTTTGCGCGCTGCCCGGCGACCATCAATCGCGCTGGTGGGTGCGCGGTCAGATGCATTTCATGCACCTGTATTTCTTGCCGGAGCACTTCACGCAGCGCGCCGTGCGGGAACTCGACCGGGAACCGCGTGAAGTGACGCTGGCCGACCGCACCTATTTCGAAGACGCCCGCATTGCCACCCTGTGCCAGTCCTTGACCCACCAAAGCTGGGATGACGCCGACGGCCTGTTGCGGACCAACGAAACGGCGCACGAAGTCTTGAGCCTGCTACTGCGCTCGCAAGGGGTGAGTCGCATGGACCCCGCGCTAAAGGGCGGCCTGTCGGTCGCGACGCGCCGCCGGTTGCGCGACTATATCGACGCGCATTTGACCCAGCCGCTGACGCTCGGCGATCTGGCCGAGACGGCCTGTCTGTCGGAGTACCACCTGGCGCGGATGTTCCGCACCTCGTTCGGTCTGCCGCCGGCTGCGTGGATTGCCCAGCAGCGGGTCGAGCGGGCGCGCCTGCTGTTGCGCACCACCACGCTGCCGCTCGCCCAGGTGGCGGCGCGTTGCGGCTATGCCAACGCGAGCCACTTCAGCCACCGCTTCCGCGAAGCGGTGGGCGTGGCGCCGATGCAGTACCGTCAGGCCATCGGCGTGGCGGCATAAGGCTGCGGTTACTTCAACGCCATCGCCAGCACACGGGCCACGTGCACCGCATCCACGCCGGCGCCATCAAGAATCTGATGCCGGCAACTGGTGCCGTCGGCCACCATCACCGTGTCGGCGCCGATCTTGCGGACCGCCGGCAGCAACGATAACTCCGCCATCGCCTGCGAGGTCTCGTAGTGCTCGGCTTCGTAACCGAAACTGCCGGCCATCCCGCAACAGGATGATTCGACCGTCGACACCTCCAGTTCAGGAATCCACTTCAGGACGGTTTGCACGGGCGTGAAGGCATCGAAGGCCTTCTGATGGCAATGGCCGTGCACGAGGGCTTTTTCCGCAGGAAGCGGCTTGAGTTCCAGCGTCAGACGCCCGGCCTTCTGCTCGCGCACCAGAAACTCCTCGAACAGGAATGCCGACTTCGAAAGCCGCTGCGCTTCCTCGCCGAAGCCATAGTGGAGAAACTCGTCGCGCAACGACAGCAGACACGACGGTTCGAGCCCGACAATCGGCACACCGCGTTCGACAAATGGCCGGAACATGTCCAGCATGCGCCGGGCTTCGTGTTTCGCTTCGTCCACCAGACCCGCAGCGAGGAACGTGCGGCCGCAACAGACTGGCCGCTCGCCTTCGCGCGTATTGAAGTGCACGGCATAGCCCGCCGCCTCCAGCACCTGCTGCGCAGCACGCGCATTCTCCGGCTCCATGTGGTTGTTGAACGTATCGACGAACAACAACACTTCCTTCACGGCACCATCGGCATTCGAGCGCGATTTTGCCGAGCCGGCGGACTCCCGCGTGCCCGTTGCTACCGCGCTCGCGAGGAACGACTTGCTGAAGCGCGGCAGCGTCCGTTGCGGGGCGAAGCCCACGGTCTGCTTGAACCACGTGGACAGCACTGGCACGTTGTCGGCCAGCGCCATCAAACCGGGCACCTTGCTCGCGAATGGTGCATAGCGCGGCATGAATGCCACCAGCCGGTCCCGCACGCTCAGACCCTGCCGCTTGACACGCGCCGCGCGTGCCTCGATCTTGAACTTCGCCATATCGACGCCCGTCGGACAATCGCGCTTGCAGCCCTTACACGACACGCACAGATCGAGCGTGTCTTTGACGTCGTCGCTCGCCAGCCCTTCCTCGCCGAGTTGTCCTGAGATCGCGAGACGCAATGTATTGGCCCGGCCACGTGTCACGTGCTGCTCGTCCTTCGTCACGCGGTAACTCGGACACATCGTACCCGCGTCGAATTTTCGGCAATGGCCATTGTTGTTGCACATCTCGACGGCCCTGGCGAGGCCGCCGGACAGGTCACTGCCGCTTCCCGGCAAGCTCTCTTCGCCGGTACGCGGATGACGTTCGACGTTCCATGCGGACCAGTCGAGCGCCGTCTGAATCGCGCGCTCGCGATAGCCCGGCGCAAAGCGGAAATTGCCGGCGTCGTCCATCTTCGGCGGTCGCACGATCTTGTCGGGGTTGAAGCGATTGTCCGGATCGAACAGCGCCTTGATCTCGCTGAACGCCTGGTTCAGACGCGGCCCGTATTGCCATGCCACCCATTCGCCGCGGCACAGCCCATCGCCGTGCTCGCCGGAATACGCACCCTTGTACTCCTGCACGAGCGCCGCCGCTTCTTCCGCGATCGCACGCATCTTGAGCGCGCCGTCGCGCCGCATATCCAGAATCGGCCGCACGTGCAGCGTGCCGACGCTCGCATGCGCATACCACGTGCCCTCCGTGCCGTGACGGTGGAACACTTCGGTCAGCTTGCTCGTGTATTCGGCCAGATGTTCGAGCGGCACCGCGCAGTCTTCGATGAAGGACACCGGCTTGCCGTCGCCCTTCATGCTCATCATGATGTTGAGGCCCGCCTTGCGGACCTCCCACAAGGCTTTCTGCTCGTTCGCGTCCGGCATCTGCACGACCGATTCCGGCAAGCCGAGATCCGCCATCAGTTCGGTCAGTTGCTTCAGACCGGCGACTTGCGCGTCGCGGCTCTCGCCGGCGAATTCCACCAGCAGGATCGCTTCCGGACGGCCCACCAGCGCCTTTTCGATGACCGGACGAAACGCCGGATTGCTGATTGCCAGGTCGATCATCGTGCGGTCGACCAGTTCCACTGCCACGGGCTTGAGCTTGACGATGTGCTGCGTCAAATCCATGGCCTGCCAGAAGGTCGGAAAGTTGACCACGCCAAGCGCCTTGTGCGCGGGCAACGGCGCGAGCTTCAGCGTCAACTGGCGGCTGAACGCCAGCGTGCCTTCCGAGCCGACCAGCAGGTGCGCGAGGTTGGCGACGCCGTCATCGGTATACGCACGCGGATTCTGGCAATCGAACACGTCGATGTTGTAGCCCGCCACGCGCCGCAGCACCTTCGGCACGCGCGCGACAATCTCGTCGCGCTCACGCAGCGCGATGCGCTGCACGCCTTCGACGATCTGCTGCAGACGCGCCCCTTGCGGCGCGTCGCGCAGCGACCCGAAGCGCGCCTCGCTGCCATCGGCGAGGATCGCCTCGATGGCCTCGACGTTGTGCACCATGTTGCCGTACTCGATCGAGCGCGAGCCGCACGAATTGTTGCCGGCCATCCCGCCGATCGTGCATTGCGCCGCCGTCGATACATCCACCGGGAACCACAGCCCATGCGGCTTGAGCCAGGCGTTGAGATGATCCAGCACGACGCCGGGTTCCACCGTCACAGTCAGCGCTTGTGCATCGAACGCGACGATATTGTTCAGCCACTTGCTGGTGTCGATCACCAGCGCCTCGCCGACGGTTTGCCCGCACTGGCTCGTGCCCGCTCCACGCGCGAGCAAGGGCACCTTCTCGCTGCGCGCGACTTCGAGCGTGAGGCGCAGGTCTTCCTGGTCACGCGGCACGACGACGCCAATCGGCGTGATCTGGTAGATCGACGCATCCGTGGCATAACGTCCGCGGCTCGCTGCATCGAACAGCACGTCGCCATGCAAGGCTTCGCGCAGGCGCCTCGCGAGCGGCGTCGTCATGCGTGCGCTGGACGGCACCAGATGAATGGGTTTGACGAGCAAGGGGGAAGCGGCATTCGTCATATCGTCGGCCCGAAGAAATCTTTAGTAGAGCGTCACACTCACGGGCGCAAGCCCTTCGATCCGGCCACTTGCCGTGCCTGCGCTCTGCGGGAAAAACATGCCGGTGTACGAACCGGCCGTCACTACCATCTCCGGCGTAACGGCCACGCCTCGATGCACGGCGGAGTGATTGACGAGCCACGTGAGCAGCCGGCGCGGATCGCCGGCCGGGTTGGCCGCGGCGGCGAGCACGACGTCGCGCCCCTCGAAACTGAAGCGCAGCGACGGCGCGACAAACGGAAAGTCGGCACGGTAAGGCGCGAATTCACCAACGACGAGTGCACCGTTATTCTGCAGGTCGGCGAGTTGCGCGAGTTTGTCGACGTTCGGCCATGCCGCGTAGCGGCTCGCGACGACTTCAATGGTTGTGCCAAACGATCCGATTCCAGCCAGCACTTCAGCTTCGCTGTATGGCGCGCTGGCCGGCTCGAAGCGGCGGCCAAAGCGAAACGCAATCTCCAGTTCGAGCGCCAGCGGCGCGAATGCATCACGCGCCAGTTTCGCGCCGTCGGCATGGACATCGGCGGCCGGCAGCGGCGCGCCCTGGATCGGTCCCGTTTCCGACTTCGCGCCGATCTTCCAGCCACCAATCTGCGCGCCCGACACACGCAGAATCTCGTGCTGGATCGCATAGGCGGCGTCGGCGTCAGCCGGTACCTGTTCCGGCGGCAAGGTGTCGAGCGTCACGTGACGGGCCCGCGCGTCGACTAGACGCTGGCTCAAGGGGGACATGTCGGATGAGGTCATCGTTACGTTGTTATCGGTTCTGTGGTTGAAAATTGCGCGTAGTGGGGCCCTTACACCTTGAGGCCAGGTGCCGGCTGCGTGCCCGGCGTCGCGCTCACTTCGAATCGGCTTTCCGGTTGCATGCGGAAGGCGAGGACGACGCCAATGCCCATCAATAGCATGCTGCCGACAAACGGCAATTCCCAACTGCCGAAACGGTCAATCAGAAAGCCGCCGACGACCGGCGAGATGATCGCCGCCAGAGCCGAACCGGTATTCATCATGCCGCTGGCGGTCCCGGAGTATTCGGGTGCGATGTCCATCGGAATGGCCCACATGGGTCCAATCGTCATCTCCGCGAAGAAGAAGCCCGCCGACAGGCACGCCATGGAGACATACAGATTGTGCGCGAACATCAACGGCACCAGCACGGCGAGCGTCAACAGCATGCAGACGGACACCATCCAGCTGCGTGCACGTTTCAGACTTCCAGTGCGCCTGAATATCCGGTCTGTCACGATGCCGCCAAGCGTGTCACCGAGCACGCCCGCGAAAAACACCGTCGAGGCGAAGATGGCCGACTTTTGCAGATCGAGGTGGTAGCTATGCAGAAAGTACTGCGGAATCCAGCTCAGAAAGAGCCACAAGGTCCAGCCGTAGCAGAAGTACACAATCGTGACCGGCGCCATGCGGCGAAACAGGGCTTTCCACGGGATGTTCGCCGTCTTTGGCTTGGGTAGCGGCAGCACCTCGAGTTCGTCAGTCGTGATGCGCGGATGGTCCTTCGGATGTTCTGTAAAGGTGACGGCCCAGACGATCACCCACACCAGGCTCAGCACGCCGCAGATGTAGAACGATTGACGCCAGCCCCAGGTCGCCATTACGAGCACGATCGCACCGGGCGCCACCGCATTGCCGATACGCGAGGCCGCGTGCGTGATGCCTTGTGCGAAGCCGCGCTTTTCTTTGGCGACCCAGCGCGCCATGGCCGCGGTCGCGGCCGGAAACGTCGCGCCTTCCCCGAAACCCAGCAACAACCGCGCTGCGAGCAACGAAGTCAGGCCCCCGGCCAGGCCCGTCAGGATGGTGGCCAGCGCCCACACCGCGCCGCAGCAGATCAACGTGCGCCGTGCGCCGAACCGGTCGCTCACCCAGCCGCCGATAATCTGAAACACGAGGTACGGATAAGCGAAGGCCGAAAAGACGAGGCCGATCTGCGTATGGGAAAGCTGGAACTCCTTACCAAAGCCGGCCGCTGCGGTACTGACGTTGACCCGGTCAAGGTAGGTAATGAAATACATGATGCACAGCATTACTAAAACGATACTGCTCGCACTGGTCACTCGGAACCGCTTCATCGTCCGTCTCCGTTGCTGGTATCGACCGCGCGCCTGGAACGGCGTGCTGCGACGTTGATCCCCTGGGCTCAGGCCGCGACCTTCAATCCTGCACGCGGCGCCTGGCTGGCGAGCCACTCCATTGCCGCCGGCAAACCGCTTGCGGCAACCGGCACACCCGCCAGTTTCAGACCCATTTCGCAGCCGGCCAGCGTCGCCAGCAAGGTAAGGTCGTTGCAGTCGCCCAGATGACCGATGCGGAACATGCGGCCTTTCATCTTGCCGAGACCCGTTCCGAGCGACATGTCGAAGCGTTCGTAGATGGTTTTGCGCACGGCGTCGGCGTCGATCCCCTCGGGCATCATCACGCCCGTCAGCACGGGGCTATACACGGCGGGATCGGCGCACTGGATCTCGAGACCCCACGCCCGCACGGCACGGCGGCTCGCTTCGGCGAGGCGTTCGTGACGCGCGAAGACGTTGTCCAGTCCTTCGCCCAGAATCATGTCGAGCGCTTCCGACAAGCCGTACAGCAGGTTCGTGTTCGGCGTGTACGGCCAGTAGCCGGACTTGTTCATTTCAATGATCTCGGTCCAGTCCCAGAAGCTGCGCGGCAGCTTTGCCTGCTTGCTCGCAGCGATGGCTTTTGGCGAAACCGCGTTGAAGCTGATGCCGGGCGGCAGCATCAAGCCCTTTTGCGAGCCCGACACGGTGACGTCCACGCCCCATTCGTCATGGCGATAGTCGGCGCAGGCCAGACCCGAGATGGTGTCGACCAGCAGCAATGCGGGGTGTCCGGCGGCATCGATCGCGCGGCGTACGGCGGCGATATCGGACGTGACACCCGTCGAGGTTTCGTTGTGCACCACGCAGACGGCCTTGATCGTGTGCTGCGTGTCTTCACGCAGACGCGCTTCGATCAACTGCGGTTGCACGCCACGGCGCCAGCCTTCGATACCCGGCAGACCGAGAAACTCCGGCTTGAGCCCAAGGCTCTCCGCCATCTTTTTCCACAGCGTCGCGAAATGGCCTGTCTCGAACATCAGGACGTGGTCGCCGGGGCTCAGCGTGTTGGACAACGCGGCTTCCCACGCACCCGTGCCCGAAGCCGGATAGATCACCACCGGTTGCTGGGTCTTGAAGATCTTTTTGATGCCGTCGAGCACCTTCAGGCCGAGCGCGCCGAATTCCGGGCCCCGGTGATCGATGGTCGGGTAGCTCATCGCTCGAAGAATGCGGTCCGGCACGGGGCTCGGCCCCGGAATCTGCAGGAAGTGACGGCCGGCAGGATGAAAGTCGAGCTTCAGCATGAGTCTTCTCCAATTGAATTTTGCATTCAAAAAACTATATCAGCAGATCGGTGACAAACCCAAGGCAAACCTACGCTACAGATACCGGTGTTTACCCGCTAACTTCTCTGGCATCAGGTTCCTATAAAATCGCTTGAAACGGGTATAAGGGTTTTTGTATGCAAAATTCGGATTTCGAAACGGACACCCCTAGCGCCCCGCTCATGCCAAAGGTGGAGCGGCAGCGGCTGCACGACACCGTCGTCGATCACATCAGGCGCTTTATCGTGGAAGGCGTGCTGGAGCCGGGCAAAAAGCTCAACGAGCGCGAGTTGTGCGAGACGCTCGGCATTTCGCGCACGCCGTTGCGGGAAGCACTGAAGGTGCTCGCCGCGGAAGGGTTGATCGAGATCTGGCCGAACCGCGGGGCGTCGGTGTCGAAGATGTCCGAGGCGGAGTTGCGCGAGACCTTCGAACTGATGAGCGGGCTCGAAGCGTTTTCCGGCGAGTTGGCAGCCGAGCGGATCACGGCGGTGGAGCTGGCCGAGATCAAGGCGCTGCACTACGCGATGCTGGCGTGCCGCGCGCAAAACGACCTCGCGGGCTACTACAGCCGCAATCAGGCGATCCACGACAAGATCAACGAAGCGGCGCGCAATTCGGCCTTGCGGCAGACTTATATTTCGGTGAACCGACGATTGCAGGCGCTACGGTTTCGCTCGAATTTTCAGATCCCGAAGTGGGACCGCGCGGTGCACGATCATGGCGAGATGCTGGAGGCGCTGGAAGCCCGCGACGGCAAGAGGCTGAGCGCGATCTTGCGGCAGCATCTGCTGGATAAGCGGGATGCGGTGTTGCAGGTGCAGTCACGGGAGGATGCGGCGGGGGGGACGTTGAAGGCTTGAGGGGCAGTGTAGCCTTGTATTCAACGATCAAGCCGAACGGCTCATTCCCCTCATGTCCCTGATGTTGGGGGCACAAGGGAGAACAGCCGTTGGCTCGGTCGTTTAGATCACGTTGACGACGGCTCTATTTTTAAAGTGCTCTGGCGGGCAGTTGAAGAACGGATAGAAATTTCTCGCGCATTCCATTACCTCTGTCGGCCCGTACAGGACCCCCGTGCCCCATGACCTATCGCCAAATGCGATCCACTCACCCCGCACGGGAATCACAACATAGTGTTCAGAATTGGTCCCCAACGAATCGGCGAGACTACCACCCGGATCTTCCAGCAGAAATTCGAAGAATTCGTCGTCCGTATTTGCTGCCCGATGCACGAAACCGGGGTACTTTCCAAAATGAAAATTAAAGTAATCAAACGGGTCCGGTTTCAACACCAGAGTGGCAAAGTCAGTCGTACCGTTAAGGGAAAGCAGCGATCCACTGTTAGTCTCCTCGTTGCTGATCGGAATACCTGATGATTACGGCGTCGGTACTGACCGCGTGGATCAGCTATATCGTCGGCGAAATGCTCCACGTCTCCGGTGTCATCGCTACCGTGAGTTGCGGCATGATGCTCGGCTAGCATCAGCACGAAATTTTCTCCGCCGCGGTGCGGCCTTCTGGCAGGTCGTAATCTTCCTGATGGAAGCGCTGGTCTTCATTCTCATCGGCTTGTCGCTGCGAGGCGTGATCGTTCGGCTCGGTGGACTGGGTGACGCGCTCGTCGTCTTTGCGCCAGCAGTGGCTGCGGTACTGGCCGCTGTCCTTGTTTCGCGCTTTGTCTGGGTCTTCAGTGTCGAAGCGTTGAACGGCGCGCTATGCAAATTCTTGCGACGCCGCAGTGCCGCGCCGGACTGGCGTTCCGCGACGGTCACAAGTTGGGCCGGCATGCGCGGCGTCGTCACGCTCGCGATCGCCTTGTCGTTGCCCGATTCGATGCCCGGCCGCGATCTGATTCTGGTCGCCGCATTTGCGGTGATTCTCGTGACGGTGCTGGGTCAAGGCACCACCATCGGTCCGCTGATCCGCTGCATCCAACCCGCGCATGCACCTGACACCGAGGATCCACTCCTGACCGAGCCGCAGGCCTGGGCGCGCCTCACAGAAGCCCATCAACTCGAAGCCGCCTACCCAGCCGAAGAACGCGCCGCGCACTACAACGTCGTCCTCGCGGCGATTGCGGCGGGACGCACGGAATTGTTGCGCATGCATCGGTCGGGGCAGATCGACGACAAACTGCTCACCCTTCTCAATACGATCTCGACCTTCAGGAGATCGCTGCACAGCATGGACACGGATGATCTTGCGCGGCACGCAACAGTCTCGCCTCGCCGCTCCCGAAAATCCTCACCTTTGATGCAACGCCCCATGCAAATGGCCGCGCAACGTACGTAAAGGTGAGACTATTCGGGACCGCGAGACGTGAGTCGTCCGCTTATCAGGCCCATCACCTTTGCATGCAAAATCGAGTCCCTGGAAATCCTCACCTTTTCCGCAGTTTGCTATGCTGCTCCGAGACCTGGCTGCCGGACCCGATCATTGAAGCGCAGTCTGGATCAATGCAATAGGCAGGTAGCACCTGTTATCAAAGAGGTTATTCGATGCCAACCGTCGCAGTCGCGATCTTTCCCGGAGTGCAAGCACTTGATGTCGCAGGACCGGTGGATGTCTTTTCGGAAGCCAACCGGTTTCTTCCGCGCGACGCGCACTATGAAGTGACCTTGCTGAGCGCGCAACCAGGCGCATTGCGCGCCTCCAATGGCATGGCACTCGTCGCCGACGACACGTTCGACGGAACCCGACGCAGCTTCGATCTGGCGCTGGTGGCCGGCGGCCCCGCGTTGCCGGAGCGCGAGCCCGACCCGCAACTGACGGAGTGGCTCACGAGCGTCGCTGCGCGTTGCACACGCTACGGGTCGATCTGCACGGGCGCCTTCGCGCTCGGTCACGCGGGTCTGCTCGATGAACGCAGCGTAACGACCCACTGGCAACACGCCGAGCAACTCGCCATGCAGTTTCCACGCGCCCGCGTCGACCTGGACCGCATCTATCTACGCGACGAGCGGCTCGTGACGTCAGCCGGCGTCACAGCGGGGATCGATCTGTCGCTCGCGCTCGTCGCCGAAGATCATGGACCCCGCACTGCGCTCGCGGTGGCCAAGCGCCTCGTCGTCTTTGCCCAGCGCCAGGGCGGGCAATCGCAGTTCAGTCCGTATCTGACCGCGCCTGCGGACGAAACGTCGGCGGTGGCAAAGGTGCAGGCCCATGTGATGGAACGCATCGGTGAACGCTTCACGGTCAAGCAACTCGCCGATGTCGCCGCCATGAGCGCACGCAATTTCGCCCGTGTTTTCGTGGAGGAAACCGGCGTCACGCCGCACGAGTTCGTCGAACGAGCCCGCGTGGACGCGGCCCGCAAGCTGCTCGAAAGCAGTGCCGCCGCACTCAAGGCGATCGCCTACGACTGCGGCTTCGGCACCGCCGACCGCATGCGCATCGTGTTCGTGCGGCGCATCGGCGCGACGCCGCTGCAGTACCGGGAGCGGTTCCGTTCCACATGAGGAGTGCGCGGTACGCGTTACAGCAGACTTCGCGTGCATGGAGGAAAATACGAGGTCTTCCCTGTTTTTCTTGAGCACTCTCATGACCCAACGCATCATTCGCGCCATCGTGACCGGCCACACCCGCGGCCTCGGCGCTGCGCTCGCGGAACAACTGCTGTCGCGCAACATTGCCGTGCTGGCACTCTCGCGCTCGCGCAACGCGGCGCTCGCCCAGCGTTATCCTCAGACAATCGAAGAGGTCGAGCTCGATCTCGCGAATCCGGAGCGCGTCGCGCAATGGATCGCGGGCGACACGTTACGGCGCTTCGTCGACGGCGCGGATACCGTGCTGCTGATCAACAATGCGGGCGTCGTGCAGCCGATCGGCCCGCTCGATACCCAGGACGTGGCCGTCATTGCCAGCGCCGTCGGTCTCAACGTCGCGACGCCCATGATGCTGGCGAGCGCCGTCGCCACGGCCAGCGTCAACGCCAGCGACCGGCGCATCGTGCACATCTCGAGCGGCGCGGGCCGCAACGCCTACCCCGGCTGGAGCATCTATTGCGCAACCAAGGCGGCGCTCGATCACCATGCGCGCAGCGTGGTCCTCGACGCGAATCGCGCGCTGCGAATCTGCAGCGTGGCACCTGGCGTGATCGACACTGACATGCAAGGCGAGATTCGCGGCAGCGGCAAAGAGAAATTCCCGTTGCGCGAGAAGTTCGAAGAACTCAAACGCGACGGCCAACTGGTTTCGCCAGAGCAATGCGCCACCCAGTTGATCGACTTCGCGCTGAGCGATACCTTCGGACAAGAACCCGTCGCGGATATCCGGCAGATAACCGTGAGTTGAAGTTGCACGCCCGACTCACCTAAGGCGCTGCGGCGCTTCACTCCCGAATATCCTCACCTGTCACCGCTTCGCACGTGTGCAAACGTCTAACGCGAGACGTTTGCACGCGCCTGCGCGGCGCTGATCTCGCCGCACACCATTTATTCATAAATCGCGCTCCTGTATGCCATTTAAGCGGGATCGGGCTTGGCTGCGTCCAGCATGAGCCCTGCACCAGGCCGCCCTGGAACGAGCCATTTCGCCGGAAGGTTCGACGTCATGCCCACACGCTTTTTGTACTCCCGAAAACCCTCACCGCTCGCTGAACGATACACGGGTCACGCCTACGTGGACGTGATTTGCCGCCTCCGCTTTCAGAACACATGCGCTATATTGATGGACCGTCGCGCGCAGGTTGACGGACATCGGAGCCGCTCGTAGAGTCCAAGGCAGGCAATCAACGTCGCAGCGTCGAGACTTCGCTCGAATCTCGTTGACTCTGCGAGACGACTTGCCTGTCATCCACCGATCCCGCTCATGAAGCACATGAAAGGAGACACGTGTGAACAGCCCCGTCAAGAGACCGCTGCGTAGCCAGGCCTGGTTTGGCAAAGCCGACAAGGATGGCTTCATTCATCGTTCGTGGATGAAGAATCAGGGATTGCCACATCATGTGTTCGATGGCCGGCCGGTAATCGGCATCTGCAACACGTGGTCGGAACTGACGCCGTGTAACGCCCACTTCCGCGAGCTGGCCGAATACGTCAAGAAGGGCGTGTACGAAGCAGGCGGCTTCCCGGTGGAGTTTCCCGTTATGTCGCTCGGTGAATCGAACCTGCGGCCGACGGCCATGTTGTTTCGCAATCTGGCTTCGATGGATGTCGAGGAGTCGATTCGCGGCAATCCGATCGACGGCGTCATCCTGCTGTGCGGCTGCGACAAAACCACGCCCGCGCTCATGATGGGCGCAGCGTCGTGCAATCTGCCCACGCTCGCCGTCTCAGGCGGCCCGATGCTCAACGGTCGCTATCGAGGCCAGACGCTGGGCTCGGGTACCGGCGTCTGGCAAATGTCCGAACAGGTGCGCGCAGGGACCATGGACATGGAGCAGTTCATCGAAGCTGAAAGCTGCATGAACCGCTCGCGCGGCCATTGCATGACCATGGGCACGGCCTCGACGATGGCGAGCATGGTCGAGGCGCTCGGTATGGGACTGCCGCACAATGCCGCGATTCCCGCTGTCGATGCGCGCCGCCAGGTCCTCGCGCACATGGCCGGACGCCGCATCGTCGAGATGGTCAACGAAGATCTCACGATGGATAAGATCCTGACGCGCGCCGCCTTCGAAAACGCGATCCGCGTCAATGCGGCCATTGGCGGCTCGACGAATGCTGTGGTGCATCTGCTGGCGATTGCCGGACGGATCGGTGTCGACCTCAAACTGGAAGACTGGGAACTCGGCTCTGAAGTACCGTGCCTCGTGAACCTTCAGCCGTCGGGCGAGTTTTTGATGGAGGATTTCTATTACGCCGGCGGCTTGCCTGCGGTGCTGCGCGAACTCGGTGAAGCGCAGCTGCTCCATCGCGACGCGCTGACCGTCAACGGCCGCACCCTCTGGGACAACGTCAGCAACGCCGAATGTTTCGAGCGCAACGTCATTTTCCCGCTTGAGAAACCTTTCAAGGCCAAAGCGGGCATTGCGGTGTTGAAGGGCAATCTGGCACCGGATGGCGCCGTCATCAAACCTTCGGCCGCGACCGCGGCACTTCTGCAACACCGCGGCCGCGCGGTCGTGTTCGAGAGCGTCGAAGACCTGCATGCGCGGATCAACGACGACAGCCTCGATATCGACGCCAGTTGCGTGATGGTGCTCAAAGGTGCCGGCCCGAAGGGTTATCCCGGCTTTGCGGAGGTCGGCAACATGCCCTTGCCACCCAAGGTATTGAAGCAGGGTGTGACAGACATGGTGCGTATCTCCGATGGCCGCATGAGCGGCACCGCCTACGGCGCGGTGGTCCTGCACGTGGCCCCGGAAGCGGCGGCCGGCGGGACGCTGGCGCTCGTGCAGAACGGCGACATGATCGAACTCGACGTCGCGGGACGGCGCCTTCATCTCGATGTCGACGATGCGGAACTGGCCCGCCGCCGCGCGGCGTGGCAAGCACCGCCCACGCCACAGCGCGGCTGGTACAAGCTGTATGTGGAGAGCGTGCAACAAGCCAATCTGGGCGCCGATCTGCAGTTCCTCGTCGGCTCCAGCGGCGCAGCGGTGCCGCGCGATTCTCATTGATCGAGCGAGAGCCGCCATGAACCCGTCAAACGCAAATCCGCCGGACATCGCGGGAATCTATCCGATCCTTTACGCATTCTTCGATCGCGACAATCAACTCGATCGGGAAGCGATGCGCAGACAGATGCAAGCCGTGGTCCGTGCGAACGCCCCCGGCGTCGCCATGCTCGGTCTGGCGACTGAAGTCAACAAGCTCTCGCGCGCGGAACGCGAGCAGGTTATCCAGTGGGCGCGCGAGGATAGCGGCGGCGCGTTGCCGCGCGCGGTCACCATCAGCGGCGCGACCGTCGAGGCCCAGCGCGAGCTTGCGCGCTTCGCGGTGGAACACGGTGCAGACTGGCTGATCCTGCAACCGCCTGCGTTACTTCCGGGCAGCGCGCGTAAGCCCGAGACGTTCTACTTCGATTTCTTCGCCACCGTAATGGCAGGGTTCGACGTACCAGTGGGCATTCAGAACGCCCCCGAATATCTCGGCGTGGGTCTTTCGGCCGACAACCTCGAACGGCTCGCCGCACAGTGTCCGAACTTCCGGGTGCTCAAAGGAGAAGGGCCCGCAATCGTCCTCGCGGAGACAATCTCGCGAATCGGTCATCTGATGCCAGTACTGAACGGACGCGGCGGCCTGGAGTTAATCGACAATCTGCGCGCCGGATGTGCAGGCATGATCGTGGCGCCTGACTGTTTCGACTGGCAACAACGCATCTATCAGGCTTTCACGAGCGGGGACCTCGCTCAAGCGGAGGCGCTCTACCGGGATGTGTTGCCGGTCATCGTGTTCGTGATGCAGTCGCTCGATACGCTAATCTGCTACGGCAAGCGCATCGCCGCGTGGCGCATGGGCTTCGAGGTACTGCACGATCGCGATACGAAATTGTTGCCGAGCCGCTTTGGGCTCGATGCGGCTCGGCGCTTTGCTGATGCACTCGGGCCGCTGGCGTGAGTGGCTCCCGGATATGCGGAGTCGGCTGCGTATCAGGCATGCTGACCGGACCGATTTTGCGTCTGGATCGAACATGCCCGACGTCTCTTTGCGACGCACGCTCCCGAAAAAGCTCACCTCTATGGAATGCAACGGCATGAGCGCGAACCCAAGCTCGTGCTCGCGGCGTTCCCTCGTTGTTACTGACCGCTTGATCCTGCTCAGTTCGGCGCGTTGGTCTGGTGCGACGGTTTGGCTGGGCGCCCTGTCTTGACCGTTTCGACCGCAGCAATCGCGTCGAGCAACTGGGTCAGCGGAGCCGCTTCGAGCAGCAGCAGACCGGCTCGTAACAATTCGCTCTTCTTGACGGCCACGCCCGCGCTCAGACATTTCTGCTTCAACTCGCCGAGTTTCTCGTAATCGGCTTTCGGCATGGTGAAACTGTCGCGGACCACTTTCTCTTTCTTCACGCGTTTCGATTTTTGCTCGACCGCCACGCTGACCGGTTCGACTCCTGCAGTGTTGCCACGCTTCGCATTCGCACGCGTCGGATTCGACCGGACCGTCTTGGCCGTCACCGCTGTCTTCTTCGGCGGCTCGACCGCTGCGCTAACGCCTTCCGCACTGCCATTCGGACGAGCGGGCGATGGAGTTGCCTTCTTTGCCGGCTTTCTGGTGCTGGATGTGGCCATAGTCATCATCTCCGTCGGGGAAACAGTGAAAAGAGTATATATCGTTTGTCCTGTTCTCCCGGCGATGCGCTAGTCCAGATAGAACGGCGTGTCGTCAATGAAGCTCTCGCCAAAACGCTTCGATAACTGGAACCTCACGCCGAATACATCGGTCCTGCTGCGACTCAATACACGCGCGAGTCTAAGCGCGGCTGACGGACCCTATGCGACCTGGGATCAATTTATCCACAGATTCTGTTCGCAAGGCTGTGGATAAGTTTCTCCCCACAGCGCTGAACCCCATGCCATAAGGCTTTGCGGGCCATGTGAGGGGAAATTGCGCATTCCCCACAGGCCGCCAAGCATCGTTCCCCCAAGTTTCCCCACACGCTGCGGCGCGGGGAAACCGTCTTTCCCCTCAATGGGAAAAGGCCGACACATTAGACATGTGTTTTGTAAAACACTCAACCTACCGGCGATTCAGGTGCCGTTTCTACAAGTCACGTGTTGAAGCCGGAAGCTGACGGGTTGGTTGTGCACGCTGTGGTGCACACACGATGGGGAACGTCAGGAACGTTCCCCACGACGCGCGATGATAGGGCTACAGCTCCCAGCGCTGCCCGTCTTCCGTGACCAGCCAGGCGTACGGCAGCATGGGTCTTCAAGCACTGGAATGTTATTGAACCAGCACCCGTCGTATGTGACGCCAGAACGCCGTATGCTCAGTTCCTTGCGTAACATGCGCTTGTGCCCGGGATGAAGAACCAGCTCCACAGGTTCCTCGCCCCGATGCTCTTTCAGATACCGGTAAAGCCCATCCGTGATAAAGGCGCAGGCGCTCATGCCTGGCCGGACACCCAACGTCATAAATCACACCTCCATGATTTTTTGCCGGTTCACGCTACCGCTTCTGCGGAGGCCCAGTGACGAGCAGCCCGCTTCGATGCTGGCCTGATTCATGGCACTAGCGGGCTACCCGATGGACAGGCTACTCCTCTGACGGCCGATCGATCGGCCCTTCCGAAACGCTCATGAATTGCTTGATACTCGGCTGCCCCAGCGCAATCGTGTTAAGCATCCCTACGCCAAGCTGTCGCGCAAATTCGTCGTCAAGCTTGAAATCGTCTTCATCAGCCAGCACCACGCCCATTCGCCCGGCCAGGAGTGGAGTCAGCATGTTTGGCTCAATTGTGTAAGCGATTAACTGTTGCAGGTTCTCGTCGTAGCTTAGAACCACGGAATACGGCGGATGTTTAGCCATCAATAGCCTCTGCATTCTTGATATCTTGCGAACGCCTACCATACACAGCGCTTGCATACGCTTGCTTCTCGGGCCGGCGAGCGCGGTGCACAAATCTCGATCGTACTCGAATTGGCTATAGCACTCACTCTCGTGATCCTCCCTGCCGCCGCACCTAACCATTCCGCCATCACCACCAGCAGCCCCAAAGAGCGCGCTGTAAAGCGTCGACCTTTTCGCTGAGCTGGTCACATCGGGTACGAGGACAGGATAAGGGATCTGCGCCTGGTCGCTCAGCATCAACTCTATCGTCTCGGCCCATACTAGAAGTGTAGCGCTCAGTTCACGTCCGAAAAGTTTCCCCACTGGCTCAGCTTTCCACGGCATGTAGCACTCGACGCACATGCTTGGCACGAAGGGCTGGGCATCTGTCTGGAGTCCAGTGAGATTAGCAGGCGGCGCGACCGGGTCATTGCCCAGCTCCCAGTTGGTAAGCCAAACGCCCAGCTCTGCGTCGCTGATCGGCTGCCACCATGCGCCGTTAGTTGAAACCTTCGCTGAATGTGACGAAACCGAGCCATTCGCCGCGTACTGGTAATCGACTGCCAGTACACGCGCGAGTCCCCCATTCACTGAACTTGCCGGCTCGTTATACCCAAAGGACTTTACGCGACCGCGTTCATCGTATCCGATGCTTGCCTGACCACTATTACCCGCTATTTGCGTCGCGCGGTTCTCGGCGTCACGACCGAGGGTTCGCATTGCCCAACCCGATACGGCGTCCAGCGTCGTCGCGATGTTGCCACGCGCGTCATACGTGTAGGTCCAGTCTTCAGTCTTTGCACCATTCCGTACGACAGTGGCAGACAGAAGACGGCCCGCCTGATCGTAGCGCGAGCCTACTGTCATCTGATCGCCCGCCGCAACCGCCTGCATCCCCTGTTCGCCCGTCAGGTCGGTTGTCTGCCACTCTGCGTAGCCGGTGACGTTACCTGCTGTGTCGTAGACGAACGCCCTGATCTTTCCAGGTGTCGCGACCAGATGCGGGCGCAGCGAACTGCTGTCACTGTACTCAATGGTTGTTACTGTCTTGTTGTAAGCGCTCTTTAAATGACGCCCCTCAGAGATGCCCGGTCGTGGCCCATGGCAGAAGCGCAGCGTAGTCGTCGGCGGTTGTCGCCTTAGGCAGTTCCGCAAACAGGCGCACAAGGTATTGGTAGGGTTCGATTCCGTTGGCCTTCGCAGACTCGACGAGCGAGTACAGATTGGCACTGGCGTGTGCGCCGGCCACCGTATCGGCAAACATCCAGCCCTTGCGACCGACGACAAACGGTCTGATCGCGTTTTCACACAGGTTATTCGAGATCGGCCAGTTGCCGTTCTCAACATAGCGGATCAATTTGGGCCATTGGCCACTGGTGTATTGCAGTGCCTTGCCCAGCAGACTCGACGGCACGACTGTCGGCAGATTCTCGACCAGCATACGTTCAAGGATGGCGAGCACGCGGGTGCTGTAGCGCGTGCGCAGCCGGTGCCGACGTTCAGGTTTCCACTTCGCGCTATGCGCCTCGGCAGCGAACAGTCTGCCGATCAGTGCGATGAACCGCGTGGCTAGCAGCGCTGGTGAACGTGCGGCTTTGGGCACGCTCTCCTCAGCCTTGATGAAGCCACGGCGCACGTGCGCCCAGCATCCCAGATGCACAAGCTGGTAGTCGTGCGCGATGCCGTTGTACAGCTCATATACATCAGTCATGAATGCGGCTCCCGGCATTACACCGGCATACAGCCGCTGCGCATGCTGCGCACCTCGCCCCGGCGAGTAAGAGAACATCCGCACGGGCGGTCCCGATCCGTTGACTTGCGCCCACAGGTAACTCTTCGACTGCGGCCTTCGCCCCGGCTCCTTCAGCACCTGGAAGGTCGTCTCGTCTCCATGAATCACCTCCGATTCAAGCAGGACATCGCGCATCAGGTTGATCACCGGCTGTACGGCCAGACCCACTCGCACCACACTTGCGGCCAGCGTGTTCGAAGAGATGTCACCGCCGAAACGGCGTAATAACATCGCCTGGCGATATAGGGGCATGCCGTACTGATACTTGCCGGTGATGATCCACGCCAGCGCAGATTCAGTGAGCAGGCCACGCGGGATGATACGGGCAGGCGCTGGCGTGACCTTGATGCCCAGATCGCAGCATGGACAAGCGTATTTGACCCGTTGATGCTGGATGACCCGCACCTGCTCGGGAATCACGTCGAGCTGTTCGCTCGTCTCCACGCCGATCTCGACCAGTGCATGGCCGTCATGTGAGCAGAACCGCTCCGACTCAGGCAGTTCGTGGCGCACGACTTCACGAGGCAACCCTGGATCAAGCGGCTTGCGACCGCGCTTGTTACGGGTATGGCCTGCGACCTGTGTGCCGGGTTCGTCCTCGCGGGCTGGCGCCGCGTCGGCGTCAGGTGCCAGCGCCTCGGCTTCGTTGAACAGACCGAGTTGATCAGCTTCACGTGCTTCGCTCGATGCGCCGAACAGCTCGCGCTTGTAGGCGCGCAGCCGCTCTTCTGCCAGATCCCGTTCGGCCGTCACAAGCCGCAGCTCGCCGCGCAACGCATCGCGTTCGGCGCGGGCGGTGAGCAGTGCCTGGTACTCCTCGGCACTCAGCGTGACGTTGTCGTTCGGCATGGCCAGTTAGACCACACCGGTGTGTCGTGCGTTCAGCCAATCCGTTCGTAGTATCGTCGGGGATGCTTCTGGATGACGGCCAGATCGATGCCATCAAGCAGCCAGTGCAGTTGCTCGACGCTTAGAGCGATGGTCTCGCTTCCAGATGGCCAGATGAAGCGGTCGGCCTCAAGTCTCTTGAGCAACAGCCAGAAGCCGTTGCCACTCCAGCCGAGTATCTTGATGCGGTCGCGCCGCCGGTTTCCGAACACGAACAGCGCCGACGCCATCGGGTTCAGCCGCATTGCCTGCTCAACCAGAATCGACAGCCCATTAATGCTCATGCGGAAATCGATGGGCTCCCGATGCAGGTAGACCTTCAGTCCGTCGTCGAACCGGAACACGGTACCCTCCCGAGCATCTGGACAATGGTCGCAAGCTCCTCAATCCCCGTCTGGCCCAGTTCCAAACAAACGCCGTTGGGCAAACGAACGTTCAGCAAGAACCTCGTGGCTGCCTTAACCGGTGCCGGCGTCGCCGTCGAGGGAACGACCTGCATGAAGGCTGGCTCGTCTAACGACGCGGCCGCCGGTACCTCTCCCGGAGCCTGGCTGGCCAGTTCATGCGCGATGCCGGCCAATCCGGCCCGACCTTGCTCGCGCTGGTACTGCGAAATCCAGGTCCGGACGAGGTTCGGGTTGATGCCATGATCCATGGCTGTCCGCGCTATCGATACGCCAGGCCTGAGACATGCCTGTATCAGCTCGCGCTTCGCCTCCTCGTCGTACTTGCGCCGTCCGCCCCGCTTGCTACCCACTACCAGACGGCTCTGCAATCCTTCCTCTTCGTCGCTCATGTACACGTGCCCACGTTCGTTGAACATGGACACGTAGCCTCTGTGAATCAGCCGCCCAATGGAAGGGTGTCCTTCAAAGACCGCTTACGATTAAACAGAACAGATGTTTGTGGGTGTGTTGCGTTGCAGGAAGAATTTATCCACAGATTCTGTTCGCAAGGCTGTGAATAACTTGCGGGCAATTGAGGCAAGTGGTTGAAACACTTGAGGTTACGATCCGGGAGTCAGACGCGTGCAGAATTCGGCCTTGCAGTCGATGAACGCAACGCGAGCGAGTTGGGAAGGTGATCTTCAGTCGCACGAGGATCTTCACCTGCGTTCGACGAAAGATGAACGCAATACGCATGCGTGACCGCACCTGTTCATCATCACGCGCAGCTCCCGAATAAGCTCACCTTTGCAACAAATCTCTTATTAGTCAGCATTCCCAGGTAAGACACCCTGTACACAACCTGATAGCGACCAGGCCTGATCCGCACCCTGCGTTGCCTCGCAACGATATCCATTCCCGCTCCCGAATATCCTCACCCTATGCCGAATAAAAACCTTGACCTCACATAACTACATATCTAGATTTATAGATATGCAAAACGCCTATGCCAACAGCATTCCCGCTGACTGGGAGCAATTCGCCGCCGTGTTCTCTGCGTTAGGCGACAGCTACCGGCAGCGCATCCTGCTGTTCTTCGAACCGGGTGAGCGGCTGACAATCAAGCAGATCGCCGACGTGCTCCCACTCAGCCGTACCGCCGTCCTGCATCACGTTCGCGTGCTGCAGTCAGCCGGTCTGCTGGCGAGCAGCAAGGAGGGCCGCGAAGTGTTTCTCACGGTCAACAAGGCACTATTGCTGGACGCGCTGACCAGCACGGCCCGCTACGCGGAGGTGGCGATATGACGAATCATCGACGCAATATCCGCATCTGCGGGACGGGCGTCGCTGTACCCGAGCAGGTGTTGACGAGCGATGAGATCGACCAGCGTTTCGGCCTGCCGCCCGGTACGGTCTTCAGGCGATACGGGGTGCGCACGCGTCATCGCACGGTGCACGAAAACTCGGCTTCGCTCGCGGTCGCCGCTTGCGATGCAGCGCTTGCGCAGGCGGATCTGCGCTGGAGCGACATCGACTGCCTCGTCAGCGCGTCCGCCACGATGGATCAAGCGCTGCCCTACAACGCCGCCATGATTCTGGCGGCGCTCGATGGCCGTGCCAGGCGGATTACCGCCTTTGACGTGGGCGCCAGTTGTCTATCGTTTCTGGTGGCGCTCGATACGCTCAGCTATCTCGTTGAAAGCGGCCGGCACCGGAATGTCCTGATCGTCTCCGCCGATATCGCCACGTTCTCGCTCGACTGGTCCACGCTCGGCGAATCGGCGATTTTCGGCGACGGTGCCGCCGCCGCCGTGATCCGCAAAGCCGCGCCGGGCGAAGCCTCGTCCATCCTGGCCTCACGCATCGAAACCTATCCCGAGGGTGCCGCCTATTGCCACATCAAGGCCGGCGGATCGCGCTACCATCCGCGCCGGCTCGCCGGCAGCATCGACCCCTTGGCCCTGTTCCACATGGACGGACCGCGCCTGTTCAAAACGGTGTCGCGTGAGATGCCGCGCTTCGTCGACGACCTCCTCGATGATGCAGCGCTGACCCTCGATCAGGTGCGTCTCGTCGTGCCGCATCAGGCTAGCCGCCTTGCGCTCGATCACCTCGCCAAACGATTGCACGTCGAAGCGGCCCGCACCATCGACATCCTCGCGGATTTCGGCAATCAGGTCGCGGCGTCACTGCCGTCCGCGCTGCATCACGCGCTCACGGCCGGACGCGTCGAGCGCGGTGACCCGATCATGCTCATCGGCTCAGGCGCAGGCCTGACGATCGGCGGCATGGCGCTGGTGTACTGACATGCCCATGCAGATGCCCATGCAGATGCACTCCGACGCTCCGTTACGCATTTGCCGCCCACGGCATGGCACGATTGCGAGGCTGCATGGTGACGCGTAACGTACTCATCCTCGGTGGCCGCGCGCCCGCGGCGCTCGATCACGCGCGCCGCTTCGCGCATCAGGGCTGGACCGTGCGCGTGGCGGACAGCATTCCTTGTCAGATCAGCGGCGCATCGCGCGCGGTGAGCGCGACGCTGCGGGTCGCGTCCCCGCGCCACGCACCAGCCCGCTTCGTGGATGACTTGCGGCGCGCTTCGTTGACGTACGACATCGACCTGATCGTGCCCACCTGCGAGGAGGTGTTCTTCGTCTCGCGCTATCGCGACCGCTTGCCCGCGCATGTGCGGGTCGTGGCCGATGACTTCGAAAAAATGCGCGCCGTCCACAGCAAGTGGCGCTTTCTTTCGCTCGCACGTGACTGCGGTGTCGACGTACCGGACTCGGCACGCGTCGCCTCGCTCGACGAGGCCCGCGATTGGGCCGGCGCACAACCCGTTGTGCTGAAACCGGAGTACTCGCGATTCGGGGTTCACGTGCGGATTTATCGCCATGGCATTCCCGCCGCCGCGCCGCCTCTGGCGTCACTCGGCCACTGGATCGTGCAGGCCTTCGCCGAGGGCCGCGAGTTCTGCTCGTATAGCGTGGCGGATCGCGGTCGACTCGTGGCCCATAGCGTCTATCGACCCGGCTGGCGCATGTCGACGAGTTCAAGTTTCTATTTCGAAGCAGTCCGTATCGAAGCAGTTCGCCGCTTCGTCGAGCACTTCGCGCGTAAGCTCGACTTTACCGGTCAGGTGTCGTTCGACTGGATCCAGCATGAAAACGGGCGGATGAGCGTGCTCGAGTGCAATCCGCGCGCGACAAGCGGTTGCCATCTCTTCGCGCCTGATGATCCATTGCCGAACGCGCTCAACGGCACGCTTCCTCACGCGCAGCACGATGCACGCGGCGATGCTCCGGGAACGCTCGTCGAACCGTCCTCCAACACGCCCCGGATGGTCAGCGCGGTGATGCTCAGCGCAGGCCTGATCGACGCGTTGAGACGGGGCGAGCTGCGTCGCTGGGCCCATGACTATCGCCGTGCCTTCGATGTCATCGGCACGCCAGGCGATCGTGGTCCGATTGCCGGCGCGATCCGCGATCTGGCCTCGTATGCACGGCTCGCGCTTGCGCAGCGATGCAATATGCGCGAAGCGGCGACGCAGGATATCGAGTGGGACGGCCAGGAGCTGCCCGAAGCATGAGTTTATGCCTATACGTGCCGCACGCATGTTTCGCCAGCAAGGTCGCGGCTTTCGCCGCGCTGCATGCAGGTGTCGCGACGCGCGGCTTCGTCTCGAACATCGACGCGCGCGTGGAAACCATCGACGCCGCGGACCTGACGCTGCCCGTTACCGTCAACAGTGCAACGACGGAAAACGCATGGGTGTGCTCGCCTTTGACGACCTACAGCAGGTATGCGCTGGAAGAGACCCGGCGAGTCGCGCCGCGCGTCCTCGCCGCACCGCTAGGCGGCCTGATCGGCGGGGCCGGCCGGTTGCTGCGTCGGGCCGGACTGGACCGTGCGGTGTCAGTCAACAACTGGCTGCTCAGCACGAACCTGTACCCCGCTGCGGACGACATCGATTTCACGGCGCTCGCCGCAGCCTGCGAGGCGCGCTGGCCGCACCACGCGTTCTGGTTCCGCTCGCTCAACTTCGTGCAGCACGCAGACTGGCTGCACGCGTTGATGGCGGCCGGCTTCGACCTGATCCCCACGCGCCAGGTCTACCTCTTTCGCGACATGAAGCAACGCGCGAGGCAACATCAGAATCTGCGCCGCGATCTGCAGTTGCTGCGCAGCACGCCGTTGACGCCGGTCGGTCACGAAGCGTTCACCGACGCAGATTTCGTGCGCAGCGAAACGCTCTACGCGCAGCTCTACCTCGACAAATATTCGCGGCTCAACCCGAGCTACACCGCGGCGTTTCTGAAAGCGTGGCACCACGCGGGACTGCTCGAGTTCGCCGGCTTCCGAGACCCCACGGGCGAGTTGCGCGCGGTGGTCGGCATGTTCGGACAGGGGCCGTTGCTGAGCGCGCCGATCGTCGGTTACGACACGGGTTGGCCGGTATCGGCGGGCCTGTATCGTCTGCTGATGGCGCACGTTCTCAAGACCACGCTCGAACGCGAAGCGATACTCAACCTGAGCGCCGGCGCGGCCCATTTCAAACGGCTTCGTGGTGGCGAGCCCGCAATCGAATACAGCGCCGTACTCAGCCGGCATTTGCCGGTTGCAACGCGCCGCACACTGCGTGGCTTGCAGATTCTGACCACGCGACTCGGCGTACCGAACATGAGACGCTTTCAGTTATGAACGCATGGAATCCGGCGCTGTATCGCAGCTGGTTTGTCGTCGCGCAATCGCGGCGGCTAAAGTCGAAACCATTGAGCGTCACGCTGCTCGACCGGCCGCTCGTGCTCGCGCGCCTGCAGTCGGGCACACTCCTCGCACTCGACGACTGCTGCCCGCACCGGCATGCGCCGCTCTCGGCAGGACGCGTCACGGCCGCCGGGTTGCAGTGCGGCTATCACGGCTGGACCTTCGGCGCAGACGGACGCTGCACCGCACTGCCTGGGCTGGCGGAGCATGCTTGCCAACCCGCCGTGCAAGTCGGTTCGCTTGACGTTATGGAGTACGACGGGTTCATCTGGGTTAGACCTGAGGCGTCAGGCAGCCTTGGTTCGCAAGACTTGCCCGCCTTTCTGCGCAGGTTACCGCCAGCGAGCCGCCGCTTTATCTGGAGCGCCACATGGAAGGCGCACGCGGTCGACGCGCTGGAGAATTTTCTCGACCCGCTCCATACCCATTTCGTGCATTCCGGACTCGTGCGCGCCGAAGGTAATCGCCAGCGCGTCGAGGCAACCGTCACGCGTTCGGCGGGCGTACTGCAGGTGGACTATCGCGGCCAGCCACAGCAAAGCGGCTGGCTGTACCGTCTGTTCGAATCTCCGCGTGAGCTCGAGCGAGCGCATTTTGCTGGCACGGCAGCCGGCTCGGCGCAGCTCGAGTACCGCTATCAAGACAGCGGCGTGTTGTACTTCACGCTTCATTTCAGTCCTGTGAGCGCAACGCTTACGCAGGTACACGGCACCCTGCATGTCGAAAATCGCTGGGCGCCGGAATGGGCGGTGCGCACGTTGGCGTGGCCATTCCTGCGTCGGGTGGCGCGGCAGGACCAGAAGATCGTGGAGTTACAAGCTGCGAACAAAACCCGCTTTCGTCGCGAGGCGGGGGTGTCGACCGAACTTGACCTGGTCAGGCCCAGTCTCGATGAGGTATGGGCCGTGCCCGCGAGACCGCTCACGGAGCACACCCGACGCGTCGACATCATGCTTTGACCGCTGGCCCTGCGAGTATCCGAGGCGCTCCGCTCATCGCAATCCCGACTCCTGGAAATCCTCACCATTCTGCATTCGCATGCTGCGGCGAGAGTTTCGCAGAGCCCCTGGAAACGCTCACCTCATGGACGCCTATTCCTGGAAGTCCTCACCATCCCGAATCTTCTCACCTGCGCCCGGGAAAGCGCAGCCTCGAATGATTCCGGCCGTATGAAGCATAGATAATCAATCCGATGATCAGCCAAACCACGAGCCGCACCCACGTGACGAGCGGAAGTCCCGCCATCAGCAACAGGCAGAACAGGATCCCCAGCACCGGAATAACCGGTACGCCAGGAACGCGGAAGGGACGTGAAGCATCGGAGTCGCTGCGGCGCAGATAAATCACGGCACCGCACACGAGAATGAACGCGAACAGCGTGCCGATACTGACCATCTCTCCGAGCACACTGATCGGCGTCAGCGCCGCCACAATCGCAACGATTGTGCCGATCATGATCTGACTTAGATGAGGCGTCTGAAGACGAGGATGAACGCGCGCGAACAGAGGCGGCAGCAGGCCGTCCTGCGACATCGTGAAGAAGATCCGGCTTTGTCCATACAACAGAACGAGAATGACGGTGGTCAGCCCCGTTAGTGCACCAATCTTGATGAGTACCGAGAACCATGTGAGGCCGATAGCGTCTACGCCCTTGGCGATCGGGTCCGGGACATTCAGGTCTCCGTAAGGCACGAGTCCTGTGAGCACACCGGCAACAAGGATGTACAACACCGTACAGATGACCAGCGAGCCCAGAATGCCGATCGGCATGTCCCGCTGCGGCTTCTTTGCTTCTTGCGCCGCAGTGGATACCGCATCGAACCCGATGAACGCGAAAAACACCACGGCTGAGCCACGCAGAATGCCGCTCATACCGAAGTTACCGAACTCACCCGTATTCGGCGGAATGAACGGGTGCCAGTTCGCCGGTTTGATAAAAAAGATACCTAGCGCAATGAAGGCCACGACCACGACCAGCTTGACCGCCACCATGATGTTGTTGAGCCGTGCAGACTCCTTCGTACCCATGACCAGCATCGTGGTGAGGATCGCAATGATCAGTATGGCTGGAAGATTGATGATGCCCGTCACTGTCGAACCATCGGCGAGCTTGATGACGGTGCCGGGCGCAGCGGCCAGAGCAGGCGGAACGACAATCCCCGCGTTATGCAGCAAGCTCACGATATAGCCGGACCAGCCAACCGCGACCGTCGCTGCACCCATTGCGTATTCGAGAATCAGGTCCCAGCCGATGATCCACGCGAATATTTCGCCCAACGTGGCATATGTGTAGGTATAGCTGCTACCGCATACCGGCAGCATGGCCGCCAGCTCCGAATAGCAAAGGCCGACGAACGCGCACGCGATACCGCCGAGTACGAATGACAGGATGATGCTAGGACCCGCGAACTGCGCTGCAGCAGTGCCGGTCAGGACAAAAATCCCCGCGCCGATAATGGCGCCGATTCCCATTGCCGTGATACTGGTGGCGCCAAGCGATTTCGATAGCGAGTGACCCTCTGCATCCGCGCTTCCGACGATATCGGCGACGGATTTCCGTGCCATGTAACTCGTATCAGCCATGATGAGTCGTCCCGTTCAAATGGTGTTTGGGCACGAACCGACTCGGCTTGCTTCGGCTCGCGGAGCACGACAAAAGCAACTGTTACCGAAGACTGGCAGGCTTGAAAGAGTGGGAAATGTCGAATTCAGTGTAGTCTGAATTGAAACTAAAGGGAATAAAGCTTCCCGTCCGGTAACCCGTGATTGAGCGGACGCGTGGCAGTCGCTCGAGTTCGGTTTGTTTCTGCGGCCATTCCCAACACCCATGTCATCCGCATAAGGTGAGCGTTTCCAGGAAGGTGAGGACTTCCAGGATTCGACATTGCACCAGTGACCCTTGAAACAGAGGTGTGTCGACACGGTACGCGTTGTAGAACGTCCGAACGCGTTGCGCAATTCGCATGTTGCGATCAATGGTTGAAACCGGATGTCGTTCGGACTTCGAAAAGGGGCCAGCTTTTACGAAGACCAATCCGCGATGCCGCAATTCGCCCGAAGTGGCCAACGTTCATAAAGTTCTCGCACAACCTGAGGTAGTCTGTTGGCGATGGTTTGGCAGTGACGGGTCTATGAATCTGAATGGACGCCGTCACTACGACGAAAGTTGTATAGACCTGATGGAGGGTACTTACTGTGGCTACCAAGAATGGCGGTACGTTGTATGTCCTGCAGGCACGTCCACCGGCAATCATCGAACTCTCGCCGGACGGCTCGCACGAGGTCATTCTCGCGAACCTGACGCGCACGCCTGACGGCATCAAGGTGGATGCCGAAAGTCAGATGGTCTATTGGACCAACATGGGAACCGGCATCCATCTGGTCGACGGCGATCCCGCTTCCGGCGCAGTTCCCCCGAACGACGGCACCATCGAAAGCGCGAAGCTCGACGGCAGCGAGCACCGTGTGCTGGTGCCGTCCGGTCAGGCCGGCACCCCCAAGGAACTCGTGCTGGACAAGGAGGGCGGTCATCTGTACTGGTGCGACCGTGAAGGCATGCGGGTCATGCGCGCGCGGCTGGACGGCAGCGAGGTGACGGAACTCGTGCGCACCGGGAATTTCCCCGAGGATACCGCCGACGCCACCCGCCATTGCGTAGGCATCGTGCTCGATAAGGCGAACGGCCACGTCTACTGGACGCAAAAGGGAGCGCCGGATGCCGGAGAGGGTCGCATCTTCAGGGCAGGTATTGAACTGCCGGCCGGTGCGACACCTGACCGGCGCCCGGACATCGAATGCTTGCTGGCCGATCTGCCCGAGCCGATCGACCTCGATATCGATCAACGCGACCACATGCTTTACTGGACGGATCGCGGCGATGACACGCATGACGGCAACACGCTGAATCGCGCCAGAATCACGGCATCCGGACTGGTCGAGCGCCAGGTGCTCGCGCGCGAGCTACAGGAGGGAATCGGTGTGTCGCTGGACGCACAAGGGCGTCGCGCGTTTGTGACCGATCTGGGCGGCAGCGTGCGCGAACTGGACATCGATACGAAAGAGGAAGCGCATTTCACTACCGTGGCTCACCTGGGTGTGCTGACCGGTATCGACTTCGCCGACACCTGAACGCGAGCGCCAAAGACTGCCCGGGCCGCACGCCGGCAGTCTTTTCGAAGGCATACGCGCCGCTGCTCGATCAGTACGCCCACCAGCCGGGGCCCCACATGTTCCAGTTCCAGGCTGCGTTTTCATTCATCTGGGCGTTCATGCTTTCCTGATTCAGAACCCTTTGCTGGATCTGTTCGCGCTTGTAGTTATCCCAGGCATTTTCGTCGCCGATATACAGGCAGCCGCATGAATACGGGTCAGCGTAGAGAAAGATGACCTTTCCGTCCTTCACCTTCTGAACGACCCGGTTCGCCGGCAACGTTTCCAATTGCAAGCGTTGCTGATCGGTCGTCACCGGCACGATATGGAAGCCCGCTGCCGCCAGCAGGTCATTTTTCTCGTTGGCTCGTTCGACAGGCGTGGAGCATCCGGCAATCAGGATGCTAGCGCTTAGTGCAAGCAGAATAGTGGTCCATCTGAGCTTCATCATCGTCCTCTTGGGGTTGACACGCTGGACTCGCCATCAACGGGCGAAAGGCCAGGGATTCCGAGCGGGTCCATTGATCCATGGTGTGTTGACGGCATGATCTGCGCCGAAACTTAGCGCAGAATTACGGCGCGCCGCGCGGCATCGCGCCTCATTCGGGGCTCAGAGTCACTCGATATATTCGATGCATTGCCTCGACTATCACCGGGTCACGGAGCCTCCACATGAAGAAGCCGCTTGGCGCCACGGCACTCGCCATTGCATTGCTGTGTGCCGCACTATCAGACGTCGCTCACGCGCGAACCGTTAGCTATCCGTATGAAGCAGCCTGTATGGCTCCGGCCGCTACCTCGTCGATTTACGCAGGGCTTCGCGAACAGATCGCGGACACGTCTCGCGGTCCGCTCGCCTACTACCGGTTTGGCCACGGCAGCCCGCTTCTGCTCGTCACCGGCTATCGCGCGCCTCTGTCCGAATGGGACGCCGCCTTCCTCGCCGAGCTTGCGAAACATCATGACGTGATCGTCTTCGACAACCGGGGTATTGGACGCTCGATGCCGGACGCGTCGAGCTTCACGATCGGCGACATGGCAAGCGACACGGCCGCCTTGATTGACACGCTGAAAGTGCAGCACGCGACGGTGGTCGGATGGTCGATGGGTGGCTCGATCGTGCAGCAACTCGCGATCGACGAGCCTCAGACCATCAGCAAGATGGTTCTAATGAGCGCTTTGCCACCGGGGCGCACCGGCATTCCGGTGCCCGCGGACATCATGGCGAAACTGGCGGGTAAGCCGGGTACTACGTTCAGCGACGTCATGGCCGTTCTGTTCCCGGCGGCACGTGTGAAGGAAGCTGACCGGTGCTTCTCCAGGGATAGGTTCAAGCCGTCCGACTATCAGTCGCCCCGCATTTCCAGCGCGGTCACGGAGGGTCAATCCGCATCGCTGAAAGAGTGGGAAGCGGACGACAGCGCCGCCGACGCGCTGCGCTCGGTCCGTACGCATACGTTGGTGCTGTCCGGCACCGATGATGCCGTCGTCGTCAAAGAGAACGCCGCAGCCCTCACGCGCCTGTTGCCCCACGCGGACCTTCTGCTGGTTGAGCACGCAGGACACGCGATGATGTATCAATACCCGGTCGCACTGGCGCGGGCCATCGATTCGTTCGCGGGACGCTAGTGGAATGCGACCTCCTGGAAGTCCTCACCTTCCAGCGAGGCACAAGTCACGCATCCTGCGACGTTTACGTGGTTCCAGTAAGATCGTCGCAAAGCTTGCGATCCTGCACGCGCTCTACTTCTGTTGAAGTCTCCATGAAAAAGATTGGCTTTCTTTCTTTTGGCCACTGGGCCAATTCTGCGCATTCCCGGGCACGCTCGGCGGCCGATGTGCTTCTGCAATCCATCGACCTCGCGGTCGCCGCCGAGGCGCTCGGCGCGGATGGCGCCTTTTTCCGCGTCCATCATTTCGCGCAACAGCTTGCGTCGCCGTTTCCCCTCCTCGCGGCTGTCGGTGCAAAAACCAGCAGGATTGAAATCGGCACGGGTGTCATCGACATGCGTTACGAGAATCCGCTCTACATGGCCGAAGACGCGGGCGCAGCCGATCTGATTGCCGGCGGACGACTGCAACTGGGCATAAGCCGAGGCTCGGGTGAGCAGGTGATCGACGGATGGCGGTACTTCGGGTACGCACCTGACGAAGGCGAAACGCATGCCGATCTGGCGCGCCGCCATACGGAAGTCTTTTATGAGGTGTTACGCGGCAAGGGCTTTGCGCAGCCCAATGCCAGACCCATGTTTGCGAACCCGCCGGGTCTTCTGCGGATCGAGCCGCATTCCGAAGGGCTTCGCGAGCGCATCTGGTGGGGTTCGAGTTCCGACGCAACCGCCGTGTGGGCCGCGAAAATGGGCATGAACCTGCAGACCTCGACCTTGAAGAACGACGAATCGGGCCGCCCCCTGCATATCCAGCAAGCAGAGCAGATCCGTGCGTATCGTGACGCGTGGAAAGAGGCGGGACACACACGAGAGCCGCGCGTGTCGGTCAGTCGGAGCATCTTTGCGCTCATGAACGACCAGGACAGGATGTATTTCGGGCGAGATGCCCAGAGCCGCGACTCGGTCGGATTTCTCGACGACGACGTCCAAAAGATCTTCGGACGCAACTACGCCGCGGAGCCGGAAGTTCTCATCGCAGAGTTGGCGAAGGACGAGGCGATCGCCGCGGCCGACACCCTGCTTCTCACCGTGCCGAATCAACTGGGCGTCGAATACTGCGCACACGTCATCGAATCGATTCTCACGCACGTCGCGCCGGGCCTTGGCTGGCGCTAGCGCATGGAATACCGGCAGCGAACACGCTGCCGGCGTGCCCCGCATCAAATACTCAGGCGCGACACCTTGGTACCGGAGAGCGAGACGTCGCCCATGAGACCGGCATTGGTCAACACGATCACTTCAACTGGCGCGGTTGCGGTGGTCGTATCAATCGCCCCATTCGCACCGACTTTCACGAGCGCGACCGATCCCTCCCCGCCTGCAGACCAGCCTTTCGAGCCACGAAAATCGGCTAATGCATCGTGCGTCATGAACAGGAAAATGATGGCTTTCGATTGGGCGCCCGCCTGAAAGCCAAACGATCCGGACACCGTACTGTAGTAACCCACCGATTTCCCACCCACACGCAACGCACCTTCACCGTACTGCCCGCCCACCACGAAACCGGCCTGAAGCACGGATGGGAACACGAGCACGCCGTTTGCCTTCGCGACAAGCTCGTGTGAACCTTTGACGATCGAGTAGAGCCGCGACAGCGTGCCCTGCACCTTGGCGTCAATCGAGCGCCGTTTTGCCGCGTTGCTCTCGCTCGCTACGGCCTGACTGGTGGTGGCGGTCAGCCCCACCAATGACAAACCGGTAGTCGCAAGCGCGCCGGCCCCTGCCCCAATGAAATCTCGCCGCTTCATCGTGATCTCCTCAAGTGTATTGACGGTTGGCACGAGTGAATTATGCCTTGATCGCCGATACCTCGTTCTGCCTGTGACCTACCTCGGCAGTGCGGCGCCGCATTAGAAATACCCGCTCAACTGCGACGACAACAAGCGCGAAAATGTCTCCCAGAAATGGTCCCACGCCGGTACACGGGCGGCCGAATACGCAAAGGGTCGAGAACGAACTTGTATCGGCGATCACAATCGCCGAGTGTAAACTGGCGCGACCGGACGTTTCTGGTCCTTCGCGGGCTCATGGACTTGCCGGCTCACCCGGTTGTTCAGCCTGCTCTACGCCTCGGATATCTGATCGAAAAAAGGGAATGTCATGTCGAAGAATGAGATTGTCTGGGGAATCCTCGGCGCCGCGAAGATCAACGACAAAGTCGTCATGCCCATGCACAGCGCGCCAAAGTGTCGGGTGAAGGGTATCGCGTCGCGCTCTCCGGACAAGGCTCGGGAAGCCGCTGCCAAATACGGTTTGAGTGTCGCCTACGACAGTTACGAGGCGCTGCTGGCGGATCCGGAGATCGACGCGGTCTATATTCCGCTGCCCAATCACATCCACGTGGAATGGACGATCAAATCCGTCGAGGCGGGCAAGCACGTCCTGTGTGAAAAGCCGATCGGGCTGGACACCCAACAGGTTGATCGACTCATTGCCGCGCGCGACAAGAACGGCCGACATATCCAGGAAGCCTTCATGGTTCGCACGCATCCGCAGTGGTTGACAGTGCGGAGCTTGATTGATGAAGGTGCGATCGGCGATTTGCGGGCGGTGACCGGCGGCTTTACCTATAACAACACGAACCCTCACGATATCCGCAACCAGAGCGAGCTGGGCGGCGGCGGTCTGCTCGATATTGGCTGTTATCCCATCACGACGTCGCGCTTCATTACCCGGCGCGAGCCACGGCGAGTGGTTGCCTTGATGGAGCGCGATCCACAATTCGAAGTGGACCGGCTGGGCTCAGTGCTGATGGATTTCGACGGTGTGCAGGCGAGTTTCTTTTATTCGACTCAGATCCATCCCTTTCAACGAATGCAGTTTCACGGGACGAAGGGGCGCATCGAGGTCGAGATTCCATTCAATGCACCCGCCGATCGGCCGACGCGTCTGCTGATCAGTGAAACCACCAGCGCCGGTGTCGGGACGGACCGCTGGCTGGAGGTTCCTGTGTGCGATCAATATGGCATTGCGGCCGCGACGTTCGCTGAGGCAATATTGAGTGGAAGCCCGCAGGCTATTCCGCTGGAAGATGCGCGCGCCAATATGCGAGTGATCGACGCCGTGTTCCGCTCGGCTCGATCGGGCGCGTGGGAGATAATCCCCGTAAATTGAGGCACGACACAGAGGGCGACTTCCGCGGCTCAACCTGCAGAAAGTGTCGAAGCCGCGAATCGGTTGAATCTCCGCAAGTCCAAAGATGGCGCACAGTGGCCGCATCGTCATGATTTAATCGGGCAGTTGATCCATCCCGAAGGGAATGTCATGCAACGCATTGCAATTCTTCTCGTGATTGTGCTGGCAGGGTGCGCAGCAACCGTCAACCGTACGCGGACAGCAGACGGACGCAATGGCGCCACCATTTCCTGTAACGGCCTTACCGCTACGTGGAAGAAATGCGACCGGGCTGCCGCGAAGGTTTGCCCGGGCGGATTCGATGTGATCGACCGTCAGGAGAAGAAGACCTATACGGACACCGGTAGCTTCATGAGCAGGACGCTTGTGGTGAGCTGCAAGCCGTGATTCAAACGGAGATCTGCAAAAGATCCTCTCGGCAAACGGATGGTGAAGACCTGATTTACGCTGGCCGTTCAAATCGGCGCTTGACGCCGAGACGGAACCGCCCTCGCTGCCACCGGTGCGAGACCCAGCACAATCACGAGAAACCCGACCTGAGCTAAATAAAATGGCGCAAGCCATTGATGGTACGTCGCGACATAGTATGTGTTATGCATGACGTCACTCACGATGATTGCAACCGTCAACCAGATCCCCGCTCTCGGTTTAACAAATAACAGTACGACGGCCAACGGGTCGAGAATCGTCAGCACATCCCAATACGCCCGACTGGTAAGGGCGATCCCGCTTCCGTAGCCATAGTCCCAAAGCATGCCGTGCTGCAGAATGGCATACGCATGATTGAAAGTTGCGGCAAGAAGACAAAGTCCGAATAGAGAACGAATGGCAATTGATACACGGAGCATTCTGACGGTCATATAAAAGAGGTGTGTTTAGCTAACCAGACGAAAATTGATCGAAACTTCTGCCGTGAATTACTGGGACGAGGGATGGCTTCGAGGATCTGCTCGGTTATAGGAAAATATCCAAACAATTTATTAGGTTATGAGCAATTACTGGCAAAAGAATTACGCGGACTATATCGTGTCAAATCAGAGGTGCATAGCTGGCGATGAAAGCTGCCCATGCGCATTGAATATCCACCAACCGGGTATTTCCGGGTCCGGTCAGGAATGGACGTTCGACAACACTGCGTGCATCGTTAACAATCGTTGTAGTGTCGACGCAGCAAACGGCGTGCTCTGGGCGTTTCCGGATATCAACCCATCCTGGCCAGGGTCTCCCATGCCGCCAAGACCTCGAAATATTGGATCGCTATTGCTTCGGCTTGCAGACAATACCTATCTGTCTGGTCGACTACCGTCAGCACTCGCTACGATCAAGGGAGAAAGCATGCGTGTCGTACGGTGGAGTTTTGCGGCGCTAATCTCGTTCTGTGGAACTGTGCCCAGTTCCGCATTCGCCTTGAACGGTCCTCAAACCCAGGTGTTTCCGCTTTCGGTGATCGACAATCGCCCTTTCATCGCCGTGAATGTCGATGCAAAGGGCCCGTTCTCTTTCATTCTGGATACGGGCTCCTCAAGCACGACGGTGAGTGCCACTTTGGCGACAAGACTCAAGCTTGCCATTAAGCAGGACGGGACCGGAACGGGAGCCGGCGAGCAGCCATTGGCATTCAAGATCGTCCACCTGAACGACTTGAGCGTTGGTCACTTCTCCATCGGCGCTTTGGATACCCCGGCAATGGATACGGCGGAACTCAGTCGCGTCATTGGATTTCAGCATTTCGACGGTGTGCTTGGGGCAGAGCTATTCCGGAAATACATTGTGACGTTAGACCCCGCTCGCGAGGAATTGACTCTGCAGCAGCCGAATCAATTCAAGCCAATGGCGGATGCGATACCGATCGACTTTTCTTTGGACGAGAACGAAATGCCCGTCGTGAAGGCTTCGGTCGGAGGTACGACGGGGATGTTTCAGATCGACACCGGTGACCGTTTCAGCTTGACGCTGTTCGACGCTTTTTGGCGCGCGCATCAATTGGACCGCCACATGGGTACGACCGTCGCGGCGATGACAGGGTACGGCGGCGGGGGACCTATTCGGGGTATTGTCGGCAGAGCAACGCCCTTTTCGATCGGAAATCTTCCCGTGCCGGCACCTGTCACGCGCTTGTCGCTTCAGAAGGCGGGTGCTTTTACCCGGACTGATCGGGCGGGCAGCATCGGAATGGGGATCTTGAAGCGATTCAAAGTCTCTTTCGATTATGGCCGCCATGTTATGTGGCTTTCGAAGGGTCCCGGGTTTGAGGCGCCGGATCTCTATGACCGAAGTGGCATGTGGTTAGGACTATCTCAACAGCGAGGGCTTCGCGTAATCGATGTAACGCCGAATGGACCCGCGGCAAAGGCTGGAATCCATACAGGTGACGTGATTCTGAAAGTTGGCTCAGTTCGTGCTGATTTCGTCAGCCTGTTCAGGATACGAGCCATGCTTCAGCAACCTCACACCTCGGCGATTCCTATCCTGGTGAACCATACGAGCAGCGTTCAACAAACCCGTCTCGTCCTTCAGGATCTGATATCACCCTAGGAGCGCGAGCTATATAACGTATGCGCAGCAACCGGCCCACGTTCAGACACTCGATGTCACCGGCTAGGTCGTCAACAATCTGGGCAGTTCGACACTCACAGTAATAAAATTGCGACCGATTCCGAGGCAAATATGAGCTTGCGAGGATTGCTTCTGAAAGGCATTGGGGCCATTGTTGTCGGCGCAATTGGAACCCTTCTTTTCCTGCACAAGGATACTAGTGCGCATGCTGACATTCTCATTGATCGGCCGCCTTCCGATGTCTGGAAGGTTGTATCGAACAGCGCAGCGTATCCCGACTGGAATCCGTTCATTACTCATGTTGACGGCGATTTCAGGGTGGGAGATACCATCCGCATTGTGCTAGGCGTCGGACCGGATTCGATGGTATTCAAGCCGATTGTTCTGGTGGTTCGCCCGGACCAAGACCTTTGCTGGCGTGGCAATGTATGGATTCGCGGCATCTTCGACGGTATACATTGCATTCACCTCACGGCTGTAAGTGGTCGCACCCGTCTTGAGCAAACGGAGTCCTTTTCGGGATTGCTCGTTGGACGGTTGACGAAAGACGTAATCGAGGAAACGCAGCGAAACTTCCAGGCGATGAATACCGCGGTTAAACAGCGCGTGGAAACGAAAATGCCCTGAGCGCCTGCTTGTGGCGCGACACCCCAATATGCAAAGGCCGCATCGCTGGTCGGCCGCTTGAGACCTTCTACACAGTCGCCTGGATCGCAGACAGTTTCCGTCGTCATCCGCTCTTTGCGCTTTCAACCTCACCTATTATTCAATGACTCAATCGCATCGATCGACATTGTTGGCGCCTTTTGTCCGTCCGCTTGAAACTTCTGATGCGAGTGCATTGATCAGACTTCGACTACGGGTCGCCGAGCAGGGGTCCCTGCCTATGGGAGGAACGCTTGAAGAAGAACGGTCCATATCGCCGTCACGCTTCGATTCGCTACTTTCAAACGAGGGCAAGAATCGCATCTTCGGCGCTTTCGAAGGTGAACACCTCATCGGTGCAGCGGCCATAAGCGCGGTGGGCGAACGGGCTTCGGCTGCGCACACTGCGACCTTGTGGGGCGTTGTGGTCTGCCCGGATCACCGGCGCCGGGGCATCGGTGCTCGCGTTGTGGATGCCTGCCTGGCGCATGCCAGTGGTAGCGGGATGGTGAGAGTTTATCTCGTCCTATATCTGCCGAGCGTCGCAGCCCAGGCAATGTACGAAGGATTGGGATTTTCCGCGTACGGTGTCCAGCCCCAGGCACTACGAATTGACAACGTTTACCACGATGCTCTCTTGATGAGTAAAGCGTGCTAGAAGGCAGGCGTTGTCGTCATCGGAGCCATCGGTCAGCCATGACGCGACACTCAATACGAGCGCCTAAATTGGCGTCAATCGGCACGTCAAATTTGTGGCGCGGGGGCTGACGTGATGGCGATAGACCGCGCGCCGCCCAACAATCGTGTCGCTATGGGTCAAATCTACGCGAGGACAAGTATGGAACACACCACCGCTATCGTTTCCACGGATCGTTGCTTTCTTCGCTGCGCCACTGTTAGCGACTACGACGCATTGGTTGCCGGGATCGGAGCACCGGCGTTCCCTCCCCAACTTCCACTAGCCAATCTGCAACGGCACGGCAAGCTGAAATCCTGGTTGGATTCGATCCTCGCGATGTCGTCAGACGGGAGAGCTTGCGTGTTTTCAATTGATCTTCGAACAGGCGAGCATTGCATCGGTCAAGTATCGCTCGTTCAACGTGATGAATCGGCGAGTTGGAACCTGGCGTTCTGGTTGCATCCCGCGTACTGGGGTCGAGGCCTGGCGGTGGAAACGGCTACGGCTGCTGTCCAATATGCTTTCACCGTCATGGCGATCCAGGAGATCTGGGCAGGCGCGGCGGCCTGGAATCAACGTAGCATCAAAACCCTGCTTGAACTCGGACTCCATCCAATCGAAGCAGATGAAACATTGAATGGCGAATCCGACACGTCGCAGGCGATCCGCACCTTTTCGGTATCGCGTGATGGCTGGCTGCGCGCATCGAATGACGACGCGATTTGAGTTACGTTTCCCACGATCCAGAAGAAGGCCAAAAATATTGGCCTTTGATCCACCATGCCTCACGCCCAGCAAAGAAGCGCTCCATCCCTTCTCTCTGCATTCCTCCCTGAAATCAACCCGGCGGTACCGACGCCTCGGTCGGCTCCATATCGCCCTTGGTCCAGCCCCCTCCGAGCGCGCGAATGAGGTCGACATTCGCGTCCAGTTGCTGGGTTCGAAGCTGGATGACGCTGCGTTCCGACTCGAGCGCCGCCGATTGCGACTCGACCACGTCCAGATAGCTGACCGCACCGCGCCGATAGAGTGCAAGCGAAAGATTCACCGACGTGTCCGCTGCGCTGGCAGCCGCTTGCTGCTGATCCGTTGCGGTACCTAGCTCGTCGAGCAACGTGAGGTCGTCTTCCACCTGTCTGAACGACGCCAGCACCACGCTGCGGTAGCGGGCGCCGGCTTCTGCCGTGGCCGCCTTCGCAGACTCCACCTGGGCCCGCCGCCGGCCGCCGTCGAAGAGGTACACGGCAAGCGTGGGCCCAATCGCCCAGAAGGAACTGGGCGCGCTGAGCAGATCCGCGTACACCGAGCTCTGCAAGCCGCCTTGCGCGCTGAGCGTCAATGTCGGGAAGTACGCGGCACGCGCAACGCCAATCTTCGCATTGGCCTCTGCTGTGCGCCGCTCGGCGGCGGCTACATCCGGGCGCCGTTGCAACAATGTCGACGGCACACCCACCGGGACCATGGGCGGCTGGATTGGACGGGTACTCGCTGCGATCCGGAAGTCCGATGGCGACGCGCCGACCAGAACCGCAATGGCGTGTTCCAGTACCTCGCGTTTGGCCCTGACCTGAGTGAGCTCGGACTGGGTCGCCGACAGCTGATTGGTTGCACGCGCCACGTCGAGTCCTGATACGACGCCGCCGCCGTGCCGTCTGCGCGTCAGATCGAGCGCTTTCTGGTAGGCGTCGTCCGTCCCCTCGATCAACTGGATTTGCTGATCGAAGCCGCGCAGGTCGATGTAGCTTCGCGCCAGATCGATTTCGAGGCTCAATTGCGTCGATGCCAGATCGGCGTTCGACGCGAGGCCCTCGTCCTTGCTTGCCGCAACGGAATCGCGCACGCGTCCCCAAAGGTCGACTTCGTAGTCGACTTCGACACCCAGCGTGAGCGAGTTGTAGTCGGCCGGTGCAGTGGCGTTGCGCAGCGGCCGCGTGTCCGACTCGCGCTCACGCTGCAGATTGCCGGCAGTGGATACCTGCGGATAGAGTTGCGAGCTGACCTGCTTGATGTACGCCTCAGCCTGCTCATAGTGAAACAGCGCGGCGCGCAGATCGGGGTTATTCGCGATCAGGCGTTGCTCGAGGCCGTCTAGTTCGGGCTCCTGATAGAGCTTCCACCATCCAGCCCGATCAAGCTGGTCAGCCGGACTAGCCGCGCTCCAGGGTCCGTGAGACTGGTACTGCGCCGCAACGGGGGCTTCCGGAATTTCGTAGTGCGGAGCGAGCGAGCACCCGGCAAACGTCGTCGCACTCACCAGAGAAGCCCAAGTTCGATACTTAGCCATGGCTTGTACCCTTAGCCCCCGGCTTGATCACCTCGACATGGTCACCCTCGACAAGACCATCGGGCGGTGTATCGATCACACGGTCGTTGTCGGCCAGTCCGGAACCGATATCGACCGCGTTGCCGAGGTCCTGAAGGATTGCCACGGAGCGGAACCGGACGGCGTCGTGCGCATCGACGGTCGCGAGACGGAGCCCCTGGTTGTCGAAGATCAGCGAGCTGGCGGGCACGCGCAAGGCGCCCGCACGTGCCGGCAGCGCGAAGTGGAGGTTGACGAAACCACCCGGCAGCAGGAGATGATCGGGGTTATCGACCAGCAACTGCACCAGCGTCGTTCCCGATGCCGCGTTGACCGAACTCGCCAGACCGACGACCTTGGCCGTAAAGGTCTTGCTGCCGTACTCCGGCACGGTGAAGGTGGCGGTGCCCCCGGACTTGATCATCGGTGCATCTTCCTGCGGCACACGCACGTAGAGCCTCAACTTGTCCACGCTCGCCACCGAGAAGAGCTGCGGCCCGGTCCCGCCGCCTGCATTGATCAGCGCGCCGATGTCCGTATCGCGAGCGGTGATCACCCCGTCGAACGGCGCGACGATTTTCGCGAAACTCTTGGTCGCAACCAGCCTGTCCACGTTCGCCTGAGCCGCCACCACGCGGGCCTGCTTCGCCACATAGTCCTGCGTGCGGTCATCGACCTCCTGACGGGACACCGAATCGGAATCCAGGAGTGCCTGCCAGCGCTCGGCCGTCGTCTTGGCGAGAGCCGCATCGGCTTTTGCGCTGGCGAGGTCGGCCCGCGCCTGATTCAACTGCTGGTCGAGTTCCGGCGTATCGATCACGGCGAGTTCTTCACCAGCCTTGACCTGACTGCCAATATCGACACGCCACGACTTCAGGTACCCGTTGACGCGCGCATAGATCGGCGCGCTCTCGAAGGCCTCCAGCCGGCCAGGCAGCGCCAGCACGGCGCCCGGGGCTTCCTTGATGGGCACGATCACGTTCACGGACGGAACCGCCTGAGTTTCCGTCCAGTCCTTGAGCTGGTGCTCATCCTTTACGCGAAGTGCGATACCGACAACGACGATGGCGACGGCGAGCACACCGCCGACAATCGCTACATACGAAAGCTGGCGTTGCGGCAGCGCCGCACGCGGGGTGGGTTCAAACGACATGAGTCGAATCTCCGGAAATCGTCGCGGGCGAGGTGTGGCCCCGATTCGAATGGAACAGGCAAAAGACGGCCGGCACGAGGAGCAGCGTGGCGACTGTCGCGAACAGCAATCCGCCAATCACCGCACGGCCGAGCGGCGCGTTCTGCTCGCCGCCTTCGCCGAGGGCCAGCGCCATTGGCGACATGCCGATGATCATCGACAACGCGGTCATCAGGACCGGACGAAAACGGGTGGCGCCGGCTTCGAGCGCCGCCTTGAACGCATCGCCGTGTTCGGCCAGCCGTTCGCGGCAGAAGCTCACCACCAGAATGGAGTTGGCGGTGGCCACGCCCATGCACATGATGGCGCCCGTGAGCGCGGGAACCGACAGGGTGGTGCCGGTCGCGAACAGCATCCACACGATGCCGGCGAGCGCGCCGGGCAACGCCGTGACGATCACCAGCGGATCGGTCCACGACTGGAAGTTGATGACAATGAGCAGGTAAATCAGCACGACCGCGCCGAGTAGCCCGAACAGAAGGTCGCCGAAGGCGCTGTTCATCGTCTTGACCTGGCCGAGCAGGACCACCTTCGCGCCTTTCGGCACGCCCTTGGCATTCGCGGCAACGATGTCGCGGATTCCTTCGGACACCGCACCGAGATCGCGCCCTTGAGTGGTGGCGAAAATCTCCACCATCGGTTGCACGTCGTAGTCGCTGACGACTTCGTTACTGGCCGTGCGATGGACATTGGCCACGCCGGCGAGGATCTGTCCTTCGTTTGCCGCTGAACTGCCGGTGACAGGCAGATTCATCAGGGACGGCAGCGAATCGAGACCGTACTGCGGCGTCTGCACGACAATCGGATATTCCACGCCGTTGGCCGGGTTGAGCCAGTATGTCGGCGCGATCTGACCGGATCCTGCCAGATGTACGACCAGACTGTTGGTGACGTCGCGTTCGGTGATGCCCTGAAGCTGCGCATGGACACGATCGACGTCGATATTGAACTGGGGATTGGCCTGTGACTGCTCGATACGCGCATCGACAATTCCGGGAACATGGCGGATCTGACGCAGCATCAGGTTGGCGTACGCAAAGTCGGCCGGCAGGTTCTTGCCGCGAATTTGCAGGTCAATCGGTGCCGGCGAGCCGAAGTTCAGGATCTGACCGACGATATCCGCCGGCGGAAACGAGAACGTGACGCCTGGGAATTGGCGCGGCAACTCTTCGCGCAACTTGCGAACATATCCGGCCGTGGGCCGATGGTCCGCCTTCAGCGAGATCTGAATGTCCCCGTCTTGCGGACCAATCGTTCCCGTGTTGTTGTAGGCCGTATTGATCGAGCTGGTAGACAGTCCCATGTTGTCGACGACCGTGCCGAGTTCGGCTTTCGGAATCGTCGCCCGCACGAGATTTTCCACATCCGCGAAAATCTCGGCCGTCGTCTCGATCCGCGTACCCACCGGCGCACGGACATGCAACAGTATCTGGCCAGCGTCAACATCCGGGAAAAAATTTCGCCCGAGAAACGGCACCAGCGCGAACGATAGGACCACGAACCCGAAAAACCCGATGACGAAGATGCGGCGGTGAGTCAACAGCAGTTCGAGAATCCCGCTGTAATTCATACGCACGCGCTCGAAACCCCGCTCGAATCCGCGCTGAAACCGCACCAGCGGGTTGGAAGAAACGCGCGGGCCTTGTTCGGGGTCGGCTTCGTGTCCTTCTGTGTGGCCCGGCGTGTGGTCCAGCACGTGGGGCTTCAGCAGGTATTTGGCCATTGTCGGCACGAGCGTGCGCGACAGGATGAACGACGAGATCATCGCGAAGATCACCGCTTCTGCCATCGGCACGAACAGAAAGCCCGCCACGCCGCCGAGGAAGAACATCGGCACAAACACGATGCAGATACACAGCAGCGAAACGAACGCCGGGGTGACGATCTGCGCGGCGCCATCGAGAATCGCAGGCTCGACTTCCTTTCCATGTTCCAGGTGCCAGTTGATGTTCTCGATGGTCACCGTCGCGTCGTCGACGAGAATCCCCACCGCGAGCGCGAGCCCGCCGAGCGTCATGATGTTCAGCGTCTCGCCGAGGGCGGACAGGATTGAGATCGACCCGAGAATCGCAAGCGGAATGGAGGTTGCGATGATGACGGTCGAACGCCAGCTACCCAGAAACAGCAGGATCATGACGCTTGTGAGCAGAGCGGCGATCACGCCTTCTCGGGCGACACCAGTAATGGCCGAACGAACGAACAATGACTGATCGCCAATCGGATCGATCTGCAGGTTGTCCGGTAGGGAGGCTTTTGCATCCAGCGCCTTTTGCCTGATCCCGGCGATGATCGCCAAGGTGGATGCCGCGCCGTTCTTGAACACCGTAAGCAACACAGAACGCTTGCCTTCCACGTGCACGATGTTCGGTTGCGGCGGTGCGCCGTCGGTCACATCGGCGACGTCGCGCATATACACGGTGGTGCCGTTAGCCGATTTGACCGGCATGTCGCCAATCGCGGCGATGGTCGTCGGCGCGTCGTTCAGCAGCAGGGTGTACTCGGTCTTGCCGATCTTTTCGGTGCCGACCGGTGTGATGAGATTCTGCGCGCTCAAGGCGTTTTGTACGTCCTGGGCAGACAGCCCTCGTGCCTCGAGCTCAGACGGCTTGACGTTGATTTGCACCTGGCGGGTTTTACCGCCGAATGGAAACGGGATGGCTGCGCCGGCTACCGACGTCAACATCGGCCGCAACTGGTTCAGGCCCAGATCCGCCAGATTCTGCTCGGAGAGACCCTTGCCGGACAGCGCGAGCTGGATGACAGGAACCGTCGAGGCGTTGTAATTGAGAACAAATGGCGGCGTCTCGCCAGGTGGCAACTGCTTCAGGATTTCCTGCGAAATCGATGTGACCTGGGCATTCGCCGTCGCGATGTTGGTGCCCGGCTGGAAGAAAATCTTGATGACGCCATAGCCGTTAAGCGAAGTGCCTTCAATGTGCTCGACGCCGTTGACCGTCGTGGTCAACACCCGCTGGAACGGCGCCATGATGCGCCCTTCCATCTGGTCCGGCGACAGACCCGTGTACTGCCACACCACGCTGACAACCGGAATATTGATAGCGGGAAAGATATCCGTAGGTGTCCGAAGCGCGGACAATGGACCCACGATAAGAATAAAGATGGCCAGAACAATGAATGTGTAAGGCCTGCTTAGCGCAATGCGCACAATCCCGATCATAAAAATCTCGCTTTTTAAAGCCGGCAGAAAAGCAGCCTATGTTGGCCTCCGGGTACCCGATTCTCTGTGGCTTACCTCAATCTGGGTCTGATGACATGACGCTGACCTTGACCGGCGCGTCGGCGTGTTGAGCATGCTGCCCGCCGCTGCTTTGAGAGGTGGCGACCCAGTGAATGGCAGCAGCGACGAGTCCGAGCGCAATGCCAAAGGCGACGATGCCGTTCCAGCCGAAGTGACTCATCAGCCCGCCGCTGATCGTCGCGCCGACGGCGCCGCCGAAGAAGGTTGCCGTCATATACAGGCTGTTGATGCGCCCTTGCGCTTTATGATCGACCGCGAAGGCGCGCGTCTGGTTGGATACCAAACCGGCCTGCACGCCGATATCGAGCACGATGACGCCGATTACCAGCAAGGCCATCGACGAGTTCGCGCCGGCGAGCAGCAAATAGGCCAGCGTGACAATGCCGATACTGAGTCCTACGACATAACGGGCGCCGCGCCGGTCGGAGATATGGCCGCCGAGTGAAGCCGCAAATGCACCGGCCGCGCCGATGATGCCGAAGCCACCCGCCCATGCGCTGCCCAGATGCCAGGGTCCGGTTGCAAGGAGCGCCGCCAGATTGACCCAGAAGGCGTTGAAACAGGCCCACAACAGCGCCTGGACGAGCATCGATTCACGAATCGGGCGATGGTCCCGCGCCAGAGGCCAGAGCGAAGCGAGCAGCCGGCCATAGGAAAGGTCCGTGGAGGGCATACCCTGCGGCAAAAGCGCAGCGGCAGCGAACCAGACCGGCACCATGAACGCCGCTTCCATCGCGTAGACCGCGCGCCAGCCGTAGGCCGCACCGACCACGCCGGCGATCGTGCGCCCGAGCAGGATGCCGACCATGATGCCGCTGACGACCGTGCCCACATTACGCCCTCGCTGATGCGGCGAGGACATGACCGCCGCAAACGGCACGAGTTGCTGTGGCACGCAACTGACGATACCCAGCCCGAAGGAAGCCGCAATCAAGGCCCAGATGCCCGGCGATACCGAAGCGGCAATGGCAAACACGAAGGCGCATGCAATCTGCCCAAGCACGAGCTTGCGGCGGTCGAAGCGGTCGCCGAGTGGCAACAGCAGCGCCAGCCCGGTGGAGAAGCCGAGCAGCGCTGCAGCGGCAACCAGATCGACCATTGCGAGGTCGACCCCGAAGCCGGCTCTGATCAGCGGCAGGATCGGTTGGGTGCAATAGATGTTGGTGATGACGGCGCCCGCGATGATTGCCATCATGATGATCTTGCCGTGCGTTGCTACCGGGTGCGTAGGTAGACCAGCGGGTGGTGGGGGATGACCTCGCACTGCGCTCTCCTTGGTTTCAATCTATTCAGCATTTGCAAGATCCATACTGCGATACGGATTTGAATGCCGTCTCAGGCACTCGACCAGGATCAGATACGATTAGGACTCAAAATTAATTATCTGATTACCCTCAGCACGAGGACATCTTCAGATCCAGCATCAACCCATCGCGACCGAGACGTTCCACTCAAGTTTGGAACTGAATATATTGTGGACGAGATTCGACGCGAAATCATCGTGGGCCGAGGCAACTCAGTTGTTACGTTCAGTCAACCATGGGCGAGTCTTCGGTTGACGGATACGCCTTCTGGCGGGCGTGAACATCACTATGAACAAAGGGTCGACCGATGCAAGCTGGTCGAAAGGCATCTAAAACCCGTGGGCGTTAGAAGCTGGGAGGAGTGAGACGACCATGATCGTCTCATCGAATAGCGAGGCGCATTTGCCGATTGATATCAACAATGATTTCGCCTTTATGCAGACTGAAGATGCACGCAGTGAAACGGGTTGATCACGCCGATGTACGTCTGCATGCCATTATCTGCGCGACGGTGGTTTTCGCAGATGCCATCTCCTGGAAGTCCTCACCATCCTGGAAACGCTCACCTATCTGCGATAGCGTCTCAAGGTTAGGTTGGATTCCCCGAGACGTGAGGTCGCGACTTTATTGTCCGGTGATACTGCCTCAGAACTTCACCTTCACCTGAAACCCGATCGTGAACGGTAGATTGTCGGAAGGAATCGGCGGAATGAAGATCAGGTTCGCCCCCACACGCTTGTAATCGAACATCACGACCGGCGCGGCAACCGGCCCCACGGTGTGATTCCGGCCAAGGCCCCAGTTGCCATAGTTATAGCCGGAGATGATGCCGGCAATCGCCGCAATCCGGACGAAGCCGAAGTGCGCAAATTCGGGGGCCCACAGTCCGCCGCCATAGTACGACGGACGACGCAACGAGTTGCGAAAGCCGCCTGCCGTGATGCCCCATTGGCCGTTGAACCAGCATTCGGCGCCGAGGCCCGGATTGAACTCGTTGAAGTGGGTGCCGGGATCAGGATCGATATGGTAGGAACCCAGCATGGCGTCAACCCAGACGCCGCCGCCACACCAGTCCGCCGCCTGTGCAGTGGAGGCCACCGCGAAGCTGGCGGTCAGGGCGGCAAGCAGACGGGCGAAGCGATGAAGGGTTGGCCGCAGATGCATATCTTCTCCGTCACCGGTCGAGCGCCGATGTCATGAATGGGCTGGTTATATTGGGTAGGTCGTCCGTCGGGCACTGTACCTCAACATGTAGCGTCCATGTTGAGGCAACCCTCGGAAACGCGGGCGCGCGCTGTGCGCGCCACCCACTCAGCACAATAGCGGAAAAGCCATGGCAGATCGGTGAATGCCCAAGGCGTGCCATGCATCGGCGAGGCTCGCGCATTTTCCGCGGCGTGTCGTGGCCACGCCGTCATGCTTGAGCCGCTTATAGCCCGAGATCGGAGAGACCGGGGTGATCGTCCGGACGACGTCCCAACGGCCAGCGAAACAGACGGTCCTCTTCGCGAATGGGCAGATCGTTGATGCTCGCGTGACGATGCGCCATCAGCCCATGTTCATCGAACTCCCAGTTTTCGTTGCCATACGAGCGGAACCAATGGCCTGAATCGTCGTGCCACTCGTAAGCGAAGCGGACCGCGATACGGTTATCCGTGAAGGCCCACAACTCCTTGATCAGGCGGTAATCGAGCTCCTTCGTCCACTTGCGGCGCAGCAGCCCGACGATCTCCGCCCGGCCCGTCACGAACTCCGCGCGATTGCGCCACACGCTCTGCGGCGTGTAAGCAAGCGAGACCCGCTCCGGGTCACGCGTATTCCAGCCATCTTCTGCGCCGCGCACTTTCTGGATGGCAGTTTCGCGCGTGAAAGGGGGAAACGGAGGACGGCTTTCGATAGGGTCGGCCATGGTTTGCTCCAAAGGTCAGGTCGGGGAATGCCTCGAGGGCGGGTGAGTGTGACTGGCTTCGGCGTTCAGCAATTGCTCCGCCGCGGCGCGCGCATCCAGTGCGACATCGGCATCGCCACTGACCAGCGCCACGCCGATGGCGCCGTCGATCAGGATCAGCCATTGCCGCGCGAGGCGTGTCGCGCGCACGATGTCAGCGCCGCATTCAGCCATGTGTTCATCGCACTGCTCACGCACGAACGCGAGCAGACGCTCCTTGTGTTCGCGTGCCACCACGCGAATAGGGTCGTCCGCCGAGGCGATCTCGCCGGACGCGTTGAGAAAGGCACAACCGTGAAAATCTTCCGAGAGAAACCACTCGCGCAACACGTCGAACATGCCGAGCAGATGCGCACGGGCACTCTTGCCGTGACGCAGCGTGTTTTCGGTGAACCAGTTCATCCACCGTTCGTCACGGCGTTCGAGCGCCGCGGCGACCAGCGCGTCCTTTGATTCGAAGTGCGTATAAAAGCTTTTGCGAGCGGTGCCGGATTGCTTGACGATCGCATCCACCCCGGTTGCGTGAATGCCGCCGGCGTAAATCAGCGCCTCAGCGGCAGCAAGCAGGCGTTCGCGAGCACCGTTTGGGGTCAAAGAGTCGGTGGAGGTAGACATGAACAAAGGGTAGAACGATCGTTCTACCCAGTCAAGAAAAATTTGTCGATGGGAATTTTCGGGCGTCCACGGCGTTAACGTGAACGTACACCCACGAGCGCCTCGGCGTATCACCAGATGAATGCCTCCGTGTGGAGCGGCTACGTTATTCTGGCGTGGCAGGGACAAAATCAGGGAGCGAAACGATGAAGAAGCACGCTGTTCGCGCAGCCGTGGTACGCGTGGTGTCGATTGCGGTGGTTGCCGCAGCTGCCGCGTGTACGCCGCTACAGGTCGTCACGCACACGGTCACACAGACTGAAGCCAGCGTGCCGGCGGGACAGTACACGCTCGATCCGCATCACTGGAGCATTACGTTCGATGTCGAGCACCTGAAATACTCGCGCTTCACCATGCGTTTCGACCGCGCCACCGCCCAGCTCGACTGGAAGGCGGGTGGTCTCGACAAGAGTTCGGTGGAGGTGGCCATCGACGCTGCCAGCCTCGACACCAACGTGCCGCTTCTCGACAAGCAGGTCAAAAGCGACAGCGTGCTCGACGTGACGCAGTATCCGCAGATCCGCTTCGTTAGCACGAGCTTCGAGCGGACGGGCGACGCGCGTGGCAAGCTTACCGGCAATCTGACCATCCACGGTGCGACGCTGCCGGTGACGCTCGACGTGGTGTTCAACGGTTTCGGTCCTGACCCGCTCACCAAACAGGACACGCTCGGCTTTTCGGCGGAGGGCACTTTCAGCCGGGCGAAGTTTGGGCTGGCGACGTGGTATCCGGCGGTGGGGGACGACGTTCACGTGCGCATTCAGACGGAATTCGTGCGGCCGGTCGCAGGCGCTTAAGTGGCCGTGAAAGCGGTGGCGGTGGCGGCAGCACACATGAGCGTGCGACCGCGTGCCTAACGTGCGCGGTTTAAGGCGTAAGCATCCGGAAGCGTCAGGGTTCTTGAGCCCTAAGCGCGTCCGGGCGGCGCAGACAGTCTCAAGCGGTCCAGTCGAGAATCACCTTGCCGCTTTCACCCGAGAGCATCGTCGCGAACGCACGCTGGTAGTCTTCGACAGGGAAGTGGTGCGTGAGAATCGGCGACAGGTCCAGCCCGCTTTGCAGCATCGCAACCATCTTGTACCAGGTCTCGAACATTTCGCGGCCGTAAATGCCTTTGATTTCCAGGCCCTTGAAGATCACCTGGTTCCAGTCGATTGCGGTCTGCGCCGGCGGAATGCCGAGCAGCGCGACCTTGCCGCCGTGGTTCATCGCTTCGAGCATGCTGGTGAACGCGCTCGGCACGCCGGACATTTCCAGACCGACGTCGAAGCCTTCCGTCATGTGCAGATCGGCCATCACGTCGCGCAGCGTTTCACGCGCGACGTTCACCGCGCGCGTCGCGCCCATCTTGCGGGCGAGTTCGAGCCGGTAATCGTTGACATCGGTAATCACGACGTTGCGTGCACCGACATGTTTCGCGATCGCCACCGCCATGATGCCGATGGGCCCGGCACCCGTGATCAGCACATCTTCGCCGACCAGGTTGAACGACAGCGCCGTATGCGTCGCATTGCCGAACGGGTCGAAGATCGCCGCGAGGTCGTCGGAGATTTCAGGCGGAATCTTGAAGGCATTGAAGGCCGGAATCACCAGATACTCCGCGAACGCGCCTTCGCGGTTCACGCCCACGCCCACCGTGTTGCGGCACAGATGCCGGCGGCCGGCGCGACAGTTGCGGCAAAAGCCGCACGTGATATGTCCTTCGCCGGAGACGCGGTCGCCAATCGCAAAGCCGCGTACTTCCTGGCCCATTTCGACGATCTCGCCAACGTATTCGTGACCCACGTGCATCGGCACGGGAATGGTCTTCTGCGCCCAGTCGTCCCACTTCCAGATGTGGATATCGGTCCCGCAGATGGCCGTGCGCTTGATGCGGATCATCACGTCGTTGTGGCCGACTTCGGGTTTCGGCACGTCCGTGAGCGTGAGGCCCGGCGCGCGTTCGAGTTTTGCGAGTGCTTTCATGTGCGCTCCAGGTCTTTAGATGATGCCGAGCGAGCGGCCCACGCGCGCGAAGGCGTCCACGGCGCGGTCGATCTGTTCCGGCGTATGCGCGGCGCTCATTTGCGTGCGAATGCGCGCGCGCCCCTTGGGCACCACCGGGAACGAGAAGCCGATGACATAGACGCCTTCTTTCAGCAGTTCGTCGGCCATCCGTGAGGCGAGTTGCGCGTCGCCGAGCATCACCGGAATGATCGGATGTTCACCCGGAACGAGCGTGAAGCCCAGCGCACTCATCTTGCTGCGGAAGTGCGCACCATTGGCCCGCACGCGTTCCCGCAGCGCGGCACCTTCAGCGCTCGCGAGCAGTTCCAGCACCTTGAGCGACGCGGCCGCGATGCTCGGCGTCAGCGTATTCGAGAACAGATACGGACGCGAGCGTTGCCGCAGCAGTTCAATCACTTCCTTGCGCGCGGCCACGTAGCCACCCGATGCGCCACCGAGTGCCTTGCCGAGCGTGCCGGTAATGATGTCGACGCGGGCGAGCACACCGCAATGCTCCGGCGTGCCGCGTCCGTGCTCACCGATGAAACCGACCGCGTGCGAATCGTCGACCATCACCAGGGCGCCGTAGCGATCCGCCAGATCGCAGATCCCGGCGAGGTCGGCGATGATGCCGTCCATGGAAAACACGCCGTCTGTCGCGATCAGCTTGAAGCGCGCGCCCGCGGCGTCGGCTTCTTTCAGCCGGGCTTCGAGATCCGTGAGATCGTTATTCTTGTAGCGAAAGCGCTTCGCCTTCGACAACCGCACGCCGTCGATGATGCTGGCGTGATTCAGTTCGTCGCTGATGATCGCGTCGGATTCGTCGAGCAGCGTCTCGAACAGGCCGCCGTTCGCGTCGAAACAGCTTGAATAAAGGATGCAATCGTCGGTTTGCAGGAACGCAGCCAGCGCCTGCTCGAGTTCCTTGTGCACCGTCTGCGTGCCGCAGATAAAACGTACCGACGCCATGCCAAAGCCGTCGCGGTCGAGCCCGTCTTTGGCGGCCTCGATCAGGCGCGCGTCATTGGCGAGACCCAGATAATTGTTGGCGCAGAAGTTCAGGACGTCGGTGCCGTTTGCAAGCCGCACGTCGGCCGATTGCGGGCTCCCGATAACCCGCTCGGTCTTGTAAAAGCCGTCGGCGCGGATCTGCTCGAGCGTGCTGCGCAGATGGGCGAGGTAAGGTTCACTCATACATCAGACTCCTGAATGGACGCCAGGCCGCGCGGCCGCCATGTTCGGCGGTGTGGCGGCCTGCTATAGTCGGACATCGGTTTTATCGAACAACTTCGATATTCCGAATTTAAGTTCGGTATGTCGAACAACTTTAAACGATAGGTCAGAAAATGGCAAGTTCGGGCACCCGGCGCGCAGCAAGCAGCGCTGCCCCCACTCTAGCCCAAACCGTCGCGGCGCCGCCGCGGGTGGGCGAACAGATCCAGCGGCTGCGCAGCGAGCGGCGCATGACGCTCGACGACCTGTCCCGCGCGGCCGGCGTGTCGAAGTCGATGCTGTCGGAAATCGAACGCGACAAGGCGAATCCCACTATCGCAGTGGCGTGGCGGCTGACCAATGCGCTCGGCGTCAGTCTGGATTCGCTGTTCGCGCAGCAGAAGGCGCCCGAGGCGATTGCCGTCTCGGGGCCGCACGAGATCCCGACGCTGAGCGGGCATGACGCCAAATATCAGTTGCGGGTGTGGGGGCCCATCGAGCTGGCTGGTAAGTTCGAATGGTACGAACTGACGTTGCAGCCTGGCGGCGCGTTGGTGTCGAACGCGCACGAGCCCGGCACACGTGAACACCTGACTGTGCTGAACGGATCGATCGAAATTGAGGCGGCCGGCACCACCAGGCGTCTGAAGGCAGCGGACACGGCACGGTACGTGGCGGACGAACCGCACGCCATCCGCAATGCCGGCAAGAGCGAGGCCAAGGCATTGCTCGTGGTGATTCACGGCTAAGCAGAAAAACGCACCCGCATAGAGATATGCATGGCAGATAAAAGGAGAATGGGTCGGTTGGCCTGGTTGCGCTGAGTACTGTATGTTTGTACAGTATACGCAGATTCCCCGGAGCCGAAATGAACGAACTGACCACCAACCATGCCGATCACGGCTTGGCTGCGCTGCGCTTTCAGAACGCGGCGCGCGATCTGGAACACATCGTCCGCAACATCGCTGCGCGCTATATCGTGCAGCAGGTTCCGCTAACGTGGCGGCTTCTGCATGCCATTGAGGCGGAAGCCCTCGCCGACCTCGGATTCGCCAGCCGGCACGAGGCGCTAATGCTCGGGCTTTTCCAACGTCCCTCGGCATTGCCCTATCCAGAGACCGATGAGCCGGTCGATTTTGGCGCGTCAAACGCGCTACCTGCAGTGTTCGCGTTTGCGGTCGCTGTCTACGAGGAAGCGCATCGTCATGCGGCGCAAGCGGTGCTACGACCCAATCTGCCCCGCCGTGCGCGAGCTTGGGGAGGTTAACTGCGGTCAGATCGGCTACCTATCAGGTCGAGTCTGACCTACAATAAGACGCAACTAACAGTAAGATAGACTATGGCCTCTCCCGACTCGACCGGCTCTGCCGGCCGAGATAATCCTCCTGCCGATCTCTTCGATCAGAAACGCGAAGACTGGCATCGCGATCCGCGTATCGCCTTCGACGCGTGGCTCGCCACGCAACACTTCCGCAAGTCTTCCGCTGAAGTGTACCAGGCACAATGGGGACTTTTTCTTGACTGGCTGAAAGTTCGGCATGCCAATCTTATTACGGTCGACACACGTACGATCGCCGATTTCGTCGCTGGACTCGCCATTCGTAAACCCCAGCGAATCCGCTATTTAAGGCTGATCGAACGGGTGCTTGATCACGTGCGGGAAATTGAACGCGCGTCGACCAACCCCGCGCGATTCATCGCGCAAGACGGCGAGGCGGCCTGGCGCAACGCACGCGACAACGAACCCACTGGCTTTCTTGCCAACCAGGAACGGGCCTTACTCGTTGCGCATCTGTTTTCGCCGGTCTCTGAACTCTCTGCCGCGCAGCGTTGGAGAGAACGGCGCGATCGGGCGCTGATTGCCCTGTTCCTTGGCGGAGGAATAAAGACCGGCGAGGCTCGGGTGTTAACGGTTAGTTGCGTGACATCAGGTTCACCATGGGTTGTGATCGAGGCGCCCAACCCCATGATGACTCGGCGTACCCGGCTATCGCCTTTCGCGATCGCGGCTCTGGACGCGTGGCTTGCGGAAAGGCGGCAGGCCGAATTGGCTGGAAATCTCGTGTTTCCCGCGTCGCCTTCTGGACGCCCAATGCATAAGGCCACGGTCCTGCGTTCAGTCGATGCGTTGATCGAAGCCGCAGGCTTTGCCGAATCGCGTCTATCGCGAGCGAGTCCGCAGACGTTGCGCAATACGTTTGCCGCCGACCTGTTCGAAACCGGTGTTTCGCCGGAGTTGGTCGGCCAGTGGCTCGGGTTCATGCAACCTGTTTCCGCCAATCGACTCCATCGCGCATGGAAAATATGGTCCGATCAGCAGAAAATTCCTACAGACGACGCGCCGCTTGCTGACGACTCTGTTGCTCCCGCAGTACCGGACGGCGGGGCTTCAGCCGATTAAGAGTGTGAAAATCGTCCCGGAAAGGCTCACCTTTCTGGTCCCGAATGACCTCACCTTTAGCCGCGTGCCTGTCTGCGACACAGGCAGGCACGATGCGCTATGCAAGCGAGGTCACCGGTTTCAGCGCCAAAAATCGGCTTACGGCCTCGAGCCGCGAGTGACCCGGCCCCGAAGCATGCTCGCACTCCGGGCATTGGACTTCGTAACGGTGATTGACCTCCGACAGTTCGGGTTCACCTTCTTCACATTTTGGACACCGCAACGGCAGCGCAACGTGGCCGTCCGCGACTGTCCCGATTGTCGCCATCTCTTGTGAGTTGAGGCGACCGGCATTCGCGAGTGCGCACAACACACTTGCGATGGTTGGGTCGACGTCCTGTTGCGCGCGCAGCGCCGCGATTTCCTTCGTCAGCGCGTCGAGTTCGTCCGACTGTTCGCGCAGTTGCGAGTCCAAACGGTCACCTCGAGCCTTCGCCGCGGCGATTTGCTGAATAAATTCAAATTCCTTGCGACTGGCGTCGCGTACGCCGGACTGATAGGTCACGGCCATGGTGCGTAACGAGTCGAGCTCGACCAGCATGGGTTTGACGCGCCGTTCAGCCTCGGCCACGGCGTCTTTGATCTGTTGCGCATAGTGCTCAGTGCTTTGACGCAGTTCGATATGCAGTGCATCGATCCGGTCGCGCAGCGCCGCGTTGGTTGATTGCTCGGTTTCAAGCCGTTTGCGCAACGCTTCATTTTCTGCGTCGAGACGACGGACGCTGGATTGCAAACTATCCTGGTGAACACTGCCGTGAGTGTTGGCCATGGCCAGTTCCGATTCCAGTGCGCGAACGCGCTCCCAGGCTGCGTCGGCTCGTGCGTCACTTCGGCGAATGGCCTCCTCGGATGCCTCGCGGCGGATGTCCGCTTCTCTTATGTCACGTTCTGCCGCTGAGATCTGTGCCTGAATGCCTTCGCGCTCGCCGTCGAAGGTAGAGCGTGCATGCGCAATGGCTTCGTCGAACAAGACGCCGAGCAATTCGCCGGCGCGGTCTTCGAGCACCTTGGGAAGGGTCCCGGCGCCTATCCGGACGCGGGATGCACTGCGGATTCGCTCCCAGAAGGTATCGATGTCCTTCGGAATATCACTCGCGCTTCCGGTTTGAGTCAGATCCCGCACTGCAGCCATTGATGGGCGGATGCCGAGATCGAAAAAAAGACGCTTGCAGGCATGCAGCGACAATTCCTGACGTCGAGCGCCATTTTCGCGCATGGATTCGAGCTCTCGTCGGATCGCCTGGCGTTCTTCGTCCAGATTCATTTACACCTCGATATTGCCGGAATTCTGGGAATAATAACAAATTACGTAGCAATTGATACAGGCGTGTGGGTGTGGAAGCGATTTGGATGACTTCGAGCCAGTTTGGATCAATGTCGAGGTATTTGTCGTAGGCAAAGCCGCTTTTTCCGTGAAACAAAACGAAGAATAGTCAATAACTCTTTGTAAGCAAAGGGGTTTTGTTGGTTTTCCGATGTTTTGTCACTGTTTCACGAAGCGGAATGCGGGGCAGGGTTGGAGACTGGTGCTGTCCGAAGGACACACGGGGTAGAAAGTCTAGAGAGTAATAAAAGTAAACACCTTTGAACCCTAGTTAAAAACGTTAACGCCACGGCAGATCCTTACCAGGTAAGGGTTTCAGCGAGGTCAGGTGAAGCTTTACGGGAGTCGTGGTGAGGGCTTGCGGGAGGGTCGAGTGATGGGGTTCGGGGGCCGTGGTGAGGGGCTGCGGGACAGTAAGTGAGCGGATTCAGGAGCCGCTTACAAAGTGCCGATTTGGGAAAGGTGAGGGTTTGCGGGAGCTGGCGGTCCGCATTGCCCGGCTGGGCGTAAAAAATACCTGAAAGTCACCAGATCGTTACGGTGAGCGCTTTCAGGAGCGAGTTTACTCCCTGTTTTCGGGGGAATTTGGGGGCCTCAAAAGCCTTCGGTGAGGCAACCCGGGAGAAAACGCGATCTCAAGGTGAGGCTTTTCGGGGAGCGGACCGCATTTGTGCCCGAATTTTGTGCATTTGGGCTCGAGGGTGAGGGTTTGCGGGACCTCCCTGCGGCTTACGGTGGGTGGAGAGGGGGTAATGGGCCAGGAAAAGGCCATTGAAGCGTAAAGGTGAGGCTATTCGGGAGATGGTCGGAAAGCGTTTTTACGAGGCAGGAAACCACCCCGTTAGTGGATAAGGTGAGGATTTTCGGGAGCATTTTTGATGGCAAAAATCCCGTCAGGTGAGGGTTTTCAGGAAGAAGTTTGCGATTACTTACCGGAAATGCCCCAGTGGGCTTGATTAGTGAGACGCGACTTGGCGGCGCTGAATCTTCAATGGTGAGACTTTTCGGGGGATTGTAGTGACGAACCAATTTGGCGGTCGAAGTCAGAGGGCAATCGCCAACGTGAGGCTTTTCGGGGCCCCATCATTTCAGGCAATACTCGATGTGTTATCGCTAAGCCTATGAAGTCATTGCTTATTTTTGCATTTGAGACAATAGGTGAGGCTTTTCGGGAGCAGAATGCGGTCGTGCTGCGGGTGCGCAACAAGAGGGCTGTTTCGGCCAAAGGTGAGGGTTTTCGGGAGCATTTGGATGCCATATCCAGGTGCGATTTGGCTTAGACCACGTATTTTCGCGGCTTCAGCGAGAGCAAAGGTGAGGCTTTTCGGGGGGCTATCTCGTAAGTGCGAGCCAATGGTTGCGCTGCACTTGCCGATGCGTGGAGAAGCGGATGAGCGGCGGCGATCGGCGTGGGGTTGCTGCGGTGCCGCGAAAACACCGCCCCGCTCCGGCATGGCAGCCGTCAATGGCCCGTGTGATATAGGCCTGCGAGCCTTATTCATTGGGAATGGCTGCGGCCGTGGAGTGGCGATTCGCGTTTGGTCGAGCAGACGCGATGGGGTCGCGGCAATGCTGTCGACCGGCGCGGAAGGTGCCCGGTTGAGCGTGTTTCCCCGCGACCCTGACGGTGATGCCGTCGCCCCTATAAGCGATGACGTGCGAACGGTGCGTTGATACACACAGGAGCGCATCACCGTGGACTGCGGGCAATCCGGCCTCGCGATAAGGTGACGACATCCAAGCGGTGCGTTGCTGCGTGCCGGACGGCCTCACCATGGGCGACGGTTCGCTCACGGGGTGGCCCCGGTCCCGTGGGGGCGCAGCGACGTCGCTGCGCGCGTCCTCGATGCATTTTCGTCTGCAAGAGGTTCGATGCTGGACGGCCGGCCGAGGACCGGCAAACCCTTACCAGTGCCTGGTTCCAGGGTTTGCGGCTGCCGACCCGGTCGGCGTTTTTGCATAAAGGACGCGTTTCGAACGGTCGACCGGTGCCGATCGCCCAGGAGTGCGAATCGAGTGGCGAGTTTGCGAAAAATTTTTGGGTGAGTCGATACGGGAGATAAAACTTCCCTTTCACGACATCCCCAGGAACGGACCATTTTTGCCTATCCCGCGACGAGCAACGATGCCCGCAACCTGGCGTGAAACGCGTGAGGTGAGGATTTTCGGGAGTGAATGGAGGTGAGTCGTGGCCTGTAAACTCACTTCACCGGGAATGGTGAGGGGGCATCTATAGACGTGCATCACCACAGTCGGTATGCTCTCGCCAAATCCCTCCTCGACCCGACGCATGGCCACGAAGCGCGCGAAGAAGACTGATGTGGTGAGCCCCAGCTCCGCCGAATTGCGCAAAGCCGTTGAGGCGATTGCCATTCAGCCGAAAAGCGGCAAGATCACCCTCCTCACCCGAAAACTGTTCAACGTTTTGCTGGCGGTTGCCCAGCAGGCCGACGAATCAGGCGATACGTACCGCGCATTGCTTTCGGACATTGTGGCCAACTCGGCATTCGATTCAAACGACACCGCGCTCGTCAAGGAACACTTGAGACGGATGGTGTCGGTGCAGGTCGAATGGAGTACCGGCACCTCTAGCCAGAAGCCCGGCCGCAAATGGGGTATTTCGACCCTGATCGCAGACGCCGAAATTCTCGAAGATCCCACTACGCGGCGCGTGTGGGTCGAATTCTCGTTTGCTCCCAAGATCAAGAAAAAGCTGCTCGACCCGGTTCAGTACGCTCGTCTGAGCTTGCAGTTCCAGAGCCAGTTGCGCAGCAGCGCGGGCTTGGCGTTGTACGAGATTTGCGTGCGTTACCTCACCAATCCAAGCCACCTCACGATGCGCGAGTCGTGGGAATGGTGGCGTCCGATTCTGTCGGGCACGCCGGACACGGAAGCAGGCGACGAGGCAAAGCGCGAGTACAAATACTTTAAGCGTGATTACCTGCGCCCGGCTATTGCGGAAGTCAACGCGGTGACCAATATCTTCGTGGAGTTGATCGAACATCGCGAGGGGCGTCGTGTCGCTGAAATCCAGTTCCGGGTGACGGAGCGCAAGCAGCCCATGCTCGCGCTCGATGAGCACCCGAATGTATTCGACAGCACGCTCGTCGACCGCATGGTCAAGATTGGTATTCCGCTCAAGGAAGCCCAGACGCTCTATGCGGACAGCGAAGAAAACCGCATTCGCGCAGCGTTGCAGATGACGGAGCAGCGGATGCGCAGCACCTCGCTGCCACCGGTGCGCAGTGCGCCTGCGCTGTTCAAGGACGCGCTGAAGAAGGGTTATGCACCGCCGGTGGAATCACTGGCGTCGGGCGGCAGCGGCAAGGCCGTTGCGGCGCCGGCGGACGATCTCAAGGCGCGCCTGCTTGGCGAATACTCAGCCTATCGCCGCAAGGAAGCGCGTGCGCTGTATGAAGAGCAAGGCGAGTCTGAGCGCGAACTGGCGCGTCAATCGTTTGAAGAAGACGAATTGCCGGGTCTCGGTACGCACATGCGCGACGACTGGCGTCGCCGCGGTCTCGAATCGAAGATCACGGAAACGGTGTTCTTCGACTGGCTGGCTCGTAAGACGTGGGGTGAGCCCACAGACGGCGACCTGCTCGCTTTCACCTTGAGTCAATCGCGCGCCGCCTGACAAACCTGCTTTTATTCGCTGCCTGATCGTGTGGGTGCGGTGTCGTTTCTGACGCCGCACCCACATGTCATTTCTGCTGCAGCATCTGCTCGATCTGCCTCAGGATGTCATCGCGCTTTTCCTTCGACAGACCCTTGAGGCGGAGTTCGATGCGGTCGTCGCCGTACGACTTGAGATCGCCAACCGCGACACCATCCAGCTTGATCTCCAGACGCTGGGCGTAACGTTGCCGTCCTGCGGGTTTGGTACTCTCGTGCGCGCTCGCCCGCCCCTTCACGATGTCTGCGACCTGCCGCGTGCTCAGATCGTCGGACAGGATCTTATTGATCAGCCGTAACGTGGAATCGGATCCGCGGGCCGTGTGATACCGGCCAACCTGATACGCCATGTTCGAGCCGAACCGATCCGTTCTCGCAACCATCTCCTGCATGACCACCTCGGGCAACTTGGCAATCGACAGCGCAACCGCGACCGTCGACTCGTCCAACCCCAGATGTTCGGCCAGTTCTTTTTGGCTTTGAAAGTACTTTTCATCCAGAAAGCGCTTCCACACGACTGCGTTATCGAACACGGTTTGTGAGTCGCGCTGCACGTTCAGGTCGTAACCGAGCTTGTAGCTCTGCAGGCCGATAGGCAAATCAATGACGATTGCCTTCACCGACTCCTTGTTGGCTTCCTTCAGGGCGCGTACGCGGCGACCGCCGTCACTGACGAAATACGTGCCGGGATTGTCGTAGTCGGGGATGACATGGATCGCCTGCTGCTGCCCCTGCTTCGCCAGATTGACCGCGAGTTCTGCGATCGATGACTTCAGATAGAAGTGGCGCGGATTGAACGGGCTGGGCTTGATGGCCTTCAGCGCAAGCTCGATGACCTGTCCGGCGCGGTAGCCATGTTCGACACGCCATGCGTGATACGCGGCTGACTCATGCAGCGACTCCGCAGTGTCGGCTTCGGCAACGACGGGGGTAGAAACCGGCTGACTGGAGCGGGCTGCGATCTCGCTCGCCTTCGGTGCGTTCTGTACCAGGCCATCGATGGCGTTGAGGCGATCAAGGGCGGTTCGCTTCTCACTGCTAGTCGTGTCCGGACGTGCTTGAAAGCCTTTGGCGAATTGGGAGGGTTTCATTCAGAGTCCTTTATGCGCATAAATTCAGGGGAGCAGGGCGGCGATTTCATCTGCGAACGCCCGTACTTCGGCGGCGGCGAGTTTGGCGCCACGGTCATTCATTTGCAGCACGGTCTGCCCTAGGGCCATGGCCTGCTTATAAGCTTCGCGGGTGGGAATCTGGGTTTTGAGCAAGGGAAAACCGAGTTCTTCCAGCGCGCGCTTGAGTTCGCGCGTCAGCATGCGCTTCTCTTCTGTCTTGTTGAGCAGAAAGACCGCACGCAGGTCTTCGTTCATCGCCTGGGCTTGCTGGATCAGTTTGACGAGACCCACGCTCGACCAGTAATCGGCCGGTGATGAGGACGTCGGGATGATGGCCACGGTCGCGGCCAGCAGGACTACGCCAGAAACTTTCTCAGTGATGGAGGGCGGGCAGTCCACGACGATGATGTCGTAGTCCCCTACGAACTTCTTGATCTCGCGGTGGATCTGGCCGCCGAACTCGGAGAGGTTGACCACCGGAAACGGGATCCCGTTCTCGTTATCCGATGATGCGCTGGTCCAGTGAACCAGGGTGTTTTGCCCGTCAGCGTCAACGACAAGGACACGCTTACCTTTCTCATGAAATGCAGCGCCGAGGTGCATCGCGATGGTGCTCTTCCCGACCCCGCCCTTCTGTTGTGTTACCGCGATGATTTCTGCTGCCAATCTTCACCTCCTCTTTTTAGACGCTGATGGATTTTACCTTGATGTATTTGTATTTCAATCTGTTTTATCTGAAATGCACGACGCGTTAGCCATTCGGCAGAGGTTTATGCGCATAAACAGGCGTGGGCGATCTGGGCGTTGGCGAGTCAGCTCTCCGAACCGCTGCAGGAGGTGCTTCAAGTGCCACGCGGTCGCTGCTGATGAACGGACGTGGCAACCGTCTCACTGAAGCCACCGCAAAACGTCGCTTGAATCCGAGCGAGGTCCGCACTTTATGCGCATAAACATCGGGCGAACTACGAGTGAGAAATAAACGTGTCTGCTACGACGGCCTCAGCGCTGCGATAGAACGAAGCCTCAGCCCTGCGTCAGAACGGAGCCTCAGTGCTGCGACAGAACTAACCTTCAACTCTGTCGCTCGTTCGCCAACGTGCAACTCCAGACCGGCCGCTAGAATCCTCTCTCCTACGTCCACCCTCTCCAAACAAAACGCCTCCCATGATCACGATCTATCACAACCCGGGCTGTTCCAAGTCGCGCAGTGCATACGAGTTGATCGTCGACACCCACAACGTCGCAAACGAGCCCGTGGAAATTGTCGAATACCTGAAGCAACCTCTAACGGTGGCCCAGTTGAAAGCGCTAAACGCAATGCTGGGTTGTCCAGTCCGCGCGATGCTGCGCGACACGGAGGAGGTGTACAAAGACTTAGGTCTGAGCCACCCCGAGCTCTCTGACGATCAGTTATACGAAGCGATCGAGCAACATCCCATCCTGATGCAGCGTCCGATCGTGGTCCGCAATGGACGAGCGGTGATCGGACGGCCACCGGAGAATGTCGAAGCGCTCTTCGATTAAATCCACGGACCAACTAACACCACCCAGGCAGAGCACGACAAGATCGCGTGTTACCAGAAACGGCGACGTCGTCCCGCAGCCGCTGGCGTGCGCCTGATCGCGATGAATACGATCCCCTAAAAGTAGGTCCCCGAGCCCCGGCACGCATCACCTCGGCACCCGCTACAATCGCCGTCAGCCAGGTATCGCCGCAGTCGCGTCAACCATCGAAAGGGACATCGTGCAATTACCGACATCACTCGCGCCGTGGTCACCCCACGACACTCAACTGATCCTGTCGTGCGTGCTCGGGCTCGCGCTCATCATCGTTTTCATAAGCGCGCTGAAACTTGCGCCGTTCCTGTCGATTCTGGTCGGCACGTTCGCCGCGGGCTTTACTGCAGGGTTGCCGCTCGAAGCGGTGGCGAGCGCATTCAGCAAGGGCGCGGGTGCGCTGCTCGGCGACGTGGGGATCATCATTGCGCTCGGGGCGATGCTGGGTGCAATGATGGCCGAATCGGGCGCCGCGGACCGGCTCGTATCCACGATCCTCAAGCATTCCACTCCACGGCTGCTGCCCTGGATGATGGCGCTGGTCGCGATCATCATCGGTTTGCCGTTGTTCTTCGAGGTCGGGCTGGTGATGATGGTACCGATCATCTTCGTCATGGCGCGACGCTCCAAACAACCGATCCTGCTGATCGCGATTCCCGCGCTAGCCGGCATGACCACGCTGCATGCTCTGTTGCCGCCTCACCCGGGGCCGTTGATTGCCGTCAGCGCGTTGCACGCCGATCTTGGCTTGACTCTCCTGCTCGGACTGATTGTCGCGATTCCGGCGGTGATTCTGGCCGGTCCGCTCTACGGCATCTGGCTTTCGAAGCGCATGCTCGTGGTCGAACCGGAGGAAATGGGCAAGCTGTTCACGGCGCAGCAGGACGCTGCCGAGCCGCCCAGTTTCGCTCTCTCGCTGATCACGATTCTGTTGCCGGTCATTTTGATGTTGGGGCGCACGGTCGCGAAACTGTTGCTTCAACCGGAAACCTTTCTTTTTAACGCGCTCAACTTTCTCGGCGAACCCTTGGTTGCGCTGGGGCTCACGGTCCTGTTCGCGATCGTCGCGCTCGGCTGGTCGCGTGGCATGCCACGTGATCGTGTTGGCGGCATCCTGCGCAAGAGTCTGCCGCCGATCGCTGCCCTGCTGCTGACCATCGGCGCAGGCGGAGGGCTCAAGCAGGCGTTGGTAGTCGCCGGCATCAGCACGACGGTCGGCAAGATCGCCGTGGGCGCCCATATGCCGCTCATCCTGCTCGCCTGGTTGATCGCCGTCGCCTTGCGTCAGGCCACGGGTTCGGCCACCGTCGCGACAACCACGACGGCTGGCATTGTCGCTCCGGTCGTCATCGGCCTGAGTCCCACGCACAATTCGCTGATGGCACTGGCGATCGGCGCGGGATCGGTATTTTTCTGCCACGTGAACGACGCGGGCTTCTGGATGGTGCGCGAGTATTTCGGCCTGAAACTGAAGCAAACGGTATTCGTGTGGTCGATCCTGCAAACGATTGTGTCGGTGGTCGGTCTCGCTCTCACACTCGTGATGTGGAGTGTGCTGACCTGAGGCGATTGCGACACGGCGACACGGTGAGGCTTGCGCGTTGAGCGCACAGTGCAACGTGTGTCCAAATTGCGGTGGCAACTTCGTGCACCGGCCAATCCGTCCGCGCGCGATGCCCACGAAACATCCAGCCAGCACGCAGCGGCGCGAGCCGCACGTCGACGAACCCACGCACGCGGCCTTTATCGATCGTGATCACGCAACGCCGCCCGGCGAGCGCTAGCCGATTACGCTGCCCGCGCCATGCGACGCCTCAGTCTTCTGAATGGCTGTCACTCGTGCGCTCAAGACCGCTGACCTCACGCGACGCCGCCCGCAGCAGACCGATGTGTTTGCGGTAGTTGCGGCATCCGCTGCACGTCGGCAGATGCAGGCCGACGGCAATCCATTCACCGGTTGTCAATGGCCGATCCAGCGCGTCCGATAGCAGACGCGTGATGTTCTTACACTTCCCCATTCGCATCCTCCCTCGATAGCCCTTTCTCGGTCAGGCAGGTGCGCAGCCTGAGTCGCGCGCGATAGATCAGGACGCTGCAGTGGTTGGCGGTCATCTGCAATTCGGTGCAGATCTCGTCCGTCTCCAGGTCGAGAAACTCGCGCATCATGAACACCCGGCCAATGTTTTCCGGCAGATGGTCAAGACACATTTCGAAGAGTTGCCAGAACTGCTGTTGTCGTAGTGCGGTCTCGGGTGTTGGCCAGGGGCGCGGTTTCCCCTCTCGCGACCAGTGGCCGTTGTCCTTGAAGAGCTCGCGGTCGAGCAACGCTTCGCCGTCCAGTTCGGAGTCCAGATCGGACAGGTTCACGGTCCGTTTGCGAGCGCGCAAGGTGTCGACGAGCTTATGTCGCAGAATCCCGAACACCCACGTCTTGTGCTCCGATTGCGCGGCGAAGCGCTCGGCTTGTGACCACGCAGCCGCGAGCGCTTCCTGTACCGCGTCTTCGGCAGCGGTCGCATCGCGCAATTGCAGCCGCGCGAAGCGCAACAGGTCGCGTCGCAAGCGCATCAGATAGATCGGGTCGTCGAGCGCCGGGCCAGCCGTCTGCGTCATGCGAGCCTCCGGCGTGTCGTGCGCAGGCGCTCCGCAATCCGCCTCCCAGCTAGTCTGCTGCGTCTGCCCGCGAGATTTGCAAGATCGATGGTCTTCATGAGGTGGTGTTTTTCTGGGCGCTCGAGGTGGCTCCCGCGCCCATTCTCTCGCACGCTCTCGCTGGAGCGAACTGGAATTCAACATGGCTGCGTCCGTCTTCGGTGACTTCGACTCGGGTAAGTCGCTCGAAGACCTCATTTATGACAGCCGCGGCCGCGGAAATTAATTGTTGTGAGATTTGAGAGCTCCGATCGGGAAGATGCGCGCTCCGCCTTGCCTGGCAACGCCGTAGGGGTAGAAATCAAGCGCAGTTTCCGCTGCCGACACGTCGATTATTGCGTCTACAGGGACACTATCTTCCCAAATTTGCGGTTTTTAAGGAGGGGCTTCATCGATATCCTTCAGCCACCGAACCGATCGGCCCCCGATCGCCACGCCTACGCTGAGTTGAGGAGTATCACCATGAAACGCGTCATTTCCGCCCTGATCGCATCCGTCGCCCTGTTTGCCGCTGTCTCGGGTGTCGCCGACGCTGCTGCGCCGGCCAAGTGCAACGGTCCTGCTTCGTATTGCAATGTGTTTTTCGGTCAGTAAGCGCGGTTGAATTTGCTTGAAGATGGGCGCCGTGGAGGCGCCCTTTTTTTTACTAAGGAAAACAGAATTTCTGCTTTCCTTAAAAAACAATCTGCGTGTCGCGCCCACAGGCGTTTTTCTCTGCATGCGACTCCGCTTTGAATATCCCAGCTTTTCAGGTCGCACACGTGCTACAGTGGGTCAGCCGCTTGTAGATCTCTCGCGCGCTAGCGCCGACCCACCCAAGTCTTCGCCTTTTTGCGCTCCCCGGATCGATCAGGATCCCGTCTTTTATGTCACTTCGCGTGATCGCCGGCCCTATCTCATGGATGCGACCGTCGTGCACGTGCAGCGACAGCCCCTGCGCCCATCGCAGGACCGCCTGCCGCTGACAATGCAGTGCGCAGTAGCGCGGGCGGCACATCATCGACGCAAACGCCACTGCTCTCGGCTGGCAGGTCATTCAACGGAGACGACTATCATGAATAACATCGTTAGAACTTACCGCGGTCTCGAGATCTATCCGTTGGTGTATCCGCATCAGCCGCGCGGCGCGAACGGGACACGTCATTACGACGAGGGTTTCGATGCGGCGGTGAAAATCTGCCGGCGTGGTACCGACAACACCGTGACGACGAGCCGCGTATTCCGCGTGCCGAGCCGTTCTCCCTTCGGAACCACGGGCGACGCACGCATGGCGTCGGCGAGTCACGCGGAACTCGTCATTGACGGCATGGTTGCCGGACAGTCGATCGTCGGCTTGTGAGTCGCATATCGATGACCTATTCCACCCATGCCCGGCGCGAAGCGCCACAGGATCAATCGGACCGCGCCGGCCGCGGCAACTATCTCGTCGCGGTGTCGTCGCGCCGTACATCGAGCGGGACGGTGCCCACGCTCAAGGTCACACGGTTGAGCGACGCCCGCGTGATCTATCCGTTTCAGGGGCACGCCGACATGCCACTCTTCGATAACGCGCAAGCGGCCGAACTCTACGCACACACGTATGGCCTGCAACTGGTCGATGGGGACATTGCGGTGCCGGAATGAGTGCGGGAATAGATCGCGCAGTGCCAAGCACGCGCCCGCGGGGTCGACTACGGGCGGTTTTACTGACCGGGCATCGACACCTGTCACAAATTCCTGCTCGGTTGTCACAGTTTCTCTTGTGTTCTTAATAAACGGGACTTTTGCCTGAAATCGTCTCAGACCGGAGACATGCTTGACTGGAAAGGCAAAACTGTCACTTATCCACAAGGTTATTCAGTGAAATTGTGGATAACTTTGGTGCGCTCACGGTTATCCACTGCGCGTACCGCGAAGATCGCCTTCGTCGTCCAAGGAGCTAGTGGCGCAGTCCGCGCTACTAGCTCTTGATTGCACGCCTGCGAAGTCCGACGACGGTATCCGTCAAACGTGGTGATGTCCCGTTACCCGATCCCAGCCATGCCGCACTGCTGCCTTGACGCGCTCCCACGTGTCAGATGTACCGGGGGAGGTCGTTTCCCAGTGGCGACGTGCTTCCGGCTCGACCTCCTCCCACGGACGGTCGCGATAGCGTGCGTCATGGGCAAGCGTCGCGCCGTACCGGTATGCGGGCACATAGTCTTCATAGCGATCCTGATCGCTCGCATACAGTTCGTCGTAGTGACCCCGGAAGTCCTCTTCGTACTCGAGAAACTCGTCCGGAATGACCTGCTCCTCGAGCGGCTCGGGACGGCGCGCAGCCGGCGCGGTCTCGACGGGCGTAAACACCGCGCCGAAGCCCGGCGCGCTACCCGCGGCAATGGTGTTGAGCGTCGCCGCTTCGCTGAACGGCGGTTGCATCGTCAACGGATCGTCTGTCAGCGGATCACGCGGCACGGGCGACGGTTCAGGCGGCACGCGCGACGCGCTGCGCAGCGGATCATCCCGCAGCGGGTCGCTCCGCGGTGGCACATCCCCGGGCTGGATCTCGGCGGCCCGGCGGTTTGCACCGCCAATGCCAAGTTCGTCGAGCACCGAGTGTTCGCGGCGCGTCACGGGATCGTTCAGCGTCGTGTCCCAACCCGGCAAACGTTCGCCTACGTCACTGGCGCCGAGCCGCGTCAGCGCGGCGCCCGCGAGTTCCGCGTGCGCTTCGCTGGCCGCGCTGATGCAGACGAGCACGGCGCCGCGGCGCACGGCGTCCGTATAGCGCTCGGCTTCCTCCGGACGCGGTTCCTTGGCGAACAGGCTGGCAATGAAGCGCTCGATGTTGGCGAGAACGCTGGCATTGGCCACCGCGTCGGTCGCTGCAGTGGCGGTCGGCACGGGGTTGGCCTGCAGTTCGATGGTGTCAATGGCGAACCCGGTCTGCACCAGCGTGTCACGGGCGTTTTCCGCTTGGGAATAGGTGTCGAATAATCCGATCACGGTATGTCGCATGGCTGTCTCCCGACTTTTATTGACGGCCGCCGCAATTGCGCAGGGCCTGACATAAGTCGGAAGCGCAACGATCGTGCCGGGTCCCGCGGCGTCTCAGCAGTGGCCGGCCGGCGGAACCTCACCGCGCTTGCCTGGCGGCGCGGCGAGCGACCGCCAGAATGGGACGGGCGGTTTTACAAAACCCGGTAATTCGCGCAGCGAAGCGCGAGATCGGGCCTAATCCGCGGAGTGCGAGCTCGTTTGCGCCAGTTGGCGCTGAAGATCGAGCAGAAGCTTTTCGAGCAGTGCGATATCGAAGGGTTTGGACAGCACCCGCACATCGACGTGGCGCGCCCGGTCGAGTTCTTCCGCATAACCCGTGACGAGGATCACCGGCAGGCGGGTTTCGAACGCCTGGATGGCTTCGGCCAGATCGATACCGTTCGTCGCGCCCGGCATGTGGATGTCGGAAATCACCAGGTCGAACGGCAATGGCTCGCCGGTGCGCGCCTGCTTCGCGTGGGCGTCGTCGAACAGGCGCAGCGCGGTATCGGCGTTGAAGACGCCGGTGACCTGGTGCCCCATCATCTGTAGCAGGGCTTCGGTGCCGGCGGCCACTTCCTCGTTATCCTCGACCAGCAGGATGCGCAGACCCTGCGGCGCGCTGGTGTCTTCGACGTTCGGCTCGGGCGGTCGCTCGGCTTCCGGAAGCGCAGCCGCGCGCGGCAGGTAGAGCCTGATCGAGGTGCCCGCGCCGATCGCGCTGTCGATCGCGGCGAGTCCGCCGGAGCGCTCGCAGAACGCGAAAACCTGCGGCAGGCCAAGTCCCGTGCCCATGCCTTTCGGCTTGGTCGTGAACAGCGGCTCGAAAGCCCGCGCCAGTACATCCGGCGGCATACCGACGCCCGTGTCTTCGAGCGAAAGCTGCACGAAATCGCCCGTCAGCGGAAAGCCATCGTCATGACGGAAAGTGATGTTGGCCGCGCGCACCGTGAAACGGCCGCCGTTGGGCATCGCATCGCGCGCGTTGACGGCGATGTTGATCAGCGCAAGTTCGAGTTCGGCGACGTCGACCCGCATGGGCCAGACGTCGGTTCCGATGTCGATCACCAGCGAAACCTTTGCGCCCAGCGAGGCGCTCAGCAGTTCGCGACAGGCCGGCAGCCAGCCATCGACCGCGAGCGTCTCGTTGCGCAGCGGCTGCTTGCGCGCGACGCCCAGCAATTGCCGGGTAAGCGACTGGCCGCTCTTGAGCGCGCGCTCGATGGCGGACAGTTCGCGATCGAGCCCGGGCGCGCCGCGCCGCCGCGCGATCTGCACGTTCGCCGAGACGATCATCAGCAGGTTATTGAAATCGTGCGCCACGCTGCCGACCAGATTGCCGAGCGCCTCCATCTTGCGCGACTGCCGGTAGGCCGATTCGATCGAACGGCGCATCGACGCTTCGGCCTGCCAGCGCTCCCACGCTTCCTCTTCCGCCCCGAGACGCCGCATCGAGAGCCAGATCACACACCACAGCACGATGGAGGGCGTGAACATCGACAGGATCAGCACGCTCAGATGGCGATACCACGCGGCCCAGATTGCCGAGGTGCGGTAGCCGCACGAGACATACACGGGATAAGCGCCGACCCGCCGGTAGGCCAGGATCAGATTGTCGTGGTCGAACACCGAGCGCATCCGGACCACGCCGGCGTGGCTGCCATTGGCGAGGGCGTCGGAAAAGGGCGTGTGCGGCGCGATCATGGCTGGTTGACCGGGCGCGGCAGGGTAATGGGCGAGGACCGAGCCGTCGGCGCGGATCAGGCTCATGGTCATTGGCGTGTCGTGGCGGCCCAGCAGTTCCTGATAGAACGCACTGAAATAATCGGGCCGCAGCGCGACCGAGACGACCCCGGCGAACGCACCGTCCGCGCCGCGCCGTGGGACACCGGTGTTGAAGACGTTTTCGCCGGCTACCTGGCCGAGCATGTCCTTCGAGACATGCTCGAGCACTTCGCCGTCGCGAATGCCGATAAAGTCGTCGCGCTTCGCAATCGACAAGGGCGGGGCCGGGTAAAAGCGGCTGCTGCCGAGCAGCGTGCCGTCCTGGCCGAAAATCGACACTGCTGCAACCTGCGGATAGCCGCCGCCCATGGTGCGCAGCTTGTCGTGAATATCGGCTTCGCGGGCGCGGATGCCGTCGTCGTCGAGACCCTGCACGAGATCGACGACGCGCGCGTCGAGCGCCTCGTTCATATCGAACACTTTCAGCGCGTGTTCCTCGGCGACGCGCACCGTGCGCAGCGTCAGGTCGGTTGCGTCCGCTTCGCGGGCCCGTAGATCGCTGAAGGCCATGGCCGCAACGTACACGCACGGCAGCACGATCGCCGCCAGCAGCAGGGCGATCAGCGTCATGCGCCGGACATGGAAATTCTGTTCGGGCACAGCCGGGAACAGTGCGTCGTCCTCCCGGTCAGGGGAGAGGCGGCTCGCTTCACGCGGGTCGGACCGATCGGGTGTCATCTTGAATACCGCTGCAATCGTCAGAGACGGGAAAACTTACAGTTACCATCATACGAGAACCCCGAAATTGACCGGAAAAGATCCGTCGGGGCGGTAAGAATAGACCACACAGCATATTCGGAAGTTAGCGACGAATCCGGAAGCGCAAACGTACACAAAAGTATAAACAGCGTAACCCATCAGTCTGACGATTGAAAATTTTCCTGTAATGGCGAAATGAGAGTGACTTCTGTTCGTTAAATCCGTTTTGACGAGTTGCCTTTTCGCTCAATTAATCTCAGAATCTGTCACACGATAATTAGTGCGTCTGCCATGCTCAGATGCACAGCCGCGAGGGCCAGCCAGACAACGCACATCAGGCGTGACGGAGGGAGCTCGCGGAAACGCGCGCGACAGGCTGGAGTTCGCCTTTTCCACTCAGCCGCGCAGAATCACCTACGGGGTAGGCTCGAACATGCCGGTCATCGTTATCGTCCCACGTGCGCTCACGCGCACCCGCATCGTTCCTCTCGCACGCGCGTTCGCGTGCGCTCCCTCGGCTGTTTGCAATCTGTATTCCCATTTGCAGCGGGATTTCCTGCCGCCGGCCCGACTTCGGCTTTGCTAAAGAATTTTTGATCTGAGCCGTTAACGCGACTGAGATAATCCCGTATCCAGACCCCGCCATGTCATTGCCCATTGTGATCGCCGACGATTCGCTGCTTGCCCGCAAGGTGCTCACAAAGGCGCTGCCGCCGGATTGGGATGTCGACATCAGCTACGCATCGAACGGCCGCGAAGCGCTCGCGTTGTACCGCGAAGGCAAGGCGTCCGTCATGTTCCTCGACCTGACCATGCCGGATATGACCGGCTATCAGGTGCTGGAGGCTTTGCAGCACGAGGACCTCAACACGTTCGTTATCGTGGTGTCCGCCGACGTGCAGCCCATGGCGCAGGAGCGCGTACGTTCGCTCGGCGCGATTGCCTTCATCCCCAAGCCGGTCGGCCCCGAGGCGCTACTACCCATCCTCAAGGAGTACGGGTTGTATGTTTGAGCCAGTCCTCAACGAAGATCAGCGCGACGCGCTGCAAGAGGTCGCCAACCTCGCGATGGGCCAGGCCGCGACTCGCCTGGGGCGGCTGCTCGACACGTTCATCGAACTGTCGGTGCCGCGCGTGCAGGTCGTCGAGATCAGCAAGGCGGCGGCGGCATTGCGCGAAATGACCGGCATCGAGGAGTCCGTGAGCGCGGTGCGCCAGGGCTTTCGCTCGGACATCAAGGGCGAGGCGCTGGTGATCTGCCGCAGCGGCAGCATCGAGCAGCTGTGCTCGCTGGTCAACGACCCGTACCCGCGTTCCGCCTACGAGCAGGTGAGCCAGCAGGAACTGATCTTCGACGTCGCCAACGTGCTGACGGGGGCATGCGTTTCGAGCATTTTCGAGCAACTCGGTCGCACGCCGGTGTTTTCGGCCCCCGGCCTGCTCGGTGAGGCGATGTCGCTTGACGACGTGTTCCAGCCTGGCGTGCTCGCCTGGGAAGTGGCGCTGCTGGTCGAAGTCAATTTCGCGCTCGAAGACCAGAGTTTCCGCGCTCATCTGGTGATGCTCATGGCCCAGGAATCGATCCGTCACATGAATCACGCGCTCGACGCGTTGCTGTCCAGTCTATGAATGGGCCCGCTGCTTCGTTAAGCGACCTCGTTGTCGAGCGCGTCGGCTTCGGCATTTTCGTTCTCGATCGGGACATGAAGGTGCTGATGTGGAACCGCTTCATGCAGGACCACAGCGGCTTGTCGGCCGAGCGGGTGGTTGGCAAGTCGATTTTCGCCAGTTTCCCCGAACTGCCGCGCGTGTGGCTGACCCGCAAGCTCGAGAGCGTGTTCCAGCTCGGCAGCTTTGCCTTCAGTTCGTGGGAGCAGCGCCCGTATCTGTTCAAGTTCGACCACGACCGGCCCATTACCGGCGGCGTCGATTTCATGCAGCAGGACTGCACTTTCATGCCGCTCACGCGTGAGCGGGAAGTGGTGGCCGTGTGCGTGACCATCTCGGACGTGACGCACGTCAGCATCGTGCAACGCGAACGCGAAGAAGCGGTCGCCAAGCTGCAGGAATATGCGGACCGCGACGGCCTGACCGGCATCGCCAATCGCCGCTTCTTCGAATCCCGGCTACGCGACGAATACACGCGCTGGCAGCGCTATGGCGGCGATATGTCGGTGCTGCTGTTCGATCTGGACCACTTCAAGAAGATCAACGACCAGTTCGGTCACGTGGTCGGCGATTCGGTGTTGCGCGAGATGGCGCAGCGGGTCGCCCAGGTCGTGAGGGTGCAGGATACGTTCGGCCGCTTCGGCGGTGAGGAATTCGCGCTGCTGCTGCCGTGCACGCCGCTTGAAGACGCCATGCAGGTCGCGGAAAAGATCCGCCATACGATCGGCGACGTATCGGTCGACGTGCAGGGCGTGTCCGTGCCGGTGACGGCAAGCGTGGGGGGTGCCGCGGCGCGCGTCGGGGTGCCTAACTACGACGTCCTGATCAACGAAGCCGACGCGGCGCTCTACAGCGCCAAGCGGCAGGGCCGCAACCGGTCGGTCGCCTTTATCTGAGGTGCGGCCGCGAGCCGCGCCGGGCGTACCACGCGGCGTGTGATCCGGCAATAATGGCCGACTCTACCGGCCTAAACTGCGTTATCCCGCAAAGATTGTTATACTTTTCGGCGTTTCCGGCATCCTGGCCGGCGTATTTGCGCGTGTCCGCGCGCGCGGCTCACCCTGCGGTGGGCGCGACTTCTTGACCGCCTCCAGAGGGCCCCTCAGCGGAGATCGTCTTGGCTGTTTCCAATCTTGTCGTGGACGATACAGAAACCGACGCCGCTGCCGCAACATCGGGCAGCTCGTTTTATCTTGCGATGCGCATCCTGCCGGCTGCGCAGCGCGACGCGATGTATCAGGTCTACGCTTTTTGCCGCGCTGTCGACGATATTGCCGACAGCGATCTGCCGCGCGCCGAGCGTGCCGCAGGGCTCGAACAATGGCGTGCCGACATCGACGCCTGCTATGCCGGCGCGCCGCGCGCTTCATTGCGCGCGCTGACGCGGCACATCCATACGTTTCACCTGCAACGCGAAGATTTTCACGCGATGATCGACGGTATGGCGATGGATGCCGCCGCCGATATCTGCGCGCCTGACGAGGACACGCTCGATCTGTATTGCGATCGGGTCGCGAGTGCCGCGGGTCGTTTATCGGTGAGGGTATTCGGGATGCAGGAAGAGCCTGGCCGCCTGCTGGCGCACCACCTCGGCCGCGCGCTGCAGTTGACCAACATCCTGCGCGATATCGACGAAGACGCCGGCATCAACCGCTGCTATCTGCCGCGCGAACTGCTGGCGCTGGAAGGCATCGCCACCACCACGCCGCATACCGTCACCGACGACCCGTCGCTGCCGCGTGTCTGCGCCAAGCTGGTGGCGCGCGCCCGACAGCACTTCGCCCAGGCGGACGCGATCATGGACGCCACGCCGCGCAATCAGGTCCGCGCCCCGCGCATCATGTCCGGGGTCTATCGCTGTCTACTCGATCGCACCGTTGAGCGCGGTTTCGATCTGCCGCGCACGAAGGTCGGCAAGCCGCGCGCGCGCCTGCTGTGGATCCTGGCGAAGTACGCCTTTTTCTGATGCCAAAGCTCGTCCACGTGATCGGCGCGGGCCTCGCCGGTCTGGCCGCTGCGGTGCAATTGCAGCGGCGCGGCGCGCAGGTCGTGCTGCACGAGGCGGCTGAACAGGCCGGTGGACGGTGCCGCTCGTATTACGATCGCACACTTGGCGCGACCATCGACAGTGGCAATCATGTGGTGCTGTCCGGCAATGCCGCGACGCTGAATTATTTACGCGCGATCGGCGCTGCGGACGAACTGACGGGACCGGCCCAGGCCGAGTACCCGTTCATGGACCTCGCAACGCGCGCGCGCTGGACCGTACGCCTGTCGGCTGGGCGCCTGCCCTGGTGGATCTTCGATCAAACGGCGCGGGTGCCGAACACCCACCCGAGCGACTATCTGACCCTCGCGCCGCTGCTGTTCGCGAAGCCTGGCCGCACCATGGCGCAGACCATGCGCTGCGACGGCGTGCTGTGGGACCGCTTGCTGCGGCCGCTGTTCCGGATGGTGCTCAACCACGAACCGCGTGATGCCAGCGCCGAGCTGGCGGCGGCGGTGGCGCGCGAAACCCTTGCGGCAGGCGGCCCGGCGAGCCGCCCGCTGGTCGCGCGCAATGGCCTGGGGAGCGCCTTTGTCGATCCGGCGTTGCGTCTGTTGCAGCATGGCGGCGCCGCGATCCGGCTGGGTGCGCGGTTGCAGCAGATCGTGTTTGCGGACACGGGCCGGGTGAGCGCGCTGGATTTCGCCGGCGAGGAGCGCCTCGCACTCGACGCCGGCGCGGCCGTGGTACTGGCGGTACCGCCAACGGTCGCGCGCACGCTGGTGCCCGGGTTGCAGGCGCCGCGGCGCTTTAGCGCGACCGTCAATGTGCACTTCGCGGTCGAACTGCCATTCGGCGTGCCGCCGCTGACCGGCCTGCTCAATGGCACCGCCGAGTGGCTGTTCGCGTTCGACGGACGCCTTTGCGTGACGATCAGCGGCGCGGAGCGGCTGTTGGATACGCCGCACGACATCCTCGCGCAGACGCTGTGGGCGGAAGTGGCCCAGGTTGCCAGCTTGCCGCTCGAACCCATGCCGGCGTGGCGCGTCGTCATGGAATCGCAGGCGACGTTCGCCGCTGTGCCTGGCGAGGAGATGCATCGTCCCGGCACGCGCACACGCTGGAAAAACCTCATGCTCGCGGGAGACTGGACGGCCACCGGCCTGCCCGCGACGATCGAAGGGGCGATCCGCTCAGGCCAGAAGGCCGCGGATACGCTGCTGAACGAACCGATGGAACGCAGATGAACGACTTATCCCTTGCCCGGACGACCGGCAACGAATCGCCCGATTCACCCGAGACGCGTGGTCTCGCCGCTGGCGCCGACGCGGCGGCCGCAGCCGTTACGACGCCCGACGCGGTAGTGAGCACGGCCGCCGCTAATGAAACCGCAGTGTCCATTTCACCTGACGCCGCGGCGATTCCGGCGACGCAGACCAGCGCAGCACTCGACGCCGCCGTCACGCGAGCCACCGACGCGATTCTTGCCGCGCAGAAGCCGGACGGCCACTGGGTCTACGAGCTCGAAGCGGACGCAACCATCCCCGCCGAATACGTGCTGCTGGTCCACTATCTCGGCGAAGCGGCGAATCCGGAACTGGAGCAGAAGATTGCGCGCTATCTGCGCCGCATCCAGCTGCCCAACGGCGGATGGCCGCTCTTCACCGACGGCGCGCTCGACGTCAGCGCGAGCGTCAAGGCTTACTTCGCACTGAAGATGATCGGCGAGCCGGAAGACGCCGACCACATGCGCCGCGCTCGCGAAGCGATTCTGGCGCACGGCGGCGCGGAAGCCGTGAACGTGTTCACGCGCATCCTGCTGGCGTTGTTCGGCGTGGTGTCGTGGTACGCCGTGCCGATGATGCCGGTCGAAATCATGCTGTTGCCGCAATGGTTCCCGTTCCATCTGTCGAAGGTGTCGTACTGGGCGCGGACCGTGATCGTGCCGCTGCTCGTGCTGAACGCGAAGCGGCCGGTGGCGCGTAACCCGCGCGGCGTGCGGATCGACGAACTGTTCCACGGCGCGCCCGTCACGACCGGCTTGCTGCCGCGTGCGCCGCATCAGAGCAAGGGCTGGTTCACCTTCTTCCGTGGCGTGGATCACGTGCTGCGCCTGGTCGACGGCCTGTTTCCGAAGTACACGCGCGAGCGCGCGGTCAAGGCGGCTCAGACCTTCGTCGACGAACGCCTGAACGGCGAAGACGGACTCGGCGCGATTTTCCCGGCCATGGCCAACTCGGTGATGATGTATGACGTGCTGGGTTATCCGGCCGATCACCCGAGTCGCGCGATTGCCCGTCAGTCGATCGACAAGCTGCTCGTCATCAAGGACGACGAAGCGTATTGCCAACCGTGCCTCTCGCCGGTATGGGATACCTCGCTCGTCGCCCATGCGCTGCTCGAAACCGGCGACCCGCGCGCCGAACAGGCCGCCGAGCGCGGCCTGGAATGGCTGCGTCCGCTGCAGATTCTCGACGTGCGCGGCGACTGGATCTCGCGCCGCGCGGACGTACGGCCCGGCGGCTGGGCGTTCCAGTACGCCAATCCTTATTATCCGGACGTCGACGATACGGCCGTGGTCGTCATGGCGATGCAGCGATCGGCCGGGCTCACGCGGTCGAACGTCGACGATCAGGCGATTGCCCGCGCCCGCGAGTGGGTGGTCGGCATGCAGAGCAGCGACGGCGGCTGGGGCGCATTCGAGCCGGAAAACACCCAGTACTACCTGAACAACATTCCGTTCTCCGATCACGGCGCATTGCTCGATCCGCCCACTGCGGACGTGTCGGGCCGCTGCCTGTCCATGCTCGCGCAACTGGGCGAGCTGCCGGCGAACAGCGAGCCGGCGCGGCGCGCCTATGACTACATGCTCAAGGAGCAGGAACCGGACGGTAGCTGGTACGGCCGTTGGGGCATGAACTACGTCTACGGTACCTGGACGGCGCTCTGTTCGTTGAATGCAGCCGGCATGGCGCACGATGATCCGCGTATCAAGCGTGCCGCGCAGTGGCTCGTGTCGATCCAGAACGATGACGGCGGCTGGGGCGAAGACGGCACGAGCTACAAGCTGGACTACCGCGGCTACGAACGGGCGGCGAGCACAGCGTCGCAGACGGCCTGGGGCCTGATGGGGCTGATGGCGGCAGGCTGCGTCGACCATCCGGCGGTGGCGCGCGGCATCGAATACCTGCTGCGCGAGCAGCGCGAACACGGTCTGTGGGACGAAACCCGCTTCACGGCAACCGGCTTCCCGCGCGTGTTCTATCTGCGTTATCACGGCTATCGCAAGTTCTTCCCGCTCTGGGCGCTGGCGCGTTACCGGCAACTGAAGCGCGACGGGCTGACGCGCGTTGTGGTCGGAATGTGAAGGTGAGCACGTCCACGCGCTCTACACAGTCGGTTGCGTCGTCGCGGGTCGCGAGCGGCAGCTTGCCGGTGATCGCCGTCACCGGCATGGCCTTCGAGGCGCGGATCGTGCGCGGCGAGGGCATCGAGGTGGTGTACGCCGCACGCGCCGATCTGCTCGAGCGGGCGCTGAGCGCCGCGGTCGCTCGCGGCTGCTCGGGGATTATCAGTTTTGGCACCGCTGGAGGTCTTGCTCCTGATCTGGCGCCTGGCGCCGTGATCGTTGCGGATGCGGTGGAAGGCCCGCTCGGGCGCTTCGCCACCGATTTACGCTGGTCCGACCGGCTGGCCGCCGCGCTGGCGGCGACGCCAATCGGCACGCGCCTGCACCGTGGTCTGCTGGCCGGCGTTACGACGCCGCTGACGGGTGCACAAGACAAAGCCGTGCTGCATCGATCCAACGGCGCGCTCGCGGTGGACATGGAGTCGCATATCGCTGGCGCCATTGCTGCCTCGCACGGTGTGCCATTCACCGTGTGCCGCGCGATTGTCGATCCTGCGTGGCGCACGCTGCCGTCTGCTGCGACGGCGGGACTGCGCGACGACGGTAGTACCGCCATTGCACCGATCCTGCGCGAATTGCTGAAGCAACCGTCACAGCTTTGGCCCTTGCTACAGGTCGCCGCCGATGCCCGCGCCGCGCGCACGGCGCTGGTCCAGGCGCGTCGGGCGCTCGGTGCGGCGAGCGCACTGCAGCTGACGATCTGAGTCAGAGTCGATAACGACGGGCGGCCCTATGGAGGCCATTTTTTGGTGACCAAGGGAAAACCCTTATATTTGGTATAATCTAGGTATTAACCCTAGGTTTCGATCCCCCGATCGAGCCCCCATCACCTTACGAAGGGGATACCAGATGAATTTTCACACCAGAAAATGGGTCAAGCCTGAAGATCTCAATCCCAACGGCACCTTGTTCGGCGGAAGCCTGCTGCGCTGGATCGATGAAGAAGCTGCCATCTACGCCATCTGCCAGCTGGACAACCAGCGTGTGGTGACCAAGTTCATGTCGGAGATCAATTTCGTCAGCTCGGCGCGCCAGGGCGACATCATCGAGCTCGGGATGACCGCGACGGATTTCGGCCGCACGTCGATCACGCTGCGCTGTGAAGTGCGCAACAAGGTCACGCGCAAGAGCATTCTGACGGTGGAGAAGATGGTGTTCGTCAATCTCGGCGAAAACGGCGAACCGGCTCCGCATGGCCGCACCCGGATTCGCTACGCAGACGAAGCGTTCGAGCGGTATCGTGCGGATTTGAGCCCGGCTACGCAGCCCGCGGTGAGCGCGAGCGTCGAGGAAGTGACGGCTCGCGTCGAAGCCGACACCATGCACTGAAGACGACACGCGCGAAAGTGGCCTGAGCGGCACTCAGGCGGCTTCACGCGGCTCGGATCAGGAGACGTGCGAGCGTGGAAATGAAACAGCCCGACACGGCGTGAGCCGGTCGGGCTGTTTTGCATGATAAGGGCGGTGTCGCTACTTGACCGGAACCGGCGCACCCATCGCCGGCGCGCTCGCTGCGTTCGGCGAACTTGCGCTCATCGCTGGCTGGGCCGTTTGAGCATTGTTTGCCGGGCTAGCCTGATTGGTGGGCGTGGCGCCCGACGCACCGTTAGCTGGCGCCGCCGTCTCGCCCGGATCCTCGTAGTTTGGCAATCCGGCAGGCTCATTACCCGACGCGCCATTCGCCGGTGCCGCCGGCGCCGATGAATCACCCGGATCGCTGTAATCCGGCAAGCCAGCCGGCGCGGCGCCCGATGCGCCCGGTGCCGGTGCTGCGCCCGCGCCGCCCGGCGCGTCCGGATCGCCATAGTTCGGCAATGGCGCGGTATTCGTGCTCGAGCCTCGCAGCATCGAGGCGCGCTGCTGTGTATACGCGTCGCGTACGAAGGAGTACTGGTCGAGCGCCGCCGCCTGCAGCAGATCCGACGCGCCGAGCAGGTCCGAACGCGCGCTGATGAACTGGGCGATGTACATCGGATTGCGCACCGCCGGTTTCAGGTAATGGATCACGCTGAAGCGAAAGTCGACGATGTAGCTGGTGCTGTCGCGCACCGAACTCGGACCGAACAGCGGCAGCACGAGATACGGACCCGCCGGCACGCCCCAACGTCCGAGCGTCAGCCCGAAGTCTTCATGGTGTTTCGGCAGGCCCGCCTGAGTGGCGAAATCGAGCAGCCCGCCAAGCCCGAACGTCGAGTTCATCACGAAGCGCATGATGTCTTCGGTCGCGTCGGTGATCTTCAGTTGCAGGATGTTGTTTACTGCATTGCCGACGTCGCCCAGGTTCGAGAAGAAGTTGCTGATGGCCTGACGGACAGGTTGCGGCGTCACCTTCTGATAGCCGCGCGCGACAGGCTGCGCGATCGTGCGGTCGAGCGCGTCGTTGAACTTGAAGATCTGGCGGTTCATCGGCTCCAGCGGGTCGCCGGGCTTGCGGTCCGGACCCGTCGCGCACCCTGTGACAGCACCTGCGAGGACCAGGGCCAGGGCGGTGGTTCGCATCTTCATTTGACGATTCCTTGCTTTTCTTTTGAAGCGCGACGCGCGCGCGGCTTACCCATCAAGACGGGTTGAAACACCACGGCACCAATCAGTGTGCAGAGGAGGGAGAGCGCAAGCAGCCGTCCCATGCTCGACGTTCCCGGATGATGCGACAACCAGAGACTTCCAAACGCAGTCGCCGTAGTGGCTGCGCTAAACATCACGGCGTGAGTCAGGCTCGATTGCAGCAAGCCCGTCTGCCCGTTACGCCATGCCATGACAAAGTAAATCTTGAACGCAACGCCCACACCGAGCATGAGTGGCAACGCGATAATGTTGGCGAAATTCAGTGGCATGCCAAACACTACGCACAACTCGAGTGTCACCAGTGCGGACACGAGCAACGGGATCAGTGTACGCATAACGTCGCCGATACGTCGCAGCGCGAGCCACAACAGAATCGTGATCGTCAGCAGTGCCCAACACGCTGCCTGCAGGAACGCCTTGATGATTACGTCTGCGGAATGCAGGATCGAAATCGTGCCGCCGATCGCTCCAGGCTCAGCGGCTTTCACAGTATGCGCGAACCGGCGCAGCATTGCATCGTCGCCGGAGTCAGCGCCGGGCGCAACCTTCGGCGCGATATCCACGAGTGCCTGTCCGTCAGTTGAAACCCAGTCGCGCGAGATCTCCGCCGGCAAGCTTGCACGTGTGATTTCGGTGGGTTGCAGCAGAGCGGCGAGTTGCGCCAGCGCGATCTTTAGCGTGCCCGACATTGCGGTCTCAGCGCGGTCGCGCGTGGCTGGATCGGCCGCAGCGAGCTTTTGCAGCGTGGCGGCAAGGTGCTGTGCCTCGGCCGCGCCCGGACCCGGATGGTCCTCGGCCGCGAGCACGAGCTGGTTTGCTGCGCGCTTCAATGCAGCGACGCGCAAGGCGTCGCTCGAGGGCGCAGCAGGCGTTTGAGTCAACGCTGGCAGCAATTGTTGAGCGGCGCTATTGATCAGCAGGATCTTTTGCGGCTGGTCGGTGGGGATGAACGTACTCAACGTAGTCACGCGGCCGACTTCCGGCAGCTTCTTCAGACGCGCCGCGATCCGATCCGCTGCGGCGAGTGAAGGCGCCAGCACGCGCACGTTGTTGACCGCCGCTTCGGGAGAGTCCTGCAGCGCGAGCAGCGTCGCCATCGATTCCGTATGCGGGTCTTTCAGATGCAACGGGTTGAAGTCGAAGCGCAGATGCGTGAGCAACGGCAGCGCGCCGATCACGACGACGAGCGTGCCGATCAGCACGGGCTTGCGGTTGCGGTCGAGAAAGTCGTCGACTGGCGCCAACTGTTTGAAACCCGGCGCTGCCGGTTCACCCGGCGGGTTGAAGACCTTCAGGAGTGCTGGAAACAGCGTCATGTTGGTCCCATACGCGACGAACATGCCGACGCCCGCGATCTGCCCCAACTCTGCGACGCCGCGATAAGCGGTGGGCAGGAACGAGAAGAACGCCTCGGCGACCGCCACGGCGGCGAGCGTCAACGGCACGCCGATGGTATGGGCCGTGTTGATGAGCGCGGAGGCGATGCGGTCGTCGTGATGGCGCTCTTCGCGGTACTTCACGCCGAACTGGACGCCGAAGTCGATCCCGAGCCCGACGAACAGGACCATGAAGGCGACCGAAATCATGTTGAGCGCGCCGACCATCATCAGGCCGAGCGCCGCCGTAATGGCGAGGCCGACGAATAGCGTGATGAGCACGGCGAGGATCATGCGACCCGAACGCAGCGCGAGCCACAGGATCACCAGAACGACAACGAAGGTGATGGCGCCGTTGAGCGCTGCGCCGTCCTGCACGGAGGCGAACTCTTCGTCGGCGAGCGGCTGTTCGCCCGTCAGACGAATCGAGGCGCCGTAGTGTGCGCCGAGGTCGAGCGATGCCGCGGTGGCGCGGATGGCCGCCGAGGCGCGTGCGCCCGGTTCGAGCGCGCCGTAGTCGACTACCGGCTGCACGGTGATGAAGGCACGTGCGGGGTTGGTGGCGATGTCTTTGTCGACGAGCGCGCGCCATGAGAACGCGGCGGGTTGGCCGGCGAGCACCCGGTCGAGCACGTCCGCGCTTTGGGCGAGCAGATGGCCCATGTCACTGAGCTTCACCTGGCCGAGCTGGAGCGGCAACAGCAGGCTGGTGGTGAGGAGACCTGCGAGACCCGTCAGGCTGGGATCTTTGGCGAGCGCGTTGATGAGCGGCCGCGATTGCACGAGTTGCCCGGTGGTGGACTGGACCTCGTCTAGCGAAGGGAACAGCAGGCCGTTGTGTTCGAAGAATGGACCGCCGGCCGGTTGCGTAACGGCGACGAACTCCTTGGGCTGACTTTTGAGCGCGGCGGTGAGCGTGTTGGCGGCGGCGTCGGCGAACTCGGGGGCGCGGGCTTCGACGACGACCAGCACGGTCTGGCCACGTTGCGGGAACGCTTTGTCGATGGCGTCACCGAGGGAGGACCAGGCTTGATCGTTCTCGACGAGCCGACTGATGTCGGTATTGATCTTGAAGTGGTCGACAACGTAATGGCCACTCAGGACCGCGAGGATCAGTGAGAGCAGGATGACGCGCAATGGTCGGCTCACCGACCAGGCGACGAGACGGACGATAGATGACTTCAGCATGTAGGCGAGTTTGGCCCTGTCACAGACGGCGTTTTGAGCATGAGGGCCTAAGTATACCGACGTGGGACTAATTAGCTCAGGGTTGTAGGGAGCGGACAAAGGTACAAAGTCGGTATACTGGCTTTCAGCGTGGCCCGGCGGGTCATCCAGTGGTCATTTTTTCTGTCCTGAAGAGCTTATGAAACGTTATCTGTCTGCTTTTTTGGCGGCCGCAGTGGTTTCCACTACGGCTTATGCGCAGACCGCCCCAGACGCGGTGGTGAAGAGCGCAGTGGAAGGCACGGTTGCGGCAATGAAGGCTGATCCGCAGGCGCGCAGCGGCGACATGGGCAAAATCACGCAGGTGGTGGTAACACATTTCGTGCCTGCGACGGATTTTCAGCGCACGACGCGGATTGCCGTGGGCAAGGCGTGGACGACGGCGACGCCGGAACAGCAGAAGCAGTTGTACGAGCAATTCCAGACGTTGCTGGTGCGCACCTATGCGGCTTCACTGGCGCAGTTGCGCGATGAGACGGTGACGTTCAAGTTCGCGCCGGCCAACGTGGTGGCGGGGGGCAAGGACGCGGTGGTGCAGTCGCACGTGATCAGCAACGGCGGGGATGATTCGGTCGGTTACCGGATGGAGAAGACCGACTCGGGCTGGAAGGTGTATGACATCGACATGATGGGGGCGTGGCTCATTCAGGTTTATCAGACGCAGTTTGCGGATCAGCTCGCCAAGGGCGGGGTTGATGGTCTGATTAAATTTTTGACTGAGCATAATGCTCGGAGTGCTGGGTAGGGGTTTTTGTTTGTCTGGTTTTTTGGTGTTTTTGTTTGCCTACGGCGTTGGGCTGTTTTCTTGCGGTGTTGGCCTTTCCTTGTTTTGTTATTGGTCTATTAGTTTCGCCCCTGTGCGGGGCGGCACCTACTTTCTTTGCCGCCGCAAAGAAAGTAGGCAAAGAAAGCGGGCTCACACCGCCAGCCAGTAGTGAGCCATCTCTGCCGTGATCCGGAAACGGCCCAACACGAGAGCTGCCCTCGCACCACACACCTCAGTGACAAAGCTGTCATCCGTTCCAGCGTCGCGCTTCGCGGCCCGCCGTCGGGCACAACCGTTTCGGTAAAGTCTGTAGGAAAACTAAGTGTGGCGCCCCACGCTTTCCCCAGCAAACCCATCCGCGACGCACAGAGTGCGGAGTGGGGTGGATGAGCGCCTTGTCACGGACAGGGGAAACGCGAGGACACGTCTCGTCTTGCGCCGTTTCCACTGGCAGACCTAGACGGCTCACTACTGGCTAGCGGTTGTAGCCCGCTTTCTTTGCCTACTTTCTTTGCGGCGGCAAAGAAAGTAGGTGCTGCCCCGCACAGGGGCGAAGCAAATAGACCACTAAGAATGCAAGGAAAGGCCAACACCGCAGGAAAACAACCCAACGCCGCAGGCAAACCAAAAGCCATCAGCCAGACAAACAAACCAGCAACCAGACAAACAAAAAAACCTCAAACCTCCCGAGCAGCCAACGGCTGAATCAACTTGGCAGGCAGCTTGAACTCAACCTTCTCCTCGCGGCCGTCCATAGTAGAAACATCAACCGGCCCAAGCGCGCGCAGCGCATCGATCACATTCTCGACCATCTCCTCAGGCGCCGAAGCCCCCGCGGTAATCCCTACGGTCTGCACACCCGCGAACCATTCCGCCTTCACTTCAGAGCCATCGGCAACCAGATAACTCGCGACGCCCGTCTCGCTGCCAATCTCCCGCAAGCGATTCGAGTTCGAACTATTGGTCGCACCGACGACCAGCAACACCTGAACCTGCGTGCTCAACTCGCGCACCGCCGCCTGACGGTTTTGCGTGGCATAGCAGATGTCCCGCGTATCCGGACCGACGATGTTCGTGAATCGGCGCAACAGCGCGTCGATGATCCCGCGCGTATCGTCGACCGAGAGTGTTGTCTGCGTCACATAAGCCAACGGCGCGTCCAACGGCAAGTCCAGATGTGCGACCTCGGCCTCGCTCTGCACCAGCAGGACCTTGCCCGGAATCTGGCCAATCGTGCCCTCGACCTCAGGATGCCCCGCGTGGCCGATCAGGATCAGCGTGCGGCCTGCGCCCACGTACTGACGCCCCTGCACGTGCACCTTGGTCACGAGCGGACAGGTGGCGTCGAGCACGTCGAGGCCGCGCTGTTCCGCGTCGCGCTCGACGGTCTGCGCAACACCGTGTGCGCTGAAAATTGCCACCGCGCCTTCAGGCACCTCGTCGAGTTCCTCGACGAAGCGCGCGCCCTTCTGACGCAAGTTATCCACCACATGGCGGTTGTGGACGATTTCGTGACGCACATACACGGGGGCGCCGTGTTGCTGTAACGCGCGATCGACGATTTCGATCGCCCGGACCACCCCCGCGCAAAAGCCACGGGGTTGAGCAAGGATGACTCGCATAGGCTACCGAACTCCGACTGACGCAGGTTTCGAAGAAGTCGTTCAAAGGACTTTATCGCCGCGACATTGATAATAATTGATGTCTGAAAACCGGTGCAAAACCGGTAGTCGAAAACTAAACGCGCATTCTAACGCTATCGGGCGCGCTTTGCTCTGCTGTGGCCCCGTCCAGCGTAGCCTGCGAGGGCCGTCCGGCATGAGTGGCGCGCTGCAGTCAAGTTGCGGAACCCTTAAACTATGGGCTCCTGCGGTTGATGCTTACAACCGCATTACCTTATGCATGTATTTGAGGCTCGCCGTATGGAAGCCGACCACTACGAAAACTTGCCGATCGCCAGCGTCATGTTACCCAAACCGTTGCGCGTGCCGATCGGCGTGATCTATCAGGTTGCCCGCACGGCCGCTGACATCGTCGAAGAAGGCGATTGGAGTGCTGCCGAGCGTCACACGCGTCTTGCCGATTTTCGGGCAGGACTCGACGCTGTGGCAAACGGCGTGAAGGCGCCCGTTCATCCGCTCATGTTCGGCAAGCTGGCCGGTGTGGTGGCGCAGCATAAACTGCCGCTCGCCCCATTTTACGACCTCGTCGCAGCGCTCGATCAGGAGATCGACACCACGCGCTTCGCCGACCGCCCAGCCTTGCTCGAATACTGCCGCCGTTCCGCGCACCCCGTGGGCCAACTGATGCTGCATCTGTTCGATGCCGCAACGCCCGCCAACCTCGCCGATTCCGATACGATCTGCACCGCGCTTCATCTGATCAATTTCTGGCAGAACATCGCGATTGACCTGAAAAACGGCCGTATCTATCTGCCGCAGAGCAGCCTCAAGCGCTTTCATGTCACCGAAGCCCACATGGCCAGCGGCGTCACGGATGACGCGTGGCGCAGGCTAATGGCCTACGAGGTCGCGTATGCCCGTACGATGCTGGTCCGTGGGGCACCGCTCGCGTTGCGCATGCCCGGGCGCGCGCGGCTGGTGCTGTGCGGTATCGTCCACGGCGGATTGCGCATTCTCGAACGCATCGAACAGGCGGGCTATGACGTTTTCCGTCATCGCCCGGCGCTCGATGGCTTCGACTGGTTTGTCGTCACGGCGCGCGCGCTCGCAATGTGGCTGTCCCGGCGCGTCGGTGTGCGCGCCACTTCAATCGAGGGCAACGCGTAATGCAGGTGGTTCTGTTTGGTCTATCGTGTCTCTCCCTGTTGATCTGGTGTGTGCTGCTGTTTGCCCGCGGCGGTTTCTGGCGGGCACGTCCCGCTGCGCCGCTCGCGAGCGCGCCGCGTGACGCATGGCCGGCCGTGGCCGCTGTGGTGCCGGCCCGCAATGAGGCCGACGTTATCGCGCAGGCAGTCAGTACGCTGCTCGCCCAGGCGTATCCAGGCCCGTTTCACGTGATCGTGGTCGACGACCACAGCACGGACGGTACTGCCGACGCGGCCCGCGCTGCGGCACTAGCGCTTCAATGTCCCGATCGCCTGACGGTGTTGAGCGCGAAGCCGCTGCCGCCGGGCTGGTCCGGCAAGGTCTGGGCGCAGTCGCAAGGCATCGAGGCGGTGCGCGCGCTGGGCCTGCCTGCTGACTTTCTGTTGCTGACCGACGCCGACATCGGCCACCCCACCGACGCCGTGATGCAACTGGTCGTCCGGGCCGAGGCAGAACAGCGCGATCTGGTGTCGCTCATGGTGCGGCTCCGCTGCGACTCGTTCTGGGAAAAGGCGCTGATTCCGGCCTTCGTGTTCTTCTTCGCCAAGCTGTATCCGTTCTCGTGGGTCAACAATCCGCGCAACAAGACGGCCGCGGCGGCGGGCGGTTGCATGCTGGTGAGGCGCACGGCACTGGAAGAAGCGGGCGGCATCGAATCGATCCGCGCCGAGTTGATCGACGATTGCAGTCTTGCCGCACGCATCAAGCATCGCGGCGAGGGGCGTCATCCGATCCGTCTGGATGTGGCGGCGCGGAGCGTCTCGCTGCGTCCTTACGACAACTGGCGCGAGATCTGGAACATGATTGCGCGCACGGCTTTCACCCAGTTGCACTACTCCGCGTGGCTCTTGGCCGGCACGCTGGCGGGGATGGCGATCATCTATCTGATCCCGCCGGTGGCCGCGCTGGCGCTCGGGGCGCGAGGGTTGCCGGCATGGCTGGCATGGGCGGCAATGTGCACCGCGTATGCGCCGATGCTGCGCTATTACGGTCGCGCGCCCCTGTGGGCGCCGTTCTTGCCGCTGGTGGCGTTGTTCTATGTCGGTGCCACTTTTGCGTCCGCTGTGCGGTATTGGCGCGGCAAGGGCGGGCAGTGGAAGGCGCGGGTGCAGGCGCCCGTGCAACAGGATCGGTGAGTGGCTGAGGGCGCCGCAGGCGCCCGGCAGGCGGCGCGCGACGCGCCGCCGTTCATCTCAGCGCTGCGTCAGCAGCGCGTACATCTGGATCACGTTGTCCGGCGAGAACGTGAACGGCACCCAGCCGTGGCCGGTATGGCGCATGATCACCACGCGGTCGCCGTTCGACTGCTTCTGCACGGCCAACACCGGGTTTTTGGTGGACACGAAGCGCCAGCCGGACGGCACGCCCATCGCCGGCTCCGGCGTCATCGAGGCGCGCGCATTCGACAACTCCTCGATCAACTGACCGACCTGCTCGGGATGCAGCGCCACGGTGTTGCCGGCGATCGTCATGGTGATGACGTTCTGCGCCGGTCGACCGATCGACAAGGTGGGTTTTTCCTCAACCGGTACCGCTGCGGCCTCAGGTGCTTCTGCCACGGCTTCTGCTGGGGCTTCCGTTACCGCGAGCGTAGCGGCTTCAGCCTGATCGGCAGATGCCTCGGGCGCTGCAGGTGCTGCGGATGTCTCGGGAATGTTTTGGGCCTGCGGGGCCACGACAGCCTGAATGAGCTGATCGACGCCCACTTCAAGCGCGCCGAGCTGTTCGTGAAGGTTCATGCGAGGATTCTCTGGTAAGACCCGCGATTTTACATGTTGCGTGCGGGCTTTGACCCACCGTGGGTCGGACGACGTTGTAACAAAGTGCGTGCAGATTCGTGCATAAGCCTGGCCTTATGTTAGGCGCCAGGTTGGGACACGACCCGGCACGCACCTGTCTTCATGCTTTCAGATAACCCGCCTGCCTGAACCATTCGAGCGCGTCGGCCAAGCCTTCGCGGTACGGCCGGGCGCGGTATCCGAGTTCGCGTTCCGCCTTGGCGGACGTGAAGTACATCTTGTTCTTCGACATCTTCAGACCGTCGACGGTCACAAACGGTTCTCGCTTCGTAATCTTCGCGACGGCTTCGGCGCCCACGGCGAGCGGGTAGAGCGGCCAGCGCGGCAGGCTGATGGTCGGCGCCTTGCGCCCGGTCAGCGCCGCGATATCGCCGAGCATTGCCTGTAACGGCAGATTTTCGCCGCCGAGAATATAGCGCTCGCCGATTTGGCCGCGTTCGAGCGCGAGAAAGTGCCCGGCCGCGACGTCGTCGACGTGCACGAGGTTCAACCCGGTGTCGACGAAGGCCGGAATCTTGCCGAGCGCCGCCTCGACGATGATGCGGCCGGTCGGCGTGGGCTTCACGTCGCGCGGACCGATTGGCGTGGACGGATTGACGATCACCGCGGGCAGCCCGTCTTCGGCGATCATGCGCTCCACTGCGCGCTCGGCCAGCACCTTGCTGCGCTTGTACACGCCAATCGCCTGGTCCGCCTTCAGCGGCGAGGTTTCGTCCGCCGACTGGCCGGAGCTCGTCACCTTCAGCGTGGCCACGCTGCTGGTGTAGACGATGCGCTCGACGCCTTCCTTCAGCGCCGCACGCATGGTGGCCTCGGTGCCCTCCAGATTCGAACGTTCGATTTCGCTCGGGTCCGGCGCCCACAGGCGATAGTCGGCGGCGACGTGCAGCAGGTAGCGCACGCCGCGCAGTGCGGTGCGCATCGATGCCTCGTCGCGCATGTCGCCGACGACGATCTCCGCGTTGAGCGCTTCGACATTGCGGCGCGGACTCGTGGCGCGCACCAGCACGCGCACGTTGAAACCCTTCTGTTGCGCAATGCGCGCCACCGCCGAACCGACAAAGCCGGAAGCGCCGGTGACGAGTACGAGATCGCGATTCTGATCAATCATTCTTTTCCAATTCCCTGCATAACGGTCGTCGGATTGTACGTGGCGTCTGTCCCGCGTGTCGCGTTGCGCTTGTCCGACGCATTCCGGGCAAACTCGCCACGACGCGACTAGAATGCCGGCTTGAAAGATTTTGCGTGGCATGGAACCGGAGTCAGCGCCAAGGCGCGCGCTCCGGTCGACAAGGAGAGAATGGCATGACAGCCCCGGATCTGGATTCGCGGATCGAAACCTATTACGTGCGGGTACGCGGCGTCGTGCAAGGCGTCGGCTTCCGTCACGCGACGGTGCGCCAGGCGCACGCGCTTGGCATCAAAGGATGGGTGGCCAATCTTGAGGACGGCTCCGTCGAGGCCATCTTGCAGGGGCCGGCCAATCAGGTCGACCGAATGCTTTCGTGGCTGCGCCACGGGCCACCGGCCGCCCGCGTGAGCGAAGTGGCCGGCGAAGAACGGTTCACGGAAAAACGCTACGATCGCTTCGAGCAGCACTGAGCGCGCTGGCGCCGTGCCATGACGACGCGGGTGCGTGCGGCCAACGGTGTCGACGGCGCCAATGGCTGGATGCGCCGTCGACACCGTTGGCCCTGGGCCATTGCTACATTGCTACTGGGCGATCAGCAGGCTCTCCGCAAACCCCCAATCCCGCTCGACCCACTGATGGCTGCACAGAAAGCCGGCGTCGTCGGCGATCGCGTGGACTTCTTCTGGCCGATATTTGTGGCTACTCTCGGTCCAGATCGTTTCGCCTTCCTCTAGGGTCACCGTCAGTTGCGCCGCGCGGATGTGAGCGGTGACCGGACGCCGCGCGCGCAGGTGCATTTCAATGCTGCGCGCGTCGGGATTGAAGCGCGCCACGTGCTGAAAAGCGTCCAGCGGGAAATCGCCGTCCAGTTCGCGGTTGATACGCGCCAGCAGGTTCAGATTGAAGGCGGCCGTCGCGCCGATCGGATCGTCGTATGCGGCCACCAGCACGGGGATCGGTTTTTCCAGATCGGTGCCGAGCAGCAACGCGTCGCCCGGGCTCAGCATGCTGCGGATGGCGCGCAGGAAGCGCGTTGCCGCGAGCCGCCCGAAATTGCCGATCGTGCTGCCGAGAAACAGCACGAGCAGCCGTTCGCCTAACGCGCGTTTCTTGCTGACTTCGGCGAGACCCGCCAGATAATCGCGTTCGTAACCGACGATCGAAATGCGTTCGATGTCGCCCAATTCACGTCTGCACAATTGCAACGCGCTGCGCGAAATTTCAATCGGGCAATAAGAAGTGGGGCGCTTTTTACACAGCGCTTCAAGGATTCGCCGGGTCTTGCGGCCGCTACCGCTGCCCAGTTCGGCGACGGTGACGTCGTGCGGAAAGTGCGCCACGATATCCGCCGCATGCCTGGCAAGCAGGCGTTCTTCGGCGCGCGTGACACCGTATTCGGGCAGTACCGTAATCACTTCGAAAAGCGCAGAGCCGACTTCGTCGTACAAATATTTGGAGGGCAACTCCTTCTGCGGCGCGTGTGAGAGTCCGGCGCGAACCTCGGCGGCGAAATCGGGCGAGACATCCTGCGATAGGGCTGGCTGAGTCATGCTTGCTCCAATGTTCACTTTCCGGTGACGATTTTCTGTCGGGGTGTGAGTGTTGCTGTGCGCGACATTGAAAGGTGTCGCACGCATCGCGGAGGTGCGGATTTTGGGTCCGCGTGGACGGCATGGACGGCGTATTGACCGGACAGGCCGGGGAGAACAAGCAAGAACCAGGCTTGCGCGCGGTTCCCGCAGCGTGCGCTGCAAGACCGGCGCACGCGTGAAGTTATGTTCTAGATCATCGCAAGCGATTGTGCAGGACTAAATGCAGCTATGCGCAGGCTTTCGGCGTCAATAATCTGCCGGGTTCGCGAGTGAGGCGAAAGGGTGGCGGTGCTTCCTGTCCTGGTAAGGTTGCCTCATTGCATGGATGCATGCGGGACGTTGCCCCGGACTATGTCAGGCGTTTTTACTTCGTGCTGCGTCGTGAAAGCGACATGGATTTACTGTAAGGATCACCGCCCGTGATGTGCCGCAGCGCGCTCGGGATTGATGCGCGTCGGACCCACTTGCGCCTCGATCGCCTCGCGTAGCGCCGGACGCCAGCCAAAGGCGAATAACGCTTCAACCAGCACGAACAACGGCCCAATCAGCAGGCCGACGAGATCGTCGACAAAGGCAGGCTTGCGATGCTCGTACGCCATGTGGCCGACGAACTGAATCACCCAGCCGCCGACGAACAGCCCAACCCCGGCGGCGAGCCAGGTCAGCGTGGATTGTTCCGCCAGCCATTGACCGCACGCGAGACACAGCGCCAGGAAGACCGCCATCATCAGGCCCAGTGGCACGTCGAGCACGAGGTAGTAGAGTGCGGCCACTACAAATAGCCCCCACACCGGCGAGAGCGGTACCGGGAATGCGGCGAACAGCCACGCGGGGCGGCCCGACAACACCGCGACCGCCAGCACGATCATCGGAATACCGACGCAATGCGTGGCGATGTTGCGCCTGTCACGGTGGTACGCCGCGTACTGGGTCAGTTGCTGGGTCAGCGTTCTCATGGGTGCCGCTCCTCGATCAAAGTCATCATAATCGCGCTCAAGCCGATCTGAAACCTTCGGGTAGCCGACAATCTCCGCACTCCAGTCACGCAAGGTGCCAGCCTATGAGTTCGCCATCTTCTTCCACGCATGAGCCGCTTGCGATGCTCGAGCGCAGCGCATGGTTTCGCGCGGCGCCCGAGACGTTGCGCGCGCAACTGGTTCAGCTTGGCCGTGTGGAACGCCTTCAGGCAGGCGAGCGCCTGTTCATGCGCGGCGATCCCGATGATGGCATCTATTGCTTGCTCGATGGTCTCGTGCGGATCGGCGCAGCGAGTTTTGCCGGCAAGGAAGCGCTCCTCGCGGTGATCGAGCCGGTCAACTGGTTCGGGGAGATCGCGCTGTTTGACGGCCTTGCGCGCACGCATGATGCGTATGCCGAGCGCGAGTCTGTCCTGTTTCATCTTCCGCGGACGGAACTGGCCGGGCTACTCAACCGCTCACCGCAGTATTGGCATTGGTTCGGCTTGCTATTGACGCAAAAGCTGCGCCTCGCGTTCGATGCGATCGAGGAAGCGGCGCTATTGCCGGCGGCACAGCGCATTGCTCGCCGCCTGCTGCTGATGGCGGGCGGCTACGGCGAGCCCGGCGTTCTGCGGCGTGTGCTGAAGGTGCCGCAAGAAGATCTCGCGATGATGCTGGCGCTGTCACGGCAAACCATCAATCAGATTCTTAAGCAGTTCGAAGCACAAGGCGCGCTGCAACTGCGGTATGCGGAAATTGAAATTGTCGATGCCGGCAAACTCGCCGCGCTAGCTGATCCGCACGCGACGCAACGTTCGATGGTGTAACGCTCATTCGCTTGCCGGACTGCAAGGCAAAAAAGGCGAGTCCGCAGACTCGCCCCTCCCCAAACGACATATTCGGCATCGACTATGACAACGTGGTGGCCGGATGATGTCGAGGACCGATCACCTTAGTTGGTCTTGGTGGTGTCGGTCTTGACGCCGTCGGACTTGACCGGCGCAGTGCTGGCCTCTTTGCTGCTATCCCCCTGGGCCTTGGTCTTTTCGGTGCTGGCAACGGCGGCGTGCTTCTTCTTGCCGACTTTGTGCGCCTGAGTCTTTTGCGTATGCGCGACCTCGGGTTTCTTGGCGTGAACCTTTGCGTCGGATTTCTCGGTGGACGTGCTGGCTTGCTTCGTCGACGTGTCGGCCTTCGCTGCATCAGTGGAAGTTGCGCCACCGGCTTTGAGATTTGCCTGTCCAGCCGCTTGAGTGGGTTGTTCGCCTGACATCGCCGGTGCGGCCGTTTGTGCGAAGGCCGTCGAAACGAGCAGGGCGGAAGCAAGCGCAGCGAAAATCGTCTTCATGGTTTAACTCCTGATGTCGCGGCTGAAAAAGGTTCAGCGCTGCCGGTTTAACGCTAGCCGGATCACAGGAGTTGACGCTGTTCTGGTGACAAAACGTAACGGCTGAAATAAATGCTTTTCATGCCGCGCGCGCGAATGTTCGCACGCGTCACGCCGTCGCCACAGGTGTAGAGGAAAACTAATTGAACGGATTATCCACAACGCCCGATTGTGCGTTGGGTTCATCCTTGATCCGTTCAGGCAGGTCTGCCTCTGCCCGCAGCGCACCGACGATGCTATCGAGCGCTTGCTGCAGCGCGAGTGCGGCCTTCAGGCCACGTTGATCCCTGGTCAACGCAAGCGTGCCGCTCAACGTGACCCGCGTCGTGCCATTGCTGACAGTGAGCGCGTCGCCTTGAATGTTGAGTACGTCGTCGTCATTCGAGAAAGCGTTAAACACCTTTAAGTCCTCCTGGACGCTGATCCTTCAACGACTCGGGAATGCCTGGAAAGCGGATCCCACTCATCGTTTCCAGTTCATGTACGGTTTTGATGTCGTAGCGATTTGTCGAGACATTGTCGACCACCACCGCAAACGCGGTTTGCCTCGACGGCACATAGATCAGCTTGAAAAACTGGGTCGGCACGAACACGCGGCTCGGTCCGATGGTTTGCAACTGCTGACCGCTGAACATCGGTCCGGTCACCACGTATGTATCGTCATTACGCAGCGCGATGTAACGCACCGAGGTTTCGATACGCGCCCAAAGGCGCTGATTGTTTTCGCGATTTTGCGGCACGATATTGGCCAGCGAAAACGACTGCGCCATGGCTTGCGGATTCCAGCGGTTGCCGGCGGGGCTCATATGGCCGCGATCGTAGCCGCTGCGTTTGTAGTCGGCGAGCGTCGCACCTTCGCCGTCGGGCAAACGCGCATCTTCGAAAAACTTGTTGGTGCGCACCATGTCTTGCGCGGCTTCAATATGGTCGCGCGTGAGATGTTCCGCGGACCACAACGGGCCGTGCGTGATACCGGAATGCAGAACGGCGAAATCGGCATAGCAAAGCATGCGCGTCTTCGGCGCCATCTTCGGATTGACCAGCACCGGCCACTGCGCGTTGGGCGTGAATTCCGTGCAGGAGGGGGCGGCCATCGCGTGGGCCGCGACGACGAACAATAGAAACGCAAACCACTTCTTCATGAGTCGGGCATCGGAGGAACGGGGGGCAAAAGTATAGCGTCGCCCGCAGGATTCCAGCGAGTGTTACGCGAGCGCGGGCGCACACCCGCCCGTCGCATTGCAGCATGCGTTATAGATGAAAAGCAGACGGCAACCCGATGTGCCTGGTGGCAATCAGCTGTCGAAAACGCGGTGTTCCGCGTGAACCGGCTGACGGTCGACCGCTTGCAAACGCCAATAGCCGGTCGCCGGCGCGCGCGCCTGGATGCCCGTCCACGCGGCCGAACCCTCTGCCGAGCTCACCCGTTGCTTACGGTCTACATGCAGACCGCGCAACGTGCACAGTGGCGCGTCGGTACTCGGGGCACACAGCGTCGTGACGCCGTCGGTGTCGTGCAATTCGCCCCAGGGGGGCAGATCGATCCCTTGATGCGCTTCGCGCGACCACCGGTGTTCGTCGGTGTCGAGCCATAGCACGGCATAGTCATGATTGACGGTGGGATCGGAACCATTGATGAGGATCGTCAAGCGCATGGTAGTTCCGTTACTCAGAGTGCGAAGTCGTCCACTACCAGTCTAGACGCAGGATCACGTTATGCAAGGCCAACGACTATCGGCGGCATTGAAAAACACTATTGGGGAACGTTCGACGCAGCTTCTAGATTTATAGGTACGGCGCAGCCACGCGCGTCTGCCCGGAAGCTACCGAGACGATCGATCGTCCACCGTCGCGCGCCCCACAATACAGGTTTGCATGGAGGCTCAGATGTCGCAACTCAAGGGTTCGAAGACCGAGGAAAATTTGAAGGCAGCATTCGCCGGCGAATCGCAGGCGAACCGTCGTTATCTGTATTTCGCAGCCAAGGCGGATGTCGAGGGTCAGAATGACGTAGCGGCATTGTTCCGCTCAACCGCTGAAGGCGAAACCGGTCACGCCCACGGTCACCTCGAATATCTGGAAGCGGTAGGCGACCCTGCCACCGGACTGCCGTTTGGTTCGTCGCGGCAAAATCTGCAAGCGGCGATTGCGGGCGAAACCCACGAATACACTGACATGTACCCGGGAATGGCAAAGTCGGCGCGCGAAGAAGGCTTCGACGAAATCGCCAACTGGTTCGAAACGCTCGCGAAAGCCGAGCGTAGCCACGCCAATCGCTATACGAAAGCGCTCGAAGCACTCGTCGACTGACACGGTACGCAGCGGCGCGAGCGCCGCCTCACTGAAACAGGCACTGGGAGCTTGCGGAAAGGGTCCGCAGGCTCTCCCGTTCGTGTGCAAACAAGGAGTCCAACTCCATGCCCCACAAAGAAGGCAGCCTCGAGGCGCCCACCCGGCATCCGCTCGACTGGCTTTCGGATGCGTTCTACGATCAGGATGCGCTCGACCTGGAACTGGCGCGCGTCTTCGACATCTGCGCGGGGTGTCGTCGCTGCGTCTCGTTGTGCGGTGCTTTCCCGACGCTGTTCGATCTGGTTGACGCCACCGACACCGGCGAAGCACACGAGGTCGACAAAGCCGAATTCGGCAAGGTGGTCGATCAGTGCTATCTGTGCGACCTGTGTTACATGACCAAGTGTCCGTATGTTCCACCGCATCCATGGGACGTCGATTTTCCGCATCTGATGCTGCGCGCCAAAGCGATTGATTACAAAAGGGGCGACGTCAAACTGCGCGACAAGTTTCTTTCGAATACCGATGCGCTAGGGCACATTGCAGGCATTCCGGTGGTGACGCAAACGGTGAACGCGGTGAATCGCACGGCGGCGGTGCGCGGCATCATGGAAAGCGCGCTCGGTGTCGACAAAAACGCGTGGCTACCCGATTTCGCTCCACGCAAATTCCGTAGTGCTGCGAAAAAGTCGCCGGCCGTTCAGGTGCGCGACGGAGAACGCACGCCTGGCAAAGTGGCGATCTATGCGACCTGCTACGTCAATTTCAACGAGCCGGGCATCGGCCACGATCTGCTCGCCGTGCTCGCACACAACGAGATTCCTTACGAACTGGTGAAAAGCGAAGCGTGTTGCGGCATGCCTTTGCTCGAGCAGGGCAACCTGCAGGGTGTCGCCGGTAAAAAGAAAAAGAACCTGCCGGTGCTCGCCAAATACGCTCGCGAGGGCTACGCGATTGTCGGCGCGATTCCAAGTTGCGTGCTGATGTACAAGCACGAGCTGCCGCTGATGTTCCCCGACGATGCCGACGTGCGCGCCGTCAGCGAGGCGTTTTGGGATCCGTTCGAGTACTTCGTATCGCGTCATCGCGACGGACTCCTGAAGACCGACTTCAAGACCGCGCTCGGCAAGGTGTCGTATCACGTGCCGTGCCATGCGCGGGTGCAAAACATCGGCCGTAAGACATCCGAAACTTTGGCACTCGTGCCGGATACGCAGGTCACCGTAGTCGAACGATGTTCCGGGCATGCCGGCACGTTCGGCGTCAAAAAGGAGTTTCACCGCACGGCGATGCAGATCGGCACGCCGGTTTTCAAGGCGATGGCGCGGCCGCACCCCGACTACATTTCCTCGGATTGCCAGCTGGCCGGCCATCATATTGAACAGGGGCTCGACGAGAACGGCTTGTCGAAAGGACAACTTGCGCATCCGCTCACGCTGCTGCGCAAGGCCTACGGCCTCTGACAACCCTGACTGTCTGTAAGGACTCATGATGAGCATCGCCCGCAATTCGCTGTTGTCGCTCGAAAGCTATTCGAAATCACGCATCGCCATGCGCGCCAAGGTGATCGAGCACAAGAAGGATCGCACCGTGCCGCTTGGCAACCATGTCACGTTCCTGTTCGAAGACGAAACGACGATCCGCTATCAGATTCAGGAGATGCTCCATATCGAGAAGATTTTCGACGAAGACGGAATTCAAGGAGAACTGAACGCCTATTTGCCGCTGGTCCCCGACGGCAGCAATCTGAAGGCGACGATGCAGATCGAATACGAAAACGAAATCGAACGGGCTGCGGCGCTGGCGCGCCTCATTGGCATCGAGGATCGTGTCTTCATGCAGGTAGAAGACGAGGCGCCGGTCTACGCGATCGCCGATGAGGATCTGGAGCGCGACAACGATCAGAAGACCTCCGCCGTGCACTTTGTGCGCTTCGAATTTACGCCCGCAATGAAAGCGCGACTACGCGACGGGGCGGCGTTGCAGATTGGCTGCGATCATCCGAATTATCCGGTGCCCACGCAAACCGTCGAGCCACGCGTGCGCACGGCGTTGGCGAAAGATCTCACGTGATCGGGCGGGGCGAACGGCGCGCAATGAACGCAAGCCTGTGCGCTGCGCGCGTGCGGGCCTTTTAGGTGACGCGTACGGCCATGTAGGATAGGGCGTCGAGAGGACGAACGCGGAGGCGCGTCATGGTGCGTCAATGGTTGCAGTCCGCCCTTGCGGGGGTGTGGCTCAGTGCGATCAGCGTCGCCAGCCTGGCGGCTGGCGGTCCACCTTTTCCGGCGCCCGCGCCGGTCGTCTATGTGGCGGATTTCGATCTCGATGCCGCCAGCGTCAAGCCGGATAGCGGTCCCGGCAGCCGTCTGCGGCTTCTCGGCGGCGTGTTGCCGGGCGGACCGTTGCGGTCGTCGAAAGACCCGCAGACGCATGCGAAAGAGATCGTCAACAAAATGGCTGACGACCTGGTTGGCGATCTGCAGCAGGCAGGCGTCGACGCGCGCCGGGTCATGGCAGGCGAGGCCGCGCCAGCGCAAGGCTGGGAGGTGCGCGGCGTGTTCCTGAGCGTCGATGACGGTAACCGGCTGCGACGTGCCGTGGTGGGTTTCGGCGCCGGGCAGAACGACTTGCAGGTCGCCGTCACGCTCGACGACCTCTCCGTGCCTGATCAGCCGCCGCTTTACGAGAGCACCGAGGAAGGCACGAGCAAAGACAAACCCGGCGCCTTCATCAAACTCAACCCCTACGTGATCGCCGCGAAGTTCGTGATGGCCGGTCACGATGAGGCATCGACCATCAAAAATACGGCGCAGCAGATTTCAGATGCGGTGGTGGCGAAGTTGAAAGCCAAACTGCAGTGACCGCAGGACAGGCGCACAGGCTTGCCTCTCACTGAGGTGAGTGCCCACTCATTACTTTATGCGCACAAATCGCGATCCCGCCGAGCCAGCGGGATCGCTATCAACATCTCACGCGAGATCGAGCGTTCCGGTGAGATCGCCTAGCGGCGCGAGGCCGTTTTGCGCGAATGCGCGGTCCCGTGCGGCCACCCCTTCAAGTGGCGGCAAGCCGTGCACCCGGCTAATGAAGCGCAGGATCGAGTTGGTGTCGTAGACGGTGTGGTCCACGTAACCCTTTTTCGCGAGCGGCGAAACGACCAGCGCCGGAATACGTGAACCCGGACCCCAGCGGTCGCCCTTTGGCGGCGACACTGGATCCCACCAGCCGCCGTTTTCGTCGACGGTCACGATCACCACCGTATTCGCCCACTGCGGACCGCGCTGCAGATGCTCGATCACCGTAGCGATATGACGGTCGCCCGATTCGACGTCCGCGTAGCCCGCGTGCATGTTCAGATTGCCTTGCGGTTTATAGAACGTGACGGCGGGCAAGCGTCCAGCTTCGATGTCGGCGATCAGGCGGTTGGTCGAGGCATCGTCGCCCACGCCGGCGTCGCGCAGATGCTGGCGGCGCGCGTCGGTGCCCGGCGCGAAGCTCACGAAGTAATTGAACGGCTGATGGTGGTACTGGAAGTCGGGCACATTGCCGGTGTCGCGATGGTCGATCGCGTATTGCCACGCGCCGGAGTACCACGCCCAGTCGACGCCCTTGTCCGACAGGCGATCGCCGATCGTTGCGTAGTTTTGCGGCGGCAACACGCGCGGATTCGACGGATCGGCAAACGCCGGGTTGCCTCCCGCCGCAGGCTGCACGAAGCTCGGCTGGTACGGCGGCGCCATGGTGTTGACGGCATAGCCGTCGGGCGTAAACAGGCCGTCGTTGACGAACTTGGGCGGACCGTCGAGCGCCGACGCTGGCGAATGGTCGGCAAGTTTCAAGCGCGTACCGGTGGGATCATCACCTTCGACTGCGGAGACGAACGCCTTGGCCGCGCCGTTATGCACATCGGGCACCAACGGCGCCTGCCCGGAGATCAGGAAGATGTGGTTCAGCCAGGAGCCGCCGAAGGCCGCCATGAAGAAGTTGTCGCACAGCGTGTATTGCTGCGCGAGGTTCCAGATCCGTAGCGTTTCGGCGGAATTGCGGTAGTGGCCCATCACCAGCCCGCCGGAGTCGGCCCACGCGACAAACTGATTGTTGCGGCCGGCGTTGATCTGCATCTGGTTCTGATAGAAGCGATGCACGAGGTCGCGGGTGATCACGCCAGTCGGCAGCGGCGCACCTTCGGTATCGGCGATACGGAACGGCTGGTTGCGCAGATCGACAATCGCGTTCTCGCCGATCATGTAGCGCTTGCCGCCCACGTCCTGCGCCTGCGGCACGAGTCCACCCCAGATTTTCGGCAACTGCGCCAGCGGCGTTTTGCCGTCGCGGTCGAGCTGCACGTAGCGTTCTGCCGGCACCGCGTCGAGCGGATGCTGCACGCCGGGGAAATTGCCATACAGGTTCGCAAAGCTGCGGTTCTCGGCGTAAATCACCACGATGTGGCGCACCTGGTCATGCAAGGCGGCGTCGAGCCTGAGGTCGGCTGCGCTTTTCGAGGTGGCTGCCGCCTGCTGTTCGGTATTGCAGCCGGCGAGCGCAAGTCCGAAGCCGACCGCCGCGATCCCGGTGAGGACCCGGCGGCGCTCGGGATTGTCGGGGCCCTCGTCCACGCCGGGTTCAGGGTTCGCGTGCGGCAGGGGCAAATCGTCCTTCTGATTCATTGAGCGGGTTCCTCCGGTCGGGGTGCTTCGGCGCGTCCGTTATCCGGGGCGCTTTACACCGGGTATTTCGCACTTCGTTTTTGCGGCTCGCTTGCTGAAGCGGGGAAATGTCTTCGTCGACCGCACGATGTGGGCGCGCGTCGACGATCTGCCAATGATCGCGCGAGAGAGGTTGTTTTTGTGTGTCAGGCGGCGTTCGGACGGGCGAATGTTGTGAAGGATCGACATTTCGATTGCCTTGCGATCGTCGGTGACCGCGGCGGATTCGGTCAACGCATGAGTGGAACGGCGTTCGGAACGGCCGAGACGCCGCGATGCCGTGATACCGCCATGCCGAAACGCTGCGATGCCGCTACGCCATGCCGCCACGCCGGCGCCACGGCCCGTCGTGCCGGGCGTGCCCGATAGGCCCGCGACGCTTCGCGCTATCATGCTGACCTGTAGACGACCAGTACAAACCACAGCCGTATATGGCAAAAGAAGACATGACAGGAGCGGGACGCAAACCGGCCAGGCCGCGCGGCGATGCGCCGCCGGCTCGCGACGAGGCCACAGAATCCGTCGATCCCAACGAAACCGCCGACGAAGAGGGCGCTGGCGGCTCGACCTACCTTGTGCCCGGCCTCGAACGGGGTCTGCGCATCCTCGCGGAATTCACCGCCCGTGAGCCGGTACTCGGCGCACCGGAGTTATCGAAGCGCATCGGCATTCCTCGCACCACGACCTTCCGCTTGCTGCAGACGCTCGCAGCGCTCGGCTTTCTGGAGCGCGTGAACGGCGACCGTCATTTCCGGCTGGGCGTGGCGGTTTTGCGGCTGGGCTTCGAGTATCTGAGTTCGCTCGAATTGACCGACATCGGTACGCCGCTCCTCGAACGCCTGCGCGACGCAACCGGACTCAGCACGCATCTGTTGATTCGCGATCAGCGCGACGTGGTGTTCGTGGCCAAAGCGCAGACGCACGATCCCATGTTCAGCTCGGTCAAGGTGCACGTTGGCACGCGTTTGCCGGCACACGCCACCGTGCATGGTCAGGTGCTGATGGGCGATCTGAGCTACGAGGAGCTGCGCCAGCTTTATCCGGACGCGCAACTGGAACGCTTTACGGATCGCACGCCGGCAACAGTCGAAGAGTTGAACGAGCGCGTGCGGGAAAGCGCGGCGCTGGGTTACGCGGTGAGCGAGGCATCATTCGAGCGGGGCATTTCAGTGGTGACGGCACCGGTGCGCGACCAGACCGGTCGCATCGTAGCGGCTTTGACGGTGACGGTGCCGCGCTCGGATATCGGCGAGGCCGGCGAACGCGAGCCGTTGATCGCGGCGGTGTGCAACGCGGCGATCAATCTGTCGACGCGCCTCAACTACCGACCGCGTCCGGACGATCCGACGATGGTCGCGGCACGCCGCAGCGCTCTGGCAGCCAATCAGGCGAACTAAGCGAACCAGGCGCGCGGAGTGCTGCAGAAACCACCGCCGCCGCCCATCTCACAACCCGCCGCAAACGCACTCAGAACGAGTGATGAATCCCGGTCAGGACGATCGTCTGATTGCGGCTGTTGGAAACGCCCGCCGTAAAGAACGCAGCGTCCGTATTCGACCCCGCGCGCTCGTAGAGCGCATTCACATACACCTGTGTGGACTTCGACAGCGCATAGATATCGCCGATCTCAAACTGCGTCCAGCGATGGCCGTCGAAGCTCGTCGTCGCAGCGCCGCCCGCGACGCTGTTAAACGGCGTGAACTGATAGTTCGCGCCGGCGTCGTAGCTCTGATACGTGGTCGAGTACCCTGGGTTGTCCAGTTTCACGCGGGTGTACAAGCCATGCACCAGCAATTTGCCGAACTGGTACGACAGGCCGGCGCCCATGTTCTGCATCTTGTCTGCCGTGTAAGTTGCGGCCGCGACACCCTGAAAGTTCGTGATGCCCGTCGTGATGATCGACGGCGTCCGGTTGTGCTCGTCCGAATACACCGCGCCGGCCTTGAACGGACCGTTCGCATAGCTCGCCGCGAAGCTCAAGGTGCGGCCGGTCGCAAAGTTGGTTGTGTTGCCGAGACCCATCATCGCGCCGAATGAAAAGCCACTGAAGGTCGTCGAACGGAACTTCACCGAGTTATTAAACGGGACGACACTCGTGTCGGCGAGTTCGTCGATATTGCCCGGGTGAAACGCATACCAGCTGGCGGCGAGATAACCCGTGCTGAGCGGGCCGAGCACGTCGAAATTGAACGGCGTCTGGCGGCCCAGCGTCAGTGAGCCGACCTGATCCGAGGTCAACCCTACATACGCCTGACGGTTCCATAGCGTGCCGGGCGATGACATCGCACCGGTCGTCGTGGCGAAGCCGTTTTCCAGCTGGAAGAGGGCGTGCAGACCGCCGCCCAGATCTTCCACACCCCTGAAGCCCCAACGGTCGGGCTGCATGTTGCCCTGTTCCGCCATCCATTTCGTTGCGCCACCCACATTGCTGACGTACGCGACGCCGGCGTCGAGACTGCCGTACAGCGTGACGCTGCTTTGTGCCCACGTCCCTGGCGCGGCGCACATCGCGAAAAGACCGATTGCAATGATTCGTTTCACCGTTGGTTCTCCTGACGAATGGCTCGCTTCCATTGCGTCGTCCGTATTGCGTTGAATGAGGGAGCGGTAGTCGTGGTTCAAGCGCCAGAACTTCGCTTCTTTGTGTTCCACCTATGGACGTTTGTATCGCCTATGGAAAGTATAGGGTCTTTAGAAGTGGTCAAAATAAATTTTTGGGCCCCGAGGAAACCCGAATGCCGTGTGAGCGATTGCTTCGGATGACGAAGGAAAAGTCTTATGAAATAGACACGTACGGCATGGATGACGGTGAGCCTCGGAGGCAGCGAGGTCTCGTTACGGCGCTACATCGGTGTTTTCCCCTAACGCCGCAGATTTTTCTTTTTTTCCTGCTTGGACGACTCCTATAATTGTCCATACACGAACTGATGTTTCTTAGATGGAACAAAAGACTTCAGGAGAAGGTGGCACATGACTGAACAATGGCGTTGCGCCGGACATGCCGGCGAACTGTCCGAAGACGCGCCGCTCGAGTTCAAGCTCGACGGCACGGAGATCGGCATCTACCGGGTGGGCGATGCGCTGTACGCGCTGGAAAACGTCTGCCCGCATGCATACGCGTTGCTGACGCAAGGGTTTGTCGACGGCGATACCGTCGAATGCCCGCTGCACGAAGCCGTATTTCATATCCCGACGGGAAAATGCCTGAAAGAGCCGGGCGGCCGCGACCTGAAGGTGTATGCGGTCCGTCTTGCCGGTGAAGAAATCCAGATCAAGGTGGAATGACATGCAAGAGCAAGCCGTGAAATTCAATCCCTCCCTGAAGCCGTGGCTCGCGCCGCAGCCGAACAACGTGGCCGGCAAGGGTGTCATCGAAAAGCCGGGTGAGGCGCAAAACCTCGTGTGGCAAAACCGCAAGGCCGAGCCGACGCAATACGAGAACGATTTCGGCGACGCGCTCGAAAAAGTTTTCGAGGCCGGCGCGGTGGAATTGGAGGATGTCGTGGCGGGTTTGAACCGCGCAGGCTTCCGCACGCCGGAAGGCGCGAGCTGGACGGCCGAACGCCTCACTGCCGAATTCCGCCTGCTCGCTGAATAAGCGCGCTACCCAGACACACCTCGCGAACCCGTCGCACGTTCACGTATCCGGAGTTTCTCCATGACGTCCCCCACATCCCACACCACGACGGACAACGGCACGGCCGATCCGCTTCAGTCTTATCTCGACCTCGGTCTGCGCAACTACTGGTATCCGGTTGCGCCGAGCTGGCAGGTGGGCAACGCGCCGATCGGGCTGACGCGTCTTGGCGATCAGATCGTGCTGTGGCGCGATCAGGAAGGCCATGTCCATGCACTCGAAGACCGTTGCCCGCACCGCGGCGCGCGCCTGTCGCTCGGCTGGAATCTGGGTGGCAGCGTCGCATGCTGGTATCACGGCATCGAGATCGACGGCGGCGGTACTGTCACCAAGGTGCCGGCCGTTTCGAACTGCCCGCTGGAAGGCCAGAAGTGCGTGAAGTCGTATCCGGTTGAAGAACGCGCCGGCGCGGTCTTCCTGTGGTTCGGCGACGACGCCCATAAGGAACCCGCTCCGCTCGCGCTGCCGGAAGAACTGGTTGGTGAGGAGTACGCAAGCTTCCTGTGCATGTCGAACTGGAAGTGCAATTACCAGTACGCGATCGACAACGTGATGGACCCAATGCACGGCGCGTATCTGCATGCCACGTCGCATTCCATGGCCGAGGGTGACAAACAGGCCGACATGCGCGTGCGCAAGACCGATACCGGTCTGATGTTCGAGAAAGTTGGCCAGCGCGACGTCAATTTCGACTGGGTCGAGCTTGGCGAAACCGGCTGCCTGTGGATGCGTCTCGCGATTCCGTACAAGAAGAAGTTTGGCCCCGGCGGCAACTTCGGGATCATCGGCTTCGCGGTTCCTGTCGATGAAGACAACTGTCAGGTGTACTTCTGGCGTACCCGCAAGGTCTCGGGCTGGCAGCGCGACGCATGGCGCTTCCTGTACCGCAACCGCCTTGAAGGTTTGCATTGGGACGTGCTGGAACAGGACCGCTATGTCCTCGAAAGCCTGGCGCCGAATGCACGCAAGCACGAATTCCTCTACCAGCACGATGTCGGCATGACGCGCGTGCGGCGCATGTTGCGCCAGCGTGCGCAGCAGGACTTTGACGCGCTGGCGACACACCGCGCGCAAGCTGCCACGGCTGAAACCGGCGCTGCAGCAGGGCATAGCCATGCATGATGCTACCGCTACCGCTACCGCTACCGCTACCGCTACCGCTACCGCTGCGGCTGCGACGTTGAGCGGCCGACGCGTCATCGTCACGGGCGGCGCGCGTGGCCTCGGTGCGGTGTTTGTCCGGTCGCTGGCGCAAGCCGGTGCGCGGGTCGCCTTTGGCGACGTCCTGCACGACGAAGGCAGAGCCCTCGCCGACGCACTACAGCGTGAAGGCCACGCCGTGCATTTTGTGCCGCTGGATCTCGCGGACCCTTCGAATATCCAGGACTTCGTCGCTCAGGCTGTTGCGTCACTCGGCGGGCTCGACGCGCTCATCAACAACGCCGCTATTACCAGCTCGGGCGGCAAGTTCGCCGGCGAACTGGCGGTGGATACATGGGACGCGGTGATGAACGTCAACGTGCGCGGCACCTGGTTGATGAGCGCGGCGGCGCTGCCGCATCTGCGTGACTCGGGCCGCGGGGCGATCGTCAACATTGCCTCGGATACCGCCATGTGGGGAGCGCCGAAGCTGCTGGCGTATGTCGCCAGCAAGGGGGCCGTGATCGCGATGACTCGCTCGCTGGCCCGCGAATTTGGCACGCACGGCATCACGGTCAACGCGATTGCACCGGGCTTGACCGAAGTCGAAGCCACCGCCTACGTGCCGGCCGAACGCCACGAGTACTACCTGAAAGGCCGCGCGCTGAACCGCGCCCAGGTCCCCGACGACGTGACGGGACCGGTCCTGTTCCTGTTGTCCGATGCCGCACGTTTCGTGACCGGCCAGTTGTTGCCGGTCAACGGCGGCTTCGTGATGAATTGATCTTGTCTTAAGTGAAAGGAGAAAGAGATGGCGGACACCGATATCGAACGTAAATCGTGGGATCAACCCACGGAAGCCAGCTTTGCGCAGTGGATGGAAACACGCGTCGCACGCCTTGCAACCCGTCGCTACGACTGGGACGCGCTGAAGTTCCAGGCCGACTATGACCCGAAGTATCGCCGTGCGCAGATGCGCTATGTCGGCACGGGCGGCACGGGTGTCGCGAAGGACGTCAACACGGTGCCGGCTGGCGGCTTCACGTTCTCGACGATGGTGATTCCGGCCGGCAATATCGGGCCAAGCCATATTCATATGGATGTCGAAGAGATTTTCTTCGTACTGCGCGGCAAGATGAAAGTGATCTGCGAGCGTGACGGCGAGACCTGGGAATCGGTGCTCGGCGAACGTGACCTGATTTCGGTGCCGCCGGGCGTGTATCGCACGGAAGTGAATATCGGTGAAGAAGATGCGTTGATGTGCGTCATGCTGGGTTCACCGAAGCCGATCACGCCGACCTATCCGCCGGATTCGCCGTTGGCCAGCTTGAAGCGTTAGGCGCGAAGCGTCAGGCGGCACGCGACGCCGCTGATTGAGCGCCACGCGCCAGCAATCCTGCAAACGGCAATCCGTGCACCAAGCGGTTGCCATCTTGACCCTACGAAATTTTGTACTCGCAGATAGAAACCATGTCCGCTGTCCCGTCCGTCACTGCTGATCTCGCTGCCCGGCTCGAAGCGCGTCTTGCGCGCTTTCCCGCGCAGCAGGCTGTCGTTGCGGCAGGCAGGACGGTGGGGTATCGCGAAACAGGCAACGCTTATGTGAGCCACGACACGTTGCCACTCGTGCTGTTGCATGGAATCGGCTCGGGTGCGGCGTCGTGGCTGCAGCAGTTCGAAGTGCTCGGCGCGACGCGGCAGGTGCTTGCATGGGATGCGCCGGGGTATGGTGTCTCCACGCCGGTCGCACCCGCTTCCCCCAACGCCTCGGATTACGCAGCAGTACTGTGCAATTGGCTCGACGCGTTGCGTATTGAACGTTGCATGCTCGTCGGCCATTCGCTGGGCGCGATCATCGCGGGCGCATTTGCTGCTGCAAATCCGCGGCGGGTCGCGGGCCTGTTATTGATCTCGCCTGCCGCCGGTTATGGCGCAGCGGCGCCCGATGTGCGCGAGCCGAAGCGCGACCAGCGTCTCGCCATGCTCGCCGAACTCGGTCCCGCAGGCCTCGCGGAGAAGCGCAGCGCAAACATGCTCTCGCAACATGCGGACGACACCGCGCGCGCATGGGTGCGCTGGAACATGGCGCGCATCGTGCCGCAAGGTTATGCGCAAGCCACACACCTGCTCGCCAACGCCGATCTCGCCGCCGACCTCAGCCAGTTTCACGGTCGCATCAACGTGGCGGTGGGTGCGGAGGACGCGATCACGCCGCCGTCCGCTTGCGAACGCCTGGCCCAGGCCGCGCGTACGCCGCTGCAGGTCGTGCCGCGCGCCGGCCACGCCGGTTATATCGAAGCCGCTGACACGTACACCGCGATCATCGATACCTTCTGCCGCGCCAGCGCGGCACCACGGAGCCACTGAATGACGCCCGACACGATTCGCGCCGAGCGCGTAGCCGACGAAGACCAGGACGACGACCGTGCCGACTCCGGTTACAAGGTGCCTGGTCTCGAACGCGGACTGAAGATTCTTACCCAGTTTTCGCCTCGCGAGCCGGTACTCGGTGCGCCGGAGTTGTCCCGGCGCCTGAAGATTCCCCGCACGACGGTGTTCCGTCTGCTGCAGACACTCGAGTCGCTCGGTTTTCTGGAGCGCGCCGACAAGGACCGCAACTACCGCCTTGGCGTCGCGGTGCTGCGGCTCGGCTTTGAATACCTGAGTTCGCTCGAACTGACCGACCTCGGTTTGCCGATCATCGAGGCCTTGCGCAATGAGACTGGCCTGACGAGCCACATCCTGATTCGCGACGGACGCGACGTGGTGTTCGTCGCCAAGGCGCAAAGTCATACGCCGATTTTCAGTTCGGTGAAGGTGAACGTTGGAACGCGCCTGCCAGCGCATGCGACGACGCACGGTCAGGTGCTGATGGGCGATCTGACGCTCGACGAACTGCACACGCTGTACCCCGAGTCGAAACTCCACCGCTATACGAAGCTCACGCCGGAAACCGTCGACGAGCTTTACGAGCGGATTCGTGACGACGCTCAACGCGGCTTTGCCGTCAGCGAGTCGTCGTTCGAACGCGGCATTTCGGTTGTGACGGCGCCGGTGCGGAACGACACGGGCCGTATCGTCGCAGTGATTACGACCACCATTCCGCGCGCTGAAATCGATGCGTCGCTGCTCGACAGCGGCCTGATCGACAAGGTCCGTCACGCGGCCGACGAACTCTCGCAGCGCCTGAACTACCGGCCCAAGCACGGGCCGGGTGCGGGCAGCCAATACATGAAGGCATTGGGGCTCTGATGATCCAGATCGATTTGACCGGGCAGGTGGCGGTGGTGACGGGCGGTTCGTCCGGCATCGGCCTCGCAACTGCCGAACTGTTTCTTCAGGCGGGCGCGTCGGTGGCGATCTGCGGTCGCGATGCCGAACGGCTCGCGCAGGCAGAGGCGTCGTTAAAGGCGCGCTTCCCGACCGCGCAACTGCTGGCTGCGCGCTGCGATGTGCTCGACGCAGACGAAGTGAACGCCTTCGCACAAACCGTGCAGCGCCGTTTCGGCCGCACCGACATGCTGGTGAACAACGCCGGCCAAGGCCGCGTTTCGACCTTCGCGGACACAACTGATGACGCCTGGCGTGAAGAACTGGACCTGAAGTATTTCAGCGTGATTCGCCCGACCCGCGCCTTCCTGCCGATGTTGCGCGATGCAGCCGGGACAGGCAACGCGTCGATCGTCTGCGTGAATTCGCTGCTGGCGCTACAACCCGAGCCGCATATGGTGGCGACGTCCTCGGCACGCGCCGGTCTGCTCAGTCTGATCAAGTCGCTCGCGGTCGAACTGGCGCCGCAGCGCATCCGCATGAACTCGATCCTGATCGGCATCGTCGAGTCCGGCCAATGGCGCCGTCGTTTCGACACGCAAGCTGCGCCCGGTCAGAGCTGGGAAGACTGGACCGCAGAACTCGCACGCAAGAAGAACATCCCGCTTGGCCGCTTCGGCCGTCCCGAAGAGGCCGCGCAGGCACTCTTTTATCTGGCTACCCACCTGTCGTCGTATACGACCGGCAGTCATATCGATGTCTCTGGAGGCAATGCACGACATGTCTAACACCACCACCGTCGGCGAGCTGATTGCCGCCTTTCTCGAGCAATGCGGCGTTCATACTACGTTCGGCGTCATTTCGATCCACAACATGCCGATCCTCGACGCGATCAACAAGCGCGGCAACATCCGCTATGTCGGCGCGCGCGGCGAAGCCGGCGCGGTCAACATGGCCGACGGCCTGGCGCGCGTGTCGGGTGGCCTGGGCGTTGCGTTCACCAGCACCGGCACGGCAGCCGGCAATGCGGCGGGTGCCATGGTCGAAGCGCTGACCGCGGGCACGTCGCTGCTGCACATCACCGGGCAGATCGAAACCGAGTATCTGGATCGGGACCTCGCGTATATCCACGAAGCGCCGGACCAGTTGTCGATGCTGTCGTCGATCTCGAAGGCGGCGTACCGCGTGCGTACCGTCGAAACCGCGCTGCCGACGATCCGCGAAGCCGTGCGCGTAGCGCAAACCGCGCCGAGCGGTCCGGTGAGCGTCGAGATTCCGATCGACATTCAGGCCGCCGAAATCGAGTGGCCGGCGGATATGGGCGCGCCGCACGTGACCACCCTCACGCATGACAGCAAGCGCGTCGAGCAACTCGCGGACGCGCTGGTCAAGGCTAAACGCCCGTTGTTGTGGCTGGGCGGCGGCACGCGTCACGCTCGCGCGGCGGTGGAGCGACTGGTGGCGCTGGGCTTCGGCGTCGTGACCAGCGTGCAGGGTCGCGGGATTCTGCCGGAAGATCATCCGGCGACACTCGGTGCGTTCAACGTGCATGCATCGGTGGAAAGCTTCTACAAGACCTGCGACGCAGTCCTCGTGGTCGGCTCGCGTCTGCGTGGCAACGAAACGCTGAAGTACAAGCTCGCGTTGCCGCAACCGCTGTATCGCGTGGACGCTGATGCGCTCGCCGACAACCGCGGCTATCGCAACGATCTGTTCGTGCATGGCGACGCCGTTGCAGTACTGGAAGAACTGGCCACGCGGCTCGAAGGTCGTCTGAAGGTCGATCCGGCGTTTGGCGCCGATCTGGCCGCCGCTCGCGAAATCGCCGTGGCCGACGTGGGCAAGGGCCTCGGCCCGTACAAGCGTCTGGTCGACGCGCTGCAGCGCTCGGTCGGCACCGACTACAACTGGGTGCGCGACGTCACCATTTCGAACAGCACGTGGGGCAACCGCCTGCTGAGGATCTTCGCGCCGCGCGCAGGCGTGCATGCGCTGGGCGGTGGCATCGGTCAGGGCATGCAGATGGCGATTGGCGCTGCACTGGCTGAAACCGCCGCGAAAACCGTGTGCCTGGTGGGCGACGGCGGTCTGATGGTCAACGTCGGCGAACTTGCGACGGCCGTGCAGGAAAACGCCAACGTCATGATCGTGCTGATGAACGATCAGTGCTATGGCGTGATCCGCAACATTCAGGACGCGCATTATGGCGGCCGCCGCTGCTTCGTCGATCTGCATCAGCCGGATTTCGCGCAGTTCTGCGAAAGCCTGAAGCTCACGCATTACCGCATCAAGTCGCTCGACGACGCGGACGAAATCATCCGCGAGGGTCTGGCGAAGACTGGCCCGGTGCTGGTCGAAGTGGACATGCTGTCGGTGGGCTCGTTCGCCACCGCGTTTGCCGGGCCGCCGGTCAAGAAGCAGGAGCCTGAACATGCTTGATGGCCGACAGTTGGGGCATCCTGGGCATCACGCGCCTGTCGATGTTGCGATGATCGGCTTCGGCGCGATCGGCCAGGCCGTGTATCGCTCGGTCGTCGCGGATCCTCAGGTGCGCGTCTCGCACGTGATCGTGCCCGAGCGGCATGCGGCGGCGGTGCGGGACGTGGTGGGCGCGTCGGTGGACGTGGTGTCGTCGGTGGCGGCGCTGAATAGCCGCCCGCAGTTCGCGCTCGAATGTGCAGGCCACAGCGCCCTGGTCGATCACGTGGTCCCGTTGCTGAAGGCTGGAACGGATTGCGCGGTGGCGTCGATCGGTGCGCTATCCGACGTGATGTTGCTCGATGCGCTCTCCGCAGCGGCGGACGAAGGCGACGCGACGCTGACGTTGCTGTCCGGCGCGATTGGCGGCGTGGATGCGCTGGCTGCGGCGAAACTGGGTGGCCTCGACGAGGTGCTGTACACCGGCCGCAAGCCGCCCACGGGCTGGCTCGGCACGCCCGCCGAAGACGTGTGCGATCTGCAGACGCTCACGGAAGAACGGATCATTTTCGAAGGCAGCGCGCGCGAAGCGGCGCGGCTGTATCCGAAGAACGCCAATGTGGCGGCGACGATTGCGCTGGCGGGTCTCGGCCTCGATCAGACGATCGTACGGCTGATCGCAGATCCGACGGTCACGCGCAACGTGCACCGGATTCTGGCGCGCGGCGCGTTCGGCGAGATGTCGCTGGAAATGTGCGGCAAGCCATTGCCCGACAACCCGAAGACTTCCGCGCTGACCGCATTCAGCGCGATCCGTGCCTTGCGCAACCGCGCGGCGCGCTGTGTGATCTGACCTGATTGAATTGACGTAACCGAGCGGATGACCGACATGACTCACTTCGATACCAGCCTTGTGCCCACCGGCGATGTTTTCATCGGCGGCGAATGGCGGCAAGGGCGTGGCAACCCGTTCACAAGCCTGTATCCGGCGGATCAGTCGGTCAATATGGAAATCTCCACGGCCAACGCCGATGATGCTCGCGAGGCAGTCGAAGCGGCTGACGCAGCATGGCGCAAACCGGACTGGGCAGGCCTGAAGCCGCATCAGCGCGCGCTGGTTCTGTACCGCATCGCCGACCTGATCATGGCGAAGCACGAAGCGCTTGCGCAACTGCAACGGCGCGACAACGGCAAGCCCATCAACGAAACGCGCGTGCTGGTGGCGAGCGCTGCCAACACCTTCCGCTATTTTGGTGCTTGCCTCGAAACGCTGGACGACGAACTCACGCCTTCGCGCGGCGACTATATGACGATGAGCGTGCATGAGCCGATTGGCGTGATCGCGGCGATTACGCCGTGGAATTCGCCCATCGCCTCGGACGCGCAAAAACTTGCCCCTGCGCTTGCCGGCGGCAACGCGGTGGTTTTGAAGCCCGCCGAAGTGACGCCGCTGGTGTCGCTCGCACTTGCGCGCATCTGCGAAGAAGCCGGCGTGCCGAAAGGCGTGCTCAGTGTGCTGCCGGGCAAAGGCTCGGTGATCGGCGACGTGCTGGTGCGCCATCCGCTCGTGAAGAAAGTGTCGTTCACCGGCGGTACCGAAGTGGGCCGCGGCATCGCGCGCATTGCCGCGGACAAGCTGATGCCGGTCTCGCTGGAACTGGGCGGCAAGTCGCCGACCATCGTGTTCGATGACGCCGATATCGAGCATGCAGTCAACGGCGTGCTGTACGGCATTTTCAGTTCGTCGGGCGAAGCGTGTATCGCGGGCTCGCGCCTGTTCGTGCAGCGTCCCATCTACGACGCGTTCATGCAGCGTCTGGCCGAAGGTGCGCGCAAGCTGCGGGTCGGCGATCCCTCGCGCGCTGAAACGCAAATGGGTCCGCTGATTACGCCGGCACATCGCGAATCGGTGGAGCGGTATGTTGCTTTGGGTCTGGAGGAAGGCGGTCGTTTGTTGTGTGGCGGTGAACGTCCCGTAGGCGACGGACGTGAAGCAGGCAATTTCTATCAGCCGACCATTCTCGAGGGCCTCGCGAATAGCGCACGCATTTGCCAGGAAGAAATTTTCGGACCGGTGCTGGTCGCCATGCCGTTCGACGACGAAGCCTCGTTGCTCAAGGAAGCCAACGACAGCGTGTTCGGTCTCGCCGCGGGCATCTGGACGCGCGACTACAAGCGCGCATGGCGCGTCGCGCGCGCGCTCGAAGCGGGCACCGTGTGGATCAATACCTACAAGCTGTTCTCGATCTCCACGCCGTTCAGCGGCTGGAAAGACAGCGGTCTGGGGCGCGAGAAAGGCCGTCTTGGCATCCGCGAATACATGCAGCAGAAGAGCCTCTACTGGGGCTTGAACGACGCGCCTTTGGCATGGGCCAATGCGCCGCGGGCGAACTAAGTAAGAGGCACGACATGACGATTCTTGGCATTGAACAGATTACCTACGGTGTAACGGATCTCGAAACCAGTCGGCGCTTTTTCGCCGACTGGGGTTTGAAAGAGACCGCACACGACGAAACCCGCGCGCGCTTTGAATCGCTGAACGGTTGCACGGTTCTGGTCGTCGACGCGAACGATCCGTCGCTGCCGCCTGCGTTCGAAGAAAGTCCGACGTTGCGGGAAGTGACGTGGGGTGTGGCGACACGCGTTGAACTGGATGCCCTGCGCGGCCGCTTCGCGGGTCAGCCGGGACACTTCGAACACGACGACGCGGTGGGTTGCATCGACCCGAACGGCATGGCAATTCGTGTAGAAGTGACCCGTAAGCGCGAGCTGGAAACGCACGGTTCGCCGTCGAATGTGTGGGGTCAGACGTTACGCGTCAATCAGCCCTCGCCGATCTATGAGCGCGCGGAGCCCGTGGAAGTGGGGCACGTGGTGTTCTTCACGAACAACCTCGCGGAAACGGAAAAATTCTATCGGGAACGGCTGGGCTTCGAAGTGTCCGACCGTTATCCGGACCGTGGCGCGTTCTTGCGCTGCGCGCCGCACGGCGGTCACCACGACCTGTTCCTGCTGGCGCTGCCCAACGGCAAGCGTGGCCTGAATCACGTCGCCTTCACGGTGCGCGATATTCACGAAGTGTTCGGCGGTGGCATGCATATCAGCCGCTGCGGTTGGGACACGCAACTCGGGCCGGGCCGCCATCCCGTGTCGTCGGCTTACTTCTGGTATTTCCAGAACCCGGCCGGCGCATTGATCGAGTACTACGCGGATGAAGACCAGCTCACGCCCGAGTGGCAGCCGCGCGATTTCGAACCGGGCCCGACGGTGTTCGCCGAATGGGCGATCGACGGCGGTATCGACGGCAACACGCGCCGGCAGAAAAACGCCAAGGCGCCGGAAGGCAAGTTCATGACGGAGCGCAAACATGACTGATGCTGCTACTCAACACGCACAGGCGGCGCACGCTGGACTGGAAGCACCGCGTACGATCGTCGTGATCGGCGGTGGCCAGGCGGCAGGCTGGGTCGTGAAGACGCTGCGCAAGGAGGGCTTCGACGGCCGCCTAGTGATGATCGCCGATGAGATCCATTTGCCGTATGAACGCCCGCCGCTCTCGAAAGCGGTGCTGGCGGGAGAGGCGAACATCGACACCGTGCGCCTCGTCAAACCGGACGACTTCGCCGCGCTCGATATCGAGGCATGGCAACCAGACACCGCCAGTTCGATTGACCGCGAGCAACGCGTGGTGCGGACGCATTCCGGTCGCGAAGTGCAGTACGACCGGCTCGTGATCGCCACAGGTGGCGCGGCGCGTCGCTTGCCGGCCGCGTTGGTGAAGACCGCGAACATTGCCTATCTGCGCACGCTCGATGAAGCCGTCGCGCTCGGCGAGCGGCTGCGGGCGAGCCAGGGTGTGCTGGTGATCGGCGGCGGCTGGATCGGGCTCGAAGTGGCGGCAACAGCACGCAAGCTGGGCGTCGCCGCAACCGTGGTGGAAGGTGCGCCGCGTTTATGCGCACGTTCGGTGCCGCCGGTGATTTCGGATTTTCTGGTCGAACTGCATCGCGCCAACGGCGTCGAGGTGCGGCTGAATTCGGGCCTTGTTTCGCTGGACGATCATCCGCACGACGCGCATCGCGTGCGCGCCACGCTGGCCGACGGCACGACACTCGATGCGGACTTCGCGGTCGCCGGGATCGGCCTTACGCCGCATACGGCGCTCGCTGAAACCGCGGGTCTCGCCGTGGCGGACGGCATCGTCGTCGACCATTTCGGCGCGACTTCGGACCCGCGAATTTTCGCTTGCGGCGACGTGGCGAATCATCCGAGCGCGTGGTTGAAGCGCCGTGTGCGGCTCGAGTCGTGGGCAAACGCGCAGAACCAGGCCATCTCCGCGGCGAAAGCGTTGCTCGGCGTTTTCGAAGCGTATGCGGATATTCCGTGGTTCTGGTCCGATCAGTACGACGTGAACCTGCAGATACTCGGCGACATCCCCAACGACGCTCAACTCGCCGTGCGCGGCGATCTGCAGGCCAGGCGCGCGACGCTTTTCTATGTGGAAGACAGCGCGATTCGCGGGGCGATTGCAATCAACACACCGCGCGATCTGAAACTCGCGCGCAAATGGATGAACCAGGGCCGCACGATCGACCTTGCAACTCTGACTGACGCCAGCACGGCGCTCGCGTAACTCTTTTCGGACGGCGATAACGGCATGAGAACCATCGACAACACCATGGGGGACCGCAGCGGCGCCGGTGTCTCAGGCCCTGTGACCCGGGGCTCGATCATTGCGCGTCTGGAACGTTTGCCGGCCAACGCAATGCAGATTCGCGCGCGTGTCCTGATCGGGCTGGCAACGTTTTTCGATGGCTTCGATGTCATCGCCATCGCCGCCACGCTGCCGATCCTGATCCAGAAATGGGCACTCACGCCGTGGGAAATCGGCTTTCTGATTGCGTCGGGATCGATCGGGCAACTGGTCGGCGCGTTCGTGTTCCCCTGCTATGCAGAACGGAAAGGCCGGGTGCGGGCGATCGCGCTGAGCTCGGGGATCATCGGTGTGACGAGTATTGCCTGCGGCTTTGCGCCATCGTTCGCGGTGTTCGTTGTACTACGGATCATCCAGGGCTTGGGTCTCGGCGGTGAGCTACCGGTCGCCGCGACTTACATCAACGAAATCAGCCGGGCGCATGGCCGTGGACGTTTCGTGCTGCTATACGAAATCGTGTTTCCGGTGGGGCTGCTCGCGTCGAATGCGCTGGGCGCGTGGATCGTGCCGCGCTTTGGCTGGCAGGCCATGTATTTCATCGGCGGCATGCCGTTGATCCTGTTCTTCGTGTTGCGCAAACTGGTGCCGGAATCGCCGCGCTGGCTGGCGGAGCGCGAGCGCATGGCCGACGCGGACACAGCCGTGGCGGCATTCGAACGCGCGGCCAAGGGCCCGTTGCCGCCGGTCGAGCATGCCGCGGAATTCGATGCCATGGCGAACCGGCATCCGAAGCGCCGCATCGGCGATCTGTTTGGTCCCGCTTATCTGAAACGCACGCTGGCCGTGGCGATGTTGTGGATAACGTGCGGATTTATCCAATATGGTCTTTCCACGTGGTTGCCGACGATTTATCGCACGGTGTATCACGCACCGTTGCAACTGGCGTTGAATCTGGCGGTGGCGGCGTCAGTGCTGGGCGTACTTGGATCGTTGACGTGTGCGCTGCTGGTCGACAAGGTGGGACGCAAGCCGATTATCAACCTGTCGTTTGTATTGTGTGCCGTGTCGCTGGTGCTGGCGGGTGTGTTGCATAACTCGTCGGTGTATGTCGTTGCCGCGTGCTGCGCGTTTGCGCTCGGTTTCCTCGCATGCGGCTTCATCACGGCTTATGTGTACACCCCGGAGTTGTACCCGACCAGCATTCGAGCGTTTGGGTGCGGCGTGGGTGGCGCGTGGTTGAAGGTGGCGGCGATCTTCGCTCCTGCCATCGTCTCAAAGACGATGGTGGGCGGGCATCTCAACATCGCGTTTTATATTCTCGCCGCCGTCCCGTTCCTCGCTGCTTTGACCGTGCACTTTCTCGGGATCGAGACGAAGGGGAAAGTGCTGGAGCAGTTGGAGGCTTAGGGAGGTCGAGTCAGCTAGCACGTACGTGCAGGGGAAGGGCGCACGGTGGGTGCGCCCATTTTTATTTGGTTTTCACAACCCGGCGGATGTTTGGACCTCTGTCGCTATGGCCAAACGGCACCGTAAAAGCACAGATAAAAGAGGACTGTTCCCAGAGTCAGGACTGACCCAGTCACGAAAGCACGAGATACGGTGAGCGTTCGGGCTTGTGCAAAGTCCACGAGGGCCCAAGTCACGACGGGTGCGAAAATGAATAGAACGATCGCTGCATAGCCGGGCCACGAAACGCTGCAGTGTTCAATATCCCAGCACCTGCGCCAGTGGTCATGAGCGGGTGGCCAAGGGTGGCTCTCTGTGAAGCGGCTAGCGAACAAGGCTGATCGCCAGGAGACCAGAGTCCCTATGACGATACATCCCACAGACCACGCCGCGCGCCTCACTTGATTTCCCAAAAGAGGATTTCCTTGGATTTCGCGAGATCGGAATACCATGCCCGCGACAATCCCATGCGAAGCCGAAAAAACGAGGTGACCCGACCTTCGAGCCCTGGTGAACTCAGTGTGTCCTTGTTCCACAGATCGATGTGATCGCCGGTTGTCTGTCCTTGACTGTCAGTATCGCGGGCCCAGTACCCGGCGAAGTACACGATTCCGGTGCGTTCCTTGATCCGCGCTTGCCAGTTTCGCCCTGTGACGTCTTCGGGTGAAGGCAGTCCAGCGAATGGACGCAACTTTAGCCAGTCTGCCATCTCGCGAGCGCGGAGGGCGGTTCGCTTTCCATCAATTCGAATCTGCTCTTCCCCTCGGAACGATTTCATTTCGACGCCGAGATTGTGCAGCATGATACTCATGCGAATCGCACATTGATTATCAGGGTATGGGGCTTTTTCCAGTCTTGGGGTCGACGAAAGGATCCTCTTCGTCTGGATATGCAGACCATAATTCGTCGAATGTCACTTTCAGCTGCACGACACGGACGGAGTTTGGTATTGAATTCGTTCGGACTACCGTTGATTTGTTCGGCATTCCCGGGCTGTGTCCTGTCTGTCGAGAGCTTCGTCACCCCAATAGATGACGAAGTTTTCGGGACCTTCGGTGTGGACCCGAGGCAACCGTTGATTTCCATCCAGCCGCCCCGAAGAAAATTGTCCATCATCGGTTTCAATCAGATACGGATAACCTTCGCATGACGCGCCCGGCACGGACGCGAGGACCTGTTCATTGAACGTGTATATCAAGGAAGATTGAGAGGGCGCAGCGCGAGGGGACTGGGTGTCGGCCTTGTCAGTACCGTTTCCACAAAACGAGGTCGTGCTCGAAACGGCCAGAACCCGATTTTTCCCGCATGGGCATAGCACGGGATCGCGGTCCTTTACCATGGGTCGGCCTTCGTCCAGCCATGTCGAGCACGTGCCGAATATCGGGAACATACCTTCGCATGTGCCGCAGGTTGCGATGTCGCCCTTGCGCGACATGGGCCTGTCGTTGTCCAAGAACATCGACGATGCGCCACACACGTATCCGCCCGTCGTTGTGCGATCGCCCTTTCCAACAAGTCTATCCACTTTTGGTCTCCTCAGATTTCGGCCGGCTTCACGCATCGCATCGAAGCGCGTAGCGGAAGAACAAACGGCAATCTGAGCAGGACAAAATATATCGGATATCGAAATTGTCCGAAAACGGAGATGTTGTAAGTCGGCGGCGCGGGCTTTTACAACGCCTTACGATAAACCACAAACCCCGATCGGTCGGCGACGCCGTCATAGAGCTTCATCGCCGTCTGATTGGTCTCGTGGGTTTGCCAATACACACGGCTCGAGCCATCGGTCTTCGCCCGTTCATAGACCGCTTCGATCAGCGCACGTCCTACGCCTTTGCCGCGCTCGGTCTCCAGCGTATAGAGATCCTGCAAATAACAGATCGGGCCGGCCATTGTCGTGTGCCGATGATAGAGAAAGTGCACGATACCGAGCAGTTGGCCGTCGCGCTCCGCAACCATCGCATGCATCGGCTCATAACCATCGAAAAACCGCCTCCACGTTAGGAGCGTGATGTCGCGTGACAGCGCGGTTTCGCCGGAGCGTCCGTAGAAAGCGTTATACGCGTCCCATAGCGGCAACCAGGCGGGGAAGTCGTCGGTGGCTACGGGCCGAATGCGAAAAGATTGCGTCACGTGCGGGGCTCCTTGTTGGCGTGTCGTGGCGAGTAGCACGACCACCCCGTCAGCTTAAGAAATTTATGGCGCCATTGTTAGCTCCACGCGGCCACGAAAATATGGGGCCACGCATCGGGACTAGAACCTGTTGGTGTCGAACTTCACGGAGCAACGCGTAGCGCGCCTGGACGCGATATGCCGCAGCGCTAGTTCTTCCTGTTTGCGGAATGCCGTAGCCGGTCGCGCACTTTCTTGGCAACCAGTAGCGGCATGTAATCGAACACGCGTGCGTCAGTCTTGTAGTCGGCCAAAGTATCGGCGTAGATCTTCGAGACCGTTTCCGCGGGCGTATTGGTTTCCGCGGCAATGGCCTGTACAACTTCGTCAACGTTGGTCTGAGGCTGAGCCATGTGGTTCTCCGGGTTTGGCGAGGGGCAAATTGCAAACAACAGGAGTTCCATTACAGGACGTGCCCGGCGATCCTGCCAATTGAATCGCTCTATGACGTAACAGCCTGCTACACGATCTGGCTTGCAATCGCGAAAGGGACCGATCGCAAGCCGCGATGCTGCCGTTCAGTGCGAGTGAAGATGATGAATATCTGGGAAATGCGCGTGCGAATGCGTGATCGGAAGATGGTGGTGCGGATGCGAATGAGGTTCTTGACCGTCCCACTCGAAATCATGCTCGTGCTGGTGATGTTCATCGTGACGGTGCCGATGATTGTGTTCCAGCGCGCGATGCGTATGCGGATGATCGTGGCGTTCGCGGATATGCAGCCAGATACCGAGCGCCATGAGCGCTGCCGCGACCCAGAACAGGAGCGGGGGCATTTCGGGCCACAGGATCAGCGAGAGCGTGACGCCGAACAGCGGCGCCACCGAAAAATACGCGCCGGTGCGTGCCGTGCCGAGATTGCGCAGCGCGACCACGAACAGCACGAGGCTGACCCCATAGCCTGCGAAGCCGGTCAGCATGGCCGCCGCCATGGTGGCGATATGCGGCAATCGCGCGCCTAGCAGCAACGCGATCGCAAAGTTCACCGAGCCGGCAACCAGTCCTTTCAGACAGGCGATCACCATCGCGTCGTGGGTTGAGACCTTGCGCGTGAGATTGTTGTCGATCGCCCAGCACCCGCATGCTGCGGCGACCAGCATGGCGCCGAGCGGCCAGCCCCCAGCGCCGGGATGCCACGATAACGCCACCCCGCCCGCGACAATCGCGACCATGCCGAGAAACACCTGGATATCGACGTTCTCACGGAAGACGAGCCATGCAATCAACGCAGTGAAAACACCTTCGAGGTTCAAGAGCAGCGAACTGGTGGCGGCTGGCGTCGAGTTCAGGCCGAGCATCAACAACGCGGGACCGGCAACGCCGCCGGTGACGATTGCGCCGAGCAGCCATGGGACTTCGCGCAGCGGAATGTGTCCTGCGTTGGCCTGCTCGCGCGTGCTACGTGCGATCCGGCGCACGAGGATGGTGACGGCAAGACCGATCCCGCTGCCGAGATAAAACAACCCCGCCACCATGAAAGGGGACAGTGTGCCGAGTAAGGCCTTCGCTAGCGGTGTGGTTGCACCGAAAAGCGCCGCGGCGAGCAGCGCAGTAAAGGGGGCGTTGAGACGGGCTGACATGGTGAGAGATCTCGTACTGCGCGCAGTTTGCGGTGGGCGGCGGCGCGATGAAGAGTGCTGGATTCACACACAGTGTAGCAATCCGTTCGGTGGACCGTGACGGCGTTAGCAGGCGGGTGCATCCGCCTGCGTGTCCTGAGCGTAATAAGACATATCGTCACGACGTCCGAGGCCACCATGCGCCGCTTTGCTTGTGTTGCTGCCGCCGTTTTCCTGCTGTCGATGCTGAACGCCTGTTCCGCCGAGCCACCCAATCCCAATCCGCGCGCCAGTGTGCCGCTTCAGAGCGTGCCGGTCGATTTGCCGCGTTACATGGGACGTTGGTACATCATCGCCAACATTCCGTACTTTGCCGAACGGGACTTCGTCAACAGCTACGCGGAATGGAAATTGCGCCCGGATGGGAAGATCGAGGACTCGTATTTCGCTCACAAAGGCAGTTTCAACGCGCCGTTGAAGCACTATCAGTTCCTCGATACACCGGTGCCCGGCAGCGGGGGCGGACAGTGGAGCGTGCAGGTGTTCTGGCCGGTCCGCTTCACCCAACTCACGCTGTATGTGGATCCGGACTACCGTTACACGATCCTCGGCTATCCGGGCAAGACCCTCGGCTGGATTTTCTCGCGTGACCCCGATATGAGCGACGACACGTATCACGCCATGCTGGCGAAACTCGACGCGTTGGGCTACGACACCTCGCGCTTCAAACGGGTGCCGCAGCGGCCCGAACAGATCGGCATGCCGGGCTTTGCGTCGCCGGGAGACAAGAACTAGCGCCGGGCGGCACGCTGCCTCGCGGGCCGCCCGCTGCCTTGCTGCCCCGTGGATCGCATCCATTGCCCATTTGCGTGCGTATAAACCTGCATCGCCCCTCCCCGAGGATGCCATGCCGCCTGTCGCTGCCGCCGTGATTGCCCTGATTGGGCTGATCCTCGTGTTTTCCGCCGTCTGGGCATGGCAGCTCCGCTCGGAAAACGCGGGCATGGTCGATCCGGTCTGGGCGTATTCGCTCGGCGCTGTCGCGGTGCTCTATGCGGTGCTTGGCACGGGCGATCCTTCCGCTCGTGCGCTCGCCGCACTCGGCGGGCTGATCTGGGGCGCGCGCCTAGGGACGCATCTGTGGCGGCGCAATTTCGGCCAGCCGGAAGATGCCCGTTACCGGCGTTTTCGCGAGGAGTGGGGCGATGCCGCGCCGCGCCGGATGTTCTGGTTTTTCCAGCTGCAAGTGGTGATTTCGCTGCTGCTTTCGGCCGCTTTTCTGGTGCCGGCCTATCGCTCGAGCGAGCCGGCCGCGATCTGGATCCTGCTGGCGGTAGCGGTCTGGATCGTCTCGGTGACGGGCGAAGGGCTCGCGGATCGTCAGTTGCGCCGTTTCAGGGACGATCCGTCGAACCACGGCAAGGTTTGCCGTGTGGGCTTGTGGCGCTACTCGCGGCACCCGAACTACTTTTTCGAATGCGTGCACTGGGTGTCGTACCTCGTGCTGTCGATCGGCTCGCCGTGGATCTGGCTGACGTTTCTGCCGCCCGTGCTGATGGCGTGGTTGTTGCTCAAGCTCTCGGGCATCCCGTTGCTTGAAGCCAGCCTGGCGAAAAACCGCGCCGGCTACGCCGAATATATACGCACCACGAACGCCCTGATTCCCTGGCCGCCGCGCCGCTCGACAGGCGACTAGCTGCCGGATCCATTCGACGATGTCACGACTAGACCCCTGCGATGCCGGTCAAGCCGGCGCTGCGACAGACAAGGAGCCCGTTTCATGAGCCTCTCGACGCTTGACCGGAACGCAGCCGCACCTGCATCCGCTTCCGCTTTTGCTTCCGCCAACTCCGATGACGGCTGGCTGATCCGCTGCTGTGAGCGCGGCTGGCTACCGGACGCGCTGATCCGGTTCGGCATGCGTCGACTCATGGCTCAGCGCCTGCGAGACGAGGGCATCGGCGATGGCGAGTTGCGTGCGCAACGGCTCAATCGTCTGCTCGACGAGTTACGCGCGAGTCCAATCGCGATTGAAACCCAAGCCGCCAACACGCAGCACTACGAAGTCCCCGCATCGTTCTTTCATCTGCATCTCGGAGCGCATCTGAAGTATTCATGCTGTCTCTATCCGGAAGGCAACGAGACGCTCACGCAAGCTGAAACAGCGATGCTCGAACTGTATGCGCTTCGCGCCGAACTGGCAGACGGTCAGCGTGTGCTCGATCTCGGTTGCGGCTGGGGTTCGTTGTCGCTGTGGCTCGCAGCACGTTATCCGAATTCGCAGATCGTCGCGCTATCGAACTCGCACGGCCAACGTGCATTTATCGAAGGCGAGGCGGCCGGGCGCGGTCTGACGAACCTCGAGGTTGTCACCGGCAATATCGTCGATTTCGAATTCTCCGGCGACCAACTCGCGGGCGGCTTCGACAGGGTGGTGTCGATCGAGATGTTCGAGCATATGAAAAACTATGGACTCCTGCTCGCCAGGATTGCGCGCTGGATGCGCGACGACGCGAAGCTGTTCGTGCATATCTTCGCGCACCGCACCCTGGCGTATCACTTCCAGGTGAAGGACGGCAGCGACTGGATGTCGAAGTACTTTTTCACCGGCGGCACGATGCCTTCGAACGATCTGCTGCTCCACTTCCAGGACGATCTGCGTATGGAGCGACAGTGGTGGGTCAGCGGCACCCATTACGAGCGCACAGCGAACCAGTGGCTGGCCGCGCTCGACGCCGTCAAAGATCGCGTGATGCCGATGCTCGTCGACACCTACGGCTCACACGATGCGGGGATCTGGCTGCAGCGCTGGCGCATGTTCTATATGGCCGTTGCCGAACTTTTCGGCTATGCGAACGGCAACGAGTGGGGCGTCGGGCATTACCGCTTCGAAAAGCGGCATTGAACGGGCGCGGTCCGGCCGCGCCCGCGTCTCGACAGCCAATGCAGCACCGCGTCATACTTTGTGACCCGCGCGCCGCCGCATGTCCTGTTGCATTGGCGCGACTTCAACGGATCCGTCCATGACCACGCCCATCCCCTTTGTGCCCGATCGCTTCAAGAACAATGCCGCTCACTACCTGGGCGGCCGCCCGGCTTATTCGCCGCGCCTGATCCGGCGCGTGGCCGAGGTATGCAAGCTCGACGGCACGCAGCGGCTGCTCGACCTCGGCTGCGGACCGGGGCAACTTTCGCTGGCGTTTTCATCATGGGTGAGTAGTGGCGTCGCGCTCGATCCCGAGCCGGCCATGCTGCGCATCGCGGCTGAGCTTGGGCTGGGCATTGCGCCGAATATCGAATACCGGCTAGGCAGCTCGTACGATCTGTCGCCGGATTGGGGCGCTTTCCAGCTTGCCGTGGTAGGCCGTGCCTTTCACTGGATGGACCGGCCCGACACGCTCGCACGACTGGCTCAATTGATCGTCCCCTCGGGCGCGGTGGTGCTGTTTGCCACCTCGCAACCCGACGACGCAGCGACCCCGTGGCAAGCGCCCTACCGCGCGCTGCTCGATGAGTACGCGCAAACGGATCCAGCGCGCGAGCAACGCAAGTCGGATAGTTGGGAGAGCCACGAGAGCGTGTTGCTGAAGTCGGCGTTTGCTGCGCTGGAGCGTGTGTCGATCATCGAGAGGCGGCGCGTGACGCTGGACTCGCTCATGGCGCGAGCGTTGTCGATGTCGAGCCTCTCGCGCGAGCGCCTCGGTTCCCAACTCGATGAACTGCTGGAACGCGCGCGACAGTTGCTGGAGCCGCACGCGGCGGACGGCTGGCTCGACGAGCACGTGGAATCGATCGCGCTGATCGCGCGACGTTGAACGCGGAGGGCGGGTCGCCATGCGCCAGGACGACCAGGCGGGCGTGCGTTGTCAAGAGGCGTCGAGCGGATGCCGGCGTTCTCATGCCGCCATCACGCTCACATCTGACCGCCCGAAGGCGAAGTGTGGCCCAGTATGCCGGCCACGGCGAGGACGGCGACCATCGTAAAGGCTTCGAGTATCAGAAGCCGGTCGAAGCTGCGCTGTGCAGCGCGATACGCCGGACCGTCCGCCGCAGCCGTGTGTTGCAGGCGAGGCAGATAGATCATGCGGTTGTAGCCGCCTAGCAGTACCGCCAGCGCGACGCATACCAGCTTGAGCGTCAGCACATGTCCGTACAGCACATTGAGCAAAGGCGTGGTGAGGTGGGCCGTATCCTGCGTGGCGTTATAGATGCCGGTCACGATCACCACGGCGAGCGCGATGGTCGCCAGATGCGACAACCGGGTACAAAACGCCGCGCGGTCTGCCGGATTGGCGGCGGTCAGCCCGAGGGCCTCCCCCGTTATCACTTTGGACAACGCAGCATTCCATCGCCACAGCAGCGGTGCCGCGACCATGACGCTGCCGGCCCACAATGCCGTCGCCGCCAGATGCAGGACGTGCACCGCTTCACGTAGCGTGAAATCGCCCGTATCGGCAGCGTGACTGGCGGCAGCCTTGCCCGCCACATAGACGACCATGCCCACCGACGCCAGCCACCACGCCGTGCGGCCCGACTGTGCGCCAGCGAAGCAAGCCAGCAGCGCGCCAGCGAAACCGACGGTCCACGCAATCCCGAAGTGCGATTGCGTCAACACCGCACTGACGGCAGGACCCGCCTCGCCGAACGGCGCCCCGCTCATGACAGCCGCTTGCAGCCACAGGTACAGGCCGCAGGCAGCCACCAGCATGCCAAGCGCGCCGAGTCGCGAGCGGCCGAGCGCAGCGGCAGCAGCCGGGCAACGCTGCGATGACCGGCCGAGCATCGCACTGCAGACGAGCGCGCCGGCCGCCACCGCGAACAGCACGTCTTGCGTGGCAGCGACGACGATCTGTACGACGACGAGCGGATCCACCGTTACTTCACCTTGAAGGTGTAGTGGCCTTGCGTACGGTGTCCGTCGTCCGCCACGGCGACCCATGCGACCGAGTAGTCGCCGGGTGTCAGCGGGTTGAGCGCCACCGACATGTGCTTGGTATTCGACGGATCGACCACGGCTTTGCCGCTGGTCACGGATTTGCCCTGCGCATCGGTGACGGCGATCGAGCTGAAGGCCGGCTCCAGTGCATCATCGAAATCGATCGCGACGTCCTTTTGCGAAGTGGTCGCGGTGGCGCCGGCGGATGGCGCCTGATGCGTCGGGAAGGCGTGTGCGTGCGCCAGCTGGCACCCTGCAATCAGCAGTGCGGCAACGCTTGCGCGTGCGGTGGTGTGGAGTTTCATGAGAGCGGTATCCTGGATCAGAAAAGAGGTTTGCCGATGGAGCGCGGCAGGATGTCGTCGAGGAACAGGTGGGCGTCGAACAGGACCCCGACATGGTTGCCGGACAGATGATTCACGGGAATCTGTGCTTCGACGCCGAACTGCCCCCAGCGGTTGAGCCACAGCACGCCGGGATTGAGGGTCCCGGTGGTTTGCCCCGCACAGGCGCCCGCCGTGCACGTGGCCATCGGCGCTTCGACTACCAGATACGCGCCGCCGAGCGGTTGCGGAAGTCCCAAGTCCTTCACGTGATCTTGCAGGTACGGGATGCTGTATTGCAGCGTCGTGCCCCAGCCGAACGAGTTGGGTCCCAGCGCTGATGACGCGGTGGTCAGGTTCGGCCCGATCTCGGCGGTGACTGCGAACGGCTTCAGGTAGTCGAGCGACGCGGGCAGGTCGCCGAAGCCTTTACCGAAATAGACCGTGGGCGAAAAGGTCGAATACGAGTTTGCAATCGACCTGGCGCCCGTGCCGCCAATTTCCGTCTCGAGCCCGACCGACGCCATGAACTCATGCTGCGCGTTCGCGTAGAGCAGGTATTTCACGCCCACCGTCACATTGTCCCAACCCTTGGCTGAGCCGCCGTTCGGATCGTTCTGGCTGACGTACTGGCTGGCAACGCTGAACTGGAAATTCTGCGTGATCGTCTTGTCCCACTCGTACGAGACGGTATTCACGTTCATGTTGATGCCATTGTCGTCCGGGGTCTTGATGTGGCCGAACTGGGTGTCGAATTCATCGGAGACGCCGGGGTCGTCGACCGTCATCGTGGCAGGGAAGACGCGGTCGCCCACCACCGCATGGGCCGAGGCAGCCGGCGAACCGGCGAGACACGCCGCGCCGGCGGCCGCCATGAAGGCGGCGCGTGTGGGCGCCGCGTGTCGTTTAAAAAACGTACGCATGATCTGATTCTTCTCCGATCGTCCTGGTCATTCACCGCGCACCAGCGAGTGTGCGGCGACATTCCGCGGCTGCTCGCGCAGCGCGGATACGGTTCGTGCAAAGATCGACTCAGACGGGAACGGGAGGTGCGCGCGGCTGCGCCGCGCTATAAAAGAGAGGGACGTAGGCGGTGACGCGCGTGAGCGCAACCGGCGCGCGGGTGACCGATAGCTCGGCGGCAAATACGCTAGCCGTGCCCGGCAGCACTGGCGCGTGAGCGAGCGTGCCGCAATACGCGCAGGCTTGCCAGTGGAACGCGGAGGAGTGGGATGACTTGCTGTCGTGCGCGAGCGGACTGTCGGCCGGGTCTGCGGAGCAGTAGGTGGCGAGCGCGTTGCCTAACCGGTCGTGTGCTGCGAGCGCCTGTGAGATGGTCGGCGCGAGCGTGCTCATCAGGATTGCAAGCAATCCCAACAAACTGCCGATTTTCTGGAGGCGGAGACGAAGCATGCTGCGCGTCGAGCACGAAAGGAGCCAATGACTGGCGCCGATTATGCCACGCAGCCCGCGATGAAACTACGCAACCAACACATGTCCGGCATCTTGCGCGTGTGAGTTTTCGAGCGGGCGGTGACAACCCGTAACGGGCGCGTTGAGCGACTGGCCGACGCGTGCGGCCGTTTCATAGGAAGATTATGGTTTTGGCAGCGTTTCGCGCAGCGTGGCGGCAACGTTCGTAACGTGCGCAACGCAAGCAAGGCCCATTGCCGGGCGGAGTGCGCAATGCGGCGATCTGTCGCGGTAACAGGCGGACATGATTTCGCGCGCTGGACTGGGAATAAATCTGCGCGGCGCAGCGTTTGTATGAATAGTCGCGGTCGTGTTGCACGCAATCGTCGTGTATGCAAACGCCGATGGTTATCCACTTCATTTCGCCGGTTTGATTTCAGGCAGCTTTCGCATTAGCGCACCCTTTCGGACGGAATTACCGATGAGCACTCAGGCCAACTCTCCCCTTACCGACACGACCAGCGTGCACCCGGCAACGCGCTACACGCGCACAGCCATGGTGCTGCACTGGATCATCGCGATCCTTATCCTCTGCAATGTGGCGCTGGGATTGAGCGCCGATTCGCTGCCCGACGACTGGGTGCGTCCCGTGATCGACACGCACAAGTCGATCGGCATTACCGTGCTCGGTCTCGTGCTGCTGCGCATCCTCTGGCGCGCCTCGCATCGGCCGCCGCCGCTGCCGGCGGCGTTTCCCTCGTGGGAGCGAATCGCGGCGCACGTTGCACATTTCCTGCTGTATCTGCTGATGATCGCCCTGCCGCTGTCCGGCTGGTTGCACGACTCGGCCTGGAAAGGTGCCGCAACGCATCCGATGCATCTGTTCGGCCTCGTCCCATGGCCGCGTATTGGCTACGTGATGAACCTCGATCCGGTTTTGAAGGAGTCCTTGCACGACCGCTTCGGCGCATTGCATACGTGGCTCGGTTACGCGCTCTATGCATTGCTGGCGATGCACGTGGGCGGCGCACTGAAACACGAGTGGATCGATCGCAAATCCGTATTAAAGCGCATGATTCCCTAAGGTCCGCGCTTGGCCGCGATTTTGCGCCGACTGTTTTACTCGCTGCTTGCGTCCGCGGATTCGCCGCCCGGCAGGTTCCACCATCAACCCAGTATTGACGGATTTTGCAGCTATTTTGAAGAGAACTCTGGAACAAGCTTTGGCGCTCGCATCGCCCCGAATCGTGCCGCGCCCCACCACGCTGTTGAGCACGTTGATCCATCTGGGCGTCGTCGCGCTGTGGTTGCTGCTGTTTGCGCGCGCGTTTTTCCTGCAGGGCGTGGTGGCGTGGTCGACCGGGATTGCGTACGTGGTCTACGATACTTTGCTGCTCGCTTTCGTCACGCTCAAGACGTTGCCGCTCATGCGGCCGCTGAAGCCGCTCGATCCGGCATCGGACCGGCGTGACTTGCCGTCCATGGGCGTGATCGTCGCCTCGCACAACGAAGCGTCCGTGTTGCCGGTCACGCTCGCCGCGCTGCTACGGCAAACGCACGGTCCCGCGCAAATTGTGATTGCGGACGACGGCTCGACCGATGAAACCAGCGCATTGCTGACCGGACGCTTCGGCCTGAAGGCGGCGCCGGACGGCCAACTGAGTGCGCCCAGTTCGCTTCACCCGAACCTGTACTGGCTGCGCGTGCCGCACGGCGGCAAGGCGCGTGCACTCAATGCGGCCATCACGGAGATGACCACGGAGACCGTGATGACGGTCGACGCGGACACGCTGCTCGACGACGGCGCCACCTACGCAATGCGCGTAGCCTTCGCGGATGAGCCGAAACTGGTGGCGGCGGCGGGCATCCTGGTACCGGTCTGCGGCAAGAGCGTGTCGGGACGTCTGTTCCAGTGGTTCCAGACGTATGAATACATGCGCAACTTCGTTGCCCGCTTTGCGTGGATGCGAGCCGACAGCCTGCTGCTCATCTCCGGCGCGTTTGCCTCGTTCAAGCGCGCGGCGCTCGTCGAAGTGGGCGGCTTCGACCCGCAGTGTCTGGTGGAAGATTACGAGCTGATCCATCGGCTACGCCGCTATTCGGTCGATCATGGGCTCGGCTGGGATGTGCGCGTCGTGGGCGATGCGCAGGGACGAACCGATGCGCCCGGCACGCTCGGCAGTTTCCTGCGGCAACGGCGCCGCTGGTTTGCGGGGTTTTTGCAGACGCAATACTGGAATCGCGACATGACCGGCAATCCGCGTTATGGCACGCTCGGCATGCTGATGTTGCCCGTCAAGGCGGTCGACACGATGCAGCCGATCTACGGCCTGACCGCGTTTGCGCTGCTGCTCGCCTTTCTGTTTGGCGGGCATGGGACGCTGGTGCTGTCGATTTTCGGGGTTATCGGCGCCAAGACGGCCATCGATCTGGCCTACTACCTGTGGTGCATTCATCTGTACCGCCGCTGGACGGGTCAACGGGTCGGTTCGAGCCTGTGGATGGCCATGTTGGCGGCGATCGCCGAGCCGTTCACGTTCCAGTTGCTGCGTCATACCGGCGCCCTGATGGGCTGGCTGCACTTCTTGCGTGGCGGCCGCGTGTGGGGCGCGCAGCGCCGCTCGGGGCTGGTGGCGCACGACGAGGGTTGAAGAGGGGCGGTAAACCCTTTGTATTGTTACTGTCAAAACATGGATTGCGCACCTTCTAGTAGACTGACTTCCTATGTAGGTTTTCCCGTGCAAGTTACGGGCCCACTCAAGTTTCAGTCTACCAGGAGGCGTCGCCCATGCATGTAGTTCCTTCGCTGGACAGCACCACCATCGATGCGCCTACCGAGGCACCGGCCGAAGCAGCCGATGACATATCCACGGAGGCGCTCAGCGGCGCGCCGGTACGCGATCTGCGCCGCGTCCCCATTCATCCCGACTATTGGTATCCACTGGCATGGTCGCGCGAGGTCAAGCGCGGCAAGGCGCACGGCGTAACGTTCGCCGGCGAGCCGATCGTGCTGGTGCGTACCGAGTCAGGCAAGGCGTTCGCGCTGGAAGACCGTTGCGCGCACCGCCAGGTGCCGCTGCACGGCGGGGTGGTGGAGGGTGAAACGATCCGCTGCTGCTACCACGGCTGGACCTACGATTGCTCGGGCCGCTGCGTCGATATTCCGTATCTGGGCCGCGAGCGTTTGCCCAACGGCGTGCGGTCGTATCCGTGCCGCGAGGAGCAGGGGCTGATCTTCGTGTTCCCCGGCAATCCCGCGCTCGCCGAGGCGCAGCCGTTGCCGCCGCTTGCCTCGTTGGGCGATAAGGCCTACAAGACGCGCCGCTTCGGCCGCGAAGTGAAGTGCCATTATTCGTTCATGCACGAAAACCTGATGGACATGAACCATCAGTTCCTGCACCGCAAGCAGATGGGCCAGATGCGGGCGCGTTCGCTGGGACGCCGGCGCGGTGACGACTGGGTCGAAGTGGACTACACGTTTGCGCGCATGGCGGGCGAGCAGCCGATCGGCGAGGCGCTGGTGTTCGGCCAGAGCCGCAAAGGTACGCAAGGCGCGGATAAGGACGTGATGACGATCCGCACGCAATATCCGTATCAGACGCTGCAGATCCGCACCTCGGACTCGACCCTGGTGATGAACCTGTGGATCGTTTATGTGCCGGTCGATGCCGAGCAGCGCACCAATCGTACCTTCGGGCTGCTGTCTATCCGGAAGCCGGGCATCCCCGTTCTGCTGGATATGGCGTGGCCGCTGCTGGTCTGGTTTACCGAGCGCATTTTCAAGGAAGACCGCTGGATCGTCGAACGTGAGCAGGAAGCGCACGACCGGCAAGGGGCGGACTGGAATCACGAGGTGTTCCCGGTCATCAACGAACTGCGCGCGTTGTTGCGCGAGCGCGGTGCGGCGCCGTCCGCGGGTCACTTCAAGGGCGTGCGGATTGGGCCTGCTGAAGCGACAACGTAACGAGGTTTGGTTCGCGTTTGCGTCTGCGGTCGCGTTGCCCGGGTCGCGTAGTGGCCGGCGTTACACGTCCTACCAGCCAACCCGATTGACCAGAACATCGACGCACGTTAGCATCGTCTCATGAACTTCACCGCCCGCTCTCTCGTCCGCTTCACCCACGCATGCTGTCAAAGCCTGCCAGAGGGAGCTTGCGTCTAGCGCTTCGCGTTAGGTCACGTCCGAGCAAGTCCCCGAAGGCCACCCGTTGAAAAACAGGTGGCCTTTTTGTTTTTTGCGCTTCTCAACGCATTCAACGCTCACTCCACGGAAATTCCGATGTCTCTCGCCCTGTACGACACCTGGTCGCGCGCTGTGCGCCCGTTCGCTGCTTTGCAAGCCAGTCACGTGGGTCTGTACTGCTGCGGACCGACGGTGTACGACCACGCGCATATCGGCAATCTGCGGACCTATGTGTTCGAAGACGTGCTGCGGCGCGTGCTCGAACTGAACGGCTACGCGGTGCGGCACGTCGTCAATATCACCGACGTCGGCCATCTCGTCTCGGATGCCGACGAGGGCGAAGACAAGATGGAAAAGGGCAGCCGGCGCACGGGCGCATCGGCGTGGGAGATTGCCGAACGCTATACCCGCGCCTTCATGAGCGACTGGCAAGCGCTCAATCTGCTCGAACCGACTCTGTGGTGCCGCGCGACGGACCATATCGCGGAGCAGATCGCCTTTATCGCCGAGCTGGAGCGCAACGGCTATACGTACCGGACGAACGACGGCGTCTACTTCGACACCAGCCGACAGGACGACTACGGCTATCTGGCGCGTCTCGATCACGCGGGCTTGCAGCCCGGCAAAAGAGTGGCGCTGGGCGAGAAGCGGCGTGCGACCGATTTTGCCGTGTGGAAATTCAGTCCCGCCGGTTCGACGCGGCAAATGGAGTGGGACAGTCCGTGGGGACGTGGCTTTCCTGGTTGGCATATCGAGTGCTCGGCGATGTCAGCCAGGTATCTGAGTCCGTGGTTCGACATTCATTGCGGCGGCGAAGATCACATCGCCGTGCATCACAGCAATGAAATTGCGCAGACGCAGGCGTGCCACGGCACACGGCTTGCCAACTTCTGGATGCACGGTCACTTTCTGATGCACGACGCCGGCAAGATGGCGAAATCGAATGGTGACTTTCTGCGGCTGCGGAGTCTGACTGAACGTGGGACCGACCCGCTTGCCTATCGCTATCTTTGCCTGAGCGCACATTACCGCAGCAAACTGCGTTTCAATTGCGAGGCGCTCGATGCTGCGCAAGCCGCGTTGGACAGGCTGCGCAAAGCGTATGCAAGCTGGCCTGCGGGCGGCGGGGCGGACGCAGGGTTTGTCGCGCGTTTTCGTGCCGAGGTCAATCAGGATCTGAACGTGCCGCGTGCACTGGCCATTGTCTGGGAGGTCGTGCGAAGCGATCTGCCGGCGGCGACGCGACGGGCGACGATCGATGCCTTCGAGCCCGTGCTTGGCTTGCGGCTCGCCGATTGGCAGGCGCAGGCATTCGAGATTCCGGAGCATGTCGCCGCGCTGGCTCAGCAGCGTGACAAGGCTCGCGTGGATAGGGCGTGGGGTGAGGCCGACCGCCTGCGCGAGAAGTTGAAAGCGGCGGGTTGGCAGGTGGACGATGGTATGGACGGGCAACGGCTGCGTCCGATCGATGGGGCGACATAGCCCAGCATGCCGCCCACCATTGCGCACGCCCAGCGCGGCATGTATCTTGACGATGAACCATCCGGCACTCACCCCTCGGAATCCAATCACTCATGTACCCATCAATCGAACCCTATCAGCACGGATTTCTCGATACCGGCGACGGACACCAGGTCTACTGGGAGTTGTGCGGCAATCCCAACGGCAAGCCTGCGGTCTTTCTCCACGGCGGGCCCGGTGGCGGTTGCAGCACGGAGCACCGGCGCCTGTTCGACCCGGCGCGCTACAACGTGCTGCTGTTCGATCAGCGCGGGTGTAACCGCTCCAAACCGCACGCCAGTCTGGACAACAACACAACGTGGGATCTCGTCGCGGACATCGAGCGGTTACGCGAGATGGTGGGCGTCGATCAATGGCTGGTGTTCGGCGGTTCGTGGGGTAGCGCGCTCGGCCTCGCTTATTCGGAAACGCATCCAAAACGGGTCACTGCGTTGATCGTGCGGGGCATCTTCACGATGCGCCGTGCCGAATTGCTGTGGTACTACCAGGAGGGCGCGTCGTGGCTGTTTCCGGATCTGTGGGAGGGCTTCCTCGCGCCGATTCCCGTCGAGGAGCGCGGTGACCTGATGGCGGCCTATCGCCGTCGCCTGACCGGCGATGATGAAGCGGTGAAACGGCAAGCCGCACGCGCGTGGAGCTTGTGGGAGGGGCGCACGATCACCTTGCTACCGAGCCCTGAACTGGAGCAGCATTTCGGCGACGACGAGTACGCGCTCGCCTTCGCGCGGATCGAAAACCACTACTTCGTCAATGACGGCTTCGTCGAGGAAGGGCAATTGCTTCGGGATGCCAATCGTCTTGCGGAGATTCCCGGCGTCATCGTGCAAGGCCGGTACGACGTGGCCACGCCGGCGCGCACGGCATGGGATCTATCCAAGGCGTGGCCGAAGGCGAGCCTGCAGATTGTTGCCGACGCCGGACACGCCTATAACGAACCCGGCATTTTGCAGGCCTTGATTGCCGCAACGGACCGGTTTGCGGATTAGGCAAAAGGGCATTCGCTTGCAATCAGGTTATTCAGTTCTGCCCAAGACTTTTGGGCAATTCACCCAATTGCCGGAACACGGAAAGCCAGTCTTCAAGGTGCCATGTTTTTGCCACGAAACTTCCGCGCATCTGGTGGAATGAGTGAATCGCGAATTTGATGCGTTTGGAACTTGCAGCAATGCCCAGCAGCTCGCCGGATTGAGTGCCATTGATTTCCGCCCGAACGCCCACGCGGTCTTCATGCACCAGCACGTCGAGAAGGGTGATTTTCATATCAGGAAGCGCCGTCGCGAGATCCTGGAAGAGTGGGGTCATCTGGTCGGGCCCTGGCGCCGCCCCGCGCGGCTCCGGGAGATATTCCCAGTCCGGGGTGACAACCGCGCGCAACAAGGCAACGCTTTTTTTCTCGAAGGCCTCATAGAACGCCTCAATGGCTGCGTGCACGGCCTGCTCGCCTGGGCTCAAGCTCATGATCGCTTACTCCTGAAGAATGCTCGACAAAACGCTTCGTAAGCATGCGCTTGATGTTCGGCATCAGGCAAGGGCTTTGCGAAAAATTGGCGGGTAGTCGCTAGCCGTCGACGAGCGGTATTTGCGTCGCGCACGCACGGCGAGATAGCCGGCTTTATGAGCTTTAGCGACTCACAGGAAACAGTGCATCTCTGCGACGTAGCTAATGCGCCACCCAGACGAGCGGATAATTGTGGCTTGCTCCGCGCGCTGTGGTTTCTTCGCGGCAAGCGCGTGGATAGGCTCTGTGGCGATGACATCGCTAGCTGCATGTTATGCCGGAGCCTGCTTCATACAATCGAACTCAGGTTGGCGATGCTCGTCGGCCGCCAGGATACTGTTTGTCATGTATAAAAAGGGCGTGGCGTTAGAAATTCAGTTTGCTCCCGAACGACTCAACGATGGTGCGGGCGATCCGTACTGGATCGATCTGACGCTGGCCGAAGCGCAGGCGCTTCTTCAAACACTGCAGACGCAGTTGGCCGCGAACAGCGCGGGGACCGCAGCGCCGCTGGTCGTGAGCCTCGTTGATGCACAAGGCGCACGCGAAGCGCTGTCCGCGGATCTGTCTGTGTCCGCCGCTGCAAACGAGGCGTCCTCGGTCGACGAGTTCAAGCAGTGGGTATGTGTGATCTGCGGCTGGATCTACGACGAAGCGGCGGGCGTGCCCACGGAGGGCATCGCCGCTGGCACTCGCTGGGCGGACGTGCCGGCGGATTGGCGTTGCCCGCTGTGTGATGTGGGTAAGGAAGATTTTGCGTTGGTCGAGTTTTAGACCCTGGGGTTCTAGACCCGTTCCGCGCTCAAGCCCCCAGCGCAGCCAACTGCCTCAAACGCCGCGCTAACGCCTTCGACACCACCTGCGCTTGCGCGCCGCCGCCAATGCCGCGCGCTGCTTCGCTCTCGCGCAGGAACGCGGCGGTCTCGCTCGCCACGATCTCACGCTCGTTGTCCGAAGTAATCATGTGATACGAGTCGTCGAGGTAGATCGTGCGCAGGAACGGCGAGCCAATCTTCGACGCGACGTAGTGCGCGTTACGCGGGTTCGCCGTTTCATCGTCGATGGCATGGATCACCAGGCAGTCCGTTGCAATGTCGGCGAGTCGCGTTCGCACGCGCGCTGCGAGCCGGCTGGCCTCGCGGAGTGCGGGCAGCGAAATGGTCGACGGTCCGACTTCGCTGATACCGTTGCGCTGCATCGCACGGGCGATTTTGGCGCGCAGCGCTTCATTGCGGAGTCCGAACGGCGACGCCTCGCGATACCGCCAGCGGCTGCGCATCGGCGTGAAGTAAGCCCAGCCGAGCAAAAAGCGGTACCACGGTATCGCCCAACCGTCGTAGGCGAGCGTGACCGACAACAGGACCACAGCGTGGGCGGAAGGCCGCTGGTTGACTACGGCTAGCGCGAGCGCCGCGCCCACCGACAGGCCGCATACCGACACGCGGGCATAGCGCGCGGCGAGCGAGTCGAACTCGCGTACCGCGGCGTCGATCCATGCCTGCATGTCGCGTTCACTCGTTCCCGCGCTGTATCCGTCCAGCGTGGGCGCAAATGCGGTGAAACCTTCATTGTTCAGATGACGCGCGAGAAAGCGCATTTCCAGCGGCGAACTCGAGAGGCCGTGCAACATGAGCACGGCATGCTCACCGCCTTCCTGGAGGATATGTGTGGCGCGATCCAATGCTTAATCCCCGATCCGCAGGACGAGAAAATCGCCGGCGTGTGTGGTGAAGCGCTCGCCAACGCAATCGACAGGCTTGTAGTGCTGGTCACCGTTCTTGATCCGCAAACGATGACTGCCCGGCGAGAGCGTGTTTTGCAGGCGCGCGGCATCTACCGGGTGGACCGAGGAAAAACGGCTGCCCGGAGCGCTGGTGTGTGGCAGTGCGGTGGTGTTGCCAACCGCATGTTGCGTGTCCGGGCGCAACGACGCTTTTCGGTCCAGCGCCTGAATCAGAATGATGGTGTCGTGGTAATGCGGCAGATGGCGCAGCAGACGATGCGTTTCGTCAATCGTACGCAGTCGCAGCGCGCGGTTATTGTCTGCCCGCAACAACATTTCGTAGCGCGACTTGGCCACCGACGCGAACATCTCGGCGCGGAATTGCGCACGGCGCAGTCGCTCGATCAGCGAGATCACGAAGATCGTCAGGGACGGGTACGAAACCAGCAGCAGCACGTCGTGCCGATCGAATACGGATAGATCCGCATACGGAGGGACGAACAGATAGTCGGCGATCAGGAGCCCGAACAGCATCACAGTCAGCGAGGGCACTAGTCCGAAAAAATATTCGATGAGCGCCGCGGCCACGCAGAACAATGCACCGGGCATAGCAGGGCCAAGGAAGGGACTGAGTAACATACGTACCCCGCTTGCCACTGCCAAAGCCAGGCAAGCGGCAAGCCAGGCTTGGGAACCCCGTGGCGCCCATCTTTTGGCGTTTTGAATTTTCACAGCATGGCGTGCTTCTTGGCACGCTTTATCGAGATAACGGGCGCCAATGGTATCGCATTCGATGCCCGCCGGTATCGATTTCTCTAGCACCACTGTTCAAAAAAAGCTATGGGCTCCATATTTCGTTGCATTTCAGATGCTTACATAAACGACAGGTTTGGGTGTGCTCAAAATCCGAGTGCTGAGCGATCCGTTAGAACGTGTACGTCAACGCGAGGGTGCCCGTGTTTTGCTGAACTCGCCGCGTAATCGGACTGGACGTTGAGTTGCCATACAGGCGCGCGAATTTCACCTCGACGGTGGCGAGCCATGACCTGGTGATCATATAGTCCGCCTCCACGGTGACGTAGCCGGTAGCCGCGCCGGCATGCGCGTCGTAGACAGGTAAGCCGGAAGCCGCGCTCTGGTTCGGCGTCACGCCGAAAAACGTTTGCTGATAGGTCCCGTTCGTCCACGTGACACCGGGTCCCGCGGTCAGATAGAGCTTTTTGCCGACCGGCAGCGTGACGGTCGCATTCGTATCCACCACCAGGCCTTCGCGGTTTCCGGCGATATCCTGGGCGGCCGACGTGGAGAACGTGAAGGCCGATTGCGTGTACGTGAGAAAGGCTTTGGCGCGTGGTGTGGCCGGTACATTTTGCAGACCACGTAACCGCGTATCGTCACTGGTCTCGCGTTCGGTGAAATCGTATTGGAGCGCGAGGCCCGCGCTCCAGTTTGCGTTATTGACGAAATACACCCCGAAAAGCATGTCTTCTTTGGCGAAGAAGCGATTTTTGTATTCGATGTCGAACGCGGGAAAGGGTCTCAGGCGCATGAAGTTCGCGCCCGGATAGGCCGGCTCCCATTGCGCTTCCGCTCCAATGGTCACGGTCCAGTCGGGCGCCGGTGCGGCGTTGGTGGTGTTGTCAGGAGCCTGTTGTGCAAACGACGCGACGGGCGCCAGCACGCCGGCAAGCGCCATCACACTGGCGCCGAGTTGGAGCGACGAAACCATATTGCAAGCTTGGAGAGGAGGAGGGTATGTGAGGCGAGACGGCGCGGTGTTCACGCTTCAGTCTTCTGTTAAGCCTCGTTATGTAGCCCGAAAGATTCAGGGCGCGCGTGATTATGAGGGATGCGGAGCAAACCTGCACGCCTCGTCAAAAGCCAAACGCCGGGCGCGAGCGTTTCGAGGTGGGGGCAGAGAGGTGGGGGCGGAGAATTGATGCACGCCTCGATGAGAGGCGCGAGTCGGGCCCCGCGGAGCACGCGCGGCCCGAGTGATTCAAGCGCAAACGCGCGTTGAACCGTGGCTTAGAACTGGTGACGCAGGCCGACTGTTACGGCCAGCTGGGTGCCTGTCGACGAAGGCGACAGCGTGTTGATGGTTGCATCGCCCAATACCGAACCGGTTCCTGCGCCATGCACGTGTTGATACACGCCTTCGAGGTAGACATCGGTCCGCTTGCTCAACGTGTAATCGGTCTGCAAGGAGAACTCATTCCATTCCGGCGAGACGCTCGCGCCGCCATTGCCGTACGAACCATCCGTGAACGTGTACGCGCCTGCGAGACTCAGGCTCGACGTCAGCGAGTACCGCGCATTCACTTCATAGTTGTCGAGCCGCAAACCGCCGCCCAGGCTGGCGTAACCATCGCCGCCGGCAAACACGCTGGACATATTGTCGATCTGCGAATGGGTCCACAACACGCCCACCGTGGCCGCGCCGAACGTGTAATTGCCGCCGGTGCCCCAGATGCGCTGGCGTTGCGCGACGAAGTCGGCGCTGCCGTCGTCGAGCGCTACGGCGCCGTTCGGATTGGTGGCGCTCACGCCGCCGCCGGCGTTGTTGAGTTGCAGGTAGCCCGCAGCCAGGTTCAACGGACCGCGTGTGTACGTGGCACCAAAGCCATAGGCGCGGTTGTTCGAGAAACCAGCCGCCTTGTTGCTGAACGCGTACATGCCTTCAACCGTAAAGCCGCCATAGGTGTTGCTGGTGTACTTCACTGCGTTATTGATGCTCATCGAGTCCGCAGCGAGGTTGTCGTTGTTGAACGGGTGCGCGGAGAGGCTGCCGCCGTAGGTGGTGCCGGCAGCGGAGATCGGGCCGAGTACGTCGTTGACCGTGTCGAACTGGCGACCGAGCGTGACGGTGCCGAACTGGTCTGATTGCAGGCCGGCATAGGCTTGCTCGCCAAACGCGTCGCCCGAGTTATACAGGGTGCCGTTGTTCAGGTTGAAGCCGTTTTCGATCTTGAAGATGGCGTGCAGGCCACCGCCCAGATCTTCCGAACCCTTCAGGCCGTACACGGTGTTTTCTGTGGCGGAACTTCCGACTTGCACACTATTGTGACCACCCTGGTTATTCGCAAACACGAGACCCGTATCGATCACGCCATACAGGGTGACGCTGCTTTGCGCATGCGCAGACACCGCGAATACGCCTGACATTGCGACTGCCAGCAAGGACTTCTTCATGCTTTTAAGCTCCATCTTGTAGCGGGGAGTGCGGATGCTACGGGTTCCGGAATAAAAACGTTATATAAAGTGGTGGCGCTGATCACGCCAAAAACAACGAACTGGCGAGCCATTAGCGTCGCTGGAACAACAATCTGTTCTCTTTCAACGCGCTATTCAGCGTGTAGGTCACCTCATAGAATCGCTTCTCAGCTGTTTGTCCCTGTGGTCGGCGAACGGCACTCAAGATGCCGGCAAAATTGACGATGACGACAGTTCCTCCGCTTAAACAGCGCTATAGCGCAACCGCAATGGGCCTTCACTGGTTGATTGCGCTGATGATCGTGGCCGGGTTTTATCTCGGCTGGATCATGACCGATATCCCCGGCTTCACGCCCACCAAGCTCAAGTACTTTTCGTGGCACAAGTGGATCGGCGTGACGGTGTTCATGCTTGCTGTGATCCGGCTCGCGTGGCGTCTGACGCACCGCGCCCCACACATGCCGCAGGGCATGGCGCCGTTGCAGAAGCTGGCAGCGGAAGTCGCACATGTGTTCCTGTACGTGCTGATGCTGGTGATTCCGGTGTCGGGCTATCTGTACAGCTCGGCTGCCGGCATTCAGGTGGTGTATCTCGGCATCGTGCCCTTGCCGACGTTGATTGGACCGGACGCCGCGCTCAAGGTCATGCTACGGATCGTCCACATCTGGTTGAACTACACGTTGCTCGCGCTGGTGGTCGTTCATGTGCTGGCGGCGCTCAAGCATCACTTCATCGATCGCGACGGTTTGCTGACGCGCATGATCCCCTTCATCAAGTAGTCTCAGCCTCGAGGCAGATATGAAAACTCCTTTCCTTCGCTGGATGCTGACCGCAATGACAGCGACCTCGCTGTGTCTCGGCGTGGCGCACGCGCAGGTCGATACATCGAAAAGCACGGTGACCGCCACTTCGAAGCAGATGAACGTACCGGTCGACGGGACGTTCAAGAAATTCACCGCACAACTCAACTTTGATCCGGCCAATCCGGCTGCAGGCAGCGCCAGGCTTTCCATCGACACCGCGAGCTACGACCTCGGCGATGAAAGCTACAACGAGCAGGTGCGCGGCAAGGATTGGTTCGGCGCCGCGCAGTATCCGAATGCAACGTTCGTCTCCAGCGCGATTGCGCAAGCGGGCGGCAATCAGTTCAAGGTCAGCGGCACGCTGACAATCAAGGGCAAGTCCCAGAACGTGACGGTGCCGGTCACCGTCACGCAGCAAGGTACGACGCAAAGCTTCGACGGCGCGTTGCCGATCAAACGCAGTCAGTTCGATATCGGCACGGGAGAATGGAAGGACACCTCAGTAGTTGCCGACGAGGTCGTGATCAAGTTTCATATCGTGGCAGCCAAGAAATAAGCCGCATAACCAACAGGAGAATCACTTTGAAAAAGCAACTTTTGACCGCCGCATTCGCGGCAATGGCAGCAGGTGTATCGTTTAGCACGATGGCCGCAGAAACGACCTATACGCTGGATCCGACCCACACCTCGCCGAGCTTCGAAGCCGATCACTTCGGTGGCGTTTCGACCTGGCGCGGCAAATTTACGAAAGCCACCGGTACGGTGACGATCGACCGTGAAGCGAAGACGGGATCGCTGGACGCCACCATCGACATGTCGTCGGTGGATATCGGCAACGATACGCTGGACACGGAGTTGAAGAGCCCGAAATTCTTCGACGCCGGTCAGTTCCCGACCGCCGTCTACAAGGGCACGTCAATGAAGTTCAAGGGCGACGTGCCGGTCGAAGTGATCGGTGAGTTGACCATGCATGGTGTGACGAAGCCGCTGAACCTGAAGATCGAATCGTTCAAGTGCTTCCAGAACCCGATGCTCAAGCGCGAAGTGTGCGGCACGGAATCGACGGCGACGTTCGACCGCTCGGATTTCGGCGTCGACTTCGGCAAGACGTATGGCTTCAAGATGGCAACCGTCCTGCACATTCAGGCCGAAGGCGTGAAGCAGTAAGAGAGGCATGACCCGCTGTCACGCGACGGCGGGTTTGCCGTTTGTACGACGCGTATGGGTCCGTCCGCTTAGGTCTTGCCGCCAGACGGCTTGCTATCGTGCGGACCCATGGGACGCGCGGGCCAGTCGAGCCAACGATCCGGGCGCGTGGCTTCGTGAGCCTCGTTCATCGGATAGCGAATGCGGTTTTCTTCTTTGCTGGTTTCCCCGACGATCAGCAGACGCACTTCATGATCGGTATTGTTGATGAAGGTGTGGCAAATCCCTGTGCCCGCTGGAAACGCGACCGAATCGCCCGGCTTGAGCGGATGCAGATGTCCGTCGATCCAGACATCCGGCGTGCCTTCAATCACGAACACGAATTCTTCCTCGGTGCTCTCCGCGTGCGGATACGAGGTGCGGCGACCCGGCAGCAGGCGGCTGTGGTGAATGCCGATGCGCGTGATCCCCAGTTTGCTGGCGAGCGGCGCGCCGATGCCATGTAGTTCGGTACTGTCCTTGTAGTGGGCGTCGTCCGGACTCTCCAGTTCGGTCCAGTGGCGGATGAACTCGGGTCGTTCCATCACAGTCTCCTTGTATTGGTATTCCTTACGATTCCGTTGCGCACGAAGCGTCCGCGTTCGCTTTGCTGATGTGTCGCGTGCGGCGATCTTACTGCAGCCAGGCGGGCTTAGCGAATCAGCCCACGCACACGGTCGAGCAGCGTGTCGATTTCCGCCGTGGTGGTCAGATAGCTAACCGATGCGCGAGCAATCGTGTCGAGACCGCGGGCGTTCATGTCGAACGGCGTGTAGGCAACGCCGTTGCTGCCTATCGACACGCCTTGCGCCGCGAGTGTACGTTGCACCGCGGCCGCCTCCTGACCTGCCACGTTGAACGACACCAGTCCCGAACGCTCGCGGCCCTGATCGAGTACGGTCACGCCGTCGATCTGTGCGAGTTCGGTACGCAGCGTCTGCGCGATGTCGTCGATGCGCGCGCGGATGTTGTCGAGCCCGATGTCGAGCGCCTCCTGCAGCGCATTGGCCAGTCCGCAGCGCAGGGCGGGTGCCAGTTCCGACGGTTCGAGACGCGCGGCGTCGTCACGCAGGACGGGTTCGCCGTTCGTATCGAGCGGCGCCGAATACGTGTCGACGAATGCAGGCGTGAGGCGTGGCAGAAAATCCTGCCGCACATACAGCAGGCCCGTGCCGCGCGGACCGCGCAATGCCTTGCGTCCCACGCTGGTCAGCACGTCGCAACCCACCTGCGTCACGTCGATGGGCAACTGTCCGGCGCTTTGCGCGGCGTCGATGAAGTACGCAATGCCGTGACGGCGTGCAACATGTCCGATGGCCGCAGCCGGATTGATGAGGCCGCCGTTGGCCGGCATCCACGTCAGCGCAATCAGGCGCACCCGTTCGTCGAGCATGGCCTCCAGCGCTTGCGGATCGACAGCGCCGCTGTCATCGGAGGGAATCGCTTCGATCGATGCGCCCGCCCGTTGCGCCGTTAGCCGCATGGTCGCGAGATTACCGCCCCATTCGTGGCGTGCCACGAGGATCCGGTCGCCCGGCCGCCACGTGCCCAGTGCGGCGAAGGCACCGCCCCAGGCGGGCGAGTTACCCGTCGTCAAGGCAATCTCTGCTGGCCTTGCGTTGAGCAGTCGAGAGGCGAGCGTGCGCGCCTGTTCTATTTGCTCACGCGCGGCTACGCCTGCTTCCATGGGACCGCTGGTCGCTTCGCGCCAGAGATGGGCGCGCATGGCTTCCAAGGTGGCTTCCGATGGCAGCGACGAACCGGCATGGTTGAAGTGCGTAGTGTGTTTCACGCCCGGCGTCTGGGCGCGCAACGCTTCCACGGCGGCAACGGTAAGGGGGACTGGCATGGATGTAGAGGCTCCAGGGGAGAGGGCACAGCTCGTCAGGCGAGCGTGCGTCATGCTACCCGGTGTTGCCAGGTCGCGCGGGTTTTGAGGTGGCGGATAATCTGATTATCATGTGTGTCTCCGCGCGACATTCCCGTCAGGCGCACGATCACGGCGGCCTTTCAGGCGCGGCCCGTAGCGAAGTCACCATGAACTCTACCCCCGATGCTGTTCCACGTCCCGCCATGCGTCCCCTGACGCCCATCGAAGCACGCGTGCTCGGTGTGCTGGTCGAAAAGCAGCACACGGTGCCCGACACCTATCCGCTTTCGCTCAATTCGCTGACCTCCGGTTGCAACCAGAAGACCGCCCGCGCGCCGGTGATGAACGTGAGCGAGGCCGAAGTGCTCACCGCCATCGACAGCATGAAGCGCCTGAGTCTGGTGCTGGAGGGCAGCAGCAGCCGTGTGCCGCGCTTCGAGCACAACATGAATCGGGTGTTGGGCATTCCCAGTCAGTCGGCCGCGTTGCTCACCGTGTTGATTTTGCGCGGCCCGCAGACCGCCGCAGAATTGCGACTGAACGCATCGCGCCTGCATGACTTCGCCGATATCTCGTCGGTCGAAGTGTTTCTCGACGAACTGGCTGAGCACGAACCCTCGCGCGTGGTGAAGCTGCCGCGTACGCCGGGCGAGCGCGAAAATCGCTGGATGCATCTGCTATGCGGCGAAGTCAGTGTGAGCGAGGAGCCGTCGCGCGGTACGGTGGAAGATTCGGTGCCGGCCGCTGAGGTCGAGGCGCTTACCGCGGAGGTGAAGCGCCAAGGGGAGGAACTGGTGCGTCTTCAGGCACTCGTCGAACACATGGCTGCTGAGCTGGGCATTAACCTCGACGGGTTCGCACGCGAGTAGTGAGGCGTATTGGTGATTTGTCGTGAGGATGGCTGAGCAATTCTGCTATGGTCTAAGCCCTACATGAAGGCTTGCCGCCGCGGCGGCAAGCCGGGGGTTCAATCAATGAGATCGGCATCTGTCGTCAGCACGATTTTCCCAAAGTGCGTGCCGGAATCGATCAGCTCGTGAGCGCTGCGAGCGTCGGTAAGCGCGAAGGTCTTGTAGACGACCGGCTTGATCGTGCCGCTTTCGATGTGCGGCCAGACTTTCCGCTCCAGTTCATCGATGATGGTCGCCTTGTCAGCGGATGTGCGCGATCGCAAGGTCGAGCCCATATGCGTCAGACGTTTCGTCAACATCGGCAATACGTTGAGATCCTTCGCCGCTCCCTTGATCACGCCGACCTGGAGGATCCGTCCGTCCATCGCTGCGGCTTCGTAGTTTCTTGCTACATAGTCGCCGGCAATGATGTCGAGGATCACGTCGACGCCTTTTCCTTCGGTAAACCGCTTCGATTCAGCGACAAAATCTTCCTCGTGGTAGTTGATCGCGTGATCGGCGCCACGCGCGAGGCTGGCCTCCCGATGCGCCTGCGAGCCCACCGTCGTGATGACTCTCGCCGCGCCAAATGCTTTTGCCAGCATGGTCGCCGTGGTGCCGATACCCGACGCGCCACCATGGATCAACACCGATTCGCCGGCCACCAGCTTGCCGCGCTGAAACAGATTGAGCCATACCGTCATGAACGTTTCAGGCATGGCGCCCGCTTCCACCAGCGTCAGTCCCTTGGGAATATGCATCGTGTTGCAGGCATGCGCGACGGCATATTCCGCGTAGCCGCCGCCGGGAATCAATGCACACACCAGATCGCCGATGCTGAATTGGGACACCTCGGAACCGAGCGCCACCACTTGGCCGGCCACTTCCAGCCCCGGAATGTCCGAAGCGCCGGCGGGCGGATCATAGAGCCCTTTGCGCTGGAACACGTCGGGACCGTTCACGGCGGCCGCATGGACGCGGATCAGCACCTGATCGGCGGCGGGCGTCGGGACCGCACGCGTAGTCGGCACGAGAACCTCGGGGCCGCCGGGTTGTTTGATCTCAATGGCCGTCATGGACGACGGTACGCGATAAGTTGAAGCCGACATGGATAGCACTCCTTCTGTAAAAAAGATTCGTTTGATCCGGGCGGATCATTGAACGCCGAACGCTTGCAGCCAGTATAGGTCTCGACATTGATGAATATGTGCAGCATCATTCGTGTCGTAGGATGCAAATTTGCATCAGGAGGGCGACGCGATGAACTGGGACGACGCACGGGTGTTTCTTGCCGTGGAGCGCGAAAAAACGCTCCGTGGAGCGGCCAGGACGCTCAATCTCGATCAGGCGACGGTCGGCAGACGGATTGCGGCGCTGGAGCACGCCCTGCGGGCCACGCTTTTCCTGCGCACCTCCGAGGGTTACGCGCTGACCGCGGCGGGCGAGGCTGCGCTGAGATCGGCGGAAAAAATGGAGCAGTCCGCGCACGAACTCGTCAGACGAACTCAGGGCACGGATACCCGGCTGGCGGGCGACGTCAGAATGACCAGCACCGACTCGATCGCGCTCGAATTCCTGCTGCCCGCCATTGAACGCCTGCACGCCGCGCATCCCGAAGTGCGCGTCCTGCTGGACACGTCGACACGCATGCTCAATCTGGCGAGGCGCGAAGCGGATATCGCGGTTCGCTCAGTCAGGCCGGAGAATCCCGATCTGGTCGCGCGCCGTCTGGCTCGCTGGCCCATGGCGCTCTTTGCATCGAAGGCTTATCTCGAGCAGCATGGCAAGCCCGAGGCGGGCTCCGCGTTCGCAGGCCACGATCTTGTGGTCTATCAGGGCAACTGGACTGGCAATCGGTCACCCACGCTTGCCGGCGAACCGATACACGCGGGGCGCATTGTGTCGACCTTCAATTCCAGTCTGATGCTGCGGACTGCGGTAAAGGCCGGCCTCGGCATCGGTGAGCTTCCAATCCATCTGGCTGAACGCGACGGCCTCGTGCAACTGTGGCCGGAGCCCGCACGTGGGACGGTCTACGAAATCTGGCTCGTCACGCATCAGGACCTTCGTCACACGGCGCGCGTCGCAGCAATGATTGACGGTATCGTCTCCGCATTCGAAGATCACGCCTGAAGGCGCCGCGCTTTCGCGAAAGCGGCTGCTTTCTGATGGTAATCATGTGCGCAAGAGCGGCTGTCGCTGCAGTCGCATCAGGGAATCCGAAAATGCGTCTATCCAAGATCGACCTGAATTTGTTTGTCGTTTTCGAGGCGGTGTATAGAACGCGCAACCTGACACGCGCAGCGGAGATGCTCTTTATTACCCAGCCCGCCGTCAGCAACGCATTGGCGCGCATGCGCAAGTCGTTCGACGATCAACTCTTCGTGAGCACGTCGAGCGGCATGGTGCCGACGCCAATGTCCGAAAACATCATTGGGCGCGTTCGTGATGCGCTACAACTGCTCGACTCGAGTACCCATGCCGGAGAACAATTCGATCCAGCGTCGTCGGAACGGACCTTCAGGCTGAGCATGAACGACCAGACCGAGGCGTTGCTGCTTCCCGCGCTGGAGGAAGTGCTGCAACGGCTCGCACCGGGCATACGCATTGAGAGCTACTTCACGACGCGCAGAGACGTCCCCGAAGCCCTGGCGAGTGGCGCAGTCAATCTTGCGATCGATGCCCCATTGATGGACGACCCGAGTCTGGAACAGGAGCCGTTGGGCCGCGATCAGTATGCGTGCATGCTGCGTCAGGACCATCCGTTTTCCAGAAAGAAGCTGACGATCGATGACTACCTCGGCTTCGGTCATATCCACGTATCCAGCCGGCGCCAGGGGCCCGGTCTGGTGGATGCGGAACTCAACAAGCTCGGTCTCCGGCGTGCAATCCAGACGCGGGTTCAGCACTATCTGGTCGCCCCGTTGATCGCGATGCGCACCGATCTGGTCCTGACCGCACCGCTCAAGCTTCTCCAGCGATACGACGCGCGCATCCTGGCGCTACCGTTCGATCTCCCCAGTCTCGAGGCGCATGGCTACTGGCACCGGAGTGTCACGGGCGACCCGGCGCATCGTTGGCTACGCGAGCAGGTCGCCCGTCTCATGCGTGACGCCGACTGATCGCCGTCCGCCGTGCAACGCGGGCATTCAAGCGGCTTCGCCAGGCATCACGAAACGTTATCATTCGCTATCACGACAATAAATTTCCTGAATGAGGCGTGACTCGGTATCGTTCAAGCTATGTTGAGACGAGGATGACATGGCTGAACTGTATCTGGTACGGCACGGGCAGGCGTCGTTTGGCGCTGAAAACTATGACGAGTTGTCGCCTTGTGGTGGCCGGCAATCGCATTGGCTCGGCGAATACTTCGCGCAGATGAACCTGGCGTTCGATCGGGTGGTCATTGGCACGATGCGACGGCATGAGCAAACCGCCGACGCCGTTCTTGCAGCCATGCGCGGTCTGTCCGTCGAGGTCGTGCAAGACGCAGGCTTGAACGAATACGATTTCCGCGCGCTGTTTGCCGCGCTTGGGGACGAAGCTTCCGGACCGGGTCTTTCTGCCGAGAGTTCGAAGACGAGCTTTTACAGGCACCTCAAGAAGGCGCTACTCCTCTGGTCCGAAGATCGCTTGCCGGGGCCTGTTCCTGAAACCTGGCAACAGTTCCAGGCACGTGTTGAGCGTGCGCGTCTCGCCATTCAGCGAGCGGGCGGCAAGCGGGTTCTGGTTGTGAGTTCCGGCGGCCCCATCGCCGTGTTTTCCCAGCAGATTCTGCAGGCGCCCGCAGCGGCGGCCATTGCGCTGAACATGCAGATCCGCAACAGCAGCGTTTGCCAATACGTCTTTAACGACACGGCGATGTCGCTCGTCAGCTTCAATTCGCTGCCGCATCTCGACGTGGTCGAGCGGCGCGAATTCATCACCTACGGTTGAATCGAATCAGATCCGCACCATCATGAATGCTAACTTTCAATTCGATACCGAAGCACTCACGCATTACCTGACGACACACGTGCCCGGTTTTCAGGGGCCGTTGTCCGTCGAGAAATTTGCTGGTGGGCAATCCAATCCAACGTTTCTTCTGAAAGCGCAAAGCGGCAGTTATGTTCTGCGGCGTCAACCGCCCGGCATGCTGCTCAAATCCGCACACGCGGTAGATCGCGAATACCGTGTGCTTACGGCACTCGGGCAAACGGCGGTTCCGGTGGCGCGTGCGTATCACCTTTGCGAGGATCGCGACGTCATTGGCAGCCTGTTTTACGTCATGAGTTTCGAGGACGGTGAGATCTTCTGGAATCCCGCCTTGCCGGAACTCCCCGTCGCAGAGCGCGCGGCCATTTACGACGCTATGCTCGCGACCATGGCGGCGCTCCATGACGTGGATGTCGAAGCCGTGGGTCTAGCGGACTACGGTCGGCCCGGAAACTATTTCGCGCGTCAGATCGACATCTGGACCAAGCAGTATCGGGCGGCGCAAACCGAGGTGCTGGCGCCCGTGGAGACCCTGATCGAGTGGTTGCCGGCGAACTGTCCCGTCGAAGCCGGCAAGCCTTCTCTGGTACACGGCGATTTCCGTATCGACAACCTCATTTTCGTGCGTGGCTCGCCGCAGGTCCGCGCGGTGCTCGACTGGGAACTGTCCACGCTCGGCAATCCACTCGCCGACCTCGCGTACTTTTGCATGTGCTTGCGGCTGCCTCAGTCCGGACACATCGCGGGTCTCGAGGGGTTGGATCGAACCGAACTGGGCGTGCCGGACGAGGCGGCGATCATCGATCAGTACTGCCGTCTGCGCGGCATCGCGTCGATTGAAAACTGGAACTTCTACCTTGCGTTCAGCTTCTTCCGGCTCGCCGCCATTGCGCAGGGCGTCAAGAAGCGGGCTTTGGGCGGCAATGCATCGAATGACAAGGCGCGGCAGGTCGGTGAAATGGCAGGAGTGCTGGCGAAGATGGGCATCGAGCTGATCTGACGCCAAACCGAAAACTGAGAATCTGAGACACGTTGAGGCTGATTGTGACTACTAATTTATTTGATCTGAACGGGAAGATTGCACTGGTTACCGGTGCCAGCCGAGGTATTGGCGAGGAGATCGCCAGATTGCTCGCGCAGCAGGGTGCCCACGTGATCGTGTCGAGCCGCAAGCGTGAAGATTGCGAGGTGGTGGCCAGTGCAATCAGAAACGCAGGCGGCAGCGCGGAAGCCGTGCCTTGCCACGTGGGGCGTATGGAGGACATTCAGGCGATCTTCCAGCACATTCGCGCGCAACATGGCCGTCTGGATATTCTCGTCAACAACGCGGCGACGAATCCGTATTTCGGCCACATTCTCGACACGGATCTGGCGTCTTTCAAAAAGACCGTAGACGTCAACTTGCGTGGATATTTCTTTATGTCTGTGGAGGCTGGCAAGTTGATGCGGGAAACCGGTGGCGGTTCGATCGTCAACACGGCTTCCGTCAACGCGCTGCAACCGGGCGACAAGCAGGGCATCTACTCGATCACGAAAGCCGCCGTTGCGCATATGACGCGGGCGTTCGCGAAGGAGTGCGGACCGCTGGGGATTCGGGTGAACGCCTTGCTCCCGGGTTTGACCAAAACGCGCTTCGCCGGAGCGTTGTTCGAGGATCAGGCGAGTTACGAAAACATGGTGTCGATGATTCCGCTGAGGCGCCACGCAGAGCCGCGCGAAATGGCGGGCACGGTGCTTTATCTGGTCTCGGACGCCGCGAGCTACACCAATGGCGAATGCATCGTGGTTGATGGCGGGCTGACGATCTAGTGGCTCAGCCGGATCACGGCATGAGTCGATGTACTGACGATATTCTTGAGTGAATGAGGAAGAGAAATGGACTTTTCATATAGCCAGAAAGTTGAAGCGCTGCGCACACAGGTGCGTGCCTTCATGGATACGCACATCGTTCCGCGCATCGGGCAGTGGCATGAGGAGGTGAATGCCGGGCAGTATCCCGTTTCGTTTATGGAAACGTTGAAGGAACAGGCGCGGGAAGAAGGACTCTGGAATCTTTTCTTGCCGCATCTGCGGGATGACGAGCCCGGTACCCGTCTGACCAATCTGGAGTACGCGCCGCTGGCGGAAATCATGGGGCGCGTGTCGTGGGCGTCGGAAGTGTTCAACTGCAATGCGCCGGACACCGGCAATATGGAACTGCTCCACATGTTCGCGACGCCTGCGCAACGCGAACAGTGGCTCAAGCCGCTCCTCGACGGCACGATTCGCTCGGCGTTCGCCATGACGGAACCGGCGGTGGCGTCGTCGGATGCGACCAATATCACGACATCGATTCGCCGTGACGGCGACGACTACGTGATTGACGGCCGGAAGTGGTTCATCACGAACGCAGCGCACCCGAATTGCGAACTCTTCATCGTGATGGGCAAGACAGACCTGGACGCACCCAGCCACCGCCAGCAAAGCATGGTTCTCGTGCCGCGCAATACGCCTGGCGTGACGGTGATCCGGAATGTCCCGGTGGTCAATCACGTGGCGCCGGAAGGACACTGCGAGATCGAATTCAAAGGCGTACGCGTTCCCGTTACGAATCTGCTCGGCGAGGAGGGCAGCGGTTTTGCGCTCGCGCAGGCGCGCCTCGGACCGGGGCGGATTCATCACTGCATGCGTTCGATCGGCGCGGCGGAACTGGCGCTCGAGTTGATGGTGGAACGCTCGCAGACGCGCACGGCATTCGGCAAGAAACTGCATGAACTCGGTTCGGTAGCCGAATCGATTGCAAAGTCGCGCATCGAAATCGATCAGGCGCGGCTCTTTGTTCTCAAGGCCGCGTGGATGATCGACGAGGTGGGCGCGAAGGAGGCACGCAAGGAGATCGCCATGATCAAGGCGCTCGTACCGAGTGTGCATACCGCCGTGTGCGAACGGGCCATTCAGGTATTCGGCGCGATGGGGTTGAGCCCCGACACGCCTTTGGCGGATAGCTGGACATGGGGACGCGCGTTGCGCTTCGCCGATGGGCCGGACGAGGTTCACCTGCAGAGCATCGCCCGCATGGAAATCAAGGCGCAGCAGTACGAACCGGGCAGGAAGAATCCCTATCTGACGACGTCGCGCTAAGAGCAGACCCAGCGCATCGCGCTACCCCTTGTCGAGCAGACGCACGACGCGGGACAGGGATTTCGCCGCTATCACGAGCGCGGCGCTGGCCGGACTGTAGTCGACGTGATACATCAGGTCGAGTAAATGGAGCATGGACAGTGCGATGAGCGGGTGGAACATCGCACGGGTTATCAGGCGTTTCATCGGCATCTCACGCTGTATCGTTTGCCCGAACCGGTAAGCCGCTGTGCGTTAACCGATCTGCGCAGGTATGGAGGCGCGCCTGGCTTCCGAAACCCATGGAAGAGGTGGCGGCGACGGACGGATGACCTTGCTGTGTCACGTCTCGTCCTGTGTCGCACTTTGCCTTTCGCAACCCGTTGCCGTCCTGCCCGAACGTCGATGTTTTTTGCCCGATCGTCCGGATCCTGGCGGTGGTTCTCCTCGACGTTGCAGGGCGTCCAGAGCGATTGATCAGTCCTCCTGCAAAACGGCGCGATCAAGCGATGCGGCCGCAACTCAGAGACATCGGACGCATGAAATGACAAGTAAGGTATTTGTCATCTACCGTTGCAGCGGTATAACATGTACCTCTCGGTCAGGCTGAAGAATGACCGGTCTCCCGGCTCCCCTTGGCCGGGAAAATCGCAGATAACGCGAGCTTTTCATGGATGCAGTTTCCGACGTTCTGCGCGCTGTGCGTCTAAGCGGCGCGGTGTATCTGAACGGGACCTTCTCGGCACCCTGGTGCGCGATAGGCCGCACGGATGCTGCGCTCTGCTCGGCTTATCTGCCGCGCTCCGAGCGTATCGTTTCCTATCATCTGATCATAGAAGGCAATTGCTGGGCGCAACTGGCAAACGACACCGACTCCGCTATTTATCTGAACGCCGGCGAATTGCTGGTGGTGCCGCAAGGCGAAACGCATTTGCTTGGCAGTGCCGTGGATATCGCGCCTACGCCAATGGAAATGTTATTGGCCGGCCCGATGGCAGCAGCACCGGGTGAGGTGATGACGGTAAGCTTCGGCGGCGGTGGACCGGCGACTCGCATCGTATGCGGGTTTCTGGCCTGCGACGACACGCTGACTAACCCCTTGCTCTCATCGCTGCCGCGACTCTTCAAGATTGATATGCGGCATGATCCGCGAGCCGCGTGGCTCGAGTCCTCGCTCAAGTTTGCAGCCGCCGAAGCCGCCAATTCACGGGCGGGCGGCACGATCGTCCTCGCCAGGCTGTCCGAACTCCTGTTTGTCGAGGCGGTGCGTAGTTGTATCGAAGCGCTCCCTCCCCACCAGACTGGATGGCTCGCGGGTGTGCGCGATCGCTACGTGGGGCGCGCGCTTTCATTGCTGCATGCTCAGGCGGTCCACCCCTGGACCGTCGACGAACTGGCGCGCAAGGTGGGGTTATCGCGCTCTGCGTTGGCGCAACGCTTCACCGATCTGCTTGGACAGCCGCCTATGCAATATCTGGCGCACTGGCGCATGCAGATTGCCGCGCAGGAATTGCTGGCCAGCAGAAAATCCCTCGCCGCTGTAGCGGAGCAGATTGGGTATGAGTCAGAGGCCGCATTCAGTCGGGCCTTCAGGCGGGAATTCGGCATGCCGCCGGCCGGATGGCGCAAGAATCAGGGAAAGCTGAACGGCGCTGCTGAGTCTGCGCAAGCGGCACCGGCAGCGAGTGACATCGAGTCCCCCCCGGATCAATGACACTGCCTGCTACAAACAATGCAGCGTCCAGTCGCACGCGCCGAAACTGACCCGGCGTTTCGGCCATATCTGCCGGTGGCCCGATCATAGAAGTTCGCGTCTCCCAATCGTACATTCGAACGTACCGGATGCCACATCGACCCCGTGGTGCTGGCCGGTAGGTGAGCACGCACCGCTCGACTGCACGTAGGTCCATATTGGGAGAAATGCCATGAACGCAGTATCGCGACCCGCCGACCGCGATCGTTACGCCCGTTGCATTCGCGCCTCGAAGATGGTGAGTTGGGACATCGAACGTGACGTGATTGGAGGTCGCACCTTTAGCACGTCAGAGAAATATCTTCCCGACGGTCTTTCACTGGCGCCGAATTTCTTCACGCTCTCGGAAAGCGAAAAGCGTTTCGTCAGCCAGATTCAGGGGCGCACCTATGCCAATGTGTTCGGACTGGTAGAGCGCTTCATCAACGCCAAGGTGCTGGAAGTCAGCCGCGACTACTGGCTCGGCGACCAGGTCGCCCTTGAGGCGCTGGTCCGCTTCAGCGAAGAAGAACTCAAACATCAGGCGTTATTTCGTCGTATCGAGGAGATGATTGGCGGGACCCTTCCGCCGGGCTACCGGTTCGACGTCGACCCGGATGCTGTGGCCGCTGCGGTGCTCGGCAAGAGCACGTGGGCCGTATTGGCGCTGACGCTGGATATCGAACTCTTCAGCCAGCTTCACTACCGTCAAAGTATTGCTCCAGACGATCAGCTCTCGGCGCTCTTCAAGGACGTGTTCCTCTATCACTGGAAGGAGGAAAGCCAGCACGCCATTCTCGATGAGCTCGAATGGGTTCGTCACGACGCCACGCTGACGGACAGCGATCGCGACAAGGCTGTCGATGAATTCGTTGAACTGGTTGCGGCGATCGACGGCATTTTGCAGGCGCAGGCCGCGGCCGACGCGCGTTATTTCGAAGAGAACTGCAGCCGCGTCATCGACGAGGCGGAAAGCCAGTCGATCACAGCCAATTTCCTCGAGGCTTACCGGTGGCAATACATCCACTCGGGTGTAGGTCATCCCCATTTCGGGGAGGTGCTTCATAGCCTCATCTCCGAAGACCAGGCCGTGCGCATCCACGCAGCGCTCGCCACATTGCAATGAGACTGACCGAAACTGAAACTTCCATTCAGGTTGAAGGAGAGGGAATATGAATGCCAATGTACAAACGAACGAAGCCAACATCGTGAACGGCCTTAACGTCGACGATCTGTTTGCCCTGGTTGAGGGCGTCAAAGGCGACGTCTCGAAGGCCACCACCCGCTGGCGCGTCGCCACGAGTTGGCAGGGCCAGACGCGCAGTCGCGCCGAGGTGGAGGGCTTCTCGATCGGCGGACAGGAGGTGTCGCGCCGGTTCACGATCGATATCGATGAGCCCTGCGAACTCGGTGGGTCGAACCGGTTTGCCAATCCACAGGAGCATCTGATCGCGGCGCTGAATGCGTGCATGACGGTGGGTTACGTGGCGCAATGCGCTATCCGCGGGATTACGCTCGAATCGCTGGAGATCGACACCGAAGGTGAAATCGACCTCAGGGGTTTTCTTGGGCTCGACCCGCAAGTGGCGAACGGCTACGAAAGCCTGCATTACACCGTTCGTATCAAAGGGAGTGCGACCGCGCAGCAATTTGCCGAAATCCATGAGGCAGTAATGGCCACTTCTCCCAACGTGTACAACCTGGCCAACGCTGTCGCTCTTAAGTCGACCCTCGTGGTTGGGTGAACGCCTTCGCGGTGCGCTTGAGGGTCTAATGTTCGTCGTACTGAAGACCGCTGTGCATGCTACGCTGCGAGAAAATTCACGCGATCAACCATGCGCTCATTATTTTCTCGCAGTGTCCTCGGGGATGCGGTCGTTGTTGTGGCAATGTCAAGCGCGTGGGGCCGTGAGGTCGAAACCCAGGTACCGGCCCGCACGGCCGCCAGTTCCAGCAGCAACGCCGGCACAGTCGCGCTTTCAGGCTCGACCAGCGTGACGATCGCAGCGGCCCGCGATCTGCCTGCCTCGCCGGTCTGGGTTGTCTACTACGGCGCGGCGGCGCAAACCAATATCGAGCAGCTCGCGACCCGCTTCAACGTGATCGTCATCGACGCCGATCCCGACGCGGACCCACCCAACTTCACCGCCGCACAGATCACCGCATTAAAGGCGCATGGCGCGAAAGTGCTCAGCTATCTGAATCTGGGCGCTTGCGAAACCTCACGAGACTATTGGACGACGGTACCCGCCGGCTTCGTCTCCTGTAGCGCGAATCGGGCGGCGCAACAGGGCGAGTACAGCGGTTACCCCGACGAATACTGGATGAATGTGGGCAATGCGGCCTATCAGAAGCTGATCGTCGACTATGTCGCGCCGCGCCTGGCGGCGACCGGCGTCGACGGGTTCATGCTGGATAACGTCGAGATCGTCGGCCACGACTCGCATGCAGCAGAAGGTCCATGCGACGCGACTTGCAAACAAGGCGGCCTTGATCTGGTCGCGCAGTTGCGCACTGCGTTTCCGAATGCCGCGATCGTCCTGAACGCCGCGCCGACTTCCGCTATCAGCGGTTCAAGCAAGGGCGTGTCGTTCCCGATGCTAGTAGATGGCGACTTTGCCGAACAGGTCTTCCTGCCCTCTCTGGATACGTCGCTCCTGCAAACGCTGCAGACGTGGAAGGGTATCGAGGCGCGCCTGCCGCGCCACTCGTTCTTCACGGGAACGCTTGAATACGTCAGCAGTTGCTCGGCGACATCGAACGCGCAGCATGGCTGGAGGGCTAGCGTTGCTGCGGGACTGAGTCCGTCGATTGCGACTTCATCGCTCAACCACGTGTGCTGGTGGCCGTTTTTGCCGGAAGCGGCGGCGAACTAGGCGAGCATATTTTGGTGCCCTGAGCGGCTGCGCGAAGGTTACGATGCCTCGGCTGATGCCCGATCCGGACGGCGCAAATGCTGCGCGCCCAGATAGCGCGTCAGCGCAGTCAATGAACCTGCGGTATCAATTCAAGCCGATGCACCGACGCCCCCGGCAAGAACGGCGTGGCTGCGCCGTGCACCCACGCTTCGTGTCCCGCCAGAAAGTACGGCGACAACGGATGACCGGACTGACCGCCCGGCATTTCAAAGAAGCCGTCCTGTTCATGCCCTGGCGACACGACGATCCGCTCGGACGCGCCGAATGAAGGCTCTTGCACCCGCGGCATGTTGAAGTCGCCCGGCAGCGGATCGTGCGGCGCGCCGAGCCACGCGCGCAGCCATGGCAGCCACGACGGCACGATTCGCGCGAGCGGATGCTCGATCGCGGCGCGATTGCGATTGCCCCAGCGCGCGTCTTCGAGTTTCACGCCCAGCGGTAACTGCTTGATGGCATGGTCGATCCGCTCGAGCATGAAGGCGCGCCAATCGGCGGTGCCGTCAGGCACCCAAGCTTGGTGAGCCGCAAGCGCTTCCATCACCGCTTCGTAACGCGAACTCGCGCTGCGAAAGCCGAGCGGCGGGGTAACTGAACCTTTGCCGACGCTCGTGGCGAGATCGGTGTCGAGCTTGCTGAACCAGGCGTCGTAGAGCGAGAGATAGAACGCCCGGACGAGGCGGTAACCCACCGCGTCTGCGTCGGTACGGCCATTCCATGCCTGCACGAGACGCTGAAATTCGGCGCGCTGCGGATGGTCGCGCAAAGCGTGTGCGTCGAGCGCCGACAGGGCAAGACGACGCCAGCTCTCGATCCACCGCGCGCGGTCGTCGAGCTGAATGGCGAGCATGTCGTGCTCATTGGCACGCGGCAGCGCAAGCAGATCATCGCGGACCTGGGACGCTCGTGCGCCGAGGTCGGCGCCGGCATCGCCCAGCAGCGCCGCTTCGGAGGCTGGCAAGGTCAGGTTATTCGCTGTCCACAAGCGCCCGAGCGGCGGATTGATGCGTGACGGATATGCGTCCGGCGGAAGATAGCCTTGCCAGCCTTGATAGGTCGCCGAATCAAACGGCAAGTCGGCGAATGGGCTGCCTGACGACGCGGCAGCGGTCCTCCAGTGCGGCAGGGGTCCAGCCAGCGTCCAGCCAATCTTGCCGCGCGAATCCGCCACCGCGATGTTCAGCGTCGGAATGCCGCTGGTCTGTGCCACATGGAGAGCGTCTTCGACGCTCGTGCTGTCTTCGAGCCGCATCAGGTTGACGTTGACCGCCTGCGGGTCGTGCGCGACCCATCGCAGCGCATACGCGTGCGATCCGACTACCATCTCCGGGCCCCATTGCGTCTCTGCGACGGGCAGATCGACCGGCGCGCTACCTTTGACGTCAATGCGTTCGTGATGGACCGTCGCCCGTTGCCAGCCGCCGCCGGGAACGCGGTAGAGCCGCGGATCGGCGGGATTGCGTTGCAGCTCGATCAGGTCGACGAAACGACCGTAGCTGTTGGTGAAGCCCCACGCGACCTGGCCATTGCTACCCGCGATGACGATGGGTCCACCGGGCAGGCTCACGCCCGTGATGTGCCGCGGCTGTCCGTCCGTGCCTGGCCACGTCAGCGAAAGCCGATACCAGACGTTCGGCAGCGACAGGCCAAGGTGCATGTCGCTTGCGAGGAGTGCGTCACCTTGCGCGCTGTGCGCGGCGTCGACGGCCCAGCCGTTGCTGCCGATCATCGGGTCGGCGGGACTCACGCTACTATCGGCGAGTTCGGTTCCGGGCTCGGCCACGCTCGCGGATTTCGAGGCGGACAACCAGTCGGGACGCGTGCTGGGCGGCGTCGCCAGATCCACGGCGGGAGGCGTGGCGAGATCGAACGGTGCGTCCCAGTGACTGGCGGTAGGTAGCAGGAAGGCCAACAGATCGGCGGGAACACGTTCGCGCAGCGCCGCGCGCGAGAGGATCCGGGTGACCTCGTGTGACTGGAGGTCGAGGTACATGGCGTAGATGACGAGCAGCGTGTCTTCCGGGTGCCACGCTACCGGGCGTGTGCGTAACACCCAGTACTCGAATGGGCGCGACGCCAGCGAGGCAAGTCCGTCGTTCACGCCGGCGGTATAGCGCTCAACCAGCAACCGCTGATCCGCGGGCAGGGCGTCGAGCGCGAGCTGGGCACGTTCGCGAAACCGGTGCAGACGGTGACGGCGATCAAGCTCCAGCGCGGCGGGACCGAGTAACGCGGACATCTCGCCTGCCGCGACACGGCGCAAGAGATCCATCTGGAAGAAGCGGTCCTGTGCATGCACGAAGCCGGTGGCGTAGGCGAGGTCGGCTCGCGTGCTGCCGTGCAGCGTGGGGACACCGAGCGCATCGCGCTCGACCGTGACCGGAGCGGAGAGCGTGGGTACGATGTGCGTGTCATCGAGTTGCGGGAGGCTGGCGCGCAACGTGATCCAGCCCGCAAACGCGATCGCGAGGAGGAGAACCGCGAGTGCGGAGCACGAACGGATCAGCCAGTTGGCGCGTGGTCGTGGAGCGGCGGGGTGCGGGCGAATCATCGCGGATGACGAAGGTCGGGTTGCAGCCGGGCGGAGCATGCCATGTCGGCGAGGTGGCGTATGACCATAGCACGGGCCTGTCGAGGCGCGGGCATCTCCCCCGGCGAGGAGATCGTGTAAGGGCTAGCCCGGGGTAGAGAAGAGTCGTAAAGCGGGATAGATTGCTTACTAGAATAAAAGCGTTGTAATCATCGACCGCTTTATATGGGATCGGAGTAAGCGCTAAAACGCCAACTCCGGTCGTCAGGAGATGCGGGGACGCGGCTGACGAAGCCCCTCGCGGGACTGAAGGGAGCCTGACATGGTGCGCACCGATTTGACGGTACTCGCGGGCGTCGGGATTCTGGCGCTCGTTTGCCTGGTGGTCTGCGGCTTGTACGTGTACCGGTGTAGCGAGAGCTACCGCAGACGCAAGCAGCGGGCAAAAACGCCCATCAGCGTGAGGCGTGCGGTTCAGCGCATCGAACAGACTGCTTCGGAAGACGACGCAACCATCGGCACGCAATTAAGCCAGCGCTGTAAAACCTCGCTGTATCGGCTGATGTTCGGCAATGCACATGACGAATGCATCGTTTTCCTGATGGCTGCCAGCCGTGCTGCCGCGCAGAAGGAAGCGACGGACGCGCTGGCCGCGATCCATTGCATGTCCCCCGACGAGATATGTGTCTACAACCTCGCCTCGTTTCGCGAGCTGATCGATAGCGGCGTGAGCGAGGATGAGGATCTGCGCCTGTTCGAGGTGGCCTGGGAAGGCCCGAATGTCAGCGCGTGGGCCGAGCATCCGCTGTTTCTGACCGACGACCACACCCTGCTCGGCAAGTGGGCCGAGTTATACGCGGACCTTGCGCGGGAATTGGCCACGAGCGCGATCAATCGGGCGCGGGGCTAGCAGGTTCACTGCCGCGGGCGGGGTACGTCGCAGGCGTTCAACGGTCGTTGTCCAGACGGCGGCTTCATACGCCATGAGGTGGCACGGGCGGCTGCCTTCTATCACTTCAACCTTCTCCACGCTGAAAGCCTCCATTCGCTTGAACGGACGTCGCCATCGGGGTATACCTGGCGCGACGTCGTAGCGAGCTAGTCCATCAACGCGCACAATCGTCGCAAGCGGGGCATCTCGACACCCGCGGCCCAACAAGGAGACATCATGAACGGAGGATTTCACCATCCGTTTCCGGCTTCGACGCGTACCGTCGAACGCGGCAAGGTTGTGAGCGCGCGCGAGGCCGTGCAACTCATACGTTCCGGCGACACCATTGCGACGGGCGGTTTCGTCGGAATCGGCTTTGCGGAAGAAGTGGCCGTCGCTCTGGAACAGCGCTTCCTGCAGGCGAGCGGCGCAGGCGAGCCGCCGCTGCGCGACCTGACGCTGGTCTATGCCGCCGGGCAGGGCGACGGGAAGACCAAAGGGTTGAATCACTTCGCCCACGTGGGCTTGATTCGCCGTGTCATCGGCGGTCACTGGGGGCTGGTGCCCGGCCTGCAAAAGCTCGCCATCGACGGTCTGATCGAGGCGTACAACCTTCCGCAAGGCGTCATTTCGCACCTCTTTCGCGACATCGCCGCCCACAAGCCCGGACATCTTTCGACGATCGGACTCGGCACCTTTGTCGACCCGCGACACGGCGGCGGCAAGCTCAATGCCCGTACTACTGACGACCTGGTCCGCCTGATGTCGGTGGATAACGAGGAATTCCTGTTCTACAAGACGTTCCCGATCGATGTGGCCATCATTCGAGGCACGACGGCGGACGCGTCGGGCAACATCACGATGGAGAAAGAGGCGCTCACACTCGAATCGCTGTCGATCGCAACGGCCGCCCGCAACTCCGGCGGGATCGTGATCGTGCAGGTGGAACGGCTCGCCGAGTCGAACACGCTCAATGCGCGAGAGGTCAAGATTCCGGGGATCCTCGTCGATTGCGTGGTGGTGGCGAAGCCCGAACATCACTGGCAGACCTTCGGCGAGCCGTATTCCGCGGCGTTTTCCAGCGAGCTTCGCGTCGTCGCGACCTCACTGCCTCCCATTCCGCTCGACGCCAGAAAGGTGATTGCGCGCCGCGCTGCGTTCGAACTCATGCCTAACAGCGTGGTGAATCTGGGCATCGGCATGCCGGAGGGCATCGCTAGCGTCGCCAACGAGGAGCAGGTCATCGACCTGTTTACGTTGACGACCGAGCCCGGCGTCATTGGCGGCATTCCTGCAGGAGGCCTGAATTTCGGCGCGGCGACCAATACCCAGGCGATCGTCGATCAGCCGTATCAGTTCGACTTTTACGATGGAGGGGGCCTCGACATTGCGTTTCTCGGTCTCGCGCAGGCGGATCGACAGGGCAATCTCAATGTAAGCAAGTTCGGACCGAAACTGGCGGGTGCGGGCGGCTTTATCAACATCAGCCAGAGCGCAAAGAAGGTGGTATTCGTCGGGACCTTTAATGCAGGCAACCTCGATCTCGCAGTCGAAGAAGGACGGCTGAAAATACGTCAGGAAGGAACCTGCCGGAAACTCGTCGAGTCGGTTGAACACCGGACGTTCAGCGGCGAGTACGCGTTAAAACGCGGCCAGCCTGTGCTTTATATAACCGAGCGGTGCGTGTTCGCGCTGACTGCGGCCGGTCTTGAACTGATCGAGGTTGCGCCGGGCGTGGACATCGAGCAGGATATTGTTGCCCAGATGGATTTTGCTCCGGTCATCAACAGGGCACCGCGTCTCATGGACGAACGCATCTTCCGGCCGGCGCCAATGGGCCTGCGAGGTTCCATTCTGCGCTTGCGTTTCAACGAACGATTCAGCTACGACGCCGTCCAGAACATTATTTTCATCAATTTCGAGGGCCATGAGGTCAGCAGTCCGGAAGATGTCGAAGCGATCCGCGCAGAGGTGGAAAACCGGCTGCGCGATGTGCAAGTGAAGCCGCACGCGGTGGTCAATTACGATAATTTTTCGATTCGGCCCGAGGTCATCGACGCCTATTCGGACATGGTGACATCGCTCGTTTCCCGCTTTTACGCTGGCGTCACGCGCTATACGACAAGTAGCTTCCTCAGATTGAAACTGGGTAATGCGTTGCAGCAGCGCAGTGTCTCGACGTATATCTACGAAAGTTCGGACGAGGCCAACGCGCACGAGAACGACATGTCACGGCCGCGAACGTAGCTGGCAGCCCATGACATGAAGGAAAATGCCCACGCGCGCTTCTACCATTGCCGTTGCCGCGGCAACGGTTCACGTTAGTGACGGACGTAAATCGAGTTCAGGCCCGCGTCAGCGGCGGGATTGAAGGCTGTGTCGGAGACCACGTTGGCGTGCGTACCGAGTGTGCCGCTCACCGGGCTGATGCGGGTGGGCGCTGGCGCCGGAGCGGAATCCGGAACAATCACCTCATACGCAATCGTCTCAACCTGGGTTTCATCGACCTGCGGAACCGATTGGGCGAATGCCGCCGTCGGCAAAACGATCATGGCGGCAAGCAGTGTGTTGCGAAGAAGTGTGTTCATGACAATGCTCCTGTGACTCATTGGGTTTCGATCGGGGCCGGTGTGTGGCCCATGAAAGCCATGGTAAGCACGGAGAATTAGATCTAAATGAGCGACGCGGGCTGTTGAAGCGGCGGGGCGGCCCGGATCACGCGTGGACTTCAGCGCGGAGCCAGCAGCCGATCAAAGCGTCTCGCCAGCTTGTCCGGCCCCGGCTTTCGATCGCCGAGTAATATCTTTTCCGACCTAATTCCGTCGAAAAAATATATTGGACGTCTTACCGACGCTCCCGCAATATTCGTACATTCCCCCAAAGTCACGCCGCGCATGCCATTGCGGGCTGTTGCCTGCGGCCTTCGACGTGCCCTCGGCCTCCTCGACGGTTCATTGGCTGGCGTGGCCGCAATTCTAGATTTGATAACCACAATACTCGAGGACAGAGATGCCTGACTATCGATCACGAACTTCGACGCATGGCCGCAACATGGCTGGCGCCCGCGCTTTGTGGCGCGCGACCGGAATGAAGGACGGCGATTTCGGCAAGCCCATTATTGCGGTGGTGAACTCGTTCACCCAGTTCGTGCCGGGCCACGTGCATCTGCGCGACCTGGGCGCGCTGGTCGCGAAAGAAATCGAAGCAGCCGGCGGCGTGGCGAAGGAATTCAACACCATCGCCGTGGACGACGGCATTGCCATGGGTCACGGCGGCATGCTGTATTCGCTGCCCTCGCGCGAATTGATCGCCGATTCGGTGGAGTACATGGTCAACGCGCATTGCGCGGACGCCATGGTCTGCATCTCCAACTGCGACAAGATCACCCCGGGTATGTTGATGGCCGCGATGCGCCTGAACATCCCCGTCGTGTTCGTGTCCGGCGGTCCGATGGAAGCGGGCAAGGTCAAGTCGCCGACCGATGGCCAGGCGATCGTCAAGATCGACCTGATCGACGCGATGATCAAGGCGGGCGACTCCAGGGTGAGCGACGCGGAAGTGGCGGAAATCGAGCGCAACGCGTGCCCGACGTGCGGTTCCTGCTCGGGCATGTTCACCGCGAACTCGATGAATTGCCTGACCGAGGCAATCGGTCTCGCGTTGCCCGGCAACGGCACGATCGTCGCCACGCACGCATGGCGCAAGAGTCTGTTCGAGCAGGCCGGCCGTCTGGTGGTGGACTTGTGCCGCCGCTACTATCAGGAAGACGACGCCTCGGTTCTGCCGCGCAATATCGCCAACAAGCAGGCCTTCGAGAACGCCATGGCGCTCGACGTGGCCATGGGCGGTTCGACCAACACCGTGCTGCACTTGCTGGCAGCCGCGCAGGAAGGCGGCGTCGATTTCACGATGTCCGACATCGACCGTATCTCGCGCAAAGTGCCGTGTCTGTGCAAGGTTGCGCCCGCAACCGATAAGTACCATATCGAAGACGTGCACCGTGCTGGCGGCATTCCCGGCATTCTCGGCGAACTGGCCCGCGCGGAACTGCTGGATCTGTCGTGCGGCAACGTGTCTAGCGGTACGCTGGGCAACGCTATCGCCAAGTGGGACATTGGCAGCGGTGCGGGCGAAGACGCGCAGAAACTTTTCCGCGCGGCGCCGGGCGGCATTCCGACTACCGTCGCATTCAGCCAGGAAGCGACGTTCGCCTCGCTGGATACCGATCGCAAGAACGGTTGTATTCGCAGCAAGCAGAACGCATATTCGAAAGACGGCGGCCTCGCCGTGCTGTACGGCAATCTCGCTGAGAAGGGGTGCATCGTCAAGACTGCGGGCGTCGATGAATCGCAGTGGATTTTCTCCGGCCGTGCGCGCGTCTTCGAAAGCCAGGATGACGCCGTCGAAGCGATTCTGGGCGACAAGGTGGTAGCGGGCGACGTCGTCGTGATCCGTTACGAAGGTCCCAAGGGCGGCCCCGGCATGCAGGAAATGCTTTATCCCACGTCGTATCTGAAATCCAAGGGCCTTGGGAAGAGCTGCGCGCTGTTTACCGATGGGCGTTTCTCCGGCGGTTCGTCGGGGCTGGTGATCGGGCATGCATCGCCGGAAGCGGCCGAAGGCGGCACGATTGGTCTCGTGGAAGAAGGCGATGTGATCGAGATCGACATTCCGAATCGCAAGATGCATCTGGCCGTGCCGGACGCGGAACTGGCGCGTCGTCGCGAGGCGATGGAGGCACGCGGCGACCAGGCGTGGCTGCCGGTCAATCGTGAACGGGTGGTGTCGCAAGCGTTGCAGGCCTATGCTGCGCTGGCAACGTCGGCTGACCGTGGCGCGGTGCGGGATCTCGCGCAACTCAAGCGCAAGTGATGTGCAATGGCCCTGTCGCAGTGATGTGAACAGGGTCAACGAGATCGACAGGCGCGGGCTGCCGGTCGGTCTGCACGATGAGCGGCTCAAGCATCTCACGACGAAGACTCCCACTCAATCAGGCAACGTTCGCGCATCGTATGCATAACGGATGCGCTGCGGAATGCATCTTGCTGCCCCACCACACAGGGCTGCACATGCATCGACGTGTGATTCGGTAGCGAACAATCCATGTCGGCGCTTGAGGCAGCGTTCGTTCACTGACGAGAGAAAGGGGGCATGTATGAGTGTGGTGTTTTCCGGGCGACGTGAAGTAGTGGCCGCAGTGCGCGTTGTTTTCGAGGCGCTTGTGGATGGAAAAGACATCTGGTGCAGCGTATCGGTCGATGCACTGGATGACCACTTTGGTAATCAAGGTCGATTGCCTGCAGACCTGCTACGGACCTTTGAAGCCAACCGGGTCGCGATAGAGGATACAGCGACACGGGTACTCGAACGGAGCGGAGCCCGCTCCGTGGAACTGGAAACGGCTGACTTTCACTAACGGGCTGTCACAGCCAGGCGGGCGCGATTGCGCCCGCTTCGATAGAAGCGGGTTGCAAAGCCCCCTTTACTGTCCGTTTGCTTTCTTTGCAGCACGCTGTTGAGCCGGCGTGGTCGTGTAGTTCTGCGCTGTCACGCAAGGGCTGTACCCGCAACGCGACCCGCTGCCTATTTGCTGCGCTCCGCAGACCGAAGGGGAAAGATGAACATGGCGGCAGCCAGGCCGAGCGTTCCGCCGAGCAGCGTCTCCCAGGCGCGGGCGGCAAGTACGGGGATCGAGTGCATGCCACTTGCCGCAAGCGTGACGATCAGCGTGAAAGCGAACGCCCCGCAAGCAATGTCGTAGCGCTCGGGCAACGCCATCGCATAGACGATCATGGCGAGTGCCGCCGCAGCCCAGATCAAGAGCGGCGCGTGCTCGGCAACCGGCAAGCAGGCGAGTCCGATGGGCACGCCGATCAGCGTCCCGACAATCCGGCGACGCACCCGCTGTATCGTGCCGGTCGCGGAACCGGCGACCACGTAAGTGCACGCGGTGATGGCCCAGGTCGATTCTTCGAGGGCGATCAGGTGGTCCAGCACAACGATGATCAGCGCGCCGATGGCCGCCTGCAGTCCCATGAAGAACTCCGGCGAGGGCCTGCCGGGCGAGACCGGCGGCCCGGCGGAGAGCACCGCCGCTACGGCGGGTCGCTCCGCAGGGCCGCTTAGCATGCGTGGCACGACTGATCCGAGCGTGGCGATCAGCGCCGCAATCCCGATTGCCCACAGATCGTGGATGGTCAGATGGGCGCCGTATGCGAGTAGTTCGCCAATATAGATTTGCGACCCGATCCCGGCGCCAAGGACACCGAATCGTTTGAGATAGCCCACCAGGAAGGCGCCAGACACGAGAATCAGTTCGGGTCCCGCGCGGCCGAAGCGTTGCAGCGGCTCGGACAACATTACGAACAGAGCCGCACCCAGCGCAGCGGAAAAACACAGCAGCGTGAGATCGCGGCTTGATTCGGCGCGTGTCGCCTTGCCCTCGGAGACGCTCGCCCAGAGCGCGAAACTTCCCGCAAGGTAACCGAGCGAGACACTGCTAGGCACGCTTTGGGCAATATCCTGCAACGTCCCGAGCGCGGCGGCGATGCCGTACGCCGTCACGAGCCGCAAACCCTTGATTCGACGGTGCGTACCGGGATCGACGCGGTCTAGCCAGCGGTCGGCAGCCGCAACCGGCCGCAGCACGGCATGGAGCGCTTTTCTACCCTGATCAGAAGAGCTTTGCGGGCTGTCATTCATGGGTTTCGTCCGTGATCGCTTCCGGGGAACACGCAAACGGCAACGCGGATGGGTGCGGCAGGCCGTTGCCGGCGGAATGCCGATGCGTCGGGTTGCCATACCGTGTCGCCTAAGATACCAAGATCAGGGGCTAATCGCGCATTGGACCCGCGAAAAAAAGCAGCTTTTCATGCGCGGATGCCGGATTACGTCACGGATTTGACGCTTACTTCTTGTCGAACGTCACCAGGCTTTTATCGTTCGTGTCCGCCACGAAGATGGCGAGCAGCTTCGCGGGTTCGTTACCGCTCGCGTTTTCGCTCATGGTGTGATGCGCGCCGGGCTGTTCGGTCCAGTGTTCTCCCGCGTGATAAACGTGCACCTCGCCGCCGTTCACCTGGCTGCGAATCGCGCCCGACAGCACGTACCCGACCACGAAGGCCTGTCCATGCCGGTGCGGCATCGACTTGCCGCCGGGGGCGTAATCGACCACCAGTGCGGTCATCGTCTTGCCCGGCGCATTGGCGATCGCTTCGGCGAATGCTGGTGTGATGGATTCGTGAGGCGCCTCAGCGTGGGCGTCTGCAGCGAAGGCCGTTTGCGAAGCGGTAGAGACGGACAGGAGGGCAAACGCTGTCACGGTGATGAACGTACGGATGTTCATGGTCTTTCCTGAAGTAAGTTGCATGGTATTGATACGTAGTACGAATTGATTGGTACGTGAATAAAACCCGCGATTCCGCTCGATATCAGAGTGCAGCAGCCGCTTCGTTTTGCTGCGAGGACGGTTCTGCCTGCGCCCAGCGACTCGCTACCGCGGCCAGCTCGTCGCGTGCACGTTCGAGCGCTTCTTCACGTGCTTCCTGATTCGAGAACTGCAGCGGCTGGGCGTCGACGAAGGTGGGATCGGCCACACCCAGAAACCCAAACGCGGCTTTGAGCGCCGGAGTCAATGCGTCCATTGACGCGAAGGGGCTGCCAGGACGGAGGTCCGCGCCGCGACTCGTAATGAAGATCACCTTTTGCGTTCCAAGCTGCCCTTCGATTCCGCCATCATCCGTGAACACGTACGTCAGTCCGGTGCGCGTGATGTTGTCGATGAATGCCTTGAACGCAGACGGCACCGACCAGTTGTACATCGGCATGGCAAACACCAGCGCGTCGGCTTCGAGCAGGCGTTTGCACAGCGCGTCGGATGACGTCAGCGTCGCCTTCATCGCGGGCGTGCGTTCGCTCGCCGGCGTGTAAGTGGCGATTGCAAACGCTTCGGTGACGTGGGGCGGCGTATCGACCGACACGTCCAGGTAATCGACCTCCAGATCGACGCCTTCGCTGCGAAGGCGCTCCAAAAAGTAACGGCTCAATGCGCGGGAGTTCGAGCGCGCGCGTTTGGCGCTCGCGTCGACATGCATCACTTTCATCATTGCTCTCCTTGATAGGGTGTCTTAACCATGATTGCCGCTTTCACCGCGGCGCTTCGACGAACGGTGCGCCAGCCACTTCACGACTTGCGGCCCAAACTCCGACGGCGCCTTTTCGACGGTGCGCTTCGCGAGATCGGCGAGCGAATGCTTCGCGAGTGCCTCGGTCATGCGCCTTTCGGCGTCCAGCATCACTGCATGAATCGAGCAGACGCCACGGGTTGCCCACGCTGGCGGCTTGTCGCCGAACACGGCGCAATTGCCGCGGACCTCGCGGCAATCGAACAGGGCCTTTTTGCCGTCGATTGCATTGACGACGTCCAGCACGCTAATTTGTGCCGCCGGTCGCGCGAGCTTGAAACCGCCACGTACGCCCTCGGTCGCGACGACAATGCCTGCCTTCGAAAGCTTCGTGAACAGCTTGGCCAGATACTCGACCGGCACGCCCTGAAGTTCGGCAAGATCTTTCGAGCTGGCCTCGTGAACGCCGGCGGCCGGGTCGCTGAGGTAGAGCAGGCAATGCAGGCCATACTCGACGGCAGTGCTGATATGGGACATCGTCTTAACTCCGACTTAATGTATCGTAGTTAGCAATGTAGTCCTTTTCCCGCGTGGATGCAACCCGTCGGTCGGTAAGAGATTGTGTCTCGCGGAGAATGAATGCCGCTGACGGCGCCGCCATAACCGAAGATGCGCGCCGTGATACGCTGAATCCCCACCTCCTACTTCACGCTCGCCCATGAATCACATCCATGCAGCTTCCTCGTCGAACGCAGGTCCGTCCACCTACGCCGCATTTGGCAGCTGGAAATCGCCGATCACCGCCCAACTGGTGGTGGGTGAATCGCTCCGGCTCGGACAGCCTCGCTTCGGTAGCGACGGCATTTACTGGACCGAGGGACGTCCGCAGGAAAAGGGCCGCCATGCGGTGGTCCGGTTTGGCGCGGATGGCGCAATCGAGGAACTGAGCGCCACGCCGTTCGACGCGGCGTCGCGCGTGCACGAGTACGGCGGCGGTTCGCTGGCGGTGACCTCAGTGGGTGTGTTCTTCGTCAACTTCAAGGATCAGCTGGTCTATCGGCTCGAACCCTCCGGCGACCCAAAAGCCGTGACGCAGACCGAGGGCCTTCGTTACGCGGACCTGATCGCCGATCCTGCCCACGGGCGTCTGATTGGTGTGTGCGAAGACCATCGTCAAGGCAGCCATGAACCGGTGAATAGGCTGGTGAGCATCGATCTGGCAAGCGGCGTGACCGAGGTGGTCGCGAGCGGTCACGATTTCTTTGCGTCGCCTTGCCTGAGCCCTGATGGAATGCGTCTCGCATGGCTGACCTGGGACCATCCGAACATGCCGTGGGACGGCACGACGCTGTGGGTCGCAAACATCGCGGCTGATGGTGCGATCGGCACGCCGCAACGGGTTGCCGGTGGCGAAGCCGAGTCGCTGTTTCAGCCGGCGTGGTCGCCGGCCGGCGATCTGTATGTGGTATCGGACCGCAGCGGCTGGTGGAATCTGTATCGCGTGCGCGGCGGCTCATCCGCTGCTGCCGACACCGACACCGCGCTCGAAGCGTTGCATCCAATGGAAGCCGAATTCGGCAAGCCCCAGTGGGTCTTCGGCATGACGACCTATGGTTTTACGGCAGATGGCCGCGTCGTGTGTCTCTACGACCAGGATGGCATCACGCATCTGGCCGTGTGCGATCCGTCCAGTGGCACGTTCGCGGATATTGCAACGCCGTACACGACGATGCGCGATCTCAAGGTCAAGGGCGAGCAGGCGGTGTTCGTCGGCAGTTCGCCAACGGCGGGCGAAGCGGTCGTCGAACTCGATCTGCGCGCCGGCACGTGCCGCGTGCTGCGCCATTCAGACCGTGCTGTGGTGGATGCGCGCTACGTGTCGATTGCCGAACCGATCCGCTTTCCGACTGAAGCCGGTCTGCATGCGCACGCGTTCTTCTACCCGCCCGTCAATCCCGACTTCGAAGGCCCGGCGGGGACGTTGCCGCCGTTGATCGTGATTGCTCATGGCGGTCCGACTTCGTCGACGCATTCCGGATTCCGCTGGCCGATCCAGTACTGGACGAGTCGCGGCTTTGCCGTCGTCGACGTGGACTACGGGGGCAGCACCGGACATGGCCGGGCGTACCGGCAGCGTCTCGACGGCCAATGGGGCATCACCGATGTCAACGATGCGATCAATGCGGCACGCTACCTGATCGAACGAGGCCGCGTGAACAAGGACGCGCTCGCGGTGCGCGGCGGCAGCGCGGGCGGTTACCTGGTGCTATGCGGCCTGGCGTTCCACGATTTCTTCAAGGCGGGCGCCAGCTACTACGGCGTGGGCGACCTAGAAGCGCTGATGACGGATACGCACAAGTTCGAATCGCGCTATCTGCTTCGGCTGGTGGGCCCGTATCCCGAGGCACAGGCGCTTTATCAGGCGCGTTCGCCCATCCATTTCGTGGAGCAGATGTCGAGCGCCATGATCCTGTTTCAGGGCGCAGAGGATAAGGTCGTGCTGCCCAACCAGGCCGAATCGATCTATCAGGTGGTCCGTGCGAAGGGCTTGCCGGTTGCCCACGTGTTATATGAAGGGGAAGGACACGGCTTCAAGCGCGCCGAGACCATCACCCATTCGCTGGAGGCCGAGTTGTATTTTTACGGCAAGATCTTCGGCTTCGAGCCGGCGGATAGCATCGAACCGGTGAGGATCGAAAATATCTGAGGTTCGGCTCACAGGCAGAAGAAGTACAGGGCGGCGGGAGCGTCCCAGCGGGACGCCTCCTCGTCCAATGTCTGCGCGTATTTATTGTGCGTGGTCAGCCAGCGAATTGAGAATCCGGTACGCCGCGGTGACGCGCTCGTCAATCGGGAAGTTCTTGTTCGCGAGGATGACAATCCCGAGCCGCTTCTGCGGAACGAAGGCCAGGTAAGCGCCGAAACCATTGGTCGAGCCGGTCTTGTTGATCCAGACGTCGTCGCGCGGCGCCTCGGGCGGACTGATTGGCGTGACCAGCGTTGCGTTGAGGATCATCGCCGGGGCGTTCCCGTCCAGCAACGACTTCAATGTGACCGGATAGGGGTATTGTTCCCAGATCAGATCCTGCGTCATCGGCCCGGCCTGGAAGTAACCCGTATGCGTTTCCGTGATGGCGCGCTGCAGCTTCGGCTCCACGTGAACCCGATTCATGTTGATTTCGAGGAAGCGGACCATGTCGTCCGCGGTCGTCTTGATGCCATAGGCTTCCGAGGACAGCACACCGGGTTTCATCCGCACCGGCGCGCCGTTTTTCGCGTAACCCTCGGCGTAGTCAGGCATGCGCGCAGCGGGAATGTCGATGTACGTGTTCTTCAAACCGAGCGCGGGTAACAGTTGCTGGTCCATCAGCGCGTTGAAATCCTGTCCCATGCTCTTTGCCGTAATCAGACCCAGCGTGCCAATACCGGGATTCGCGTAGGTCCGATGCGTGCCCGGCGCATAGTTGGGCTGCCACGCGCGGAAATACTGCAGCAACTGAGCGTCGTTATGGATATTGTCCGGCACCTGCAACGGCAGTCCGCCCGGCGTGTGGGTGCCCAGGTTGAGCAGGCTGACCTTGCCGAACGGGCTTTGCTGCAGGGACGGCAGGAACTTGCTGGTTGGGTCGGACAAGGACAGATAGCCGCTCAGTTGCGCATAGGACGCCAGCGTCGCCGTGAACGTTTTGCTTATGGAGCCGAGCTCGAACAACGTATTGCGTGTGACGGGCTGTTTCGTTTCCTTCGACGCCACGCCGTAGTCGAGTACGTAGTGCTTGTCCCCGACGATCACCCCAACTGCTATGCCCGCGATGTCGTTTTTCGTCATCACCGGCTGGATCACACCGTCCACGGCGCTTCTGATTGCGTCTTGCTGCGGGTCCGCTGCGTGGCTGATGGGTGTGATCGCGCATGCGAGGACGGTCGCTGCGCTCAGGCTTATCGCTCGTAGGGTCATCTGCTGGATCCTTCAATGTCTACCGTTCACCGGGAACGAAATGAGAACGGAGTATGTGCCATCTCCGACGCGTCGACTATCGAGCTTATCTAGCGTGAGGCAAAAGAAAATCTTTCGAATGGGGTGTCTGCTGTTCATGGCTTTGCGCCTCGCCAGCCGGGGGCGGCTGAAGTCGTGAAGCCGGTCATTGACACGTCCAGGCGCGGCTGGCAAATTGGGCCGCTGATAGAAATGAAGTGTGTGGGATACGATGGAAAATAACGGACTGTCCGATACGAAACAGTGGCTGCAGGGACTGGTTCAGTCAGCAGAGGCGGCGCTCGCCGCTGCGCAGAATTGCCCGGGACTGGACGACCCGGAAAGCGAGGTCACGCTGCTGGTGACGTCGCAGCGCGAAGTGGTGCGCGGCGAGGTCGTCAGGTTTCGCGCGACGCTCGTGTCACTCGGCCTGCCTGGTCCGGTCAGGCAGGTGGAGAAAAAGTTTGCGGTGACTTTTGACCGCCGGTATTGGAAGCAGGGAACGTTCGTCTATCCGATACATGTGTTTCTTGATCCCGAGCACAAGTTTTCCGCACAACAGGTCGGGCGGATTCAAACGCTCGAATTGGGCGAGACGCTTGATCTCGCCGATGGCCGAACGGTTCAACGCCAGCAATAGCCAGCAATGGCGAGCAATAGCAGGCCGAGCACCCAGCCAGCCTAGCGGAAGATCTCGGCAATCAGATTCGCCACCGTCCGTATCCGCTCGCTATCGCGCAGGGCGGGATGCAGGACCATCCAGACGTCCTGATCGAGTGCCTTGATGTGGCGTTCAATGCAGACCAGATCGCTCGTCGTATCGCCCGCGAGCTGGGCGAGCACGCCGAGCCCTGAGCCGCCCAGCACCCCGTCGAACACGCCCATGCCGTAACTGCTGCGCAGCGAAGGCGCGGGTGCGCCGGGCAGCGTCTTCAGCCATTGCGTGGCGGGGTGACCCGGTTGGCGGTCGTCGTAGCCGACGAACGACAGCTTGTCCCATTCCTTGCGCGTGATTGCCGCCTTGTGGCGCAAGTAGTAGTCGCGCGAGCCAAACAGGCCGAAGCGGATCTTGCCGATGCGCCGGACATACAGGTCGCCCTCGTCCGGGCATTCCGACCACAGCGCAATGTCCGCTTCGCGTCGCGCGAGGCTATAAGGCCGGCGCGAAGTGAGCACCTCGATGGCGAGGCCGGGCAGTCGCTCCTGGAACGAGCCGAGCAGTTTGAGCAGAATGTACGACGGCCATTCGACCGCGTTGATCCGCACCGTGCCGTGCGGCCCTGCGCCGGTCACATCCGCGGCGCGCTCGATCCGATGCGCGAGGTCCTCCATCTGCTCGGCCCAGGCCAGCACCCGGGCGCCGAACGCGGTCACGGTACAGCCCGACGGCACCCGGTCGATCAGCGGTTCGCCCAACCGCCGCTCCAGCTCCGTCAGGCGCCGCGACAGGGTCGGCGCGCTCAGTTCGCACGCCGCCGCGGCGGAGCGCATGGTGCCCTCGCGCGCGATGGCCACCAGAATCCTCAGATCATCCCAGTCCACGTGTTCCATTTTTGTAACGCCTGCTTTTGAAATTTGGCATAGCATAACCGGGATCGCGAGGATAGGATTCAACCTAGTCATACTTGTCCCAGCATCTGGCGGAGCCGCCCGGCGGTTTTATCCATGGCCGGAGGCAAGCGTGGCACCCGACCCATCACACGACTCAACGGCTATCGTACGTAGACCGAACGAGCAATACGGAGACAAACAATGAATCGCCCTTTCCAACCGGCGCGACGTCGCGCTATCGTCGCCAGCGCAGCCCTCTTCGCAGCGTCGCTCCTGCCCATGCCTGCGGCCTTCGCCCAGACCGCGCACAAGCCGAAGGTCGCGCTCGTGATGAAGTCGCTGGCAAACGAGTTTTTCCTCACCATGGAAACCGGCGCCAAGGACTATCAGAAGCAGAACCCCGACAAGTTCGACCTGATCACGAACGGCATCAAGGACGAGACGGACACGGCTAACCAGATTCGTATCGTCGAGCAGATGATCGTCTCGAAGGTCGACGCCCTGGTCATCGCTCCGGCTGATTCGAAGGCGCTGGTGCCGGTGCTCAAGAAGGCGGTCGACGCCGGCATTATCGTGGTCAATATCGACAACAAGCTGGACCCGGACGTGCTCAAGTCGAAAAACCTGAACATCCCGTTCGTCGGCCCGGATAACGCCAAGGGTGCGCAGAAGGTGGGTGACTACCTGGCCAAGCATCTGAAAGCGGGCGATGACGTCGCCATCATCGAAGGCGTCTCGACCACCACCAACGCGCAGCAACGCACGGCCGGCTTCAAGCAGTCCATGGCCGCCGGCGGCATGAAGGTGGTTTCGCTGCAATCGGGCGAGTGGGAAATCGACAAGGGCAACGCCGTCGCGAGTCAGATCCTCAATGCCAACCCTGATGTCAAGGCGCTGCTGTGCGGCAATGACAACATGGCAATCGGCGCGGTATCGGCGGTGCGTGCGGCTGGCAAGGCCGGCAAGATCCAGGTGGTGGGCTACGACGACATCAGCGCCATCAAGCCGATGCTCGCCGACGGCCGCGTCCTCGCGACAGCCGATCAGTACGCTGCCAAGCAAGCCGTGTTCGGTATCGACACGGCGTTGAAGGCACTCTCCGAACACAAGAAGCAGTCGGAATTGTCGGGCGTCGTCGAAACGCCTGTCGATCTGGTCACCAAGTAAGACCGGCACCACGCGTGGCTCGCTCCGTCCAGGAGCCACGCTCTCCGACCCTTGTCCGGCTGGTTCAATCCGATGTCCACTCCCAATCTATCCCTTGTCGATGCCCAGCCTGTGTTGCAGGTTCAGGGCATCGGCAAGACCTATGCTGAACCGGTGCTTGCCGAGATCTCGCTGGAACTGCGCGCAGGCGTGCTGGCGCTGACCGGCGAGAACGGCGCGGGCAAGAGCACCTTGTCGAAGATCGTCGGCGGACTGGTCACGCCCACGACCGGTTCGATGACGCTGGGCGGCGCAGCTTACGCACCCGCCAGCCGCAAGGACGCCGAAGCGCTCGGCGTGCGCATGGTCATGCAGGAGCTGAATCTGCTTCCGACGCTTTCGGTGGCGGAGAACCTGTTCCTGAACCGTTTGCCGCAGCGCGGCAAGTTCGGCTGGATCGACCGCGCCAGACTGCGTGAGGACGCACGGCATGCGATGGCGCAGGTCGGGCTCGACGCGATCGATCCCGACACGCTGGTGGGAACCCTCGGCATCGGCCATCAGCAGATGGTCGAGATCGCGCGCAATCTGATCGGCGATTGCCGTGTGCTGATCCTCGACGAACCCACCGCGATGCTCACCGCCCGCGAAGTCGACCTGCTGTTCGAGCAGGTCGAGCGGCTCAAGGCGCGGGGCGTCGCGCTGGTGTACATCTCGCATCGTCTGGAAGAATTGAAGCGGATCGCGCAGCGCGCGGCCGTGCTGCGCGATGGCCGGCTCGTGCATGTCGACGACATGGCGAACCTCTCGGCCGATCGTCTCGTGACGTTGATGGTGGGCCGCGATATCGGCGAGCGAATCGACCTGGGCGAGCGGCGCATCGGCGAGGTCGCGCTGAAAGTCACGGGGATGACCCGCGCGCCCGCCGTGCGCGATGTCTCCTTCGAGGTCAAGGCTGGCGAGATTTTCGGCATCAGCGGCTTGATCGGCGCAGGCCGAACCGAGTTGATGCGGCTCATCTACGGTGCGGATCGCGCCGACGCCGGTGTGGTCGCCATCGCACATGGCGGCGGCGCGCTCGTGCCTGTGAAGATCGCCTCGCCCTCGGATGCGGTGCAGAACGGCGTCGCGCTCATCACGGAAGATCGCAAGGGCGAGGGTCTCCTGCTTACCCAGCCGATCGCAGCGAATATCTCACTCGGTCATCTGCGCGCGGTGTCGAAGCGTGGCGTGGTGGATGCGGCCCGTGAGGCGGCGCTGGCGGGCCAGCAGATCGACGCCATGCGGATTCGCTGCGCGGGTCCGGCGCAGACCGTGTCGGAGCTGTCGGGCGGCAACCAGCAGAAGGTGGTGATCGGCCGCTGGCTCGCGCGCGACTGCACGGTGCTGTTATTTGACGAGCCGACGCGCGGCATCGACGTCGGCGCCAAGTTCGATATTTATGCCCTGATGGGCGCACTGGCACGGGAAGGCCGCGCGTTGGTGGTCGTGTCGAGCGATCTGCGGGAATTGATGTCCATTTGCGACCGGATCGGCGTGATGTCGGCGGGACGCATGACGGGGCTGTTCGAACGCGGTGCGTGGACCCAGGACGCGTTGCTGGCAGCCGCGTTCGCAGGTTACGCCCAACGCGACGAACTGCTGCACGAACCGATCGAACCCGATACGCACGTGCCCGATAACAAGCCCGACGAAAAATTAGTGGAGTATTGAAGCATGACTGCACCCACCAGCCTGCCATCGTTGCAGAACGAACCCCCTAAAGATGCAAAGCCGGTCGGCACGCGCCTCGGTTTCTCGAACTACCTGGGACTGCTTGGCGCGCTCCTCGGCATGATTGTCCTGTTCTCGCTGCTGAGTTCGCACTTCCTGACCTACGACACCTTCAGCACGATCGCGAACCAGATTCCCGATCTCGTCGTGATGTCGGTCGGCATGACGTTCGTGCTCATCATCGCGGGGATCGACCTGTCGGTCGGCTCCGTGCTGGCGTTGGGCGCGGCCCTCACCAGCGTTGCCGCGTTGCAATGGCACTGGCCGGCGCTGCCCGCCGCGATGCTCGGCATGGCCGGCGCAACCCTGACGGGCTGCGTGACGGGCGCCATTACCGTGGCGTGGCGGATTCCGTCGTTCATCGTGTCGCTCGGCGTGCTCGAAGCGGCGCGCGGTGTCGCCTATCAATTGACGAACTCGCGTACCGCCTACATCGGCGATGCGTTCGATTTCCTGTCCAACCCGATTGCGTTCGGCATTTCGCCGGCGTTCCTGATGGCGATCGTGGTGATGGTCGTCGCGCAGTTCGTGTTGACGCGCACGGTGTTTGGCCGCTATCTGGTCGGCATTGGCACGAATGAAGAAGCGGTGCGGCTCGCGGGCGTCAACCCGCGGCCCTACAAGATTGCTGTGTTCGCCATGATGGGTCTGCTCTCCGGACTCGCTGCGCTGTTCCAGATCTCGCGGCTCGAAGCGGCGGACCCGAATGCCGGCTCGGGGATTGAATTGCAGGTGATCGCGGCTGTCGTCATCGGCGGCACGAGTCTGATGGGCGGACGCGGTTCCGTAACCAGTACCTTCTTTGGTGTGCTGATTATCTCGGTGCTGGCCGCAGGCCTCGCCCAGATTGGAGCAACCGAGCCCACCAAGCGGATCATTACGGGTGCCGTGATCGTGGTGGCCGTCGTGCTGGATACCTACAGAAGCCGGCGCCGCGCCGCATAATCTGACCATCCGTTGCAGGGTCAGCAGGAGACAGAGCGTGTCAAAAGAAGCGAAACAGGGCCGCGTTCTCGTGGTCGGCAGTATCAATACAGACCTGGTGGCGCGTTCGCCGCATTTGCCGCGGCCCGGCGAGACCATCAGCGGACACGAGTTCTCGCAGGTTGCCGGCGGTAAAGGCGGCAACCAGGCGGTGGCGGCGGCGCGCATCGGCGCGCGCGTGGCGATGGTCGGTTGCGTGGGCAAGGACGCCAACGGCGCTCAACGGGTCGCGGATCTGCAAGCGGAGAACATCGACTGTGCGGGGGTCGAGGTCGATCCCGTGCAGCCCACCGGCGTTGCCATGGTGACGGTGTCGGACGACGGGCAGAACACGATCGTCGTGGTGGCGGGCAGTAACGGTGAGGTGACGCCGGAGAGCGTCGCGCGCCACGAAGCCGCGATCAAGGCGTGCGATGTGGTGGTTTGCCAACTGGAAATACCGTGGGAATCGGTCCATGCGACGCTGGCGCTCGCCCGGCGGCTCGGCAAGATCACCGTGCTGAACCCGGCGCCGGCGACCGGTCCGCTGCCGGCGGAATGGTTGCCTCTGGTCGATTACCTCGTGCCGAACGAGGTCGAGGCAGCGATACTCGCCGGTTTGCCGGTCGAATCGGAAAGTGGCGCAAGAAGGGCGGCGACGGAATTGCAACGGGGTGGCGCCCGCAATGTGATCGTCACGCTCGGTGCACAGGGCGCTTATCTTTTGCTGGAAGGCGGCGACGGGACGCATTTTCCGGCGCCGCAGGTGCGGGCCATCGACACGACGGCTGCAGGCGACACCTTCATTGGCGTGTTCGCGGCGCAACTCGCCGCGCGGCAGCCGCTGGAAGGCGCGATCAGCCTCGCACAACGAGCGGCGGGTATTTCAGTGACGCGCGCAGGCGCGCAGCCTTCGATACCGACGCGCGCGGAAGTCGACAGCGCGGCTTGATTCAAACGCGCGGCTCGCGCGCCGCGCGGTTCTGTTTGGGTCGATGCGGTTGGCTGCGCGGAATGTGACGCTTGCGCGAGAGAGGCTTTGCCGCCCATCTCGCCATCATTCATTGAAGAACAACTAGCCCGCGTCCCGAAACATGCCGTTCAACCATCCACCTGTCGGCTCTTTCGGCAAAGCATTGAAGCGCCCGTCTGCCAGCGCCTGAACGCTCGTCACAAGTCCACCCCACGCAGCGCGGGCGAGCGCGCCGCCCACGCTGACGCGTCGCACGCCGAGCTTCGCGAGTTCGTCGAGCGTGAACGCAGAAGGTCCGCCAATCAGCAGATTGACCGGCTTCGGACGGACCGCGGCAACCACCGCTTCGATCTGCTCGCGCGTACTGATGCCGGGGGCATACAGACAGTCGGCGCCCGCTTGCGCATAGGCGCGTAAGCGGGCGATCGCGTCTTCGAGATCGGGCACGCCGACCACGAAATTCTCAGCGCGTCCGACGAGCAGCGTGTCGCCGCCCGCTTCGTCAATCGCGCGTCTTGCTGCGGCTAGCCGTTCGACGGCAATGTCGACCGGCAACAGCGGTGACTGGGCATCGCCGGTCGAGTCTTCGATCGACAGTCCGGCGACGCCGGTATCGACCGCCATGCGAACGCTCTGTGCCACTTCGGCAGGACCCTCGCCGAAGCCGTTTTCAAAGTCGGCGTTGACCGGCAAATCCGTTGCCCGGACCATGTCGCGAAGATGCGCGAGAATCACCTCGCGCGGCACGCCGTTGTCGGGCCGGCCCGTTGACCACGCGAACCCCGAACTCGTGGTGGCAAGGGCCTTGAAGCCGACAGACGCAAGATAATGCGCGCTGCCGACGTCCCACGGATTCGGCAGTACGAAACATCCTTCTTCGTGCAGCGCGCGAAACGCCTGGCGCTTCTCGGCAACGGTGCGAGACATGATGAATCTCCTTGTCTGTGGACGTGAAAGTACGGTGCTGTTACGCAACGCCGGTTTCGACGCACTCATTATGCCGCACGGGCGCTCGCTCGCTGAGGCCGCAAGGAAGATCGCCGTTGGCTCAGAACCGGTACGTCACCGCGAGGAACGAGATGATCGGATCGGCCTTCAGTTCCGAGTGGCTCACCGCGAGGTTGGTCCCGTCCGCCGCCTTGATGATGACCGAAGAAGTCGTCTTGAGCGGGATATACGTGAGCGAGGCCTCCAGGCCCCAGTGCTTGTCGATGTTATAGGTGAGGCCCGCATTGAACACCGGCTGCCACGACGACGAGGCCTTCGCCGACACCTGCGTCGGTCCGGACTTGCCGGCGCCGGCTGCAAGGACCGAGCCCAGATCGGCCTGGGTTGCCGCGACGAAATTCGGGTTGAGCTGGATGTCGCTGAACCAGTTGTACGACACGCCGACCCCGAGGAACGGGCGGAATTTCGCATCCGCTTGGTTGAAGTAGTACTGCAGAATAAGTGCAGGACTCCACTGGCGCACGCTTTTCACAATCGGATTGCTCGACGGATCGCCGATATTCTGCGTGCCGAGCGCGCCGGCCGGTCCGGGTGGCCGGATGGTGCCGCTTCCGGTGATATTGAACGTCGGCGGAACGCCGGCCACGGTCGTCACCGCGATGTGGTCCGTCAGGAAATGGCTGAACACCAGCCCGACGGTGTCGGCATCGTTGGTCGAGAGGCCTGTACCCGGCGACGTGAACGAACTGGGCAGCCGCAGCGGCGTGTTGATCGGCGTCGGCGCGACATCGGTGGTGAGCGGTGAACTGGAGTCTTGCGGCGCGACGTGGAACCAGCCAAGCGCCACGACGTTATCGCCGGCTTGCTGCGCATAGGCGTGCACCGACAGGCATGCGGCCAGCGCCGCGAAAGCGATCTTTTTCATAATGTTCCTCGTGAGACGGGCGTGCTTTGCGCGTACGGTGATCCTGGAAGAACTCACCGGTCCGTCATCTGATGGGGTGGTTCCGGTTGCCGCGCGTCATACCTATGCGCGGCAACCGGCGGCGGTCGCCTCATGGGTGGTCGAAGGTGGCGCGGCTGAGCGTCACTGGACGAACGCCCCGATCGTGAAGTACGGCGATGCGGGCGTCGTCATGTCGAGGTAGCCGAAGACGCCACCGGTGAAGATCATCTTGCCGGTTGGAGTGGTACCGGTCGATGCGCCCACCTGCGTTGTCGTGACCACACCCGGCAGGGTCTGCGTGTAGCTGAGGTTCAGCGCGGTCGCAAGCGAGGCCTGCGAGGCATTGAACGGATCGAGCAGCGTGGCCTGGGTGCCGGCGAGGGCGGTCGTCCGATAGTCGAACTGACTGTCCACGCCGATGTACTCGCCGTCCTGCGAACCCTGCGCGACCGAGGTCTGTGGCGCGAGGATCGAAATGCCGGACTCGTCGTCGGCTACCGGACTCGTCAGCGCGGGATTCTGCGGATCCGGGCCGGGCGAGGCATACGCCACACCGGTGCGTACCAGGATGGGCACCAACTGGTTCTTCAGCTTGCCGACGATCATGAAGCCCTGGGCGACCGGCCCCGCGGTAGTAAGCGTCGGCTTGACCTGACCGAGGAAGTTGTCGGTCTCGAAGGCGCCACTGCCGTTGGCCGATTGCACGAGATTTGTGCCGGGCTGCTGGCAGGTTCCGGCGTTGATGCCGGTGGTGTCGCACTCGCTCCAGGTGCCGTTGGCGTTGATCGTGATCGTTGAGTTGACCGCGACCGGCAGGAAGCTTTGCGAGGGCACCTGGTGATAGCCGACTTGGTTGTAGGTGCCGGCGACATTGGCGAGGTTGGTTTCAATCGATGAAAAGCCGATGAACGGGTAGTACGGGAATTTCGTGTCCGGTACCTGGCCATCGCCCAGCACGCCGCCAAACGAGATCTCCGCACCGGGGATCGTGCCGCCTGCCACGCCTTCACCGACGAAGATGCGTGCCGGCCGGGTCGGATCGAGGCTCGCGCCGTTCAGCTGGAACGCGCACTGGTTGAGCTTGGCGGTAGGCAGCGCGGTTTCCTGGGTGAGCGTGCCGCTGGCGGTGGTGCCCGCGCGCGTCGGGGTGACGGTGCCGGTGGTGAGCGGAATGGGCGACGCGATATAGCTGATCTGCCAGGTCATGCTGGTGGTATTGAGTTGCAGCTTGACGAGTTCGCCGTCACCGCCGCCTCCGGTGAAGACCGTGCTGTAGTCGAGCGCTGCCGGACACAGACGCGCGACCACCGGTGCCGGCGTGTCCTCTCCGGGACCACCGCCACCGCATGCCCCCAGCAACGGTGCGGCAAGGGCCAGCACCATCAGGAGTTTCCATTTCATGCTGCATCTCCAAAATGTTCTTGTTGTGGGCGGCCGACTCCAGGTCGGGCCGCCGCGTGCTTTTTATGCGTGGTGTTGTGTTGCGTTGCGCTGGCTGTAGAACGGCTATTTGCTGATCTGCGCGCCGATCCCGAAGTAGGGCACCGAACTGGTTGGTTGTCCTATGATTGCCGAGGACGCCGTGATGCCGCCGTTCTCCACGCCTTGCAGCAGGACCGCGTACAGGCCGCCGGCGGCAATCACGAAGCCGGGGTTCGCCTGCGCGTCCGTTGCGCCCACGAGGCCGGGGCTGGACAGGCCGTATTGCAGCGCAAAGCTGCTTTCAGCGGTGGCGGTCGAGGGGTTGACGAAGCTGGCGGAGCCGCCTTTGATCAAGGTTGCGGTGTATTTGAAGTTCGAATCCGCACCGACGTAGCCGCCGTCAATGCCACCTGACGCCACTGCGGTGGCAGGCGCGAGCATGGCGATGCCGGATTCGTCGTCGACTGCCAGATTGGCAGGATCGGCTATGCCGGCACGCACGACCACCGGGACAAGCGTGCCATTGACCTTGCCCAGGATCATGTAGGCAGGGGACTGCGGACTGAACGGGAAAACAAGGCTGCCTAAGGTGACGGAAGGAGGCGGCAAAAGCTGGGGAGCGTTGGTGCTGGTGAAGTAGCCGCTAGAGGCGACAGGCGTCCATGGTGTTCCGCCCGTAGCGGAGCCACCTGTCGTAATGCACGCGGTTGGGGACGTGCAGTTGCCTGTGGCATCGAACGTTTCTACAGCGTTGACGCCGATCGCCCCGTACGTGTCCGAGGGCCGGATATGGTAGGCGAGCGCGTTATAGGTGCCTTGCAGGTCAGCCAGGGTGCTGTCGGTGGTTGCAAAACCAATGAACGGATAGAAGTCGAATATTCGGTCTGGAACGGGGAAGACGATGTTGGTCGGATCGAGCGGGTTCGGTGTGCCGGGAAACGAGATTTCCGCGCCCGGAATCCCACCACCCGCAACGCCACCCTGGCCTATCAGGATCATCGGCGGGTTTTGCGCGTTAAACGTGGAGGTGGTGCTGTATGGCGTGGTGCCGCCAGCCGGCGTGGTGCCGGTGGCCGGCTGCAATATGAAGGCGCAACGCGTCTGCTCGGCTGTCGGCAGGAAACCGGTTGGCGGGTGCGAGACCACGCCGCTGATCGAGACGCCCTGACGGGTCGGCTGGACATTGACCGGCTGCGCCGGAATCGGCGATTCGAGCCACGTGAGCGTATAGGTCATCGCGACCGCGTTGATGTTCAGGCGAACAACCTCGCCGCTGCCGGCGCCGCCTAAATACGTACTGCTACCGATATCTGCCGTTGCCGGACACAGGGGTGCCGCACCGGCGCCTTGTGGCGGGGGACCCTGAACGGGACAAGTCGGTCCTGAACATTGCGCCGAGGCGATGGCGCCGGGAGCGCCAGGACTCCCTCCACCGCAAGCGAGCAACAAAGGGGTCGCGGCAATGGCCATTGCCACGCCTCTTGTGAGAGCGTGTGACATTGTTGTCTCCGTTTTTATGATTTCGCGGCGTAATTTCGCTTTGCGCTTAATTCCTGTCAATTGAATCAACCGTCTAAAAAGGCCGATTCAAACATACGTTTGTTCACCGAAACACGGCGCGCAATCATTACAGGAACCTTTTAAACAAAATTATTTTTTCGCTTTGAAACAGAGATGTTGCATTGCAAAACGCTGCGCGTTGAATTTTGGGAAAGAGGATGTTGCCCAGCAGGAAACAATGAGCAGGATTTCTTTGCTATATCCGCATTTCGCGATTGTTTTTACGGAAAAATCAACGCGGCGGTCTCATAGGCAATGACTGCATATAGCCGCACCGAATGTTCCAATATATGGGTAATTGATAATTTACTAATGACGTGTTGCGCAAGGCATGCCATTGCTTACGCAAACGATTGGCATGCCGCTATTCAGGCATCAGCCGGCCACTAATAGATATTCGAATGATGCTATTTGAATTAAAAACGATCTTCGAATCCGTTACTGCCGGCTATTTCAATTCAGCTCAGGTCGCAGTGGCGAGGAAGCCCTGCTGCACGCGGTGTCGTTGACACGCGCGCGTTCAATGCTCCCCGCCCACGTGGCGGATCGCATCCAGTTCAGCGAGCACCGGCCTCGACAGACTCAATTTCGCCGCACGTAAATTTTCGCGCAGATGTCCTGGCGACGACGTACCGGGAATCAGCAGAATGTTAGGTGAGCGATGCAGTAGCCATGCAAGCGCGACCTGCATGGGAGTCGCGTCGAGCGTTTGCGCGACGGCGGACAGCACGGACGATTGAATCGGCGTGAATCCGCCAAGCGGGAAGAACGGCACATACGCGATGCCTTTGGCGGCCAGTTCGTCGACCAGCGTGTCGTCCTCTCGCTGCACCACGTTGTACTGGTTCTGCACGCAAACGATCTCCGCGATGCCCTGTGCTTCCGCGACCTGCGTCGAGGTCACGTTGCTCAGACCGATGTGACGCACCAGCCCGTGACGCTGAAGTTCTGCCAACGCTTCGACCTGCCTGGCAATCGATCCTTCAGCGGGCGCGTGGATCTTGCCCATGACGCGCAGGTTGACGACATCGATAACGTCGAGTCCCAGGTTGCGGAGATTGTCGTGCACGCCGCGTTCGATATCTTGCGGTTCGATCGCTGGGAGCCACGAACCATCGTCGCCACGCACGGCGCCCACCTTGGTGACGATCACCAGATCGTCCGCGTAAGGATGAAGCGCCTCGCGAATGAGTTGATTGGTGACATGCGGACCGTAGAAGTCGCTGGTGTCGATGTGATTGACGCCAGAGGCCACCGCTTCGCGAAGCACCGCGAGGGCCGTGTCGCGGTCTTTCGGCGGTCCGAACACGCCGGGTCCCGCCAGCTGCATCGCGCCATAGCCCATGCGGCGAACCGCACGGCCGGCGAGTTGAAACGTATCCACGGGGGTGAAGGTTGACATCGCGCTCTCCTTGACGAGTGATGAGGGCCAGTATGGTCGTCGTTGCGCTGTTTGAAAATCCGATCTAAATTGTACGGGTTGTTGAAAATTGTGAACAATGACCATGGAATTGAATGATCTTGCCGCGTTTGTCTCGGTCGCGCGGGCGGGCGGCTTTCGCGACGCGGCGCGCATCAGCGGTGTGTCTGCCTCGAGCCTCAGCATTGCTGTGCGTCGCCTCGAGGCGAAGCTCGGCATGCGGCTGCTGAACCGCACCACGCGCAGCGTGGCCCCGACCGAAGCGGGCTTGCGTCTGCTCGAAAAGCTGACACCTTTGTTCAGCGAGATGGAAGCGGCGCTGGACGTCCTGAACGGATTCCGCGAGAAGCCCACGGGCACGCTCAAACTCAATGTACCGTCGAGCACGGCGCGAATTGTCCTGCCGTCCGTGATCGCGGCATTCCTGAAGGCCTATCCGGACATTCGTGTGGAGGTGGTGGTCGAGGACGGCTTTGTCGACGTGCTTTCTATCGGCTGCGACGCGGGCATTCGCTACGACGAGCGGCTTGAACAGGACATGATCGCCATTCCCATCGGACCTCGCGTACAGCGTTTTGCGACGGCCGCGACACCTGAGTATCTTGAGGCGCACGGCAGGCCCGAACACCCACGCAACCTGCTCTCGCATGCCTGTTTGCGCGGCCAGTTTGCGGGCGGCGCGAAGCCCACCTGGGATTTCGAACGTGACGGCGAAGTGGTGCGGCTGGATCCGTCCGGGCCGCTCCTCGTGCGACCGGGCGCGGCCATGGATCTTGCGATCAGCACAGCACTAGCCGGCGTAGGGGTGATTCATCTGTTTGAGGACATGCTGCGCCCGCACCTCGATAGCGGAGCGCTGGAGCCGATCCTGCAGCCCTGGTGGCAGCGTTTCTCGGGACCGTTTCTTTACTATCCGGGGCGTCGCCACTTGCCGGCACCGTTGCGGGCCTTTGTGGATTTTCTGAAGGCGGGGGAGATGCCGGAGACATCCGGACCCGCCTTCCTGAGCGTGTAGACGACGCCAGATCACTGCGGGGGCGCAGCGTGTTTGAACGATTCGAGTTCGCTTGAGAACCGTTGCGTGCGGATGCCGTTGCTCCCGTAATACTCCTCGACAGATTTGACCCAGCGGCCGGTTTCCGGCACGTACCAGAAGGCCTTGTAGAGGCGGCCGGTTGCCGTCGTCGGCACAACGCGATGCGTCTGCATGACGACCGTCGTCCCGGACTGATTGGCGATGGTGTTGCCTGCGGCGGACTGCATGGGAGCCGTCTCGGCCGTCCATTCGCCTTCGGCTTCGACCTTGATCGCATCGAACTTTCCGGCCGGGACTGCAACGGATTCAGGGCCGACAACCTTGAAGCGATTGTCGAACGATTCCGACGCGTGTCTGACGTTCGGATGCGCCTCCGTGTATTTCACCTCCCACGACTTGCCCACGGAGAGCGGAAATGACAAAGGCTGATTGACCGTCGTTTCGGTGCCGTTGACGTTGCGCGAGCGGCTCCAGTCCGCGCCCGCGACCATTTCATTGGCCGCCTGCGTGGTGCCGGCCTGCTTGGCTTCAAAGTAGATATGGTCGGCGGTTGTGCGCAGCACGACAATCTCGTCGTGAGTCTGGCGCCAGCCGTTCGGTCCGGTTTCGACCGTGTCGACGTAGGTCCACGTGTCGCCCGGGCTGAGCTTGGGAGCGGAAATGGATTCCGCCTGCACCAGCGTCGATGCAGCCAGGGAAATCAGTAGCAAGGTGATTCTTGTCGTTTTCATGGTCGCCCGTTTTTTCTGATTGGTCTGCCGGACGATTCTAGTGAGTCAATCTTTCGGTTGGCATTCAGCGCGGCCGCCAGATCGGGCTGGCGCCGACCCTCGCAAAGGGTCCTGTGGTTACAGGCCAGCCGGGTCCCAATGCGCAGTTTGATACCATTCACGCTTTTCAAGCAGGGCTGAAACCAGCGTGAGTCGCCAATTTGCATCGTCCGTACGTGAATCTTGCCGCAAGTGGATGGGCCGGCTGGCACGTGTATTGGAGACCGCGTTTCATCTCGCGGTCGCGTTGATCCACTTGATCGCGCGTCTGCTCAAGCCTTTGCTGGTCACCGCGCTGTTTCGTGTGCGTCATCCGACGCGCCGCGGCGCTCTGCTCACGCTCGCTACACCGCCCGCGCTGGTGCTGCTGTATGTGATCGTGCTAATTCCGTTCACGCCGAGTATCAGCGACATCCGCAAGGCCCGCGTCGATCAGCCGGCGCAGATCCTGTCGGCTGACGGCAAGCTGCTCGCCGAATTCAAACCGTCGAATCGCGAATGGGTTGCGCTCTCCGATATCTCACCGCACATGGTCGACGCACTGATTTCGACCGAGGACCACCGTTTCTATGAGCATCACGGCATCGACTGGCGGCGGACGGGATCGGCGGCGTTGCATACGTTCGGCGGCGATCGTCAGGGCGGCTCGACCATCACGCAGCAGCTCGCGCGCAATCTCTATCCCGACGAGATCGGCCGTGCGCCCACCCTGACGCGCAAAGTGAAGGAAGCCGTGACGGCGCTGAAAATCGAAGCGGCCTACAGCAAAAGCCAGATTCTCGAAACGTATCTGAACACGGTACCGTTTCTCTACAACGCGTACGGCATTGAAATGGCCGCGCGGACTTACTTCGGCAAGTCGGCCGATCAACTGGACATTCTGGAAAGCGCCACGCTGACCGGCATGCTCAAGGGCAATAGCTACTACAACCCGGTGCTGAATCCAGACCGCGCGCTGGAACGCCGCAATACGGTGCTTGCGCAAATGGTCAAATATGGCCGCCTCGCGCCCGCCACTTACGAAACGCTCAAACGCAAGCCGTTGCGCATCGACTTCGAACGGCAGATCGAGCCGCCCGGACCCGCGCCGCACTTTGCGCAGCAGTTGCGCAAATGGCTGATCTCGTGGGCCGACCACAACGACTACAACATTTACTCAGATGGACTGATCGTTCGTACGACGATCGATTCGCGCCTGCAGTCGATGGCGACCGCGGCCGTCGCCCTGCAGGGCAATGCACTGCAATCCATCGCTAATGGCGCGTGGAGCGGACGAACGGGCTGTGCACCGGGCAGCGATCTCTTCAAGACCTTCATGCGCGAGACGCCGGACTACCGGGCCCTGCGCACGGCAGGCCAGAACGACGACGATGCGCTCCAGCATCTCAGCGCGGACCGGACATTCGTGCGCAATTTATGCCAGGACAAGTCGGAAGTGCAGGCGGGTTTTCTCGCCATCGATCCGCGTAACGGTCAGATCAAGGCGTGGGTCGGCAGCCGCGATTTTGCGGATGAGCCTTTCGATCACGTCCAGCAGTCGCGCCGTCAACCCGGCTCGACCTTCAAGCCGTTCGTGTACGGCGCTGCATTTGCAGACGGTGCCAAGCCGACCGATACCTTCATCGATCAGCCGGTCGAAATTCCGCTGAAGGGTGGCGAGATCTGGCGTCCTAACGACGACGTACCGCCGAGCGGTAAGCCGATGACGCTGCGCGACGCGCTGGCGTATTCGCGCAATCGCATCACGGCGCAGTTGATGGAACAGATCGGGCCCGACAAGGTGGTCCGGCTCGCCCGTGCGATGGGCGTGCGCGACAGCACGCTCGAGGCGGTGCCGTCGCTTGCGTTGGGCACCAGTCCGGTGACGATCAAGGAGATGGTGTCGGGATACAGCACGATCGCCAACGACGGCATGTATCTCGAGCCGCGCATGGTGACGAGCATCGAAGATCGCAATGGCAACATGCTGGCGCAGTTTGCTCCTGCCTCGCCGGAACGGGCGTTGCCGGAGGCGGCGGACCGCACGCTGATCGATGTGATGCGTGATGTGGTGAATCGCGGCACGGGCGCGGCTATCCGTTCGCGTTTCGGCATTCGCGCTGATGTGGCGGGCAAGACCGGCACGACGCAGGACAATGCGGACGGCTGGTTCATCCTGATGCATCCGCAACTGGTGGCGGGCGCATGGGTCGGCTTCGACGATGGACGTGTCACGCTCGGCAGCAGCTATTGGGGTGAAGGGGCGCATACCGCGTTGCCGATCGTGGGTGACTTCTATCAGCGGGCATTGCGCGCACGGTTGATCGATGCGCGGGTTCGCTTTGATACGGATGTGCAACCCGGTTGGTTCGAGCAGTTCCGCGACAAACTGCACGCGTGGATGGGCCACCTCTTCGGGTCGAAGCCTCAGACGCAGGTGCCAGCGGCGCCGGTTCATCATGTGACGCCGAAGCCTGCGCCGGTTACGCCTGCGGCGCCGGTCGTGCCGGTTGCGCCAGCGGCGTCCCAGGCCTCCAGCGCTTCCAGCGGTTCCAATGTCTCCGGAGCCTTTGCACCGCGCGAATTACCGCCTTTGCTTGGCACACCTCATGGGTCGGCGTCGGGACCGGTGGCCGCGTCGAGTGCCGGTGGAGTCATGACTGCGTCAGAGGCCGCGGCCTTGATGGGCGAGCCGCCACGTCAGACACGCGGCAGCGGCGGATTCCCCTCCGAAGGCCCGAGTTCGACGCCTACGCCCACGCCCGACGTGCCAGAAGCGGCACCGGGCAAGAGCGGGGAACAGCCATGAGCGGTTTCTACCGTGTCGACGGTGTCAACGCAGACACAGGCCTGCGTAGCAGATAGGTATCCATGATCCAGCCGTGGGTGCGGCGCGCTTCTGTCCTGACGCGTTCTATTTCGTCCGCTACGTCGCGCAGCTTGCCCGAGATCAGGATCTCGTCAGGCGTGCCCACGTAGGCACCCCAGTAAATATCCAGATCCTCGCCGACAAGATTGCGGTACGTATTCTGCGAGTCGAGCATGACGACCACGCTGTCCACGTTGTCCGGAAAACCTTCGGCGATGCCTCGGCCGTTCGTGATTTCGACTGAACGCCCAATCAGGTTGAGCGGCACCCGGTGCCGCGCGGCCAGCGCCTGGACACTGCTGATGCCTGGAATGACCTCATAGTCGAACGGGGGCTGGCCAGCCTTCGCGATGGCCTCGAGGATGCGTATCGTGCTGTCGTACAGCGACGGATCGCCCCAGACGAGGAACGCACCGCATTCTCCGTCGCGCATCTCGTCGGCGATCAGGCGTTCGAATATCTGCTGCTTGTCGCGGTTCAGTTCGTCGACCGCCGAGGTGTAATCGCTGGTGTCGCGCCTGCGCTCGGGGCTGGTTGCTTCGACGATACGGTAACGCTCGTGCGTGACGAAGCGCTCGATGATCGCGCGGCGCAACGCGACGAGCTTCTCTTTCACCGCGCCTTTGTCCATCACGAAGAACACGGCTGCCCGATTGAGCGCGTTGATTGCCTGTACGGTCATGTAGTCGGGATCGCCCGCGCCGATCCCGATGATCAGAATTTTTTTCATCACGCGTACTCCTGTTCAGGCATTGCGCCCGCAGCTGGCGGGCGCAATGCCGTGTGCCGCGGGCGAGCGGCACCTGTTCTGCGGAGATCTAGAGTTGCACGAGGTTGGGGATCGCGACGTCGGGATTGACGTCGGCTTCGTAGTCCACACCCTCGATCTCGAAGCCGAACAGACGCAGGAACTCCGTCTTGTAGCCAGTGAAATCAGTGAGCGCGTAGATGTTCTCGCTCGTCACCTGGTCCCAGAGCTTCAGGACCTCGGCTTGCACGTCAGGGGCGAGTTCCTTGTAGTCTGCGCGCAGACGCCCTTCGTCATCGAGATGCGGCGCGTTCCCGTAGAGACTGTCCTTGTAGAGTCCGTAGACCTGCTCGATGCAACCCTCGTGCGTGCCCTTTTCCTTCATGACCTTGAACAGCAGCGACAGGTACAGCGGCATCATCGGAATGGCCGAGCTTGCCTGAGTGACGACCGCCTTCAACACGGAGACGCGTGCATCGCCGCCTGTGCGGGCCAGCTTCTCGCGAATGCCGACCACCTTTTGATCGAGGTCCTTCTTCGCTGCGCCGATCGAGCCGTTCCAATAGATGTCGTGCGTGATCTTCTCGCCGAGATAGGTGAAGGCGGTGGTCTTTGCGCCGTCGGCGAGAACGTCCGCTTCAAGGAGCGCACCGATCCACATCTGCCAGTCTTCGCCGCCCATGACCGCTACGGTATTGTCGATTTCGGCTTGCGTGGCGGCTTCAAGAACGGTTTCCCTGACGACTTCCTTGTCGGTGTCGATGCCGCGCAGCGTGACGGCCTTGCCGATCGGCTTGAGCGTCGAATTGAACACTTCGCCGGTCTTGGGGTGCGTGCGCCGTGGCGATGCCAGGCTGTACACGACCAGATCCACCTTGCCGAGATCGCGCTTGATGACGTCGATGGTCTGTTGCTTGACCGCGTCGGAGAACGCGTCGCCGTTGATACTCTGCGCGTACAGGCCTTTGCCCTTGGCGAATTTTTCGAAGGCGGCGGTGTTGTACCAGCCTGCGGTACCCGGCTTGGTGTCGCTGCCGGCGCGCTCGAAGAACACGCCCAGCGTATCGGCGCCGCAGCCGAATGCCGCCGTGATGCGGGCGGCCAGACCGTAGCCGGTCGATGCGCCAATCACCAGGACTTTCTTCGGACCGTCAGCAATCGGTCCGCTAGCGGTGACGTAGCCGATCTGTTCCTTGACATTGGCTTCGCAGCCGGCAGGGTGAGTAGTGACGCAGATGAATCCGCGTACGCGTGGTTTGATGATCATGAAGACCCCTGTTGGTGAGGTGTCGAGAGTGTGGTTCGGGGGTGAAGAATCCTCGTATTGTAAACGAGGCGAATCGCAGCACACCTCAATGGCGGGCAGGGGAAGCCGCCGAACCCAAGTCCATCGGGCAGATTTCTGGCGTTTCTGAATAGCTTGACGCTACGGCTGCCCGATCGGGCTGACCATGAGCCCGTTCGTCTCGGGCAACCCGGCTGTCGAACCCACATCGCCAAGCGCATACGCCACACAGCATTTGGCGAGAATAGCCGTCGGATCGACAAGCGTCACCGCCCGGCCGTTGGCCAGAGACATTTTTCCCTCGGGCAGCAGCAATGGCAACTCCGTACATCCAAGAAGAATCACTTCTACGCCGAGTTCGCTCAGTTCATTCGCTGCTGCATTAACGTGGTCCACACACTCACCGGACATGAACCCGGCCTTCACCCCACGTTCGCCATAAATCGCATTCATCACTCGTGCCTGCATCTCATCACCGGGCACGACCTGCTTCAACCCATGCGCTTCCAGCGCTTTCCGATACACCCCGCTCATGATGGTGCCCGTCGTCGCCAGCAGCCCAACTTCGCGCAGCGCAGGAAACGCCGTACGCAGATATTCGACGCTCACGGTCAACATGTTGATGATCGGCACGCTCAGGTATGGTTGAATCCGCTCGACGAACGCATGCGCGGTATTGCAGGGAATCGCAATGATGTCGACGTCGCCCGCCTCCAGCTTTTTGCAGGTTGCGTAGAGCGACACGGTCGGGTCCTGACCGCCGCCCAGCAGGTTTTCCGTGCGGTCCGGAATCTGCGGATTCTGTTCCACCAGCAGTTTGATGTGTTCCTGATCGCGCCTGGCGGGTGTGCTGCGTATCAGCTTGTGCATGAAATCCACGGTCGCGGCGGGGCCGACACCGCCCACTATCCCGACCTTGAACACAGGCTCGCGGCCATCGTACTGACCCGCTACAGCATATTGTGCATACACCTGGTTCGAATTGACGACCGGCACGGCGAGCGGTCCGATCCGATCCACCACGAGGCCGATCTCCGTGATGCCGGGCAGGATCAGTTCGGCACCTTGCGCAATCAGATCCAGGCAGGCGTCACGCAAGATATCCACGGACTTTTCGTTGAGCCCGCCGCCTTTGATGCCGCCTGCACCGTAGACGGCCGAAGTGACCGGATCGACCTCACCGAGGGCACGCTGGCGCGGATGCAATACTTCGAACTCCGGAGCGTCGAAGTACCGCTCGAACAGACGCTCGTCGCGAATGAAGTCCGAGGTCAGGATACCCACACGACGCACCGAAGGATACCGACGAAGCACGTGTTCGCGCAGGGCGTCGAGCATATCGACGATCCGGACCGATACGTTCTCCTGCAATTCCTCGATGAACGTGTGGCTCAGAAAGCATGGCAACACCACCGTCGTGACGCCACGCTTTTCGAAATCGCGGATCATGTCGAAGATATAGAGCTTGCGCTCTGTCGTCGCGGTTCGCGACGCGTTTGCGTTGCGCAACGGGTGCTGCTCGAAGACGATGTCGAAGTGCTCAGCGTCGGTGTGCGCCGGGCTCGCCTGAATCAGCCTGGAGAGCACATCCGCGCCGGCGAGCGGTCCGAGGCCGCCGATCACACCAAACACCCGCTTCCCTGGTAACTTCCCTGCTGTCATTGGACTTCGCTCTGAAGTTGCTCGAATGGCGCGGTAGCCGCGGCCTTGACGTTGCTGCGACGCGTTTCCCATTTCGCAATGACGGCGGTCGCCACGCTATTGCCGATCACGTTCGTCATTGTGCGCCCCATATCGAGAATCTGGTCAATGGCAAGCACCATCACCACACCCTCGGCGGGTAAATGGAACAGCGGCGCCACGGCCGCCACCACCACGACCGAGCCACGTGGCACGCTTGCCATGCCCTTGCTGCTTAGCATCAACACCAGCAGCATGAAGATCTGCTGCGACAGCGGCATGTCGATGCCGAAGGCCTGCGCGATGAATATCGCTGCGAATGATTGATACATCATAGAGCCATCGAGGTTGAACACATAGCCGAGCGGCAACGTAAAGCCGACCACCTTCTTGTCGACGCCGAATTTCTCAAGCTGCTCGGTCAGACGCGGATAGGCGGCTTCGCTGCTGGCGGTCGAAAATGCGAGCATGGCGGGTTCGCGCACTGCCTTGAGCAGCGGTCCCACTCGTTTGCCCAGAAACAGATAGCCGACGCTGATCAGCGCGGCCCATAGCAGCGCGAGACCCAGGTAGAACGAACCAATTAGCTTGCCGTACGTCAGCAGTACGTCCAGACCGCGCAGCGTCACCGCGGATGCAATCGCACCAAACACGCCAAACGGCGCGGCACGCATGACGTAGTCGGTGAGCCGCAACATGACGGGCACCATGCCGTCGATCGCCTGCACGACCACCTTGACACGCGGGTCGTGCTTCAGCGCACCGAGTCCCAGTCCGAAGAAGAGCGAAAACACGAGAATCTGCAAGATGTCGTTGCGCGTCATCGCATCCAGCAAGCTGGTCGGAAACGCGTGCGTCACGATGTCTTTGAAGTTCAGTCCGGCCGTATTGAGTCCGGTGTTCACATCGCTACCGCTTGCGACCATGTGCAATGCGGCGCCCGGCTGCAGGGCGTTGGCGAGCATCAGGCCCAGCGCGAGCGATACCAGTGATGCGCAGATAAACCATCCCACTGTTCGCAGTCCGATGCGACCGACGTCCTGTCCGCTCTCCATACTCGCGAGACCCGAGACGAGCGTGGCAAATACCAGCGGCGCGATGATCATCTTGATGAGTCGCAGGAAAATCTCGGTGACGATCGAGAAATAGCCCGCCATGGCTTTCGCTGCGGTGGCGTCTGCGGCGCACGCGTGGCACACGTAGCCGGCTGCGACGCCGAGTATCATGCCGACGGCAATATAGAGCGTGAGGCGATTTTTCATGGTTGTCCCTTTCTTTCGTCGAGTCGTACAGGTGTCCTTTGGAGCACGTCTGTGCTGGGAGCGGACGTGGGTAGACATCGCCTCTGCGCCTGTGTAAATCACAGGACGGCGAAGACTTGAACGGATCCTAAAGGCGACAGAAATGAACGTGATGCGGCCTTGACATCGCGTTATGCGGCAGCCGCATAACGCGTGCGAGCGGCGGACTCGGCGTGACCTAGCCTTCTGTGCGGGACTCCAGATATTCCCAGAGGTCCTTGAGCAGCGGCATATCGTTGTTTCGATCGCGATACAGGCGCAGTTGCAGATCGAGTTGCCAGGTCCGGTCGCCGGCGGCGACGAGCGTGCCGTTAGCGAGTTCCGTTTCGATCAGACTCTTCGGCAACCATGCGATGCCTTCGCCATTGAGCGCGAGTTTCTTGAGCACGTCGGCCATGTCGGACTCGAAGTGCGGAATCAATGCGGGATTCTTGCTCGCACGATGCAGGAGCAACTGAAGGCAGCGGGCGAAGTAAGTGGTGGCGCTATAACCAATTAGCGGAAGGGGACGACCCGGCGTTCCGGGCAGTCTGAAAGAGGGCGTGGAGCGCTGGCTTGGCGCGCAGACAGGCAGGAATACGTCGCGGCCGACGGTGAGGTGAGGATAGCGCGTGGCATCCAGATGCAGGGGCAGGTCGGGGTGCTCGTACGCCAGCATCAATTCGCAGTTACCGTTGACCAGCATCAGAATCGAGTCGTGCACATTCGTGGGTACGATGCGCACCCGCAGGCCGCTAAAACGGCTCTGTAGCGATTTCAGCCAGTCCGGAACAAAACCGACTGAAAGCGCGTGACCGGCCGCGATCTGCAGTCCGGTTCCCGGCATGCGCTGTTCGCTGCGGATAATTGCGCGCGTGTCGAACAGTTTGCCGACGATGTCTTCGGCAGCTTCCAGGAAGAGCCGGCCGGCCGGCGTGAGCGTCGGCGGATAAGTGCTGCGGTCGATCAGCTCGGCGCCAATCCACTGTTCGAGCGCCTGAATGCGCCGGCTGAGCCCGGACTGCGTGACGTTGCGCAGTTCCGCCGCGCGCGAGAAGCTCTGATGCTGCGCGAGGGCGATGAAATCCTCGATCCACTTGACTTCCACGTTAGCTCCTAGATAGCTTGTGAACCGGCGGGTATGTCGGACGCCGCGGCGATCGATTTTAGCGTCGCTATTTTTTGCCGCCAACAGGAGCGCGCCGAGGGCGCCCGGGCGGCGCGGAGTGGTTTTCCAGGTTCAATATTCGGCAAGACGGCGAGGTTAATCGCCACGCTGGCGGTCACTAAATAACCGCTGGAAAATAACAAATGCGCTGTCAGGTGATACCTAATTTCAGTGCGAATCTGATTCCATCAGTATCCGGATCTTCGAAGAAATTCCATGGTCCAGAGGTACGTGTCTCGAATGAATATGCATGTGGCAATCAACCAACACACGTTAGAAAAACAATTATTACGGGACTGTCGAATCTCCTTGTAGCGTTGTTGTACCGGTCTGATGGCTATTTCGAGTTGCTGAAAAATAGAATTTCAATATGAGTCGATTTTTTAACGTCAAACCGTCAGATATATTTGCGCCGCGGTAGTCAATCGCGCCGTCCGGATGAAGTGTCGTTTTATCTGAACGGTATTTTCATCGGGAAAGCGGACTTCAAACGTCAACGTACGTTCGATTTACGAGTGGCTTCGCACGACGGTAAATCGAGACCAAATTCTTCAATCGGATAAAATTTCATGAAAAAAGCAATTCTCGCAGTGGCGTCTCTCGCAGCCATGACGTCGGTCGCTCATGCGCAAACTAGCGTCACGCTCTACGGCGCGGTGGACACGAGTATTGCGTATTTCGGCAATCAGCAAGGCGCGAACCGCTCAGGCGGAACGTTTCAGCTGTCTCCCGGCAATCTGTCGCCGAATCTCTGGGGCTTGAAGGGTACGGAAGATCTGGGCGGCGGTCTGTCGGCCATCTTCAAGCTGGAAAGCGGCTTTAACGTCGACAATGGCCGCCTTGGCCAGGGTCAACGCATATTCGGCCGCACGGCCATGATCGGTCTTTCGGGTGACAACACGGGCACGATCACCCTTGGTCGTCAATATGATCCGCTGATCGACCTGATCCAGCCTGTGACGAACGACGATACCTTTGGTCCGACCTTCGCCACGCCGGGCGACATTGATAACTACGACAATAGTTATCGGACCAACAATTCCATCAAGTACACCACGCCGAACTATGCCGGCCTGCAGGCATCGGCAATGTATGCGTTCGGCGGTGTGCCCGGCAGCACGGCGAGCGGTCAGACCTATGCGGCAGCGGTAGCTTATAACCACGGTCCGTTTGGCTTTGCCGCGGGTTATTTCCACGCAAACAGCGACCATGGCACGGCCGCTACGTTCGACGGCCTGAATCCGGACGCCGCGAGTTTCGCCGTGGATTCTGAAGCCATTAGCGGCGCTTTCGTGTCGGCGAACTCGATGCAGATCATTCGCGCCGCAGGCGACTACGCGTTCCGCAATTTCACGTTCGGCGTTTCGTATAGCAATGTGCAGTACAACAATTACACGACGTCTTTCGGTAGCCAGAACAATACGAAATTCAACACCGGTCAGGCCTTCGTGAACTACCAGCTGAATCCGGAGACGGTTGTCGGCGTGGGCTACGACTACACGAAGGGCAGCGGCAACAACGTCACGGTTGCGTATAACCAGGTCAGCTTCGGCGCGGACTACTTCCTGTCGAAGCGCACGGACATCTACGCGCTGGCCGGTTATCAGAAGGCATCGGGCAATACCATCAGCGCGACCTCGGGCGATGTGGTCGCCGCAGTGGCGTCGATGGGCGACTTCGGCAACGATGCGTCGACCAACAAGCAGGCAATGGGCATGGTCGGTATCCGTCACAAGTTCTAAGCTTGCGTTTCATGTAAAAAAATCCTGCCTGGAGAGCCTCTCAGGCAGGATTTTTCATTAGGGAAGCTTAGGGTTTTACTAGCTGCCTTTATTTTTACCAGGCTTATTAAGGCCGTTCCCCGCGCGCCAGCCTGCCCTCGATGTCATACACCACCGGCATCAGATCCGCTACGCTATCCACCACGTAATGCGCGCCCGCAGCGGTCAGCCGTTGCGCGGCGGCAGCGCGCAGCCGCGTGAATTCGTCGGCAGGCAGTGCTTTCACATCCGCCTCGGCCATACCGAATGCATTGCCGCTGACGGCCACACCGACGGCCCACGTCCCACCGTTGATGCCTTCTTCAATACCGACCTCGGTATCGTCCACCTTGATCGCATTTTTGGCGAGCCACACGCCGAGTTGCGGCAACGTCTTATAGATCATGTAAGGCGAAGGACGGCCTTCCGGCGTGTCCCCGGTACACACGAGGCTGTCCGGCGAAAACCCCTGCGCGGCCGCGCCCGGCGTGATTTCGGCCATGATCTCGCGGGTATAGCCGGTGGTGGTGCCGATGCGGATATCCTCGGAACGCAATGCCGTCGCCACGTCCGCGACACCCGGAATCACCTGGCTATAGCTCGCAGCCACCTTGATGTTCTTCGGCACGAAGACGTCATAGATCGCATCGATATCCTGCTCGCCCGGCGCGTGACCGTACTTGTCCTCCCACGCCTGAGCGACACGTGGCAGCGCCATCAACGCCGCGATATGCGGACGCTTGGCCATGCCCATCGGCCCGCGCGCTTCGTCGACCGTAATCGACACGCCAAACTGCTCGAACGTTTCGACGAACGCGCCCATCGGTGCAAGTGAACCGTAATCGACCACGGTGCCGGCCCAATCGAAAATCACTGCTTTTACGTGCTTCATTTACGTCAGATCCTGAGTAGAGTCTGGGCGACGGTGGAGGGCCTATTAGGTCTCTTGCGTCGCGGGTTTCCTGCTGCGCGCCCGGGCGCCGCGGTCAATATCAAACTTGCTGAGCGAGCAACTGGCGTTCTTCGAGCGCCGCGTCTGGCGGCGCCGCGTGTTCGACTCCCATCGTGCGCAACGCTTGAGCGCATGCGGCGACGACGCGTCGCATGACGTCAGCATCCACCTGTCCGATGCAACCCACGCGGAAGCTTTCCACTACCGTCAGCTTGCCCGGATAAATGATGAAGCCCTGCTGCTTCATCAGATCGTAGAACTGGTCGAAGCGGAACGCAGGATGGGCAGGCGCAAAAAACGTCACGATGATCGGCGAGCGCCAGTGAGCGTCGAGCAGCGGTTCGAATCCGAGTTCATGCATGCCGGCAACCAGCACGTCGCGGTTGTGCGCATAACGGGCGAGGCGTGCAGGTTGTCCTCCCTCGAGTGCGTACAGCCTTAGCGCCTCGATAAAAGCCGCGACGGCGTGCGTGGGCGGCGTGAAGCGCCACTGCCCCGTGCGGTTCATCACATCCCACTGGTCGTACACGTCGAGGCTCAGCGAGTGGCTGCGGCCCTTGGCTTCGAGCAAGGCGCTTTTACGCGCGATGACGAAACCAAAGCCCGGCACGCCTTCAATGCACTTGTTCGCTGAAGAAACGAACGCTTCGCACTGCAGATGGCGCACGTCGAGCGGCACCGCGCCAAATGCGCTCATGGAATCGATCAGCAGCTTGCGGCCCTTCTTCGCGGTGGCTGCGGCGATCTCTTCGACAGGATTGAGAATCCCCGAGCTCGTTTCGCAATGCACCGCGACGACGTGGGTGATGCTCGGGTCGGCGTCGAGCATGCGCTCCACTTCGTTGCCGCGCGGCGGCAGGTAGTCGCCTTTGTCGAGCACCGTGTGACGGCGGCCCAGATAGCCGAGCGTGGTCGCCATGCGCTTGCCGTAGGCGCCGTTCGCCAGCACGAGTGCGTGTCCGTCGCGCGGGATCAGGCTGCCGAGCATGGCTTCGACGCAGTAACTTCCACTCCCTTGCAGTGGCACGCAATCGTAGTCGCCCGCGGTGTCGCCGGCGATCTCGAGCAGGCTACGGCGCAGGCGGGCGGTCATGGCGCGGAAATCGCCGTCCCACGAGCCCCAGTCGCGCAGCATCGCTTCCTTGGTCGAGAACGCCGTGGTGAGCGGTCCCGGTGTCAGCAGATACGGCTCGCCTTTGGCAGGGGGCGCGCACGAGGCAACGGATGAGTCGACTGCGGTGTTCATGCTTGAACGTCCAATGAAGGTCTCAGTGGTTGTCACAGTACAGAAGACTGGTCCATCGGTAAAATCGATATAATCGATAGAGCTATCACTAAAACTTATCGACAGGTCGAGGCGCAGATGCAATACGCGCAATTGCGGGCATTTCACGCGGTCGCCGAATACGGCGGCTTTTCCAAGGCGGCGCAGGCGCTGTCGTTGACGCAGCCGGCCATTTCGGATCACGTCCGGCGGCTGGAACAGGATTTCGGGGTCAAACTGTTCGAGCGCGGGCCGCGCGGCGTCGAGCCGACCGAACTCGGGCGACGGCTCTTCAGCGTGACGCGGCAAATGCTCAGCTGCGAACGCGACGCCCGCCAACTGCTCGAATCGGCAAGCGGCCTGGAATCCGGCACGCTCTCGCTTGCCGCGGACGCGCCGGATCTCGCGGTCAAGCTAATCGGCGCGTTTCGCCAGCAACATCCCGGTATCGTGGTCACCCTGTCCATCGCGAATGCGGCCGAGTGCATGCAGCGTGTGCTGTCGAGCACGGTTGACGCGGCGATTACCGCCGCGCCGCAGGTTCACAGCCGTCTCGAAGCGCGCGTGCTACGGCGCGATCCGCTCGTGGCGATGGTACCGGCTACCAGTCCGATCGCCAAAAAGCGCAAGTTGACCTACGCGGAGCTCGTCCAGCAGCCGGTGATCTTTCGGGAAGCGCAATCGGTGACGCAGCAGTTGCTCGAAATCGAACTGGTTCGCCAGGCGTTGCAGGTCGAGCCGGTCCTTTATGTGGACGGCCGCGAGGCGCTCGAGGAAGCAATCGCGCAAGGTATGGGCGTGGGAGTGATCGCGTCGGCGGAATTCAACGAATCGCGCCGCATCCGAATGATTCCGCTACTGGACTGTCAGGTCGAGATGATCGAATCGCTGACGCGGCTTGCCGAGCGGCCCGCGTCGAATCTGCTGAATGCCTTGTTCGCGACCGAACTCGGTTAGCGCCTTTCACGCGGATAAAACGGTCAACGCAAAACGCGAATCAATTTGCTATTCGCGACTCGCAACATTCAATCGCAGAATCGCATCGGAGGGCCGGCATCCCGCCCTCCCAGACGACAACCTCGCGCACATCCCCGTCATTTGACAATGTTTTACAGCTTCGGCATTTCTGAGATGCTATTGTCGTTCAGGCTGGCGAGCGGCCATCAGCGTCGGCCTTGGGCATGCAACCCCACGTTCCGCGGTAGTCGCGAAGTAGTTCATATGGACCTTCAACATATACGGTGATTGTCATGGGAATTCTGGATACGGTAGGTGAAATTGCAGGCGCAGTCGCGGCAGTGGAAGCAACGGAGAAAGTCGATCCGGATGCCGGGCTGCTGACCAAAGGCATCGCCGCAATCGCCGGGTTCAAAGGCGCCGGCGCGCTGGAATCGCTCGTCGACAAGAAAGAGGGCGAAAGCACTGAGCTGGCGTCCGACACGGACGGCGCTGCGCCGCAAGCCTGAGTTCGAGTGGTTCACAGACCAGTCGTTTGCGCGGCTGGTCTGCCGTTGCATCATCCCACCGCTTCACATGTAGACCGCCAGGTCGTCCCGCTTGCCTCGTCCTTGACGCGCCCGTGGGCCCGTAGGCCCGTGCATGCCAATACTCCATCCTGCTTTAAACTGATCGGCGATTGACGCGTTGTCATCCGCGATGTGACCGCTTCGCTTCGTGGCGAAGCGGCGCGCACGCATCGCACCACCATACCGTTCAGTGGGAGGGTTCATGCCTGTTCTCGGCTTCGCTCATTACAATTTTCGGGCGAGTCGCCCGATGCTCGATACCTTGCGCGATTTTTATGTCGAGGTGGTCGGGTTGCAACTCGGTCCTCGACCGCCGTTTCAGAGCTTCGGTTACTGGCTCTACATTGGCGAGCGCGATGTCCTTCATCTCAGCGAGGTGCGACCGGACGAAGAGCGCCCCGCGCATGTGATCAACACCTTCGACCATGCCGCGTTCGTCTGCAGCAATCTGGGCGCGTTCGAAGCACGTCTGGATGAGTTCAAGATCCGCTATCGACGCGAGCTCGTGCCGTTGACCGGCCAGCATCAATTGTTTTTTCTGGACCCGGCCGGCAATGGCGTGGAGTTGAATTTCGCCGAGCAGGATCTTTGAGGTCGACATGGACGACGCCTTGCAATATCAGTTGAGGATCACCGTGACCGCAGAGCTTGCAGCGCGCTTGCGCGGCGATTCGTCGTCTGACGCGTACGCGGCACTCGGCGATGTTCTGCGCAAGCACAATGCGTCCTTGAAGTGCCAATTCGACGCGTTCGCGGACTACGTCAGCGAGGCCGAACGACTCGGCTCCGAACATTACCCGCTGTATCAGTGGACCCGGGACACGATCGGGAAGCCGGAGAAAAAGGCCCGATACCTGCGGTCCTTCGCGCTGTATGTCAATGGCGCGGAGGTTTACGACAAGGAGATTGCCGACCCTCTGCAGGCGGAACTGACCGCGCTGGCTGGCCTTGCCGGAATAGAAAGCGTGCACAAGTTCGACACCAACCCGGCAAACAGCCCTCAACCTCCCGCGCGGTAACACCAACACCTTGACTGCGGACGGCAGCGGCGCTGACAAAGGCCGCGAACCACAATATGCCGCTTATTTCCCGCCCGGCACAATATCCCCGCTCCTGATCCGTCTACCGACGTATGGAACCGACGCCGACCCCGGACCCGATGCTCGAACGAGACCGCGACCTCACCGCAACCATCTTGCGTGAGCGCAGCAAGCTTGGGCATTTCATCCGGCGTCGGGTGCGCGATCCGAGTGAAGCGGAAGACATCCTGCAGGATGTCTTTCACGAGTTCGTGCAGGCCTACCGGCTGCCGGCGCCGATCGAGCAGGTCAGCGCATGGCTGTTCAGGGTGGCACGCAATCGCATCATCGATGTGTTTCGCAAGAAACGGGAGCTGCCGCTGGCCGAGGCCGCGGGAGATCCGGACGACGACAGCGAGTATCGACTGGATCTTGCTTTGCCGTCCCACGACGCCGGTCCTGACGCGGTGTATGCGAGATCGGTGCTGCTGGGTGCGCTACAGGCGGCGCTTGACGAACTACCGGACAACCAGCGCGAAGTCTTCGTCGCACATGAACTCGAAGGGCGCAGCTTCAAGGAACTGGCCGCCGCGAGCGGTGTAAGCGTGAACACGTTGCTCGCGCGCAAGCGTTATGCGGTGCTGCATCTGCGTGCCAGTTTGCAGGCCGTGTATGACGATTTGGATATCTAAAGGAGCAGGTCGATGAGATGCAGAGCGAGATTCTTCGGCAAGGCGCTGCTGGCGTTGGTGGCGATTGCCGTGTTGGGATGGATCGTGATGTCCCTATGGAATTGGGTGATCCCAGCGGTATTCGTCGGCGGGCGGGCGATCGATTACCTGCACGCGCTGGGTCTCTTGGTTTTGAGCCGTATCCTGTTTGGCGGATTTCGCGGCCGGGGCGGCTGGCACGGACACGGACCATGGCGCAGGTGGGAGCGCATGAACCCGGAAGAACGCGAGAATTTCCTGAAGGGCGTCTCGTCCGCGCGCGGCAAGCCGCAGGAGGACAACCCGTGAGACAGGCATCGACAGCGGCTTGCAAGCAGGCCGCGGGCATCATTGCCCCAGTGGTGGATTTCAAACGCTGCGAAGGTAAGGGCGATTGCGCAGTCGTGTGTCCCGAGGACGTTTTCGAAATTCGCCGGATTGACGACGCAGACTACGATAACTTAGGCATGCTTGCCAAATTCAAGCTGCGCGTGCATGGTATGGAGGTCGCTTACGCAACGAACGCCGATGCGTGCCGGGCCTGCGGTTTGTGCGTGAGCGCATGTCCGGAGCGCGCTATTACGCTGGCGCGCGTGAGATGACGTGAGTCACACGCGACGAAAGCGGTCGCGCTGGACGCTTTCGTCAAAGGCATCGCGCCCGAACGTTCCAACGCAGTGCTGCCGGGAAACGGCAAAAAGTTGGCCATGACCACCGTGCTGCGCGTGGCGATGAGCGAAGCGGCTCGCAAGGTTCGCGCAGTCGGTCCGAAAGACGGTGTGGAGGAAAGGGACTTGGCGGTGTGGGCCTGCAACCCCGCACAACAACCGCTATCCTATGCGTTCCGCCCAAACGAGGAGACCGTCTCATGAAACAGCCAACAGGATCCATGATTACCTTTCGCCGCCCGGATGGAAAGGACGTCGAGGGATATCTCGCCAAGCCGCAGAACGCGGCAGGCGCCCCCGCTATTGTGGTGATTCAGGAATGGTGGGGCTTGAACGACCAGATTCGCGGCGTAGCCGACCGGCTCGCGCAATCCGGTTATCTGGCGCTCGTACCCGATCTCTACCGCGGTAAAGCGACGGTCGAAGAAGAGGAAGCGCACCATCTGATGAGCGGGCTCGATTTCGGCGACGCCGCTTCGCAGGATATTGCCGGCGCAGTGCAGTACCTGAAGCAACATACCGATCGTATCGGGCTGACCGGTTACTGCATGGGCGGTGCGCTGACACTGCTGGCGCTCGGCCAGATCCCTGATTTGTCGTCCGCTGTGGTGTGGTATGGCTGCCCGCCGCTGGAATACATTCAGGCGGACAAGATCAAGGCGCCGGTGCAAGCCCACTGGGGCACGCAAGACGAGTTCTTCCCCACCGCCATGGTCGAAGCCGTCGAAGCCAAGCTGCGTGACGCGAAAGTGGATCTGGAATCGCACCACTATCTGGCACACCACGCGTTCGCCAACGAAACCGCAGTCGGCCCCGGCCGTATTTCACGCACCCAGTTCGATCCGGTCTGGTCACAGTTGGCCTGGGATCGTACGTTGACGTTCTTTGGCCGCACGCTGTGGGCGCAACGGACCTGAACTGCATGGAAAGCGCGCCATAGTGGCGCGCACCTGTGCACACCGGCATGAAGCATGATGGATTGATGTGCGTCATGCAACGCTGCAAAACGCCCGGTCAGAGCGGGCAGCAAGACACGAGCGGCAAAGCCCCGGTGTATCCGTCACCGGATTGAACGACTCCCGCCCTCTCCCTGTCTCATCGTTGTGCCTGCTCATCAGCAGGCACATTGCATGCCTGCAATAACTGCGCCGCGCTACACGCCAACCCTCGATTGTGCGGAAAAGATTCCATGCGAAAAGAGCGGGTGGCGAGTAACGTACTAAGGTACGACCGTACAGGACCATCGCTTTCGCATGTGAGCGTCGTTCCGGGCGTCGCATGCGCTCACGGTCCTGGCTCACAACTGCTTGAACGTCCGCGACAACCACGCTCGCGGTACCGCACATAAGGAGTGAAAGATGCAGCTAGGCATGATTGGATTGGGGCGCATGGGCGCTGACATGGTACGACGCCTGACCGCCGGCGGTCAGACATGCGTGGTCTACGACGTCCAGCCGGCGGCGGTAGAGAAACTCAAGCAGGACGGCGTCGCGGGCGCCTCGTCCCTCGAAGATCTGGTCAAGCAACTGGCCAAGCCGCGCGCGGTCTGGCTGATGGTGCCGGCGGCCGTGGTCGATGCGACGCTCGCTCAAGTGACGCCGCTGCTGGAACCGGGAGACATTGTGATCGACGGCGGCAACTCGTTTTACCGCGACGACATCCGGCGCGGCAAGGAATTGGGCGCGAAGCAACTGCACTATGTGGATGTCGGCACGAGCGGCGGCGTGTACGGCCGTGAGCGCGGCTATTGTCTGATGGTCGGCGGTGAAGCGGCGGTGGTGGAACGGCTGGCGCCAATCCTATCGACGTTGGCGCCGGGCCCGGGCGCGGCCACGCCCACTCCGGGGCGCAGCAAGGACGCCGGCACGGCCGATCAGGGCTACTTGCATTGCGGAGCGCAAGGTGCCGGGCATTTCGTGAAGATGGTTCACAACGGCATCGAGTACGGGATCATGGCGGCTTATGCGGAGGGCTTGAATATCCTCCACAACGCCAATGCGGGCAAAAAGAATCAGGACGTCGACGCCGAAACCTCGCCGCTGCACGGCCCGGAGTTCTATCAATACGACCTGAATTTGCCGGAGATCACCGAGGTCTGGCGGCGCGGCAGCGTGATCGGCTCGTGGCTGCTCGACCTGACCGCCGCTTCGCTGGCTGGCGATGCGGGCCTCGAACAGTACTCGGGGCGCGTATCGGATTCGGGCGAAGGGCGTTGGACGATCGAGGCGGCGATCGACGAAGGCGTGCCCGTGCCGGTGCTGAGTGCGGCGCTCTTCGCGCGCTTCAGCTCACGCGGCGACGCGGATTTCGCCAATCGGGTGATGTCGGCGATGCGGCATGACTTCGGCGGTCACAAAGAAAAAGCGGCTGCCAAGTAGGGTTAGCGGCCAGCCTGGCAGGTTGACTGACGCCGCAGAGGCCCCAAGGGCCTCTGCGGCGTTCGCCGTACAGCAAGTTGTTCCCTTGAACCTCTGGCTCGAGCCCGTGGCGGCCGGCGCACGACGCGTTTTCGCCTTGACGGTGTGACCGAAGCCGGCCCGCTCAAGGCCGGCAGGATAGTCACGGTTTGCAGGATACAATTCGGCAGCGCCTAATTTGTCCCAAACCGACCTGATCGATCCATGCTGACTCCTACTCGGACCTACCTTCTGGGTCCGCTGCTAAAAGGCGTTTCACGTTCCTTTTATCTCACGCTGCGTATCTTGCCCGCCGGCATGCGCGACCCGATTGGTCTCGCGTATCTGCTCGCGCGCGCGGCCGACACAATCGCCGACACTTCCCTGATTCCCCCAGCGCAACGTCTGGAATTGCTGCTCTCGCTGCGTGCCCAGGTCAACGGCGCCGGCGATCAGGGCGCCTTCCTGCAGCGGATGTCGGTGGAGGTGGCAGGGCAGCAGACGCTGTCGGACGAAAAGGTCTTACTGGAGTCGCTGGGTCCGGCGCTGGCGATCCTGTCGCAGTTGAGCGAGTCGGATCGCAAGGCGGTGCGCGAGATCGTCTCGACGCTCACGGAGGGGATGGAGTTCGATCTGCGTACCTTTCCGGATGAACGTTCAGGCCAGATCGTCGCGCTCGAGGCCTTGTCCGAACTGGATCGCTATACGTATCTGGTGGCAGGTTGCGTCGGCGAATTCTGGACCAGGATGACTTACGCGCACATGCCGGGGACGCTGAAAAGCTCGCCGGAGACGATGTCGTCGATGCTGCAGCGTGGGGTTCGCTTTGGCAAGGCGCTGCAAATGACCAATGTGCTGCGCGACTGCGGCAAGGATTTGCGGATTGGCCGCTGTTACCTGCCGGTCGAAATGCTGGATCGCTTCGGCCTGAGCCCGCAAGATCTGCTGGAGCCGGGCAACTCGTTGCGGGCGCGGCCGCTGCTGGTTGAACTGGTCCGACTGACGCTCGATCACTTCCGCTTGGCCGTCGACTATACGCTGGCGCTTCCGGCCTTCTCCGTGCGCTTGAGGCTGGCTTGCCTGTGGCCGGTGTTGATTGGTCTCGAGACGGTGCTGTTGCTGGTTCATAACGACGACTGGCTCGATCCGGACAAGGTCTCCAAGATCCAGCGCGGCAAGGTATATCGGGTCATCGGCGCTTCGATACCGCTGGTGGCGTCGGATTGGCTGCTGCGTCGCTGGGCCGAGGGGTTGATTGAACGGATCGAGGCGCGCTTGCAGGACTGACTGCACGGCGGTTAACCCACGCAAAAATCGGCCGCGTCCGATCGGCAGTACGCGCCGCGCGATGGCATGATATTGGCCTCACGTCCCCCTCTTTCAGCCCCCCGAACATGTCCAACCTGATCGTTCACGGCGGTCTCCCGCTACGCGGCGAGATCGAACCCTCTGCCAACAAGAACGCCGTCCTGCCGATTCTCTGCGCCACGCTGCTGACCTGCCAGCCGCTGCGCTTGATCGGCGTCCCCGAGATTACCGACGTCAAGAAGATTCTCGACATTTTCCGCATGCTGGGCAGCGAGGTGTCGATGGATTTCGGCACCGGCATTCTCGACCTGCACCATCACGCCACCGCATTCGATCCCGTCGCGCACAAGCTGCCGGAGGAGATGCGTTCGTCGATCATGCTCGTCCCGCCGTTGCTCGCGCGTTTCGGCGTGGCTCGTCTCGAGAATGACGTGAAAGGCTGCACGCTCGGTGTGCGCGAGATCGACCCGCACGTCGAGGTGTTCGAGCGCTTCGGCGCACGGGTCGCGCGCACGGCGGATTCGCTGATCGTACGCGCCGAGACGCAGATGAGCGCGAATCAGCATTGGCTCGACTACGCCTCGGTGACGACCACCGAGAACTTCGTGTTGTGTGCGGCGTCGGCGACGGGCACATCGACGCTGGTCAATGCAGCGTCTGAGCCGCATGTGCAGGAGTTTTGCCGCTTTCTCGCAATGCTCGGCGTCGAGATCGAAGGTATCGGCACCTCGCGTTTGAGCATATCGGGCGGCAATCCGCTTGGCGGCGGCGAATTCCGCTTTAGCGAGGATTTCCACGAAATCGCCACGTTTCTGGCACTGGGTGCGATTACCGGCGGTGACATCGTGGTTCGGAATACCGCGCCGGAACAGTTTCCGCTGATCGATCGGACGTTCGCCAAGTTCGGCGTGGAAGTGGAGCATCGCGACGGCTGGTCGCGCGCGCTCCGGGAAGGACCGTTGCGGGTACGCCGGCCATTTACGCAGAACATCCTCACCAAGGTGGAAGCGGCGCCCTGGCCGTATCTGCCGGTGGACCTGCTGCCGATCTTCATCGCCCTCGGCGTGAAGGCCGAAGGCAGCGCGATGTTCTGGAACAAGGTTTATGACGGCGCAATGGGCTGGTCCGGCGAGCTCTCCAAATTCGGCGCGCACGTCTTCCTGTCCGACCCGCATCGCCTGATCACGTTCGGCGGCCTGCCGTTGAGTCCGGCCCGGGTCGAGAGTCCGTACATCATTCGTGTGGCGATTGCGCTTCTGATGGTCGCCGCCAGCATCGAGGGACGGTCGGAAATCATGAACGCGTTGCCGATCCGCCGCGCGCATCCGCACTTCGTGGAAAACCTGCGCTCGGTGGGGGCAAACGTGGAATGGACCAGCAGCGAATAAGCGAGGTCACGCTCGTCACTGCACGGCGTAGCCGCGCCCCTGCATGCAGGTCGCGTAGGCGCGCCAGTAACGCGTCATGGGCGGTTCAGGCGGCGGCATCGGCGGCGCCTTGACTTCGGTTGCGGTTGGCGGCTCGCTGGCGCCGCCTAACTCAGGCACCCCGCTCTTGTCGGTTTTCGGCATCGGTTCACTGGCTTGCCCCGTTGCGGCGGCCGCGCCGCTAGCAGGCGGTACGCCAGCCGCTGCCATCGCCTTCGTGCCGCTGGCTGATACCGCTCCGCTTGCGGGCAGCGGCGGTTGCGACACCTGAGCGCCACTGCCGATACTCGCGGCCCCCGAGGCGAGCTTCGGGCGAGTGGGCGACTGTGCTTCACGCGTCATGTCGACGCCGGACTGGCGTCTGGCCGTGCCGTAGCACGTGGCAGCGTCGGTGTTTTGCTGCCAGGCGTTCTGGCTGCGGATTGGGTAAACCACGGGCTGCCACGCCAGCACGGCGCCGCTCATGCTCAACAGCGTCAGGCCCATTGGGATTGTCATTTTCATCGCGACGCCTCCTGATGCGGTCTCGCTGCAATCCGTGCCCTGTTTCACGGTCCGCGGACGTGCCGCGGCGTGAAACCGTCCCCGCATTGCGGCTCGCGCTCGACCGGCAATAGATGTCAGTTCAGCGTAACACCGGGTCTACAGGATGAGCGGCGCGATATATCGGCTCTGTCGGCCATTGTGAAGCTTAATCAGGGCAGGGTGGCGGCTACGGCTTCGAGTGCAACGGAAAGTGCGATCCGTCCAGCTTCCACGTTCATCGTGTTGCGCATGGGCGGGTTGCGGAACGCATCCAGCTGGGCGCGCTGCGCGGCGGTGCCGATCCCGAGCTGGTCCAGCAGATCGGCCACGATCGCGTATAGCACCGTGGCGTTGCCGTCTTCCACCTTCACCGCAATCCCCAGCGCGCCATCGGCGCCAAGGCGTGCCGTCTGTTCCGAGGCACGCACGCCGATCGCATAGCTGGCGTCTGCGCCCACCTTGGCCACCAGCGCTCCTTCGAAGCTGCGCATCAACGCCGTGCAGAAGCGACCTTCACCTGCGACCATTTCCGGATAGGTAGTCATCGCCCGATAGATGCGCGCCAACCCAGCGTGGTGCGTCGATGCCCCTGCTGCGGCGGGTTGGGCGGCGGCATCGGCCAGCTTTGCGTAAAGCCGTGCCAGACGCTCCAGCGGAAAAGCGGGCGTCGGCAGATTGCAGCCGTCGATGGCCCATTGGACGCCATCGTCAGGCAGGTCGCACACCTCGGCGACGGTATGTTTCACGCGTACCTGTAGCGGATGCTCGGGGAGGTGGTAATCCTCGACGGTCGAACCGATCGCTTGCGCGGCCGCGAGCATGCCGGCGTGCTTGCCGGAGCAGTTGCTGCATACGGCGCCCGGCGTGAAATCGCGTTTGATCCATGAGCGGTAGACCGCGTCGGATAGCGGCGGATGGCCGCCGCAACGCAGATCCGCCTCGCTCGCGTGGGCTTTCGCAATCATCTGACGGGTGCGTTCGATGTGCCGTTCCTCGCTGTTGTGCGAGGCGCACATGAGCGCGAGATCCGCCTCATCAAAGCCAAAGCGTTCGAGCGCGCCGGTTTCGAGCACGGCAAGCGCCTGGGCGGGCTTTGCCGCCGAACGCGCCAACGTCATGCGGGCGGGATCGCCGAAGGCATAAAGCAGGCGCCCGCGCGCATCGACCACCGCGACATGCGCGATATGGGTGTTTTCGATCGCTTCGCCGCGATAGATCGTGGCCGCAATCGACCTGGTTGCGCCCGCAGTCATCTGCGTTCTCCTGGACGGTTATTGGAAGCAGCCGATTTTACGTTTTATATCGTGCAAACCAAACCGCGGCGAGCATGGTGGCGCGGATTTTCCGGAACGAGATCGTGCCCAAGAGCGGCTACGAATATGTCACGTCCCAGTCGTATTCACGACGGGTGATAGCAGGTTAATTCGTATGACAAATACGGTATTACTTACTTATTTCAGACTGGATTTGAAATTTACTGAAATATACGGAAATCAGGTCACCCGTTTTTAACCGGATAAAATTTCGCGCGTTTGTGCTATTCCTTGAGCGAATCGAGAATCCGGTCAATTTCATGGAAATGGGCTTGCGATAACTGATAGTTTTGCATGATGCTTTGCAGGCGCTTACGCCAATAAGCAAGAGGCAAGCCGGACTCGGCGAGATCTGTTGCGGTCAAGCGCTCGATGACCAGCCGGATATGCACAATTTCACTGTGCACGAGTTTCGCCGAATGTGCGCCTGACATTTTCGACTGATCGTCAATGCCCAAATCCCGCTCGGAGATTATTCCCATTGTTGCTTGCCGCCGAGTGGGTGACGCCGCGCCAAAAGCCCCGGAGCGCGGCGTCGACTCGAATGCGGCCTCCTCTCGCTATTTTTCGTGGTTAGGCGCGCCATGAATCGGCAACGCCTGCATGGATTAATTGTTCTGTCCTACCGAACTGCGTTCGGCAATAGATTCATATTAATTTCCTGATTAGTGACTGTCAATATGAGATGTGGGATGCTATCGGGGTAGCTTCATCAATCAGAGGATTCAAAACAAAATGACAGATGCAGCTCAATCTACAGAGGACCGATACGCGCTACGCAGTGTGAGTCGCGCGCTCGATGTCCTTGAGGTTTTGGGGAAGGCCGGCAACGGGGGGATGACCGTTGCCGGCGTGGCTGAGCAGATCGGCGTATCGAAGAGCACGGCCTTCGCGCTTTTGCAGACGCTTTTGCTGCGCAATTTCGTGGCCGATGTCCGGCTCGGCGGCTCGCGTCGCTACCGGTTGGGACTTGCGCTCGTCTATCTGGGCGATCGCGCCGCGGAAGATGTCGGCGTATCGCAGCTTGCAATGCCGGTGCTGCGCGAACTCACGGAAGTAACTGGTTTGACGTCGCGCCTTGCCATACTCGATCAAGGCTACGCAGTGGCGATCAGCCGGGTCGACGCGCCCGGCATCTTGCGGATTGCCTCCGCGCTGGGACAACGCGAATTGCCCCATTGCTCGGCGCTCGGCAAGTCGCTATTGGCGCTGTTGCCGCCGGCGCGGGTCGTCAAACTGCTGGCGCAAACCGGCATGCCGCGCCGCACCGAATATACCCTCCTGACACCCGGCGAATTGATGACCGATTTGATGCTGGTTGCCCAGCGCGGTTACGCGTTCGATAACGAAGAGGACAACATCGGTGTGGTGTGCATCGGCGCGGCGATTACGAATCGGGAAGGCGAAGGCGTCGCCGCGATCAGCGTGACCACGCTGAAAAGCGGCCTCGACGACGACGATCTGCACGAGTTGGGTCGCACGTTGCGCAGGTATGCGGATCGTGTGAGCCGCAAGCTCGGCGCGCAGGTCGATCCTGAAGTCTGCACACTTCAAACGACCTAGGCCACGGCACAGGTGGACCGCCTGCACGTGACGCTTCGCTATGCGAGCGCTGACGCGATGGTGCGCCCGGGGCCTTGGCACGAAGGAACTCCATGCTGACAACGTTTCTTGCCCTGTTCGATTGGCAGGGCGCAGGCGACTACATGCCTGCACTGCTAAGAGGTGCGGCCACGAGCCTCGTGCTGACCGCGTGCATCATGTTGATCAGTCTGCCGCTTGGGTTGCTGATCGCGCTCGCCAAACTCGGGCGCTCGCGGATCCTGCGCGCGTGTGTGTCCACGTATATCGAGGTGATCCGCGGCACGCCTGCGCTATTGCAACTGTTCTACATCTATTTCGTTCTACCTTCGTTCGGGATTCGTTTCGATCCGTTTACAGCGGGGGTGATCGGCCTGTCGATCAACTATTCGGCTTATCTCGCCGAGGTTTATCGCGCCGGCATTGCCGCGGTTCCGCAAGGGCAGATCGAGGCCGCCAAAGCGCTCGGCATGTCGCGCCGCAAGATGTTGCGCCTGGTCGTGCTGCCGCAAGCGATTCGCGTGGTGATTCCGCCGCTCGGCAATTACGGCATTTCGCTCTTCAAGGACACCTCACTGGTTTCGATCGTCACCGTGAAAGAGCTGATTTTTACGGGGCAAATCGTTTCATCGACGAACTTTCAGTACGTCACCGTGTTTACGATCATCGGCGCGATTTACCTCGCATTCTCCTATCCGAGCGCGCTGCTGGTGCGCTGGCTCGAACGGCGCATGAGCGTCGGCAGCCGGGCGAACCCGGTCAGCAGCGTGCCGCAGGGCACGGCGGTGACGCGATGATCCGGCTCGAGGGTGTCAGCAAGCATTTCGGCGCGGTGCATGCGCTGAAAAACGTGTCGCTCAGCGTCGCGAAAGGCGAGGTGTTGAGTGTGGTCGGACCGTCCGGGTCGGGCAAGTCGACCTTGCTTCGCTGCATGAACCATCTGGAGAGCATCGACAGCGGCACGATCTATGTCGACGACGTCCCGGTTTTCCAGAACGTGAAGAACGGCGAGCGACGGACCGCTAACGACAGGGCGATCGAAGCGATCCGTGCACGAGTCGGCATGGTGTTCCAGGCGTTCAACCTGTTCTCGCATTTGAGCGTGATCGAAAACATCACGGTTGCGCCCATTCACGTACTGGGTCGGTCGGCGTCCGATGCAATTCATGAAGCCAGCGCATTGCTCGACAAGGTGGGTCTGCTGGCGAAAGCCAGCGCCTATCCGCACGAGTTGAGCGGCGGGCAGCAGCAACGGGTGGCCATTGCGCGAGCACTGGCTATGCAGCCGGAAGTCATGCTTTTCGACGAGGTGACGTCGGCCCTCGATCCGGAACTCGTGGGGGAAGTGTTGCGTGTCGTGCGCACGCTTGCCGATGAAGGCATGACGATGATCGTCGTCACGCATGAAATGGGTTTCGCGCGTGAAGTGTCCGACCGTATCGTGTTCATGGCGGAGGGGCAGATTGTCGAAGAGGGCGCCCCGGCTGCTTTCTTCGCAGCACCGCAGCAAGCGCGCACGCGCGAATTTTTGCGCTCGATGTGGGAGCGAAACCGGCAAATGGGTCACGCCGTCAGCGCGTGACGCTACCTGAGCCGGCGCCTAAAAGACAATGATCTGAGAGAGTTTTCCATGAGACTGACATCGCTAATGTTTGCTTCGATGGTGGCGGGGGTCCTGTCTGTCTCCACGGCTTGGGCGGCCGATGATACGGCGATCAGAAGCGTGCGTTTCGACGGCGGCGATGGCTCCTACAAGCGCGCAATACAAAACGGCGTCACGTTCGTGATTGCCGCCGATCCGCCTTCGACGTTTCTCGACAACAAGACCAATAGCTACGATGGCGTCGACGTGCGTATCTTTCGCGAAATCGCCCAACGTCTCGGCATCAGCAAGGTGACGTGGAATATCATGCCGTTCGACGCGATGATCCCCACGTTGCTGTCGGGCCGCGCCGACGTGATCGTGGACAACCTGCATGAGACCGAAACGCGCCTGCATGTCGTTGCGTTTACGAGTCCGGCCTACTGGTACGGTTCGGGTATCGCGGTGCAACGTGGCAATCCTTCGAAGATTCACAGTTGGGCCGATTTTGCCGGCCATACCATCGGGACGCTGCGCGGCAGCATCAATCACCAGTTGCTCAGTCAACGCAAAGATCTCAAGGAACTGAAGCTTTATACGAGCAACGAGGCTGAATTCGCGGATCTGATCGCGGGACGCCTCGATGTGGCGATGGAAGACGACATCAAGATTTCCGCGTTCCTGAAGCAGCATCCCACCGCTGCCATCCAGATGGTGACTGACTACCGGCCGTTGCCTCAGGAATACGGCTACGCACGTTATGCGCTGCGCAAGGGCGATGTCGACCTGAACAATGCCGTGTCCCGCGCGCTCGATGAAATTCGCGCCGACGGCACGCTCAGCGCGATCATCGCGCAGTTTGGTTATAGCGAGCGCAATCTCTGGTACTTCCCTGTCAAGAATTGATGGCTGCGGCGCGGCGACAAACGATCGCACCGCGCACAATCCGCACCTCTCGGAGTTGGCCGTACAATCACGCCTTCGTCAATCGTCCGGCTCGTGTCTGGCGATACGCGACGCACGCCTTTCCTTGAATCGAAACCTGAACTACTCGTGACTTCTTCCTCCAACGCTTCTGTCCCCAACTCCCGTAAATCGCTGACCATCATCCAGACGCTTGTCATTGTCGGCACGGCCGGCTTGATCGGCTCATTGCTCCTGAAACTGCTGGCCTAGCCGCGTGATGCGCGCCGTCAGTACGAAGCGCGCTTTATATCAAATCACGTAACAATGTTTCGCAAGAGTGACGATTACTTCAGATGGATTGCATAACTAGAATGCAATCGTTGGCTGCGAACAAGGTGTTCGCGGCAGCAGAAAAATAAAATCTGGAGGTCGTTTCCATGAAGTCGCTTATTCAAGCTGTTGTTATCGCCGCTGCACTGGTTGCTCCGGTGGCTTCGTTCGCTCAACAGACGAACGCGCCGATCACCCGCGCCCAGGTGCGCGCCGAACTGATTCAACTCGAAGCGGCTGGCTACCATCCGGGCATCTCGGATCCGTTTTATCCGGCCAACATTCAGGCGGCTGAAGCACGCGTAGCTGCGCAAAACAGCTCGGAAACCGCTTACGGCGGCATGGCCAATGCCACTGCAGTTGGCGTGCACGCAACGGCGCCGGCCGCTCCCACCGGTGTGAAGCCGGTGTATTTCGGCCAGTAAGCCGTTGATGCTGGGGAGTGGATGCGCAATCCGTTTGCGCACCGCGCAGGCATGCAGTGAATTGAAGCAAAGACAAAAGCAAAAGGCCGCTCCGACGTCAGTCAGAGCGGCCTTTTGCGCGTTCGTCTCAGGCGGCGATCGCTTCTTCCACCGACGCCGTCAGCAACACCGGAATCGACTTCGAAGTGGGCGTCCCAGCGCCATCTGCGACCGATGAAAGCGGCACCAACGGGTTCGTTTCCGGGTAATAGGCGCCAAGGCAGCCGCGTGGAATGTCGTACTCGACCAGCAGAAAGCTGTCTGCGCGGCGCTCGACGCCATCGTCCCACACGCTCGTGATGTCCACGCGCTGGCCTGCTTCAAAGCCGAGCATGTCGATGTCCGCCTTGTTCGCAAACAACACGCGCCGTTGACCGAACACGCCGCGATAGCGGTCGTCCAGCCCGTAGATGGTGGTGTTGTACTGATCGTGCGAGCGGGTGGTCATCAGTGTCATCAGACGCTCGCCATGGCGGCTGCGGGCGCGATGAATGGGTGAGTCGAGCGAAATGGCATGTACGAGAAATTGCGCTTTTTTGCTCGGCGTATGCCAGATCCGGTCGCGCGAGGCGACGCCCAGATGGAAGCCACCCGGATTCTTCAAACGCTCGTTGTAGTTTTCGAAGCCGGGGAGCACCTTCTCGATGCCGTCGCGGATCAGCGCGTAGTCGTTGGTATGGGCACGCCAATCGACCTTCGCGTTACCGAGCGTCGCTTCCGCCATGCGCGCCACGATGGCGATTTCCGACAGCAGATCCGGCGACGCCGGCTTGTTCATGCCGTACGAAATGTGCACCATGCTGAACGAATCTTCGACGCTCACGCCTTGCGCCACGCCATTCTGCATGTCGATCTCAGTGCGGCCGAGTGTCGGCAGGATCAACGCATCGCGACCATGGATGAGATGGCTGCGGTTCAGCTTGGTGGTGATGTGAACGGTCAGATCGCACGAACGTATGGCTTCCCACGTGCGCGGTGTGTCCGGCGTCGCAATCGAGAAATTGCCGCCGAGGCCGATAAACACCTTCACCTTGCCGTCGAGCATGGCCTGAATCGAGTTCACGACATCGAGGCCGTGTTCGCGCGGCGGCTCGAAGTCATACACCTCGCCGAGACGGTCGAGGAACTGCTCGATCGGGCGCTCTTCAATCCCCACCGTGCGATCGCCCTGCACGTTCGAGTGACCACGCACCGGGCACAGGCCCGCGCCGCGCTTGCCGATCATGCCGCGCATCATCATCAGGTTCGACAGGATCTGGATCGTCGGCACCGAATTTTTGTGCTGCGTGAGGCCCATGCCCCACGTGCAGATAACGGCTTTGCCCTTGACGTAAATGTCGGCGAGCTTGAGGACATCGTCCATTGGCACGCCCGATTCGGCGATGAGGGTGTCCCAGTTTTCGGCGCGCAGATCGTCCGCGAAGCTGTCGAAGCCCACCGTGTGCTCCGCGATGAAATCCACGTCGAGGACACGTTCGGCGCCGCTAGCCAATGCCGCGTCGTCCAGTTCGATCACGCGCTTGGCGACGCCCTTGATCAGCGCGAAGTCGCCGCCCACCGTCGGGCGAATGAACACGGAACTGATTTTGGTGCTGCCCATGGTCAGCATTTCAATCGGGTGCTGCGGGCTGGCAAAGCGCTCGAGGCCGCGTTCCTTGAGCGGGTTGATCGACACGATGGTCGCGCCACGCTTGGCGCATTCACGCAACTCGCCGAGCATGCGCGGATGGTTGGTGGCGGGATTCTGGCCGAAGATCAGCAGCGTGTCGGTGTGTTCCAGATCGTCCATCGTGACGGTGCCCTTGCCGACGCCTACCGTGCCCGGCAAGCCGCGGCTGGTGGCTTCGTGGCACATGTTCGAGCAGTCGGGGAAGTTGTTGGTGCCGTACATGCGCACGAACAGCTGGAACAGGAACGCGGCCTCGTTGCTGGCGCGTCCCGAGGTGTAGAAGGCGGCGCGGTCGGGGTTGTCGAGCGCTTTCAGATGGCGCGCGATCAGATCGAAGGCTTCGTCCCAGCCGATCGGCACGTAGCGGTCGAGCAGCGCGTCGTAGACCATCGGCTCGGTCAGGCGGCCATGTTGTTCAAGCTCGTAGTCGGACTGCGTCATCAGTTCCGCAATCGTGTGTTCTGCGAAAAACTGCGACGTCACGCGCTTGCTGGTTGCCTCCGCAGCCACGGCCTTGACGCCGTTTTCGCAGAACTCGAAAGTCGACGCATGTTCGCGATCCGGCCAGGCGCAACCCGGACAGTCGAAGCCGTCAGGCTGATTCTGCTTGAACAAGGTCTTGTAGTTACCGCCGGTGACACGCTCCTTGAGCAGGTTGATCGCGACGTATTTGAGCGCCCCCCAGCCTGCGGCGGGGTGTGTGTAAGGTTCGATGCGCGCTTCGGGTTTCTTCATGACCTGACTGGCTGAAATAGGCGGGGTTGCCGATGAGTCCAAGCTTACTGTGTTCCGAAAAATTCTCGGGACACAGAAAACTGGAAAGAAGAGGGATACAGTTTGCGGGTTTTGTCATAGACTGCGGTGATCTCCGTTGTCATTGGCTGTAGTTGACCCCTTGAAGCTCTATGAAAAACTCGCCGATGAAATTGGCGAAGCCGTCCGCCGCGGGGTGTTCGCGGTGGGCGAGCGGATTCCGTCGGTACGGCAGTCGAGCCAGCAGCACGGTGTCAGCATCAAGACCGTGTTGCACGCGTACGCCTTGCTGGAAGGCCGCGGCCTGATCGAAACGCGGCCGCAATCGGGCTATTTCGTGCGCGAACCGGCGGCCACGCCGCAGATGGGCCGCGAGCCAGCCGCGTCGCCTCCCGCACCGGCTTCGGAAGTCGACGTGAGCCGTCTGGTGCTGTCCACGCTGCGCAGCATCCGCGCGCACGAGGCGCTGCCGTTCGGCTCTCCGTATCCGGACCCCTCGCTATTTCCGTGGCGCCGCATCAACCAGTACGCCAACGCGATTGCCCGGCGTCATTCGAGTTGGAACCTGATCGACGACCTGCCGCCGGGCAATCCGGAACTGATCCGCCAGATCGCGCGGCGCTACGCCGAAAATGGCGTGCCGGTGGATCCGGACGAAATCATCATCACGCTTGGCGCGACCGAGGCGATCAATCTGAGCTTGCAGGCGGTGGCGAAACCGGGTGACACGGTGGTGGTCGAGTCGCCGACGTTCTACGCGATGCTGCACGCCATTGAACGGCTGGGCATGCGCGCTATCGCCGTGGCGACGCATCCCACTGAGGGGATCGACATCGAGGTACTGGCGCGGGTCGTCAGCGAGCAAAAGATCGCCGCGTGCATGGTGATGCCGAACTTCCAGAATCCGCTGGGTTTTCAGATGCCGGACGAACGGAAGAAGCAGCTTGTCGATCTGCTCGCGGCGCGCGACATTCCGGTGATCGAGAACGACGTCTACCAGGAACTCTATTTCGGCGACACGCGACCCACCACGCTCAAGAACTTCGACAGCAAAGGGCTGGTCCTGCACTGCGCTTCGTTTTCGAAAAGCCTGACGGCGTCGTACCGGATCGGCTGGGCGATGCCGGGCCGCTATCGCGGGCAGGTCGAAAAACTCAAGTTCCTGAACACGCTGACGACACCTTCCGTGCCGCAGGTGGCCGTCGCCGATTATTTGCGGCAGGATGGCTACGACCGCCATCTGCGGCATTTGCGCAAGTTCTACCGGCAGCAGGCTCGCCTGATGAGCGCGATGGTGCTGCGTTTCTTTCCGACGGGTACGCGTATTTCCGTGCCGCAGGGCGGCTACGTGCTGTGGGTGCAGATGCCCGAACGCGTCAATTCGATGCGGCTTTACCAGGCGGCGCTCGCACTCGGCATTACGGTGGGTCCTGGCTACATGTTTTCGACACGCAATGATTTCAGCCACTTTATCCGGCTGAACTACAGCTATCCCTGGACCGCGCAGACCGAGGCGGCGCTCATGACGCTAGGCGGTCTCGTTGCCGAGATGGCCTGAGGAGACACTGATGAACGACGAAGTCGATCCGATGGTGGTCGCCATCCTGGCGCAACTATGGCGCGCCGAGCAGGAAAGGCCGGGACGTGACTGGTCGCTGGCGAAACTCTCGAAGCAGGCCGGTGTGCCGATGAGTGCGCTGCGGCGTCAACTGACGGCGCTGGTGGAGGGCGGCATTGCAGAGACGTCGCTGACAGAGGAAGGCACCGGTAGCGCGCGGCTGAGCGATGCGGGCCGCAGCCTGTGCGCTGAACTGTTTCAGGATCCCGCAGAGTAGGTCGAGGGCCGCGGATGCTGGGTACGGTATGCCCTTTGCGCGTCCGGCATCCCGAATGTAGTTGCATTGCTAACTATATTCCGTTACTCTTGTTCCATGTTCGATCATTGCCTTTACTTCAACACCTCAGCGCTGGCCCGTCGTCTTGAACGCGAATGGGCGGAAGCATTCGAGCCATTCGAGGTGACGCCGCCGCAAGGCTTCATGCTGCGGGCGGTGATCGATCGTCCAGGCATGCTGCAACGTGAACTCTCGGACGAGTTGTCCATCGCGAGGCCCACGGCCACGCGCGCACTGGATGGACTCGAAGCAAAGGGCTATATCGAACGCCGCCGCACCGGAGAAGACGGTCGCGAAGTCTCCATTTTCCCAACGGCCAAGGCGCTCGCGATCAAGGCCGAGTTGAACGGCGCGAGCGGCGCGGTGACGGCCAGACTCAAAAGAGTGCTGGGCAGTACCGAGTTTACGGGCGCGGTATCCGCGATTCGTGAGGTGCGCGCGGCACTGCCTTAAGCGCGCTTTTTTTCACTTGATAGTTGCATAGCTAATTATATGAGGGTCGCATACGGATTTAGCCGTTGCGTCCATTTCACCATGAAACGTATTGCCGCCTTTTCTCTTGCGACGTGGTCGGCCGCAGCCATTCTGTATTTCGGACAGCACTCGGTCGCATTGATCGCGTTGAGTGGCGTTGTCGTGCTGGGCGGTTTCGATCTGCTGCGTCCCTGACGCGACGCTTCACTCGCCGCCGCGCAGTTTCACTGCCACTTCGTGCCAGTCGCGCACGCCTTCTTGCAACGCGTCGCACAGTTGGGTGTCGACTTCACTGAGACGCGACCATAGTTCGTTGAGCTGTTTCTCTCGCAACTGGAAGACGGCTGCGGCCGCCATTTTGCGCGCGCCTCGCAAGCGCTTTTCAGCGTCGAGGCATTCCAGATGGAGTGTCGCGACCTGCGGATCTGCAAGATCGAGCTGACGCAGTTCGATACTGCTCAAGCGTGTGTTCATGGTTTCCTCGCAATACCCGTCAATTTTTATTGTGCCCCGCGCGACTGACCTGCTATGCGCTGGTCGTGCGATACATCATGCCGAGATGCAACGGTGTCCTGATCGGCGCGGCACAGTATGCCGGGTCCATGTTTTAGGTGGCAAGGATAATCGGCAGATCGAACTATGTTTGTCGAAGGCAAACGTTTTCGTGTCTGCATTGCGTTGCGGCCTCACGTGCCTGACCCAAGGTTGCCCGTAAAACGGGCGCGCGGCCGCTGACGCGAACCCACCCGTCGGACTCTCGATTTTGGCGTAAAAGCACTACCGGACTACGAATAGACTCGGGTTAATCGAGTCGATGCTGCGTGCGGGCTGTGCGGGAATAGCGGTCGCGGTAGCGTGCCTGACGGCACACCGTTTAGCCGTCACGAAAGCGGCCCTGTATGGCAATCAAACTGGGGTGGACCTGGGCGATGACTGCATGGTCAGGCCCGGAACAATGTGAGTCGCCGATGACAACACTGCGAGACCCGGCGTTGCCTCCTGAGCGCGTGACGCGCGGCCTCACCGCCATGCCCTCTCCGGCCGCGCAGGTGCGCCTGCCGGACGAGTCTGCGGCCCACTCCATCTTCCATGAACCGTGGTGGCTCGACATTGCCACCGGTGGCAACTGGAGCATGGCTAAAGTCGTGCGCGGCGCCAAGGTGCTCGGCGAGTTGCCGTACTACTCCACGCGCAAGGGCATGTGGCGGATCTCGCAACTGCCACCGCTCACGCGCACCCTGGGTCCCGTCATTCCGTCACTCGGCCTGGATGGCGCTCACGAACAGCATCATCGGCTGAGCGTCACGACGGAACTGATCGAGCAGTTGCCGCTGTTCGATAGCTTCTTTCAGGTTTTCGATCCCCGCATCAAGGATGCACTCGCTTTCGCCTTGCACGGCTTCACGGTGTCCGCGCGCTATACGTTTCAGATCGCACCCGACTGCACGGTTGCGGATGCATGGACGCGTCTGCACGGCAAGACCCGCAATGTCATCCGCAGTGCCGACAAGAAGCTGACCGTCGCGCCTATCGCCACGCCGAGCGAATTCCTGCAGTTCTACGAAGCGAATCTGCAAGACCGTTCACGTACGAATGCGTATGGATCGGTGGTGATGCGCCAGCTCGTCAACGCGTTTGTCGAGCGCAAAGCCGGACATCTGCTGGGCGCCTATGGACCGGGAGGGAAACTGGTTGCCGCAATCGGGCTCGTGTGGGACCGTCATGAAATGCATTACCTGCTTTCGTCGCGCACGCTGGGCGCGCATGCCGGGTCGATCAGCCTGCTGATCTGGACCGCGATGCAACACGCCCTCGAGCGCAAGCTGACGTTCGACTTCGACGGCTTTTCCAGTCCTGCGACCTACAATTTTCTGGATGGTTTCGGCGGGGTTTTGAAGCAACGGCTCGGGGTGGAGCGACTTAGTACGATGTATTCGGTCGCGCGCATTCTCAAGCGCCGTATGGTGCCGGGTTCGGGTTTGGTGTTTGCGCCGAATCTCTGATCTGCGATAGTGCGACTTCGCAAACGTCTCCCGCGACGACGCGCGGGGCCGCTATGACGTTTAAGCGACTTCTTGCGTGCGGGTCGCCGGGCCAATCATGGATTCGGCGAGATCGATGGTGTTCGATGCGAAGAGCGCCGGAGTCCAGCGTCTGACCGAGGTGACCGCGTTGGCCGAGAACCGCTCGCGCAGCGCGCTATCGCTGCCCAGTTGTATGATTTTTGCCGTGAGCGCGGATTCGTCGCCGGGTTCCACGATGAAGCCATTGACGCCGTCCTGCACGAGTTCGTTCGCCACGCCACAGGCGTGCGTGACGATCGCCGGAGTGCCTGCCGCAAACGCTTCATTGACACACAAGCCCCATTGATCGAACTGGCTGGCCAGCACGATGAAATCCGCCAGGGCATAAAGGCCGGGCATATGCTGGTTCGGCACCGAACTCAAAATGACCACGTGTTTTGCCAAACCCAACCGGTCGATCTGCTCCAGCAGCGAATCCTTGCACGGACCTTGCCCGACCAGCACGAGCGAAACCCCTGTCGTATGGAGTCCGGATTGATAGAACGCGCTAATCAGCAGATCGATATTCTTGCGCGCCACGAAGCGGCTGACGCATAGCATATAGCGTGGCGGCAGCGTGAAGTGCGCGCGGATGTCAGGCGCGTTCGAAGCGGCTTCGCGCGCCACTCGCGAAAAGTAGTCGACATCAATCACGTCGAATCCGACCCGTGACCGATCCATCGGGATACCCAAAGATGCGGCGTACGTACGATGTTTTTCGCCCGCAACCAACGCGCCATCGAACCTCGATACCAGCATGCGTTTCAAGCGCTCCTTGAGCGCATAGCGCTTGCCGTCGTCGGCTTTCGAGTCCGACATGTAGATCAGGGAGAAGCGGCGCGTCAGCGCCTTCAGGATGCACAGAACAATGGAGTAATTGGTGTTGTAGCCGAGAGTGACGGTCACGTCCGGCGCGAACGAACGAAACACGGACAGCAGTTCGATTGCCACGCGAATGGTGTGACCGTCGCCTTCGCTGGCGTCTTCGATCAGCGTGACGCAGTTCGCAGGATGGGTATCGAAGAAGGCCGCGCGGCGGTCCTGAGGAAAACCGTAAACACCGGATTTGCCGAACACTTCGACAAGAAACACCTCATGACCTCGGCTTTGGGCCAGTCGCAAGAGCGCCTGATACCGCGGCACGTGATAGTCACCCAGATTGCCGACGACGAATAGGACTCGCATGGAAGGGCCAATTGATCGGGGTTGGGTTGGCAGGATGCTCATCTCGCAAGCATGTCACGTGTCTCCTCGCCCGGTCTGGCGTGATCGCGCATGCTGCGCGAACATCTTGCCGGCTGATCATGGATTCTGGTGATCATCGTAACCTGCTGGCGGCGCGGACCGGAGCGTTGTCCGGTGACGGCGAGGGTTTGGCGGCTAAGTCAGCCTATTCAATTACAAGTCCAGGTGTCTCTCCATGCACGCCATGCGTGGGAGCGCGTCGCCATTACGATCCGGTGCGGGCGCGGACCGTGCGCGTGTACGAGGCGATCATGGTGGCGAGTTCCTGCGCGGCCGGTGTCACCGGAATTGCGGCACGCTGGAGCAAGCAGACGTTCTGCTCGACCACGCGCTCGTGCACCGGGATCGCGGTCAGTGTCTGAGCAAACAGCGGATGCCGCGTCACGATCGACGACTCCAGCGACAGGCAATCGGTCTCTCCGACCAGATGCAGGCTCTCGAACAGTCCTTCCACCGTCGCGATGATCTTCGGCGGTGGCAGGCCATGGCTTGCGAAGAAGTCGCTGAGACGATTGGCCTGCGGGTCATCGGTCAGATTCGGCGAGCGGGTGGCGATCCAGCTGCAGTCGGTCAACTCGGCAAGCGAACTGGCCTGCGCTTGCGGATGGCCGCGCCGGCATACGATCACCGGATCGGACGGATAGAGGGTGGTCACGGACAGATCGGTCGTGTCCGTGTGCTTCGAAACGAGCGCCGCGGCGAAGTCCAGCGTGCCCTCGCGAATCCACGCAATCATCATGCGTGAGGTGCCCGTGCGCAGATGCACGGCCACCCGCGGAAAACGTGCGCGGAATTCGGTCAGCACGGGCGCCAGGGTGTCGATCAGCGGCTCGGTGGTCATGCCGAGCGAGACCTCGCCGACATAATCGCCGCGCAACTGCTGCACCTCCTGCTCGACCCGTTCGCACTCGCCGAGAATGGCGCCGGCCCGCTGCAACAGCCGCTGACCGAGCGCCGTCAGCGCGATGCCACGGTTGGTGCGGGTAAACAGCGTGGCGCCGAGGATCAGTTCGAGATTTTGCAATTGCTGGGTGACGCCGCTTTGCGCCGTGCCTAACGCCCGTGACGCCGCGCGAATGCTGCCGTGTTCGGCGACCGCGGTAAAGACGCGCAACTGGGATATCGTCAGAGCCATGGCGGTCGATGATTTGGTGATCGGTAAAAGCGATCATGATATCCCTCCAAGGACTTCTTTGAAGCACCGGTGAGGGTTAGCATGAGCCCGACCACGGCTTTTGCCATTCCCTGTCACCTCTCTATCCGACCGGCTCTCCATGAAGACTCCGTTAATGATCCTGATTGCCGCGCTGAGTTTCAGCAGCGGTGCGTTTGCCGCTGACGGCGCCACGCTGCGGCTTGGTATCGATCCGAGCTATCCGCCCATGGACGCCAAAGCGCCGGACGGCAGCGTGAAGGGTTTGGATGTCGATCTGGGCAACGAAATCTGCCGACGCATCCACGCGCATTGCCAATGGGTCGAGCTCGAATTCTCCGGGATGATTCCGGCGCTGCAGGCGCGCAAGATCGACGCGATCATGTCGTCGATGGCCATCACCGCCAAGCGCGAACAACAGATTCTGTTTTCGGCGAAGCTGTTCCAGTTCAAGTCGCGCCTCGTGGCGAAGCAGGGCTCGGGACTGAGCGATGCGGCGGCGTCGCTGGCCGGCAAGCAGATTGGCGTGCAGTCGGGCACGCAGTTCGAGACTTACGCGCAAGCCAATTGGGCGCCGCACGGCGTCAATGTGGTGGCGTACAAAAGCCAGGATGAAGTCTTCACCGACCTGAGCAACGGTCGCCTCGACGGCGCCCTGCTGGGCACGGTGGAAGCCGATCAGGGCTTTCTGCGCACGCCGGCCGGCAAAGGCTTTGCATTCGCGGGCGCGCCGCTTTCAATGGGCGACCGCGGCGTAGGCATCGGCCTGCGTAAGGATGAGACGGCCTTACAGGCGTCCATCAACGCCGCGATTGCCGCGATGCTCAAAGACGGCACGTATGCGCAGATCGCCCACAAGTATTTCGATTTCGACCCGTACGGCGGCAATTGAGCGCGTCCATCGCGTTCCCGCGCATGCCTACCGTTTGTCTTCACCTCATCGCACATGAAAAAACAATCGATTCCGCTTCTGTCACCCGCCATCGGGACGCACCGTGAACTGGTGAGCTTCCATTTCGGCCCGGAAGATAGCGCTCAGAAGATCTATCTGCAGTCGACCCTGCACGCCGATGAAACGCCCGCCATGCTTACGACCGTGCTGTTGAAGCGCCGTCTGCTCGAACTCGAGGCGCAAGGCGCGCTGACTGCGCAGATCGTGGTCGTGCCCGTCGCCAATCCGGTCGGACTCGGACAATACGTGCTAGGGCAATTCCTTGGCCGTTTCGATCTGGGCAGCGGCAAGAACTTCAACCGCCATTTCCTGCAGTTCACGCGCCTGCTGGAGCGCGCGAAGGAATCGCTCGGAGCGGACGTGACGGCCAATCGCCAGATTGTCCGGCAACTAGTGAGCGAGCAACTGGCACAGCACAAGCCGCTGACCGAATTCGAATCGCTGCAACTGGCGTTGCTCAAACTCTCGTTCGATGCAGACGTGGTAATCGATCTGCATTGCTCGCTGGAGGCGGTCATGCATGTGTACACCAGCGAATCCGCATGGTCCGACTTCGAGCCGCTCGCGCGCTATCTCGGCTCGCAGGCCTCGCTGCTCGCCACCGACTCCGGCGGTGAAGCGTTCGACGAGACGCATAGTCTGTTGTGGTGGCAACTGCAGCAAGATCTGCCGGCGCATCAACCGGTGGACAACGGCACGATCGCCGTGACGGTGGAATGCCGCGGCCAGCGCGACGTCTCGTACGCGGTGGCGCAACAGGACGCGGACGCGCTGATCGATTACCTGATCCACCGCAAAGCGATTCGCGGTGAAGCGAAGCCGCTGCCCGAATTGCTCACACCGGCGACACCGCTTGCCGGCAGCGAACAGTTCTACGCACCGGTCAGCGGAATTCTGGTGCACCGGGTGAACATTGGCGACACCATCCGCGTGGGCGATCCGCTCTTCGATATCATCGACCCGCTGACGGACGAAACCACCGCGATCAGCAGCAAGACAGAGGGGATTCTGTATATGCGCCGCGCGATCCGTTTCGTCACCGCAGGCGCACCGCTCGGGCGGGTGACGGGCACGCGGCCTGTGCGTACCGGAGTACTGCTGGGAGCTTGAGGGTCGCAGAGTGGGATTTTTCATGCATGAGACGAAAAATCCCTTCGTTTTCGCCTGCTCGCGCGTAAGTCGGTAATATCGGAGGCGAACAGACGGTGAACGCAAACCATGACGCACATCGACAGGCCTTTCGATTCTTCTCAGTCCGAGCATGAGTGGCTCGAAGCCGATGGCTTTGGAGGATTCGCGTCGGGAACGGTCAGCACCGCGCGCACGCGCCGCTATCACGCACTGTTGTTGACGGCCACGCATCCGCCGGGTGGACGCATGGTGCTGGTGAACGGCATCGAGGCGTGGCTCGAGGCGGATGGCAAGCGTTATGCGCTGAGCATGCAGCGTTACGTGCCAGATCTGGTCTACCCCGACATTTCCTCCAGCCTGGTGGGCTTCGATACCCAGCCATGGCCGACCTGGCGTTTTCAGCTCGAAGGAGACGCGGTGCTGATCGCCGAGGTCTTCGTGGCGAAGGCAACCTGCGAGACCGTGTTGCGCTGGCGGGTCGAGCGGGGCGAGCCGGGCGGCGCGAGCGGCAGCACTGCGAGCGACTATACGTTGCATGTGCGGCCGTTGTTGTCGGGCCGCGATTACCATGCACTGCACCATGAAAACCCGGCTTTCAGTTTCAATGCAGACGTCGATGAAGCTCGCGCCTGCGTGAGCTGGCAACCCTACGGCGATGTGCCGGTGATCCACGCGTCGAGCAACGGGACTTACACCCACGCGCCCGATTGGTACCGAAACTTCTGCTACGTACGCGAGCGCGAACGCGGGCTCGATTTCAGCGAAGACCTGGCGACGCCCGGCGTATTCACTTTCCCGCTGGCAAACGGCGAAGCATGGATGATCCTGCAAGCCAACGCGCCCACGGACACGACCCCGGCGGTTGAACGCATCAAGACGCTCGCCGACGCGGAGCACGCGCGGCGCAACGCGTTCGCGTCGCGCCTGCATCGCTCCGCCGATGCGTATCTGGTGGCACGCGACGGCGGTCGCACCTTGCTTGCCGGGTTTCCATGGTTCACCGATTGGGGACGCGATACCTTCATCGCCATGCGCGGCTTGCTGCTCGCCTCCGGCCGCCTCGAGGCAGCGGAGGCGATTCTGCTCGAATGGGCCAATACGCTTTCCGAGGGAATGCTGCCGAACCGTTTTCCCGATTACGGCAGCACGCCGGAATACAACGCCGTCGATGCGTCGCTGTGGTTCGTGGTTGCCGTGCACGAGTATCTGGCAGCAGGGCAGGCCGGCGACACCACGCGTCAGCGCCTGCAGCAGGCCGTCGAGGCCATTCTCACGGGATATAGCGGAGGCACGCGCTTCGGGATTCGCGTCGACGACGACGGACTCTTGCGCGCCGGTGTGCCGGGTGTGCAACTGACGTGGATGGACGCCAAGGTTGGCGACTGGGTCGTGACGCCGCGCATCGGCAAGCCGGTCGAGGTGCAAGCGCTCTGGATCAACGCCCTGCGTATTGCGGCTCGCTGGAACGCGCAATGGCAGGACGCTGCGGCGCGGGCATCGCAGGCGTTCCACGAGCGGTTTACCGATCCCGTGAGCGGCGCATTGTTCGACAACGTGGATGTGGATCACGTCGCGGGCGCCATCGATCGATCGATCCGGCCGAATCAGATTTTCGCCGTGGGCGGCTTGCCGTTTCCCTTGCTCGAAGGGGCGGCGGCACGCGCGGTGGTCGACCAGGTGGAAACGCATCTGCTGACGCCGCTGGGTTTGCGCACCCTGGCACCGTCCGATCCCGCTTATCGGGGACGCTACGCGGGCAGTCCCGTGGAGCGCGACGGTGCTTATCACCAGGGGACGGTGTGGCCGTGGCTGGTCGGGCCATTCGTCGAGGCATGGTTGCGCGTGCATCAACCGGACAACGGCGCGAAAGCGCAAGCTCGCACGCGTTTTCTCGCGCCGCTGATCGAACATCTGGATCACGATGGCCTCGATCACATCTGCGAAGTCGCCGACGGCGATGCGCCGCATCAACCGGGCGGTACGCCGTTCCAGGCCTGGTCGCTGGGCGAATTGTTGCGCGTGAAGCGGATGCTGGCGAACGGGTAGACAACCGCCAGCCCTTGTTGACGCCTGCGCCACGCAAAAAGCGCTACGATGTGAGTCCCGCCGCGAGGCTTGATAGCAAGGGACTCGTCCATGCCGCCACTGCGTGCCGCCAATCTGCTCGCAACCATCGAAGGCGCCCGCCTGCACTCCAGCGAATGCGCCCGCTGGCAGCGCTGGGGCCCCTATTTGAGCGAGCGTCAATGGGGCACCGTGCGCGAGGATTACAGCGAAAACGGTACGGCGTGGGACCATTTCCCGCACGATCAAGCCCGTAGCCGCGCGTATCGCTGGGGCGAGGACGGCATGGCCGGCTTTGGCGACGACAAACTGAACTGGTGCATCTCCCTCGCGCTCTGGAACCGTCAGGATCCGATCATCAAGGAGCGGCTGTTCGGCCTTACCAATTCGCAGGGCAATCACGGTGAAGACGTCAAGGAACTGTACTTTTACCTCGACGGCACGCCTACCCATTCTTATATGCGCATGCTGTACAAGTACCCGCATGCCGCGTATCCGTATGACGACCTGATCCAGGAAAACGCCCGGCGCGGCGCCGATATGCCCGAGTACGAAGTGCTCGATACCGGCGTGTTCGACGACAACTGTTATTTCGACGTGCAGGTCGAATACGCCAAGCAAACGCCCGAAGATATGCTCATGCGGGTCACCGTCGAAAACCGCGGCGACCGCTCCGCCGTGCTCGACGTGTTGCCGCAGATCTGGGCGCGTAACACGTGGTCGTGGAACGGCACGAAGGATCGACCGTCGCTCACGAAGCAAACGTCGCGCGGCGTCACGCAACTGGTGGGGCGCCAGCAGGGGCACGACCCGATCGTGGTCACCGCGTGGTCGAACGACGCGCCTGAGCTGACCTGGTGCTTCTGCGAGAATGACACGAACGTCAAACGGCTCTTCGGCATGGACGGTGCGGGTCCGTTCAAGGACGGCATCAACGATTACCTCGTGCATGGCGACGCGCAGGCGGTGCGGTCCGACGCAGGCAGCAAGGCGGCCGCGCACGTGCCCCTCGAACTGGCGCCGCATGGCCGCGCCGTGATCTATCTGCGTTGGCGGCCCGAATGCGCGCCGGACAACGGGTCGCTCGACGCCGACGCGTTGTTCGCCCGCCGTCGCGCCGAAGCGGACGAATTTTATGCGGCGTTGCAGCACGACATGGCCGATCCCGATGCGCGGCTGGTGCAACGGCAGGCGCTCGCCGGCATGCTGTGGTCCAAGCAGTTCTACCAGTTCGACGTGCATCGGTGGCTGCAGGGCGATCCGGCGCAACCGGCGCCGCCCGAGAGTCGCAAGCATGGCCGTAACGCCGACTGGCAGCATCTGAGCAATGCGGACATCGTGTCGATGCCCGACAAGTGGGAATATCCGTGGTACGCCTCGTGGGACCTGGCCTTTCACGCCGCCGCGTTCGCGCTGATCGATCCGCAGTTTGCCAAACGCCAGTTGCTGCTGCTCGTGAAAGACCGCTATCAGCATCCCAATGGTCAGTTGCCGGCCTACGAGTGGGCCTTCGGCGATGCGAATCCGCCGGTCCACGCGTGGGCTGCGTGGCGGGTCTATGAAATCGACCGGGCGCTAACCGGCAAAGGCGACCGCGATTTCCTCGAACTCGTGTTTCACAAGCTGCTGCTGAATTTTTCGTGGTGGGTGAACCGCAAGGACGCCGACGGCCGCAACATCTTCCAGGGCGGCTTTCTGGGGCTCGACAACGTCGGCATCTTCGACCGTTCGTCGCCGCTGCCGACCGGTGGCCATATCGACCAGGCCGACGGCACCGCGTGGATGGCGGCCTACGCGCTCGATCTCATGCGCATTGCGCTGGAACTGGCGTTTGCCAATCACGTGTTCGTCGATATTGGCGTGAAGTTTTTCGAGCACTTCCTGTACATCGCCGAAGCGGCCAGTTGCGATGACGACAGCGAAACCGGGCTGTGGGATGGCGCCGACGAATTCTTCTACGACAAATTGCGCTTGCCCGACGGTTCCAGCGTGCCGTTGCGGTTGCGCTCGATTGTCGGGCTGATTCCGCTCTTCGCGGTGCACGTCCTCGAAGAGCGCCTGCACGGCACGCTGCCGGGGCTGCGCGATCGGCTGTTCTGGTTTCTCGGTCATCGTCCCGATCTCGCCAAACTGGTGTCGCGCTGGAACGAGCCGGGCAAGGGCAACAGCCTGCTGCTGTCACTGCTGCGCGGGCACCGCATGAAGGCATTGTTGCGGCGCGCACTCGACGAGTCAGAATTTCTTTCCGATCACGGCGTGCGGGCCCTTTCCCGGGTGCATCGCGATGAGCCGTTCGTCTTCAGGCACAACGGCGACAGCTTTTCCGTCAAGTATCTGCCGGCGGAATCGGATTCACGCGTATTCGGCGGCAATTCGAACTGGCGCGGACCGGTCTGGATGCCGGTCAACTATCTGTTGATCGAATCGCTGTACGAATTTCACCGCTATTACGGTGACGATTTCCGCGTCGAGTTTCCAACCGGTTCGGGTCAGAAATTCTCGTTGAGCGAAATCGCCGACCAGCTCGCGAGGCGTGCGACCACCCTGTTTCTGAAGGACAGCAAGGGCGAGCGCCCGGTCATGGGCGCTTATCCGCTGCTGCAAGCCGACCCGCGCTCGAGCGACCTCGTGCTGTTCCACGAATACTTTCACGGGGATACTGGGCGCGGTGTCGGTGCGTCGCATCAGACCGGCTGGAGCGGGCTCGTTGCGTTGCTGCTGCAACCGCGTGTGGCGTCGGAGGCGGGCTCGGTGCCCACCACGGGAGACGCCGAGGCAACGCTGGCGACGAGGTAGGCGCGCAGCGCAGAAGGGCGGGGCGGCGCTTCGACGTATGACGCAACTCCGCGAGAAGACGTTTCGCGACTGTTTTTGAACTGTGCGGCGGCGGGCGTGGTCTTTCATATACCGCCACCTCCGTTCCATTGGCTTCTCTGGATTGAGTGAACCTATGTCGACTCCTTCGAACGCATCTGCTTCAACGTCCTCCACACCCGGTCCGAAGCTGGATCTCGGATCGCACGCATCCATCCCCGCCGCGCCGGCTGGCAAGCACCCTGCACCGGCTTGCACGCTGGTGATCTTCGGCGCAGGGGGCGATCTGACCAAACGTCTGCTGATGCCGGCGCTGTACAACCTGACAGTAGATGGTCTGCTCGATCCACAGACGAAGGTCATCGGCGTGAATCACGGGCAGGTGGAAACCAGCGCGTGGCGCGACGATCTGTTCAAGGCGCTGCAGCAGTTCGCCTCTGATAAGGCCAGTACCTTCCACACCTCGAAGCTTGACGAAAAGGCCTGGGGCTCGCTTGCGCAGCGCCTCGAATATATGGCCGGCGAATTCGAAAGCGACGATACGTTCAATAGCCTGAAGCAGAAACTGCAGAACACGCCCGACGGCAACGTGGTGTTCTATCTCGCGGTGGGTTCACGCTTCTTCAAGCCGATTGTCGAACATCTCGGCAAGGCCGGCTTGCTCGATGAAGGCGACGGCGGCAAGGGTTTTCGCCGCATCGTGATCGAGAAACCGTTCGGCACCGATCTGGCTTCTGCGCGCGACCTCAATGCGCATATCCTGAGTTATGCGAAAGAAGAGCAGATTTATCGCATCGACCACTTTCTCGGCAAGGATACGGTACAGAGCATTCTCGCCGTCCGCTTTGCCAACGCGTTGTTCGAACCGATCTGGCGGCGTGAATACATCGAGTGCGTCCAGATCACGGCATCCGAAACGATTGGCGTGGAAGGCCGTGGCAAGTTCTACGAACAGACGGGCGCGTTTCGCGACATGGTGCCGAACCACCTATTCCAGTTGCTCGGCATGGTGGCCATGGAGCCGCCCAATTCGTTCGACGCCGAAGCGGTGCGCGACAAGAAGGCCGATATCTCCGACGCGATCCAGCGCCTGAAAGCGGACGACGTGGTGTTTGGCCAGTACGAGAAGGGTCCGGCGGGTCCCGGTTACCGCGAGGAACCGGACGTCGGATCCGACAGCCAGACGGAAACCTACGCGGCGGCGCGCGTGTTCATCGAAAACTGGCGTTGGGCCGGCGTGCCGTTTTATCTGCGTACCGGCAAGCGCCTTGCCGCGCGCCGCACGGAGATCTCCGTGCAACTGAAAGCGGTGCCGTTCCGCCTGTTTCGCGACACGCCTGTCGACGCATTGACGCCGAACGTGCTGACCTTGCGGATCGATCCAACGCATGGCACGAGTTTCGACTTCAACGTGAAGGCGCCAGGTCCCATCATGCAGATGGGCGCCGTGCAATCGTCCTTCAATTACGGCGATTTCTTCGCGGAACAGCCGAACGTGGGCTACGAAACGTTGCTGTATGACTGCATGCTGGGCGACGAGACGCTGTTTCAACGTGCCGACAGCATTGAAACGAGCTGGGCCGCGGTGGACGACGTGCTGCATCCGAAAGGCAGTCCGCTGCCGCTTCACGGCTACGCCGCTGGCAGCGAGGGTCCGGCCGAAGCCGATGCATTGCTCGCACAAAAAGGCCACAAGTGGCGGCCTTTGAGTACGGACGCAGACGCAAAGAAGTAAGGCTCAACAACACATCACCAAGGGGACCACCGTGGCGACACGTCAGAGCAACGTCAAAGGTAACGTCAAGAGCCGGACCAGCGGCGCCGCTAAACCCGCCGTCAAACCCGCCACGAAGCGCGAGGCCAAAACTGTGACGAAGGCCGCGCCTGAAGCGGCGCGCAAGTCCGCAGCGAAAAGCAGCGCCAAACGTGGCGTAGAGCAGATTCTTGCGATCGATGTAGGCGGCACAGGATTGAAGGCCGCAATCATCGACGGGCAAGGCAAGATGATGACCGAGCGCCTGCGTGTGGCTACGCCGCATCCCTGCACGCCGGAGCAGCTGGTCGATACGCTCGTCAAGCTGGTGGAGCCGCTGATGGCGCAGCATCCGCCATCACGCATCTCGATCGGCTTTCCGGGCGTGGTGCGCAACAATCGCATCCTCACTGCACCGCATTTCGGCGACGAGGGCTGGCACGATATTCCGCTTGCCGAGTCGCTGGCGAAGCGGCTTGGCGGTCTGCCGGTGCGCATGATCAACGACGCCGAAGTGCAGGGCTTTGCGGTTATCGAAGGGCACGGTATCGAGTTCGTGCTGACGCTTGGCACAGGCGCGGGAACAGCGCTATTTCGCGACGGCGAATTGATGCCGCATCTCGAACTGGCCCATCATCCGGTCAGCAAGAACCGCGCGTACGACGAATATATCGGCGACGCGGCACGCATGAAGGCGGGCAACAAGCGCTGGAATAACCGCGTCGAAAAGATCATCGGCATTCTTGCGTCGCTGGTGAACTACGACAAGCTGTGGATCGGCGGTGGGAATGCTGCGCGCCTGACCTTCAAGTTGCCGCCGAATGTCGCGGTGGTGTCGAACGACGCCGGCATCGCAGGGGGCGCGCGACTCTGGCATCCGCTCTCGTTGCGTGATACGCGGCAATTTCCTGATGCGGCGAAACGCACGGGTGTGTTCAGCTGATGCACGTTTGATTTTTTGTGCATCGTTACCCGCGGAATGTTTAGCTGAGCCAGGCGCGGTATCTCGAGCGAGGTGCCGCGCCTTGCTGTTTAGCGGGCCGCGTCGCCCCAGCGATACTCGTGCGTCGCGTCGTCGAGGCGCGCTTTCAGTTCGGCATCGAGCGTGAGGTCCACCGCGCTGAGCGTGTCGGTCAGTTGATCGGGATTGCTTGCGCCGATGATTGCAGAAGTGATCAGCGGATTGGCGAGCACCCAGGCCAGCGATGTTTTTGTCAACGTAACGCCGGACTCGACTGCAAGCGCGCGCAATTTGTCGATCGTTTCGAATTCGCGCTTATGCCAGTAGCGCTCCTGATACATCGCGCCGGCCTTGCCGACGGTTGCGGTGAAGCGTCCCTCTGCCGGTTGTGCTTCGTGACGATGCTTGCCGGTCAGCAAACCACCTGCCAGCGGGTTGTACGGCATCACGGCAAGCTGCTCCTCGCCAGCGAGCGGTAACAGTTCGCGCTCGATCTGCCGGAACAACAGGTTATAGCGTGGCTGGACGGAGACGAAGCGCGCCACGCGCAGCACATCCGCGCGCCCTAATGCACGCGCAAGCCGGTAAGCGAGGAAGTTCGACACGCCGACGTAGCGGGCTTTGCCCGAACGCACGATGATGTCGAGCGCTTCGAGCGTCTCGTCGAGCGGCGTTTCCTGGTCGTCGGAGTGCAACTGGTACAGGTCCACGTAATCGGTGCCGAGGCGGCGCAGCGAGGTGTCGATGGCATCGAGCAAGTGCTTGCGCGAGGCGCCCTGATCCCACGGCGACGGTCCAACCTTGCCCACGGCCTTGGTCGCGACGATAAAGCGTTCGCGCTTGCCCTTCAGCCAGCGACCGACGATTTCTTCGGTACGTCCCGCCAGATTCTCTCCGCCGCCGAGCGGATAGACGTCTGCGGTATCGATGAAGTTGACACCGGCCTCCGCCGCTTTATCGAGGATGCTGTGCGAGACCGACGCTTCGGTCTGCAAGCCGAACGTCATCGTGCCGAGGCATAAACGTGAAACGCTTAGGCCGGTGCGGCCGAACTTACGGTATTGCATGGTGGACTCCGCGAGAGAAACAGATTGCCGGTTGCGTGGAGCGAAAAGCATAGCGCTTATCGACGATCCGCGTTGACGGCACGCGTGACGGGTCAGTCGGGCAACGCTGCGGCGGCTGGTTCAATGATGAGATGGTGCTTGCCGAAGGAGATGCCTACCGCAGCGAGGCACGCCATTGCAATGCCACCGAGGACGATGAACACATCGCTCGTGGAGAGCAGGCTTGTCAGTACCGCTCCGAAACACGGCGCGATAAATTGCATGCACAACCCCGCGGACTGCAGTGCCGCGCTAGCGCTTGCCACCTGATCCGCGAGGCGGCGAGCGATAAATGACCTGCATTCGACCTTGAAGCGCGCGCCGACGAGGCCGGTGGCAAAGAAAGCAACGGCCAGCATCAGCGCGGCGGAATGCAAGGGCAACCGGAAGATACCGCCAATGGCGATGAACACGGCACATGTCGCGAAGGCGGGGGCCAGTAGCGCGCTTAAGCCTGCTTGCCGTGCGTTGCGTCCCATGGGCAGCAGGCTGCCGAGCATGCCGCCCAGCGCAGAACACGAGACCACGATGCCCAGCAGGGACTTGTCGAAGCCGTGGTGCTTCAACATCAACGGAAACTGATTGTTGATGGCGGCAGCCAGCGCGAAGTAAATGCCAACGCAAAGCAACAGCGGCACGATGGGCCCGCTGAAGCGTGCTCGCGGCGCAGCTTGCCGGTCGCGGACTGCCGCTACTGTAGATGCCGCGTGGTCGCGCCACGCCGCTGCCAGCATCAAGGCAATGGCGACGGCGATCAATACAATCGACGCGAGCACGGTGCGGCTGTCGCCAGCCCACGCGCCAACGATACCGCCGGCCGCGGGCGCACAGATCTTCGCTAGATTTTGAGCCAGAGTCAGAAGCCGGAAGGCGCGGCTTTGCTGCGCCTCGTCGACGCGGGTGGTGACATAGAGCGTCTCGGATGGGTCGGTGTAGCCAAGCGCCGCGGACTTCAGCGCGACGACCAGCAGGAAGATAACGAAGTTGCCGACCCAAAGCAGCGCGGAAGTCGTTCCCAGTGTGAGCGTCAATGCGACGATAAGAACCCGTGTACTGGCATGACGACTACAGACCCGGCTGATGGTCCGCGTGAGCAGAATGGGTGGCACCAGCAGTGCCGCGCTCAGGATCACCAGGTCGAATGGGCTGGCGTTGAATCGATAGGTCGCGATGTTCAAAATCGCGAGAAAATTGATCCACCCACCGAAGCTGGCAAAGAAACTGCCGGTCAAAAACGTGTAGAAACGGCGATTCCCGGACATATTCACTCTCAGCGCAGATTGGTTTTATAGAGCCCCGTGGCCCAACCCAAAACAGCAAGTCGTGACAAGGCCTTCGAAGTCTTTCGAATCGAAAATCAAGGAATACTAAAAAATCAAGGCGAGACGATTCGAACCCTGGGTGTCTCAAGGGTTCAATGCAGCTATGCTAACTAACGAGCATGACAGGTAATGCTGACCTTACTGATCTTCCAGATACGGGAAGAATCTAGAACAGCGCCGGCTGTGCAGAGACCACTGGCATGACGTTGAGTTCGTCGAGTCGCAGGCGCGCTTTGGCAAGATCGTGAAGCACTTGCCTTTGCAACCAGGTTTCCGCGCCACCACCGAAGGCCTTGTCGAGCCGCAACGCCATCTCCGGTGAAATCCCTGCTTTGCCACTCAACAGATTGGTAAGCGCCTGACGACTGACGCCCAGAATCGACGCACCTTCGGTGACGCTCAAGTTGAACCGCTCGAGGCAGTTCTGCCGGACAGTGATGCCCGGGTGGATGAAATCTGAATCGGCCATGGACTGAACAATATCGGCGAACGGCTGTTCCGTCAACTGACAAGCGCTGCTTGTCATGTGGGCGAGCCGTCATGCTTTTATTGCGCGTGCTTGTCGCGCCAGACCTTCCCGAAGTGCATCGACATAAAAAGCCCGATTGCCAGCGCACCCGCCAGCGGCACGATCAGGTCGGGCGTGAATTCGAGGGTCACGGGATGGCGCGAAAACAGATAAAGGCCGACTAGAAGATTGATAAAGCCCCACAGGAAGTTCACGAGTGAAGAGGAGTCACCGACGCCGTGTGGTTTGGCGAAGGGGGTGGGAAAGGGCGCGCCCTGCAGTCCTGCGACGAGGTGGGGAATGCTGTTGCAAAGGAAAGCACCAGCAAAGAAGGTAGCGACGTAGTGCATGCGGGGATCCCGTGAAAGAGTGTTGATATGTGAGCACACGCTCCACGAGTGCGCAAGAACCCAAACGGCAGCGGGGCACCTGCGTGTCGCGGCGATTCTGGAAGCCGGAGTCGCGGTATTCACCGAAAAGGGTTACGAGGCGGCGACGATGACCGAGATCGCAGCGCGCTCCGGCACCGCGATTGGTTCGCTGTACCGGTTTTTCCCGTCCAAGGAGGTGCTGGCGGATACCTTACTCCAGCGCTATGCGCAGCACGTGACGGATCGTTTCGCCGCACTCGGAAAATCCGCGTCGACCCTGTCGGTCGACGCACTGGCCGACGCGCTCGTCGACTTCACGATGTCGCTGCAATCGCAGCGCAGTTTTGCTGCCGCACTGCTCGACGCGCGCGGCGGCAGTGACGAGCGGCGCGTCAAGTTTCGCCAATCCATGCGTGAAGGATTGGCGGGAATTCTGCGCAGGGTCATCCCCGTAATCAGCAAGGCGAAAGCGGAAATCACCGCGGTCGCTTCTGCACGTGCTCAAGGGTTTCGCCGTGGTCGCGGATGAAAAGCCGGGGGGCCGTCGTTTGCTGCAGGCGGAAATCAGGCGGCTCGTGCACGTCTACCTCGATTCGGCCGAGCGTGACGCTAGCGCGTAGGGCTCGGCGAGCAGCCGCTCATCGTACCGACGTCCGGCACGATTCATTCCGTATTGCGAAACGACGGTCATCGCCGATGCTGCCCGCTTTCGGCCACGACCCGCGCGGCGCCTGGCGCTGCGGCGGAGCGTAAATATCGCTTTCTGGTCGAACTGCTACAATCCACGCATTTTCCTCGTCGTAGACTGCATCATGGGCTTTGAACAACTCGCTGCACTGAAAGACCAGCTGGCGAAACAGGCTGAAGAGAAACGCATGGCGAAGCGCGCGCAGCACGCCAAGCCGGCGCAAAACGCCAAGCCAGCGAAGCAGGCCGAGGCACCGAAGCAAGGCGGGGCATCGAAGCAGGCTGAGACATCGAAGCAAGCCAGGCCGGGCCGCGCTGCGCCCACGTCTGCTCGCCATGCGCAGGCGCAAAAGGCGCCTGCCCAGAAGTCAAAGCCGGTCGATCCCGTGGTGCTGTCAATCGGCAAGCTGCAGAAACGCTTCCCGAAAGCGTTTCCGAAGAATCCGGCCCCGAAAGTGCCACTCAAAGTGGGCATTTTCAAGGACCTGCTTGAACACTCGGAAGAACTCGGGCTGGACGAAGCGGCGCTGCGCGATGCCATCAAGGTATGGTGCTGGGGCAGCCGCTATTGGGCATGTGTCGCCGAAAACGCCATGCGTGTCGACTTGAACGGTCAGGATGCAGGTCAGGTGCTGCCGGCGGAAGCGGCGCGTGCGCGCGGTTTGCAGGCCAAGCGGCAAAAGGCCAGGAGCGCCGCGCAAAGTGGTGCGGCTCATCAGGCCGCCACGGTGCAACAAGGTAGCGACGCGCAGCAGGATGCGGTGGTGCCACAAGAAGACAACGCGGCTGAACAAAACAACGCTGGTGCACAAGGCGACGCTGGTGCACAAGACAACGTTGCTGAACAAAACAACGCTGCGCAAGAAGCCCACGTGGCTCAGCAGGACGTCGTCACGCAGCAGGGCAATGCCAGCCAGAAAGACAGCGCCGCCCAACAGGACAACGCGGCGTAAGCAAAGCCGCGTTCTCCCATGACTCGGTGGCGAGTTTCACTTGAAAACTCGCCTGCCGACCAAACCTCATTTCTTAACGCTGCGAAACCGTTCATTCACGCGGAGATTTCCTGCGTAGTGCGAATGGGCGTGTTAGCGATCTGTTAGCGGTCGACCCGGCGCTTCGGCTTCCAACCGTTGCCGGCGAACGGCGAGGTGGTGCGACGTCCCCACCACCAGCGCATTGACACAACCATCACGACGAACAACACAAGCACGACGACGCTGCCTTCCGGGCCGGTTTTGCCGCCGCTCAGCAGAACATTGCCGAGCGGATGCGCCGTAAAGAGGCGATGGTCCACCACCGTGCCGCTATCCGACGTGCCATAGAAGTAGGACTCACCCCAGTCCCACGCGCAATGGAAGCCGATTGCCCAGAACAGCGACCCTGTGTACCAGAGGCTCAAGCAGAATACGACGCCAAACGCCCCGGCGGAGATCAGGCCCACGGGCGTTTCGTCGGGGTTGTAGCCATGCAGACCTGCGAACAGTATCGAGAGCAGGATCGCACTCCACCAGAAACCCATGCCGTGCGTCAGCGTGTATTGCAGGTATCCGCGCAAGGCCGACTCTTCAAAGATAGCGACGAGCAGAAACAATCCGGCCCACGCTAATCCACCCCACCAGGCGGTCGCATCCTGCATCACCGGTGCGTCGAGTGTCAGCACCTGCATTTGCATCAGGGCGAACACCGTCAAGCTGATGGCGGCGAATCCGCAAAGCAACCCGCCACCGAAGCGCGTCCATCCGGCGGAATCTTGCAGTCCGAAGGACAGCATGGGACGCCGCTCGATAGCCGACATCACGGCTAATGCGACCAACAGACTGAGCATCTGGATGCTCTCGCCGAGGTAGAAAGGCAGCAGCATCAAATGCGTCGTGCTGTGCGGCACAGGTCCGAAGACATAGTGCATCAACTTCGCAATACTGAATATGGCGGCCAGAAACACCGCAATGAAGAGCGCGATTCTCCAGCCCCAGCGAATCCCGTGGTGGCCGACGAATGTCTGGCGCAACCGTCGCTTGCGCCGCGCGGAGGGCGTCTCGTGGTGGGTGGGTTGAGCAGGCTGCTGAAGCAGGTCGTCCAAAAAAGCCTCCGTTTTGATGGCGACGGTGGAAGGCGGAGCATACTGTTTTCGACCGCGTGCGGCGGTCGAAGCGTCCCGGCCGTTAGTGCGCCGACAGCTTGCGGCCGGCTTGATTTGCGCGCATTACTTTAACGTCGTTTCGGACGTGATGCCAACGTGTTGAATAATGACGATTGTCTGGCCGAAGGATGCCTGAGCTTATCCGAAACGTGTCCGTACAGAGGAGCGCACGATGCCCCAGCTGCAGCAAATTGCCGACAACATCTGGACCGTCGCAGCCCAGCACGCTTTCTTGGGAATGCACCTTGGGACGCGCATGACGGTGGTTCGTCTCGCGAGTGGAGGGCTGTGGCTGCATTCGCCGGTCGCGGCCTATCCAAACGCGACGCTCCATGGTCCTCACGCACTGCGGCGCAAGCGCAAGGATCTGCCGTTTTCCGCTGATCTCTCCGATACGCCGCATCCAGACTGGCTAAACGATCTCGCACCGCTTGTCATTCGCGGCTGCCTGCTGCAAGAAACGGTTTTCTTCCATCAGCGGAGCCGCACGCTGATCGCCTCCGACCTCGTCGAGAATTTCAAAACGTCGCCGCATTGGCTCACGCGGATGTATCTCAAGGTGTGTGGTCTGGAAGGCAAGATCACATGGGGCGGACCCTACCGTTTGCTGTACAGGAACCGGCAAGCGGCGCGCGCGTGTATCGACCGTTTGCTGGAATGGCCGTTTGAGCGCGTGGTGATCGCGCATGGCGATCTGATATTGCGCGACGCCCATCTGTCCATCGAGCGCGGCATGGCATGGCTGAAGGCGTAGTCCACTCCATGCCGTTCAAACTCGCCATCTTCGATTTCGACGGTACGTTGGCCGATACGCTTCCGCTGCTTATCGAATCGATCAACGGCCTTGCGGTTCGCCACGACTTCAGACAGGTCGAGCGTCACGAGATGGACAGGCTGCGTTCCATGGGCGCACGTGAGATTCTTCGCGATTTGCGGTTGCCCATCCATCGCGTTCCACGCGTGCTTATCGACTACAGGGCCCTCATGCAGCGGCGCGCGGGCGCGATACATCCCTTCGCCGGCATCGTGCAGGCGCTGCAAAGTCTCGCAGACCACGACGTGATGCTTGCAATAGCCACGTCGAATTCGCTTGCCAATGTCGAGGCCGTGCTTGGGCTGGATTGGGTGGAACGCTTTGCCGCGGTCGAATGCAGTACGGGTTTGTTCGGCAAAGCGCAGCGTCTGCGCAAGATCCTGCAGGCGACAGGCGTCGCGAGAACGGAGGCCATCTACGTTGGCGACGAGATTCGCGATGCCCACGCGGCGCGCAAGATCGGTATCTGCTTCGGCGCGGTGGGCTGGGGATATACAGACTTCGCCGCGCTGATGCGTCTGGCGCCGGACGCGTCGTTCAGCGAGCCGGCAGAATTGGCCGGGCTCGCGGCGGGAAGCTAGTCAGCGGCGCGCAGCTTCCAGCAGTCGAACCTCACCTCGGGCTAGAATCGGTCGCAGACAGGTCCCCAGCCGGCGCACTAGCTGACGTAAAAGCAGCAGGCGCTGGCCACTAACCGAACTCCTCATCATGAAAAATTCACGTCGCGGTTTTCTTTTGTTCAGCCTTGGCATCGGGTCGTCGCTCGCGCTGTCGCGCATCGCATTAGCGGATGCCGCGAAGCTCAGCGAGGCCGATCCAAAAGCACAGGCGGTCGGCTATAAAGAGGTGGCTGCAACGGTGGACAAGAGCAAATATCCCGCTTACGTGGCGGGCCAGAATTGCAGCAATTGCTCGCTATTTCAGGGGAAGGGATCCGATGCGTGGGGTGGTTGCCTGTTGTTCGGCAACGAGCAGGTGGCGGCAACCGGCTGGTGCAGTTCTTACAGCAACATGTAGTGAATGCGCAGCGTGGGGCTGCGCATTCGTGCAGTCACTTGCCGAAGATTTCGAGCTTGAGCGTATGCGAGTGACCGATCCATGCTGCCCTGTCGCGATGATCGCGTAGATCGTCGCCGGTATTGGGGTGCAGAAACACGTCGAGGTCGCCGTGATTCAGCGTGAGCCATTCGACGATCTCGGCGAAGTGGGACCGCTCGAACTCGAGTTGATACGACCAGAGCGGATGCGGCCCCACCGGGCGCTCGTGAAAGCGGCCGAGCTGCAACTTGCCCTGAAAGCGCGCGTCGATCTGTTCGCGCAGCGCCCAGGCGGCATCGCGACGCCCAGCGTCGAAGTACACGTGAGCGTGCCAATTCTGAACTGTTGGTACATCGGGAGAGGTCATGAGATAACGATGAGTTCGGAAACATCGTCAGCATAAGGCAGTTTGCAAAAGCGTGGGCGGCGCGGCACATTCGCTGCCCGGCAATCTGCTCAGTTCGCCTATATATTTTCCGGCTGATCGCGCACTGCGCCCGTCCTGTTCAGCGATCTATTTCCCCAGTTCATATCCAACCGCGCCGCCGACCACTGCGCCGCCAATCGTACCTGCCGCACTGTGGTTGGTGGCTTCATTGCCCACCACACCGCCTGCTGCGGCGCCGCCCAGGGTGCAGCCGCTGGCGAGCGCGGCCAGAACGACAAGCGCGGCGACGCCGCTCCACCTGATTCGCGTGTTCATTTTCAACCTCTCTTTTCTGTTGATACCCGCTATCAGCAAATCCTGTGCCGGAGCATCAGCACGGTTAAGCGAAGACTGAAGTCATCCGACGCGTTTGCGTCGATCCGTCTGCGCTTGCTAGACTGCCTGCGCAAAGCGCATCGCCTTTGAAGGCGCAGACGTGGACCGGTTTTTTGCCTGCCCAATGCGCACGTGCCCTTTTGCGCAAGACGTACGCAGGACTACCGATTGGAGTTTCGTATGGCTTATATGCTGTTTGTCGTCGAACCCGCCGAACAACGCACCGAACGTACCGAAGAGGAAGGACGCGCGCTCTACGAGCGCATGGGAAATTACGCTGATGACCTCCGCGAGCGCGGCGTGCTGCTCGGCTGCGAATCCTTGAAGTCGAGCCGGGACGCCGTGCGCGTACAGGTGCGCGACGGCCAGTCGAGGTTGCTCGACGGTCCGTTCGCCGAGGTCAAGGAAATGGTAGGTGGATTCCTGCTGGTGAACTGCGACACGCGTGAAGAGGCGGTCGCCATCGCGACGGCGTGTCCGGCGGCGCAGTGGTGCACGATCGAGGTCCGCGAAGTGGGGCCGTGCTACCAATGACAGGAGCGCCGCGCTGACGCTGCAATGCATCGTGCGCGCGATCGTCAGCGTCTTTCGGTTCAGGGTTTTCCCCGCGCGAAGAGTTTCGATGTCGATCTGGCCAAGAGTCACGCGTCGTGTCAGTGAAGCGCGCATGAAGCGGCTCGATATTCCACACCTCAAGGAGAAGGCGATGCGATTCATGATTCTGGTCAAGGCCACGGCACTGAGCGAATCCGGTGCGATGCCGGAGGAATCCTTGATGGCAGCGATGGGTGCCTATCATGAGGAACTGGCGAAGGCCGGCGTATTGCTCGACGCGACGGGTTTGCAGCCGAGTTCGAAGGGCTGGCGCATCCAGTACTCGGAGGGACAGCGCCGGGTGATCGACGGACCGTTTGCCGAAACGAAGGAACTGCTGGCGGGCTATACGCTGATTCAGGTGCGCACGCGCGAAGAAGCGATGGAGTGGGCGCGGCGTTTTCCGGCGCCGTTCGGCGAACTCGCCGATGGCGAGATCGAAGTGCGGCAGCTATTTGAACTGGAAGACTTCGAACCGGGGCCCGCCGTCGATCGCTTTCGCGAGATGGATGCGGCGCGGCGTTGAGTCGGGCATCGCAAGGTCAAATCATGTCGAGGCAGATCGCTTGCGCTTTCCATGCATCCGCACAGCAACTCGTGGATCGATACGCAGTGGAGGCGCACTGAGGTGGCGATGCATCTAGCGGCGACGCATCGCGCGATCGAAGCGGTCTGGCGCATCGAATCGGCCAAGGTCATCGCCTGCGTCGCCCGCATGGTGCGCGATGTGGGCGTGGCCGAAGAACTGGCGCAGGATGCGCTCGTTGCCGCGCTCGAACATTGGCCCCGACAGGGCGTGCCCGACAATCCCGGCGCGTGGTTGATGACGACAGCCAAGCACCGCGCACTCGACCGCTTGCGTCAGGATGGCCTGCATGCACGCAAGCGCGAGGAACTCGGCCGCGACCTCGATGCGCAGGAGGCTCATCTCGTGCCGGACTTTGTCGATGCGCTCGATGCCGCGCGCGAGGATGACATCGGTGATGATCTCCTGCGCCTCGTGTTCACGGCGTGTCATCCGGTGCTGTCCACCGACGCGCGGGTCGCCCTCACGTTGCGCCTGCTCGGCGGCCTGAGCACCGACGAAATCGCTCGCGCCTTCCTGGTGCCCGAACCGACCATCGCGCAACGGATCGTGCGCGCCAAACGCACGCTGACGGCTGCCAAAGTACCGTTCGAAGTGCCGCGCGCGGATGCGCGTGCGGCGCGGCTCGCATCGGTGCTCGAAGTGATCTATCTGATCTTCAACGAAGGGTATTCGGCAACGGCGGGCGACGACTGGATGCGCCCCGCCTTATGCGAGGAAGCGTTGCGCCTGGGGCGTGTATTGGCCGGGCTCGTGCCGGATGAAAGCGAAGTACACGGCCTCGTCGCGTTGATGGAAATTCAGGCCTCGCGCATCCACGCACGGGTCGACGCGCAGGGGCGGCCGGTGCTGTTGCTCGATCAGGACCGCAGCCGCTGGGATCTGCTGCTGATCCGGCGCGGCTTCACGGCGCTCGAACGTGCCCAGGCGCTCGGCGGCGCCAGTGGCCCTTATGCGTTGCAGGCTGCGCTCGCAGCCTGTCACGCGCGCGCTCATACCGCGAACCAGACCGATTGGGCGCGGATCGTCGCGCTATATGACGTGCTCGCGCGGGTCAGTCCTTCGCCGGTGGTGGAGTTGAACCGGGCGGTTGCAGTGGGCATGGCGTTCGGCCCGGCGGCGGCGCTCGAGATTGTCGATGTGCTCGCTGCCGGCAAGGCACTGGCGAACTACCATTGGTTGCCCAGCGTGCGCGGCGACCTGCTGGAGAAACTCGGGCGAATCGAAGAGGCGTGCGTGGAATTCGAGCGCGCCGCCGCGATGACGCGCAATGCGCGCGAGCGCGAATTGCTGCTGGAGCGTGCCCGGCGCGGTGCGGGCTAGGTTAAGCGGCGGCGGGTGTGCTGCTGAATTAGCTCACGCCGCTCGCAGGCCAGTGGTCCCGTTGCCGGATTCCGCCTTTAAACGCGTCTAAACGGACAAAAACGCCGCCGCGCCGAACAGGATGCCGGCTGCAGCCGTGCCCAGAGACAGATTGCGCAGCCACTTCTTGCGCGTCAGCAAGGTGATGGCCGTCAGCGCAATCGAGATCTGGATCAGCGTGGTGGCCTGGGCCCAACGGTGATGACCGTGCAGCAACTTCTCGCTTTGCGCGTCGTTGTTGGCCACGTCCTTTTCGATCGCTTCGGCGTTGGCGCGAATCGGCTCTTTCTGCTGCTTGTACTTTTCGACATCGGCGAGGAATTTCGCGTGCGCGTCGCTGCCCGCAGCCGACAGCGCGGCGCCCAGTTCGGCGAGGTTTTCTTTCTCACCCTTCGCCTGGTAGTACGACCATTGATTGGCCGCCTCGGTCTTCTTGATGGCCGCTTCGTTCTTGTAGTAGAGCGCGAGGTTTTCGCTGGTGCCGCTCTGGTAGGCGTAGATCGCGCCAATCGTGGCAAGGATGGCCGTCATCACCGCCATGCGGCTCGCAAACGGATCGGCATCCGCGTGGGCGTGATGGCCTTCTCCAACGTGCTCGACAGCATGGTCGTGCGGACCATGCACTTCATATTCATCAGACATGCAACACTCCGGAAAACACTTAATTATTGAGTTTCAGGCGGCCGGACGCCGCAGTCGGCACACCGGCGGGTGCTCGCTACGCGGAGCTCAATCTTGGCGTGCGGTCAGGCTCGCGCAGTGCGGGTGGCGAGTTGCTCGACGAGAAAATCCACGAAGCAACGCACGCGGACCGACAGATGCCGTCCATGCGGATAGAGCAACACGAAGGGGCGCGAGGCGCCGCCAAGCTCCTTCATGACCTCGACCAGATTACCGCTGCGCAGATCCTGCTCGACCACGAAACGATACGTCTGAAATAGCCCCGCGCCGTGACGGGCCAGCGTGACGCCGCCGAGCACGTCACCGCCGGTCGAATAACCGCCGTCCGTGCTCAGGTCGATGAAGCCGTCGTCGTGCCGAAGCGTCCACGGAATGCGCCGGCCGGTGCTGGGCAGATCGAACTGGATGCATTCGTGTTGCTGCAGATCGTCGATCGAGCGCGGTGTGCCGGCCCGTTTCAGATAAGCCGGTGTGGCCACGATGACCAGCTCGGCATCTTCCAGCTTGCGCGCGATCAGGTTGGAATCGGCGGGCGCCTTGCCGCGGACGGCGAGATCGTAGCTTTCCTCGGCGAAATCGACGTTGCGGTTGCTCAGATGGGCATCGACCCGAACCTGCGGAAAGCGCTCACGAAAGAGCGGCAGAAGCGGCAATACCCGATAGTGCGCGTAAGGCGTCGGCATGCTGATGCGCAGCAATCCGGCCGGTGCCGATTGCTGCCCGGTGGCCTGACGCTCGGCGTCCACCAGTTGCGAAAGCGCGCCACTGCACTGCTCGAAATAGGTGCGGCCAGCATCCGTCAAACGGATTTGCCGCGTCGTGCGTACGAATAGCCGCACGCCCAGGCGTTCTTCCAGACGTGAAACCGACCGGCTCACCGCGGCGGGCGTGACGCCAGCCGCCGTCGCCGCAGCGGTGAAGCTCGCCAGTTCTGCGGCGAGGCAAAACAGTTCGATACTGCCGAGCAGCAGATCGTCGAATTGCCGTTTTGTATTCATTACGTGGTGTAAGGAGTGGGGTGCGCCTTCGACGATTCATTCCTCGAAGCGGCAACAGTATAGTCCGTCCCACGGGAGTCGAGGAGACCGGAGACGCCTTGCTGCAGTGCGATTCCGGCCCTGCCGCTGCAAGACTAGCCGACGCTTGCGCCAAGCAGTGTCCGCAGCAGCGGAATGAGATGTTCGCCGCCGAGCATGCCGAGCAGCCCGACCAATGCGATGGTCGGCGGCGCCGGAGATTTCACGTTGACGACGCTATAGATCAGGCCCACCGCGAGACCGACGACCAGCGAGACAAAATACGCTTTCATGATTGCTTTACCTCTAGACATGGCGCGCGGCGCACGCTTGCAGCGCGCCGCGCGAACGGGATCTCACATCGTGATGACGACTCGTCCGCGCGTACCGGCGGAGACGGCCTCGTAAGCCTCGCGGGTGCGCTCGAGTTCGAAGCGCGCGGCGATCGCAGGCGGCTGGAGCGCACCGCTCTCGAAACCTTCGACCAGCGCGGTCATCAGGCGGGCCGACTCGGCCACGCCGAGCTTGGCGCTATCGACGCCGAAGAGTTGCGTCTCGTTGTGGTAGAAGTCGATCATGTCGAACTCGACGCGGCGCTTGCCGGTTGCGCTGATTTCGACCACGCGGCCACGCCGTTTCACCAGACTCAGCGCGGTTTCGAAGGCGACACCGCCCACCGCGTCGTACACCACGTCGACGCCGCCGCCGGTCAGCGCCTTGACGCGCTCGGCGGCATGCTCGTCGAACGGCACATACTCGTCGACCAGACGGCCAGCCGGCGAATCTGCCTGCGGCGCATGCCGGTCCACACCGATCACGCGACAGCCACGCGCTTTGGCAATCTGCACCACTGCGCCGCCGACGCCACCGCTGGCACCGATCACCGCGATGGTCTCGCCGGCCTTCAGCTGCGCGTAATCCACCGTGCCGAGCCATGCCACCACGAAGTTCACGCCGATTGCCGCCGCCTGTTCGTGGCTGAGCGTTTTCGGCTTGCGCGACAACGCTGCGACAGGAATTCTGATGAACTGGGCGTGCGTGCCGTCACGCGTAAAGCCGATGTCGCCGCCCGTGCCCCAGACTTCGGCGCCGATCCATTCGGCGGGGCCGTCGACCAGGACGCCGCTGAAATCGCGGCCCGGCGTACGCGGTAAAACCGTGTGCTCGAAGTGGCCCGAGACGTTCTTCACGTCGCTCGGATTGACGGAGGCACTCTTGACCTGAACGACAGCGTGTTCCGCGTCGGCTGACGGAGTGGGCAGTTCGAGATATTCAAGTACGTCCGGGCTGCCAAAAGACTTGAACTGGATGGCTTTCATGACAACGCTCCTATGTGGGTGTGTACGGCGCGGTGCAGCAATGAAGGCATTCTAGGTGGCCGGGCGGGCGTTGTTGAGACAATAACTTTCGAATATCGGACAGCGCTGCTGTGCGCCCGAACCCGTGGTCCGGACGGATTATTTGCCGGCTTGAGCGCTGCTTGCGTCGTGTGGAGTGCTGAGGGTTTCCTGCGGATCGAATTCGGTGGGCGCGGCACCGAGTTCGCGCCGGAACATGTCGCTGAAGCTGCTTGGCAGATAGCCGAGTTCGCGCGCGATGCCGCTGACCGAACGGCCTTCCGCCAGGCCGGAGACGGCCACGGCCAGTTGCACCTGGCGCCGCCACTCGGAAAACCCCATCCCGAGTTCACGCGTGAACAGGCGCGCGAGCGTGCGCACGCTCGCGCCAACCGAAGCGGCGTGCTGCTCGAAGCTGATCGCAATCGACGGATTGCCGATCACCGCCCGGCACAGCGCGTCGAGCCGGCGGTCGGACGCGTCGGGCAGGGGAATGCGCAAGGAGGAGCGCGGCGCGTGCACCAGTTCCAGCATGGCAAGCTTGTAGGCCGCTTCCAGATAGGCGTCGTCGCGGGCGTGGGTGTGTTCGTATTCGGCAATCGAGGTAATCAGTTCGCGCAGCAGGCCGTTGACTTCGAAGACGTCGCTCTGTTTGCTGAGGTGCTGGATGTTGCGCGCGTGGAGATAGATGTTGCGCATCTCCACTTCGCTCATCATGTGGATCGAGTGCACCGCGCCGGCCGGCAGCCACACGGCGCGCTGCGGCGGCACCACCAGCGCTTCGCGCCCGACTTCGACCCACATGACGCCCGCCACGGCGTACAGGACCTGGGCCCAGGTGTGCGAGTGGGGTTCGATATACATGCCCCGTGGATAGCGCCGCGCGAGCGAATGGGCGTCGTCGTCTTCGGGCAGTTCGGGAGGGCGGGCTAGGGGCACGGTGGCTTCCGGTCAGCGAGCGTTGCAGGGCGTCACGCGATCAGGGTCACAGAATAGCGCGAGCCGCGGCGGCATGGCAGAGGGGGCGACCGGCCAGCGCCCTCGATGCCGCGCCGCCTATTTTCATAAAGCCGCAAAAGCTGGCGACGGATTTTTCCGGCAGCCGCGTTTAAGACGAAACGGAGCTTTCCGGCTGTCGTCGTATATTGAGGCCTTGAATAAGAACAGGCATAAGACGCACTTCTCGGAGCAACAACCAGTGAGAAACGCTCGTGTTGCGACACGATATGTCCGGGCGCAGCGGCGGCAGCCGCGCAGGCTGCGGATGTCACGGAATTGCGCCCCTTGAGCGAGCGCGATCCGGACGCTGAACTCGTCGCGCGGGTTGGCGAGCAGGACCCGGCCGCGGTGCGCACCCTGGTGTCGCGCAAGCTGCCGCGTCTGCTCGCGCTCGCGACGCGCATGTTGGGAGACCGTATGGAAGCGGAAGACGTCGCACAGGAGGCGTTTGTGCGGATCTGGAAGCAGGCGCCACACTGGCAAGAGGGGGAGGCGCGTTTCGACACGTGGATCCACCGCGTGGCGCTGAACCTCTGTTACGACCGCTTGCGGCGACAGCGCGAAGACCCGGTGGCCGAACTGCCGGACGAGGTCGATCCGCAGGCCCTGCCCGATATACAACTCGAAGCCCGTGTGCGCGACGAACGCGTGCGCACGGCGCTTGCTGCGCTGCCGGTTCGGCAGCGCGAAGCACTGGTGCTCAACTATTACCAGGAGCTATCGAATATTGAAGCTGCCGCGCTGATGGGCATCACGGTCGACGCCCTCGAAAGTCTGCTCGCGCGCGCTCGCCGCAACCTGCGCGCACACCTGGCCGGCAGCGGCTTTAGCAAGGACACGCCATGACACCAGAGAGATTTCGTACCCTCGTCGACGCCTACGGCGCCGATCCGCATCGCTGGCCGGACAAGGAGCGCGCCGCGGCAGAAGCCTGGGCCGAGCTGCACCGGGTCGAGGCGGACGGCTTGCTGGCTGAATCGGCTGGTCTCGATGAATGGCTGGCGAGCCATACCGTGGCACCGCCGGAGCGCGCGTTCGTCGAGCGGATCGTTGCGGGGGCGCCCGTGCAGCGTCCGGCGAAACATCGCGCGCGGCTCTGGTGGCAGGGCGCCGCGTTTGCCGGGATTGGACTCGCCGGCGGGTTGGCGGGGGCGTTTGCGGTGTCGTTTTTTGTGTTGACCGGCACGCCGCCGCAGGGGCATGAATCGCCGTCCTATATGGCTTCGGGTTTTGACGGTTCAAGCGCCGACTGGAGCGGCGAATGAGCGACCGTACATGGAAGCTTCTGCTGGCGGGTTCGTTCGTGCTCAACGTGTTTTTGCTGGGAGGGATCGCGGGCGGGGCGTATCAATGGTTTGCCGCGCATGACAAGGTGGCGAAGGCGCCGCAGCCACGCACGGCGTTGCGATTCGCCACGGATGGGCTCTCGCCCGAGCGTCAGCAGCAGTTCCTCGAGGGGCTCAAGCAGGCGCGCCGCGACGCGAAAGACGATGCGCGCGAGGGTCGCGAAGGGCGTCACGAAGTGCTGGCCCTGCTGGCTGCGCCGCAGTTCGATCGCGTCGCGCTGGATGCCGCGCTGGAGCAGACCCGTAAGGCGGATATCGCGCTGCGCACCGAGGTCGAAAGCAGCGTCGCCAACTTCGCGACGACGCTGACCGCCGCAGAACGTGTCACGTTTGCAGAAGGGCTGAAGCAGGCGGGCCAGTGGCGTGAGTCGCCGCCTGGGGCGCCGGCAAAAGGCAAGCGGTTTGGCAAGCCGGGTGCGAGCGAGGCGGCTAGCCAGACCGGCGCCAGCGAATGAGGGTGTGGGTGCGCGATTGAGCCTTGGCGGGCAAGCGCGGATCATGCAGATAAAAACTTCTGCGAGCAGCGACGGAAACCGCGGCGGCGAGCGTTTAAGGAAGATACGCAACGCTTGAAGGAACCCGCATGGTTACGTCACCCAGCGACAACGCGGCGGCAACCGCGCTGAATCGCTTTGGTCTTGGCGCGCGCCCCGACGATAGCCCGCCAGCCGATCCCAAGGCATGGCTGCTCGCGCAATTCGAGCAATATCAGCCCCTGCCTGCGGCATGGGCGGGGCAGCCCACCGCCGTGGCGCTTGCGACTCAACTGGGCGAACAACGGCAGCAGAACGCGAATGCTAACGCGGGCGCGAAGGCTGATATCAAAGCCAACGCCAACGCCAACGCCAACGCCAACGCCAACGCCAACGCCAACGCCAACGCCAACGCCAACGCCAACGGCAACGCCAACGCCGATCCGGCGGCCAGTCAGGCTGGGAGTCAGGCGGCAAAGCTGGCCGCCAACAAGGCGATGCGCGGCGAGATCCGCGATATCTATCGCACGGCCGTGGATGCGCGCATCAACAGCGCATTGACGAGCCCGACGCCGTTCATCGACCGGCTGGTGCATTTCTGGGCGAATCACTTCGCGGTGTCGATCGAAAAACCGCAGGTTGCGGCGCTTGCGGGCACGTTCGAAATGGAAGCGATCCGGCCGCACGTGCTGGGCCGCTTCGACGACATGCTGGTCGCGGTGGAGCGACATCCAGCGATGCAGATTTTCCTCGATCAGACTCGCTCGGTGGGACCGGACAGCATGGCGGCGCTGCGGGCCGAGCAACGCAATCCGGACAACAAGCGCGGGCTCAACGAGAATCTCGCGCGCGAGATCATGGAACTGCATACGCTCGGCGTGCGCAGCGGCTACACACAAGCCGACGTCACCGAATTTGCCCGCGCGCTCACAGGATGGAGCGTGGCCGGCGTGAAAGGACCGCAACCGAACGGCGCCGCACCCGGCAGCTTTGTATATCGCGCGCAAGTGCACGAGCCAGGTTCGCGCACCATCATGGGACGCCGCTACGATCAGCAGGGCCAGGATCAGGCGCTGGCGATCCTGCACGACTTCGCGGGTTCGCCCGCCACGGCGCAGCATATTGCTGGCAAGCTCGCGCGTCATTTTGTTTCGGACAACCCACCACCTGCAGTGACTGAGCGGCTCGCCGACGCGTTCGAACGCAGCGGCGGCGATTTGCCGACCGTCTACCGCGCGCTGATCGATTGCCCGCAAGCATGGTCGCCCGTGGCGGTGAAATTCAAAACGCCGTGGGAATGGACCGTTTCGTCGATGCGCGGTCTCGGTTGGCAAGACCTCGGCAATCTGCAGGGCGCGCCGTTGCTTACGCAACTCGGTGAACCCGTCTGGCGGCCGGGTTCGCCCGCCGGTTATGACGATATCGCCGCCAGCTGGGCCGCGCCCGACGCGCTGGTGCGTCGTGTGGAGGTGGCGCAGCGCTTTGCGGCGCACGTCGGCGACCGGATTGATCCACGTACGCTGGGCCAGACGCTGCTGGTTGGCTCGATCAGCCCGCCGACCCAGATGGCGGTGTCGCGCGCCGAGAGTGCAACGACCGCGATCGCGCTGCTGCTCGTGTCGCCCGACTTTCAACGGAGATGAATGTCATGGTTTCGCGTCGTCAATTTCTCAACTTCGCCGCCGCCGGTGCGGGCGCGATGCTCGTCTCGCCGCACATGGCTTTCGCGAGCGTCGAGACCGACCGCCGCTTCGTCTTCGTGATTCAGCGCGGTGCGGCTGATGGTCTGAACATCGTGGTGCCATATGCCGAGCCGTCGTATCAGAGCTTGCGCGGGGCGCTCGCCATCGATACGTCGACGGCGGTCAGACTGAACGGCACCTTTGCGCTGCATCCGTCGCTTGCCGAGACCGCGAAGATGTACGCGGCCAACGAGGCGCTGTTCGTGCACGCGGTGGCTTCGCCGTATCGGGACCGCTCGCATTTCGATGGCCAGAACGTGCTGGAAACCGGTGGCACGTCGCCCTATCAGGTGAAGGACGGCTGGCTGAACCGGCTGGTCGCGATGATGCCCGCCACGCACGAAAACGCTATCGCTTTCGCGCCGACCGTGCCGATGGCTTTGCGCGGCAAGGCCGATGTCACGTCGTATGCGCCGTCCGGATTGCCGCAAGCGCCAGACGATCTGCTGATGCGCGTCTCGCAGCTTTATGAACAGGACGCGCAACTCAGGCCGCTGTGGGAATCCGCCATGACGGCGCGTGGTCTGTCTGGCGACGCCAGTGCGCGTCAGGACCCGGCGAGCCTCGGCAAGCTCGCCGCGAGTTTTTTGTCGCGCGAGGACGGGCCGCGCATGGCGATGATCGAAACCGGCGGCTGGGACACGCATAGCGCGCAAAACCCGCGCCTCGCGAATCAGCTCAGAGCGCTCGACACGATGCTCGCCTCGTTGCGCGACGGCCTGGGGCCGTTATGGAGCAAGACCACCGTGCTGGTGGCCACCGAGTTTGGCCGCACTGCGGCTGCCAATGGCACGGGCGGCACGGATCACGGAACCGGTTCGGTAGCGATGCTGATGGGCGGCGCGGTGAAGGGCGGACGCGTGCTCGGCGACTGGCCGGGACTGAGACCCAACGATCTCTACCAGGCGCGCGATCTGCGGCCCACCACGGCGCTCGACGGTTTGATTGCGGGTGCTGCAAGCGAGAGTTTTGGGCTCGATCCGCATCGAACCGCGTCCACGCTCTTTGCGCAAGCGGGCGCGACCCAGCCGCTGACAGGTTTGATCCGGAGCTAGCGTGCAGTCTGGCTGCGGCCTGGTTGTTGTTGTTGTTGTTGCGGTACTAAAAAAAGGGAGCTTCGTATGAAAAAACCATCCACCTTCACTACTGCCTTGCTTTCCTGCTTATGCGCTTCCTTGCTGAGTGCCTGCGTGGTCGAACCGGCGCGGCCGCCCCAACCAGCGCCGCTGGTCGAGGTGATGCCCGCGGCCCCCGCACCGGGCTATCGCTGGGTGAAGGGACACTATCGTTGGGAAGGCAATCATTGGGAATGGGTGCACGGTCACTGGGCGCCGGGCTACTAGCCTTCGCTCGGAGGAGCGCACGCTGCGCGCTGCTCGCGTAAATACACGGCAGATCGGTGACGGGCGCTTGTCCGGAATCTGGCAGAACATATCGGCAACAAAGCCACGGTGATACGTGGTGTGATTGACCATATGCAGCACCATCTCGCTGCACGAGACATACCACTCGTCGATTTCCTGCTGCAGATAACAGCCTATAGCCTGTATTTGCAAAATACAGGCTATCAACTGTATATCGTGCTACCCATTACGCGGACCAAAAATCATTCGGCTGCAACGGCTAGCCTTCTCAATGCGTTACTCCGCGCCGCAAATCCTCCGTAGTCTCCCCTGCACCATCCGGCCGCCAGCCTGGCGGCCGTAGCACGTATTCGATTGCAGTCCACGGACTCTTCGACAATGCCATGTCACGAGCGAGGCTCACCCAATGTTCGAACTGCACGACCAGCGGATTGTGCGAGCGTGTCGGCGTCGTGAGGCCATAGCGGCACGGCAGGTCGTCGCGCTCCGGGATGTAGGTGCCAAACAGGCGATCGAAAATAATCAGTACACCGCCAAAATTTGCGTCGAGATACTCCGTATTCGACGCGTGATGCACGCGATGCGCGGACGGTGTGTTGAACACGTATTCCAGCCAGCCTAGCTTCGGCATCCACGTGTTGTGCAGCCAGAACTGATACAGCAGGTTGATCATCAACGTCGCCAGCACCACCTCGGGGCGGACGCCCAGCCAGACGAGCGGCGTAAAGAATATCGCCGCGCCGGTCAGCTTGCCTGTCCAGCCGAGGCGGTACGCCGAAGAGAGCGTCAGTTGATTCGGCGAATGGTGCACCGCGTGGGTCGCCCAGAAGAAGCGGATGCGGTGCGACGCCCGGTGATACCAGTAATAGAAGAACTCCTGTCCGACGAAGAGCAGCAGCACCATGAGTGCGCTATGGATCGTCGCGGTATAGATGCGGTGATCCCATGCGAAGGCGAAGACCGGCGTGGCGAGTGAGAGCGGCAATAGTGCCAGCAGCTTGCGTCCGACCAGATCGGTCAACGACAGCATCACTTCATACCAGTCGAAACGCGCGGTTTTGTTGCGGCTGAGCACCCAAGCCTCGATCATCGACGCGCCGACGACAATCGCCGTGGCAAAGAGTGAAATTTTTCCTATGGATATCATGGTGTGCCTGTTCCGACTCGTGAGGGGACGAATCATCTGCGGCACCCATTGCCGTCGCGTCCCATGAAAGCAGTCTAGGGACCGGCACTGTTAAAAGATATGTGCGAGATATGTCAAGAGGTGTCACGGCGCCGGCGCGCGGGAATGTGCCCCGGCGCCGCGCGTTTCGTCAGGTGCCGTGCGGCATGAACAGCAACAGCAGCGAGAGCGTTACAAGCGAACCCACGGTCGACAGAAGAATGGTCCGCGAGGTGATATGCGCTTCGCGTCGATAGAACTCCGCGAGCATGAACGGGCCCGTGCCAGTGGGCAGGGCGGCCAGCACGACGGCCATTTCAACGAGCAACGGCGACAGCGAAAAAACGCGCGCAGCGAGCCACCAGGTCAAGGCCGGCTGCAGCAGCAATTTGGTGCCGGTGAGCATGAGCGAAGCATCCGCTTTTGCGGCGCCTGCCTTCACTTCGCGCTTTTCCGCGAGGAACAGGCCGAGGCTCACCAGCGCGCATGGGCTTGCTGCGCCACCGAGGAGCTTCAGGAACGTCTCCGCGCTTTGCGGCAGGGTGACGTGCACACTGGCAACCAGCACGCCGACGATCGGCGCTACGATCAGCGGATTGCGCGCCAGCGAACCGAGGACCTTCAGCGCCAGCCGATGCGGCGCTCGCTCGCTCTGCAAACCGATCTCGATGAGAACAATCGCAATCGCAAACAGCACGCAGGCGACGAGGATCGTGGCGATCGTGGTGGGCGTCTGGCTGACCGGCCCAAACGCGATCAGGCACAGCGGAAAGCCGATGTAGCCGGTGTTTGGATACGAGCCCGCGATGGCGTCGACGCTGGCGTCGGCCAGGTGCCGGCCGCTTAGCAGCCGCGCAGCGAGGATCAGCACGAACAACCCGGCGCAAGAGAGGGCGAAGGTGGCGACGAACGCGGGCTGATAGAGCTGATGCCAGGTGGCGTGAGCCATGATGTCGAACAGCAGCGCGGGCAGCGTGAGCCAGACCACGAAGCGATTCAGTTCCGACGCGGCCGTCGGACCCAGCAGGCCGCGCCTGCGGCAGACGAAACCCGCGAAGATGAGGCCGAAGACGGGGAGCAGAATCTCGAGGGTCGATAACATCGGTGGGGACGGCGGCGAGGCTGGAAGAAAGATGATGCGCCAGAGTAGTGGTTCAGGTTGATACAATCAAATACTGTTTCTGGTGCTCAACAATACCTTTTTTGCATCGTGATCGACATCAAGCCTCTGCGCTACTTCGTGACACTCGCCGAAACCCGCCATTTCGGCCGGGCCGCGGCGCGGCTCAACCTTTCGCAACCGCCGTTGAGCCGCCAACTGGCGGCGCTGGAAGCGAGTCTTGGCGTCACGCTGATCGAGCGCAGTCCGCGCAGCGTCACTTTGACCGCGGCGGGCGAGCGCTTTTACGCAGACGCCAAGGCGATTCTTGGCGCCGTCGAGCAAGCCGCACGCAACGCTCAGGCGGCCGCGCATGGCGATGCCGGCACACTGGCGATCGGCTTTACGATGTGCGCCGCGTATAGCGTGGTGCCGGGCTATGCACGGACCTTCGGTTCGGCGTATCCGGAGGTGGCGCTCAATCTGCGCGAGGTTGTCTCGAACGATCTCGCTGCACAGGTGCTGGCAGGCCAGATCGACGCGGCGATCATGTTCCCGAGCGTGCCGAACAAGGATCTGACAACGCGGACGATCGTCACCGAGCCGCTGTGTGTGGCGCTATCGCGGAGTCATCCGCGCGCGCGGGCGCGGCAGTTGAAGATCGCGCAACTGGCGGGCGAGTCTTTTGTGCTGGCGTCCGAGGAAGTCGCGCCAACCTTGCGCGCCACGATTGTCGAACATTGCCGCTCGGGCGGCTTCGAGCCGGATATCCGCTTTGAAGTGCAATTGCAGCAGACCGTGCTCAGTCTCGTGGATGAAGGCGTCGGCGTCGCGCTCGTGCCGGCGTCGATGCGCAAGGCTCAGCTAGCGGGCGTCGTGTTCCGGCCACTTGCGGATGCGCCGCTGATCGAGCAGGTGCTGGTGTGGTCGCCCGTGAATCGCAATCCTTGCCTGGCGCGGTTTCTGGAGCTGGCTTAGGCTGAAGACGATGGATAACCTTCGGCATCCTGCTTAATCCGTCTGCGATACCACAGGGTCCAGAGCGTGAGTGCTCCATAGCATCCATAGCGCAAGACATCCGACTCGACTAATGAATGCGGGTCGCCTTCCGCGCGCCAGACGATCAGCAGGCGTACGACATTCTCTGCTGTGAGGCCGATACCCCAAACCAGCGTCATAACGCGGATCCGGTAGACGAGTCTGGGCCGTTCGCGCCACTCCTGCTCGAATTCGCCGGCCCGTTTCACGCTTTCGCGGGCAAGTGTCGAACGGGCGGTATAGAAGACCATCGGACGAGGCAGCACGAGTGAAGCCAGAAACGCAACGCCGATCATGCCGGACACCATGGGCTCGTCGAGTGCCAGGTTATGCGAAGCGCCGGTGAGTTCCATCGCGGCCAGCGACAGCACGATGCCGATCAATACGATCGCGCTCAACGCGTCGAAATGCCGGTGGCGCGCAAGATCCCACGTCATCCATGCGATGAGCGGTACAGTCGACAGCAGCAGGCCGCCAGGCTGCCCCCAATGCGGAGATGCCAACCGGTAGGCGAGCCACGGCAGCAACACGTTGATGCATAAGGCGGACGCGTATCTGAGAAGCTGCATGCGGGGCTCCGGGTGGGCATGCGTATCCTAGCGCGCAGCGTGGGCGTGCATCAACGTCGGGATTCTGCGACTATCCAAGCACGCTCAACCACCTTTCCCGCACCATGGCCCAGTTCAGCACGTTCCTCGAAACTGACCGCGTGACCATGCGTCCCCACGTCCTGGACGATTACGACGATAGCTTCGCGATGTGGTCCAACCCGGAGGTGATTCGCTTTATCGGCGGCCAGCCATTTACCCGCGAAGAGGTTTGGGCGCGTCTGCTGCGCTACGTGGGGCATTGGACGCTGCTGGGCTTCGGCTATTGGGTGGTGCGCGACAAGACTAGCGGGCGCTTTCTGGGCGAAGTGGGCTTCGCCAATTTCCGGCGTCAGATCGAGCCGCCGCTCGACGGTATGCCCGAGGTCGGCTGGGCGCTCACGCCTGCGGCCCACGGGCGCGGCTATGCCACTGAGGCGGTCCGCGCCGCGCTGCGCTGGGCCGATACACAATGGCCCGCCACCGACACTGCCTGCATCATCGCACCGGACAACTCGGCGTCTCTGCGGGTGGCACAAAAGTGCGGTTACCTGGAGTGGGCGCGCGGCTCGTACAAGGGCAAGCCGACTATCCATCTGCGTCGCGCCGCCGGTCCCGGCTGAGAGCTGTACGAGGCACGGTGGCCTCGCCGCCCGCAGCGTGTTGCCGAACAGGCGGCAACGGTTGGCAGGTGTCCGGGCTAACGCGCGGCCGGTGGCGGCGTCGATTTCAGCCTTCGGCTTTCGCCTCCAATGCTCGCTTCTGCGCGATCAGATCGCCCAGCCGCTCACGCTGATTACCTTCCGCGTCGAAATTACGCTCGTCGAGCCACTGCGCGAAACCGTCGCGCACCGCAGGGTATTCGCCGTCGATAACCGAGAACCATGCGGTATCCCGATTGCGTCCACGCGTGACGATCGCCTGGCGGAAGATCCCTTCGAACTTGAAGCCGTAACGTAGCGCGGCCGCGCGTGACGGCGCGTTGAGCGAGTCGCACTTCCATTCGAAACGCCGGTAGCCGAGATCGCCGAACACGTAGTTCATCAACAGCGCCATGGCATCGCTCGCGATACGCGTCCGTTTCAGCCGTGGCGAATAGGTCACATGCCCCACTTCGATCACGCCATTGGGCGGATCGATGCGCATCAGGGCCAGCGTGCCGACGGCCTTTCCCGTAGCCAGATCGATCACTGCATGGTGCATCGGATCGGTGAGCGCAGCCGCTTTGGTCAGATGCTCCCGATACGCGTCGAGGCTCTGGAACGGCCCCACGGCGAGATACGTCCAGTCGTGTCCGTCCTCGGCGCTTGCATAGGCCTCGTAGAGGTCCTCGACATGCCGCTCGACGTCCACGGGCTCGATCCGGCAATAGCGCCCGAGCAGCGGCTCGCGCCCCGGGAGTCGGGCGGCCTTCCAGTCGGGCAGCGGCGTGCCGATGGGTTGCATGTAGTCGTTGAGTCGTTGTGCCACTTTCCTCTCCTTGATGTCCTGTTGCCCGGCGACCGCCAGAGGGCACCGCAACGGCGTTGATCCGATGTCGTTTGAGATGCATTAAGCAGAGACGATACGGCAAACGTGGTATGTTAAAAAGATCCAACAAACCACCATTTGATAGATCCAGCGACGATGATCGAGATAATCGGGCCTTTGACACACGGAGCGCCAGGCCTGGGCGGCAAGCCTGTGTCGCTGCAGAAGCAGCTGATCGAGCGCCTGCAGCAGGCGATTCTGGCCGGCCGTCTGCCCGCCGGCGCGATGTTGCCGTCGTCACGGCTGCTCGCGGCGGAATTCGGCGTGTCGCGCAACACGGTGGTGCTTGCTTACGACCACCTGATCGCCGAAGGCTATGTGCTGGCCGACCGCCGTGGGACACGCGTCAGTCCGCTATCGAACGCGGCGTCGCATGCCGACACGCAGCAGGATCCGACCGCGTCCGAGGTCACCTTCGCCACGCGGCTCAAATGGTTCGCCACCACTCGCACGGCGTCCGACATGACCTCCGTGCTGACGCCCGGTAGTCCGGCGCTGGACCGCTTTCCGCTGGGCGCCTGGCGCCGCTCGCTGGAGCGCGCCATGGAGCAGGGCTTGCCTCAGTTGCTAGGCTACGGCGAGCCGGCGGGGGAGCCGGCTTTACGTGATGCCATCGCCGCGCATCTGCGGATGGCGCGCGGGGTGCGCTGCGACGGCTCGCAGGTGGTGATCACCGAGGGCGCGCAGGAAGCGCTGAACCTGTGTGTGAGCCTGCTGACCAATCCCGGCGATACCGCATGGGTCGAGGATCCCGGTTATCGGGGCGCCAAAGCGGCCTGCAATCTGGGCGATCTGAGAACCGTGCCGATGCGGGTCGATCAGGAAGGCATGGTTGTGCCGCCGGAAGCCTGGCGGCTGAGTCCGCCGAAGCTGATTTATACGTCCCCGGCGCACCAGTATCCGACCGGCGCGGTGCTGTCCGTGGCGCGGCGGCTCGACCTGATCGCGCAGGCGCGCCGCACGGGCGCCTGGTTGATCGAGGATGACTACGACGGCGAATTTCGTCATACCGGCGAGCCGATTGCCAGCATGCAAGGGCTCGTGCCGGATGCCCCGGTTCTGTACGTGGGGTCGTTCAGCAAGACGATGTTTCCGGCGCTGCGCATCGGCTTCGTCGTGCTGCCGCGCAGCATGCTGGTACAGACGCGTACCGCGCTCGAGGAGATGCTGCGCGGTGGTCACCGGCTCGAACAATTGGCATTGGCGCACTTTATCGAGGCGGGTGAATTCGGTCGTCACCTGGGGCGCATGCGGCGGCTTTATCGTGAGCGGCAGCAGGCGTTGCGCGAGGCGCTGGCCGGGCGCTTCGAAGCGGCGCAGATTCTCGGCGGCAATTGCGGCATGCATCTGACACTCCGCTTGCCGCCGCGCATTTCTGATCGCGCCGTCGTCAGCCTGGCGCAGCAGCGGCGGCTCAATCCGCGCGCGCTGTCCGGCTTCGCACTGCAACCGGGCGATGAGGACAATGGGCTCGTGATCGGCTATGGCAATACGCCGGCGGAGCAGATCACGGCTGCGGTGAATACGCTCGCCGAGTGCGTGCGGGAGGTGGCGGGCGCTGTGCGGCGCGGGCGGCTTGGGGCAGGCGTGAAGGTGTGAACGCCGCTGTGCTGCGCAGTGCCCTGCACGGGCTGATATCGCTCGCACCGTTGTCTGTATCCATTACCGTGTAAGTCTTACGCTCGCAGGAACGGACGGCACGTCCTGCTTACCTCATGCACGACCCGCACACCGCGTCTGAATGCTGTCCCTGCGCGTCGATTCGCTCCGCCTGCGCCGCATACGAGCGGGCCACGACGACAGATTGACCACGCTCGACTTCCTCATCTGCATCGGGCATGAAGAATGCCTTCGATTGATGCACGACGATTTTTCGACCGGAGAGGACAAGATGGACATTCGACCCACCGCGTGGTTTCCGCTGGACCATTACGCCCCTACCCGTGACGGCTGGTACGAGGTTCAGCTAGTGAGCGGCGACACGGCGTTTGCGAAGTTCGGTGCAAACGAATGGAGCGAAAAGCCGCTGCTGGTATTCACACATTGGCGAGGACTTTCCAAGGATCCAGCCCGCTCCGGCGAAAGCGAAACGTTCGAAGCCGAGGCGACCGCGGCAGAAGGTGTGCGCGCGGCGTGGAACGCGTTTTTCCCGGGGCTTGGTGAAGAGCAGCACAAACCGCTGGATGTGGCGCACGGGGAGAAGCGTTGAGGGTGGTGCAGGAGCGTTGAGCGAGAGATCACGTGCAGTTTGCTCACGTGCGTTGCGTGAGCTCTCCGAAGCGGTCTTCGATGCCCAGATGCTCCTTCAGCCACACCCAACCTTGCGGTGTCACCTGTACGGCGCGCGTTGCCTTGACGCGCCGTAGCGCGCCGTTTGCGCACAGCAGCTTCATCCAGTGCACGCCGAGCGGCCCTGCCAGATGATGCTGCCGTTCCGACCAGTCGAGACACTGGCGCGCGAGGCCACGACGGTTGGGTCGCACTTCCTGCACGTCCAGCCCCATCCTGCCGAACCATTCGACGCCATCAGGTGTGACTTCGAACTGCCTCTCTTCCGCCGCGACGATCATTCCGCGCTGCTCCAGCGCCTGCGTCATTGCCACGCCGAGTTGCCCAGCCAGATGGTCGTAACAGCAGCGCGCAAAGCGCAGTTTCTGCGCGTCCCTGCTGAGGGGCCTGGTACGCGGGCGGCTCGATGGCGCGACCGAGGCGAGGTTTTCCAGCAGCAATGCCACATGTGGCCCGCCTAGCCGGTAATAGCGATGCCGGCCTTGCACTTCGACTTCGACGAGGCCGCCGGCCAGCAACTTCGCCAGATGTGTACTGGCGGTCTGGGCGGTCACGCCGGCCGCATAAGCAAGCTCACCAGCGGGCAGCGCATGTCCGTCGACGAGGGTCATCAGCATGGTGGCGCGCGCCGGATCGGAGATCAGGAAGGCGGTGGCTGCGATATTCGGTTGAGGGCACATGATCGTTAGTCTGGTCCCATGCAGTTTTATCTCGGTCGACGAGCGGTCGCGCTTCAGCGCGCGTCTCGGGTCCCCGTGCGACGCACGTCTCGCACGCTGATTGCCAGCCATGCTCCCATCATAGGCGGTCAAACGATACGCATGCTTCGATGCGTGTCGAAATGTTCGGCATTCCCGAACGGGCCCATGCTGCGACCCATGCGCAACCGTCCGGCGACTTCGGCGAGGTTCGCACGTCCCCAATCCGCAGCCTGGCTAAAATGCCATGTGGCGCGGACGGAATGCCACGGCACACCGCGCGAATCGGTCCACCCCAGGATTGACACAGAGAAGGAACGTATGCAGGGCACGAGAGAAGCAGTGGAATTGTCGCGCGCGACCCAGTTACTGAACCACGGTCCGGTCACGGTCATCACCAGCGCCCACGCGGGGCGCACGAACGTCATGGCGGCGTCATGGGCGATGCCGCTCGATTTCAACCCGCCCAAGGTCGTGGTGGTGGTCGATAGCCGCACGCTCACGCGGCAACTGATCGAAGCGAGCGGCGTGTTCGGCCTGCAACTGCCGAGCCGTGCGTTCGCGCGACAAACCCTCGCGGTGGGCACCACGCCGGGCGCCGACCTCAACAAGTTTGCTGCCTTCAACCTGGAGACGTTTCCGGGCGAGCGCATTGACGTGCCGATGCTGGCCGGTTGCGTCACGTGGCTCGAATGCAAGGTGATTCCGGACGACAGCCAGCGCCACGATCTGATCATCGGCGAAGTGGTAGCGGCGTACGCTGATAGTCGCGTGTATTCGAAAAACCGCTGGCATTTCGGCGACGACCCGGCATTGCGCACCTGTCATTACGTCGCGGGCGGGACGTTTTTTGCCACGGGTGAAGCATTCGAGGTCGAGCCGGCGGCGAATGTTGCGCGGGAAATTCCCACTGACATCGGTTGACGGATCGTCATCCCATCGTTTAATGTCGATCCATGGACCTCTCTTCGCTTTCTTTCGCGGCTGTCACCACCACGACGACCACCCTCATGGGCGGGTCGTCTGGAGGTTGCACGCGCTAACGTAATAAGCTGCTGTTGCAAACCCCCAAGGGCCCCGCCGGAGACGGACGGGGCCCTTGGCGTTTATGGCTCTGCGTCGATGGCTCATACACACGGAGCGTACTGTGAACGACATCGATCATCGCGTATTGTGCAACAGGCTGGACCTCTTTCATCAGCAGGAGGAAGGCTCCGGCATGGTCTTCTGGCATCCGCGCGGATGGGAGCTGTATCGCGTGCTGGAGGACTACATTCGCCGGCGCATGCGGCGCGCGGGATTCCGCGAAATCCGCACGCCGCAGTGACTCGCGCGCTCGCTCTGGAAGCGCAGATCGAGGTCGAGGTCGGACGCTTTTGCGATTGGCTGCGTAACGTCTACGCCGACCTTGGATTTCCCGCTTTCTCGGTGGCGCTGGCGACGCGCCCAGCACTGCGTGCCGGTGCCGACGAAGTGTGGAATCGTGCCGAAGCGGCGCTGGCCAAAGCCGCGCTGGCGGCCGGACTGCAGTTCGATGTGCGCGACGGCGAGGGCGCCTTTTACGGTCCCTAGCTGGAATTTCATTTGCTCGACAGCCGCGGACGGAGTTGGCAGTGCGGCACGATTCAACTCGATTTTGTCTTGCCCGAGCGGCTCGACGCGCTTTACGTCAACGACCGCAATGAGCGCGAGCGGCCCGTGATGATTCATCATGCGGTGCTGGGAAGCATGGAGCGTTTCATCGCGATGCTGCTCGAACACCACGAAGGCTGGCTGCCATTGTGGCTGGCTCCGGAGCAGGTGGCGGTGGCGACGATCAACGACGCCAGCGCAGCGTATGCCCTGCAGGTCGTGCTGGCGCTGGCCGATGGTGTCGAGCGTCTGCGGATTGCGGGGCTTGCTCCGGCTAGCTGGCGTTGGCCGGAGTGGAAAAGCAGCCGCGCATCACAGGTTCTAGCAAAGGACCATCAAGTCTTGAGCGGCAACCAGATTTCGAAGCCGCCCATGCCCGTGACGGGGTCGAACTGTTCGCTGTAGCGTTCGAAGTTCGGCGCATCGGCGGGTGTGTGTCCCGATTCCGGCAGCCATTTGTTCCAGATGGTGTTCCACGAACGCCGGGTCACGGCGACGTGCTCGCGATGCGTGAAAACCGCATAGCGTTGCTCGGGCACCCGCATGTGGCTCAACTCAGCAGGCAGGCCGGAAAAGTCGCTCACTTCGACGCCGCACAGATAGTCGAAGGTGCCGCTATCGTCGGCGTTGTAGCAGACGCCGTATGCGACGTTGCCAATCTGGCCAGGCACCTTTCCGAAGTATTCGTTAAAGCGCTGCCACTGGGCCGGAATGGCCACGCTAGTGTCGCAGTTGTAGCGCGCAGCGAGGCCGGCGATGAGCAAAGGTTTGCCGTTTTCGAAGCGAGGCGGCGCAAGGCTGGCAAGCAGGGTTTCGTCCATTTTGATCGGCTCCACGAGGGCGATGTTGTGCGTGTGTCCTTGCGAGCGCAGCGCTTCGGGCGTGAGCCCGAACTGCTCGCGAAACGCACGCGTGAATGCCTCGTGAGAACCGTATCCTGCCTCGAGCGCCAGCGCCAGAATATCGGGCGCGCCGCCTGCCAGACGCCGTGCCGCTTCGGTAAGTCGCCGTGCCCGAACGTAGCGCATGACCGGGCGGCCCGTAGCCGCTTCGAAGGCGCGTGACAGGTGGTAGCGTGATACGCAGCCGCCATTCGCGATGTCGTCGAGCGAAAGCTCACGCGAATAGTGACTTTCGATAAACCAGAGTGCCTTTTGGACGGGGTTCATACGGGATCTCATGTCAGCATGAAGCCAGCATAGCGGGCAGGGTCGCCACTGATTTGATCGGGTTTGCGCATTTTGAATCAGGGCCGTGATTGATCCGTCGTCATGCTTCTACGTCTCGTTCAGCCATTCTCAGCGGTGTTGGTACTTGTATGTGGCCTCGGCGCGCCACGTGTTGCGTCGGCAGGAGCGTCGTCGGGAGCTGGGGCGTGTGTGCGCGGCCGTAGCAACAGGGCGCCGAGCAGCCCCGCCACCGCGGCAAAAATCGCCCCGGTCAGAAATGCAACCTGATACCCGCTGTTCAATGCGGTGGCCGGCGCCTCGCTCGCCTGCAGCGCGTTGGTGCGAGCCGCTGCAAGGCTCGCGAGCACCGCAAGACCCACCGCGCCGCCCATCATGAACGACGTATTGACGATACCGGATGCGAGGCCGGATTCGCTGGCTTCGACATCGCTCATCGCAGCCAGCAGAACAGGATTGAACGCGACACCCGCGCCGAGTCCGAGCAGGATCATGCCGGGCAGCACGTCGATGACGAAACCGCCGTCAACCGGCGCCCGCGCGAACCACGCGAGCCCGGCGGCGGCCAGCAGCAGGCCGCCGCCGAGCGGCAGGCGCAGACCGAAGCGCATCACGAGGCGCGCGGACAGGCCAAGCGAGAACAGCGCCATGATCAGATTGGCGGGCAGGAATGCGAGCCCGACCTGCATGGGCCGATAGCCCAGCACACGTTGCAGATACAGCGCGGAGATAAAGAACCACGCGAACATCGCGGCCGCCCACAGCACGCCCACAACATTCGCGACGGCAACGTTGCGCAGTCTGAACAGACCCAGCGGCATCAGCGGGTGCTGTACGCGCGCTTCAATACGCAGGAAGAGGACGAGTAGCGCCAGCGCGGCGAAGAGCATGCCGAGAGTGGGCAGCGAAGTCCAGCCCGCCTCGTTGCCGTTCACGATGGCATAGACAGCCAGCATCAGCGAGACGGTGACCGTGGCAGCACCGGCGACGTCGAGCCGCTCGCCGTATGCGAGGCCGCGGCCGTTGGGCAGCAGCGCGACGCACATCGCGTAGACCGCGATACCGATAGGCAGATTGACGAGAAAGATCCAGTGCCAGCTCAGCAGGTTGGTGAGCAGTCCGCCCAGCAGCACGCCGATACTGCCGCCGCCCGCACAGACGAAACCATACACGCCCATGGCTTTGGCCCGTTCGCCCGGCTCGGTGAAAAGGTTCATGATCAGCGAAAGTGAAACAGCCGATACGACCGCCCCACCAAACCCCTGCACAGCACGCGCGCAGACCAGCAACCCTTGCGAATTCGCCATGCCGCAGGCGAGCGACGCGAGCGTGAAGAGGGTGATGCCAGCCAGAAACAGCTTGCGATGGCCGTAGAGGTCGCCCAGCCGGCCGCCGAGTAGCAGGCAGCCGCCGAAGGTCAGCATATAGGCGTTCACGACCCATACCAGGGTGGTGGCCGAGAAGCCCAGATCCGCCGCGATTGATGGCAGGGCGACGTTCACGATCGTCGTGTCGAGGACGATCATCAGTACGCCCAGGCACAGGATGATCAGGGCAAGCCAGCGTTTGCGCGGGTCGATGTCATGGGTCATGTGGCGCGCCTCCCGTGTTGGGTCGCCTGGCCGTTGGCGCTCGTGGCGGAATTCGTGACGCCGTTCGGACCGCTATCTAGCCTGAAACGGAGATGTTACGCCTGTCGAACGAAAGACATGGATGGGTAATCCGCCTGGCGCGAGCGGCCCTCGCGCCGCGCCCATCTTCAGCAAGGCTCAACTCAACAATTCGTACTTGCCGCCGCGTTCCAGTGCGCGCTGATACGCGGGACGCGCATGAATGCGCTTGAGATAGCCTTCGATAGCGGCGATATTGCCGTCGAGTCCGCCGCGCGCCGTGGCGGCTTCGAGCGGGAAGCTCATCTGCACGTCCGCGGCGCTAAACTCGTTGCCGACGAACCAGCCCGTGGGCGTCAGCGCATCGTTGATATAGCCGAGGTGCAGCTTGATCTGCGGATCCACGAAGCTCGATTGCAGCGTCGACGCGATCTTGCGCGCAATCGGTTTGGCGAAGAACGGCATGGGCGCGCTGGCGATGCGCAGCGCCACCAGCTTGAGCAGCAACGGCGGCATCACCGACCCTTCCGCGTAGTGCAGCCAGTAGGTGTAGCGCAAGCGCTCGGGCGTGCCCACGGCGGGAGCGAAGCGCCCCTGCCCGTAGCGGTCCACGAGATATTCGATGATGGCGCCCGATTCGGCGATAGTGAGTCCGTCGTCGGTAAGCACCGGCGATTTGCCGAGGGGATGAATGGCGCGCAATTCGGGCGGCGCCAGCATGGTTTTCGGGTCGCGCTCATAACGCTTGATCTCGTACGGGACACCCAGTTCTTCAAGCAGCCAGAGGACACGCTGCGAGCGGGAATTGTTCAGGTGATGGACGGTGAGCATGGGTGTGGGATCCGGGCCGTTGGAGTGTCACATCATAGCCGCGTTGCGCGGTGCCCATTCTAGAGTGAAGCCTCACAAACGGGATTGGGTGCCAGTGTGTGGATGCCGCGTAATACGCCGGCGTTTGGCGCTGAAATCGGTCGCTGGTAATGCGGCGTGCAGCTGCCATTGCAGGTTGGTCGTCGCCACACCCAGCCATTGCAGATAGGCGTTCAGCTGCGCCTGATACTGTGCCAGTTGCCCGTCCGGTGCGTCGACATGGAGCGTCAGGGACGCTGGTCCCGTTTGCACGAGCCGATAGTCCGCAGTGTGTGGCAGCGTTTGCGCAATGGCGCGTGAAAGACCGTCGGCAAATACGTCTACAGGCGACCCGTTTACACCGGGTAGTCGGAGCAGGTCGTCGCAGCGTCCTTCGATCCGCTCCAGGGCCATTTCGTGGCTATTGCACGGGCAGGGCGTCGCGCGCCGCACGAGGATGTCGTCCAGCCTGTAGCGCACGATGGGCTGCGTGACACGCGTGAAATCGGTGATGACCGGGACGAAACGTTCGCTGTCGAGCCACTGTGGTTCGACATGGATATGGGCTTCGTTCAGGTGCAGTGTGCCGTGCTGGCAGGTGGCCGCGAGAAAGCCCTCGGTTGCCTGATAGACCTCGCCGACTGTCCCAAGCGAGGCGCCTATCAGCACCTTGTCGACCGGATCGAGCACCTCAGCGCCGGAGATAACCTTGTGAGGCCTGATTGTCAGGTGTCCTGCTGTTGTGGCGAGCGCGAGACTTCGCAGTACCTGTGCTGGACCGACTACGATGGTCGGATCGTAATGGTTCAGGCGGTCGAAATGGGCTTCGAACGGATCGAACAGATCGAAAAACTCAAACGAAAGCCACGGATTGCGCACAGACATATACAGGTTGTTGTTGGCGCGCAGAAACAGCGCGACGCGCTCACCGTGAAAAAGTCCGCGCGGCAGCAGTTTGGCTAGCAGGACGCCTGCCCATTTCGCCTGCTCCGCAGGACTCACGACGAACACGCCTCGCGAACCGGAAGTGCCCGAGGACAGACCCACGCTGTAGCCCTTCACGGTCGCCTTGAAGTCGCGCGACTGCTCGGCTTGCATCGCACAGGCGAGCACCTCGTCGAGCTTGAGTCCGGCCGTATTGATGCGGTCGAAATGTTCCATCATGACGGCCTTGTCCATCAGCGGCCACGTGTGCAATGGCTGGGACAGATACGGCGCGAACCACGGACTGCGCGTCAGGTGCTGATGGATAAACTGCTTCAGCTTGCGCTGCTGATGCTGTTCGAGCGCCTCGCGAGCTGTGAAGCGCAAACGGCGCGTCTGCAAATACGACCAGAGCGTCTGCGCAAGGCGCATTACAAGGCACCTTCGTGCGTCAGGCAGATCCTTGCGTTGCCGCTTGTATGAAGCGCATTCAGGTCGCGCAGCGTTTGATGATATTGGGCCGGGCTGTCCATGATGGCGTGTGCGATAACCGACGGCCCCACGAGTTGCTGGTAACTCTTTGGCGACCAGGCCGCATCGGATGCCAGCAATACCCAGCCCTCAGCGGTACTGACGAACGCGCCAAGATGACCCGCGGCGTGCCCTGGTAATTCGACCAGAATGACCTCAGTGGGCGCGCCCGGCAGTCCGAAGCCTTGTCGGAACGGTTCGAGTTCAGCGGGCAGGGTAACTTGCTCGAAGCGCTCGACAAACACGGTGGACGACTCGAAGTCTGGCGGAATCAGCCCCGGTACGAAGCCCTTACGCAATGCGCTCACGCCACGCAGGCCGCGCGTGGCGTGCCAACCTGCGCCAGACAGATAGGTCGGCACACCTTGCAGGTCGCGCAAGCCCGCAATGTGGTCGCCATGGAAGTGGGACAGAATCACCGCGGTCAGATCGCGCGGCTGTATGCCGCGCGCCTTCAACTGGCTGGCGACTGCCTGTTTCGAATCGAAATAAACCGGCGTCACGCGCCGGTACAGCGAGAAGAGGCCGCTTTTGGTGTGGTCGAGGAAGTGCTGCGCGTAACCGGTATCCCAGAGCCAACGCTGGCGTGCCGTTTCGATCAGATAAGCGCGTGCGGGAAACCGGCAGGTCGCGAGGCCCGCGCCTTTTAGCGCCATGCACGCCCTATGCGTGCAGTAGCCGGCTTCAAAGACCGTAATCGTCGCCATGTGCCCTGATCCAGTTGACTGTCTCTTCAATACTTTGCTGCAGCGTCCAGCGTGGCCGATAGCCGAGCACCGTCTGCGCTTTGCGCGTGCTGAGCGTCATGTCGAAGTTCAATGCGCCGACACTATAGCGCGTCAGCAGCGGCTCGCGCCCGCTCAACGCGGCCCAGTGTTGCATCGCACGGGCGGCGAGATCGAGCACGGAGTACGGTACGTCCTTGATCCGATAGGCGATGCCGAGCCGCGTGAGCAGGGCGTCAAGCACGTCGCGCAGGCAAGTGGGCTCGTCATTGGTGATGTTGAAGGCTTCACCCGAACGCACATCGGCGCAGGTGGTGGCCAGATGCATCGCGTGGACCACGTTGCCCACATAGGTCAGATCGAGCCTGGCCGTTCCCGCGCGCGGCAACGGCAACTGACCGCTGCGCTCACGCAGAAGCCGCAAGATGCGCGGTAGCAGCACGCGGTCGTGCGGCCCGAAAATTCCGCGCGGCCGCAGCATGACGAAGGTGGTGTCCGGATGCGTCGCTGCAACCTCGCGGATGACGTCCTCCGCTTGCGCCTTGGTGCTCGCGTAGTGATTGACGTAGCGGGCGGGGCGAAACGTTTCTTCGATATCCAGACGGTGATTGAAGTCGAAATAAAGCGAAGGCGTCGAGATATGGACGAAGCGCCGCACGCCATGCGTCACTGCGGTCTGGGCGAGGCGCGTGGTGGCGAGCACATTGGCCGCGTGAAAGTCGGACCACGCTCCCCATGGCGACGAAAGTGCTGCGCAGTGCCAAACAGTGTCGACACCGTGCAGCAGGGAGTCGAGTTCAGTGTTGGCGGCGCTGGCGAGATCGAGTGGGACGAACGCCATGCCGGGCGCCTGCAGCGACTCGCCGGCCGCGCGATTGCGGCCGGTGGCGCGTACGTTGCTGCCCTGTTGGGCGAGAAATGCGGCCGCATTGCGGCCTAGCCCACTCGTGGCGCCAGTGACGAGAATCGTCATGCTTGCGGACTCACGGACAGAGAGAAAGAGCCAATCAGTCGCTCGCTCGCGATCCCTAAGCTTTGACCGTCGCAGTCATGAAACGGCCACCGTAGTGGGCGACGACTTCAATGAGAGACGCGGACATGCCAGGCTCCAGAAGGGACGACGGGGCGGGCTACAGGATGCTACATGCCGCGTAGCGCGAACCGTTTGAGCTTCCCGGTCTCGGTGCGCGGCAGTGCATCGACGAACGTGATAAGCCGCGGATACTTGTACGGCGCCACGCTATTCTTCACGAAATCCTGCAACTGCGCGACCATTTTGTCGTCGGGCCTAAAGCCGGGATTGAGCACGATAAAGGCCTTGACGACCTGGCCACGGGTTTCGTCGGGCGAGCCGATCACGCCGCATTCCGCCACCGCGTCGTGCTGCAACAGCACGCTTTCCACTTCCGGGCCGGAGATGTTGTAGCCCGCGGAGACGATCATGTCGTCGGCGCGTGCCTGATAAAACACGTAGCCGTCCTCGTCCAGATAGACGGTGTCGCCGGGCAGATTCCAGCCATCGCGCACGAAGTTCGTCTGGCGGTCGTCGGCCAGATAGCGGCAACCGGTTGGCCCGCGCACGGCGAGCTTGCCGATGACGCCGGGCGGCACCGGCTGCATGGCGTCGTCGACGGCTTGCACGACGTAACCCGGCACGGCGCGGCCGATGGCATGAGGTCGAATGTCCGCGCCGGTTGCCGAAATGAAAATATGGATCAGCTCAGTCCCGCCGATGCCGTCGATCATCTCGATGCCGCTTGCCTCACGCCACAAGTGCCGCGTCGAATCGGGCAGCGCCTCGCCTGCCGAAACGGTCTTGCGCAGGCTCGAGATGTCGAAGCGCGGCACGAGCGGCGCCATCTGCCGGTAGAAGGTGGGCGCGGTGAACATGATGGTGGCGTGAAAACGCTCGACCGTCTGCAACAAGGTTTCGGGCGTAAGCCGCTCGATCAGCACAGTGGAAGCGCCCACCCGCAGCGGAAAACATAGCAGGCCGCCGAGTCCGAATGTGAAAGCGAGAGGCGGCGTGCCGCAAAACACGTCAGTGGCCGTTGGTTTGAGCACGTGACGCGGAAACAGGTCGCACATCATCAGCACGTCGCGATGAAAATGCATGCAGCCTTTTGGCGAACCGGTCGTGCCGCTCGTGAAGGCAATCAGGCAGACATCATCGCTGGCGGTGTCGCAGGCCGTGAAGTGATCCGGTTTGCCGGCGGCGAGTGTTTCGAGCGAATCCGCTGCGTCGTGATGGAACAGGCAGGTCTGCGTCAGTCCGGCGCAGAAGAATTCGTCTTGCGGATCGCTGCAACGGGCAAGTTCTTCAGTCAGGCGCGCGTCGCACAGGGCGGCGCTGATGTGCGCCTTGTCGATGATCTGTTTGAGTTCCTTGGCGCGCAGCAAGGGCATGGTGGGCACCAGGACGAGCCCCGCTTTTAGCGCGGCAAGTGCCGCCACGGCCATCTGCAAGGTATTGGGCCCGCGCAGCAAAACGCGGTTGCCGGGCTGCAGCCCCAGTTCTTCCGTTAGCACATGCGCGCTGCGATTCACTAACGCAAGCAACTCGGCATAGGTGGTGGCATGTGCCTCGCCATTCACCTCGGACCAGATCGCCGGCCGGTTTGCGTGACCAGCCGCGATGGTTCGGTCCAGCAATTCAGTCGCGCAGTTCAGGCGCGCCGGATACGCAATGTCGGGATTGTCGAGCAGAAAAACCGGCCATTGATCTTGCGGCGGCAAATGATCGCGGGCGAAGGTGTCGACGTGCGCAGACGGTTCCATGACGCTCTCCCGGACGGTTAGTGGGCTTCGTGGGGGATCACTGCGGTGGCTTCGATTTCGACTTTCGCTTCGTCTTCGATCAGCGCAACCACCTGAACCGCGCTCATCGCAATGTCGTAGTCGCCGATCAGCTCACGAAACGCCCGGCCGATGTCCTTGAGCGCGGCAAGGTATTCGCGCTTGTCCGTCACGTACCAGGTCAGACGCACGAGATCGGCGGGTTTTCCACCGGCCTCATGCAGGACGGCGACCACATTGCGCAAGGCCTGGATCGCCTGGGCCGCGAAATCGGTCGACTGGAAGCGTGCTTCGGCATCCCAACCAATCTGACCGGCGATGAACACCTGGGTGCCGACGGCTGCAACGCCGTTCGCATAGCCGCGCGGTTTGACCCAGCCGGCAGGAAGGAGAGGTTTTTTCATGAGCGTGGCTCGTCGGTTAGAGCAGGCGGTGGGGCGAAGCGCGCGAGCGCGCTCGCGATATCGTCAGGAATGTCGATGGACTGGCCGGTTTCGAGCGAAGTCGTCACCAGCACCTGATGGGCACGAAAGCGCACTTCATCGTGACAGTGGCCGACAATGCCAATGCGGATCGAACGTCGACCGATTGCATTGACGGTCAGCGAGAGCGTGATGGTCTCGCCCATCCGGCTTGGCCGCGAAAACTCGCAGTCGAGCTTGACGATCGGCAAGCCGACGCGGCGCTCGCCGATCATGTGTGCGTAGTCGACGTGCAGGCATTCGGTGAACCAGTCTTCGACCAGCGCATTGGTCAGCACCAGGTACTGCGGAAAGAACACGATTCCAGCCGGGTCGCAATGCGAAAAGCGGATGCGCACCGGCATATCGAACGTCGCGCTCATGACGTGCGGTCCGGTTGCGCGGCAGCGTAGGCCTTCAATAGATCCCGGCCTACGATCAGTTGCTGCACTTCGGTGGCGCCTTCGTAGATGCGCAACGCGCGGATCTCGCGATAGAGCATTTCCACGGCGGTACCGCTTTGCACACCCATGCCACCCCACAGCTGGACGGCTGCGTCGATCACTTGCTGCGCACCTTCGCTGGCGTGCCACTTCGCCATGGCGGCTTCGCGCGTGACGTTCTCGCCCTGATCGCGCAGCCAGGCCGCGCGATAGACCAGCAGGGCGCTGCTGTCGATGGTGAGCGCCATCTGCGCGAGCTTTGCCTGGGTCAACTGAAAGTCGCCGAGCGTCTGGCCGAACATCTTGCGCGAGGCCGCGCGTGCCAGGCCCTCAGCCATGGCATGACGCGCAAAGCCAAGGGAGGCAGCAGCCACTGAAGTGCGGAAGATATCGAGCGTGCGCATGGCCAGTTTGAAGCCTTCGCCGGGCGCACCTAGCATCTGGCTACGCGACACGCGTGCGCCCGCAAAGTGCAGGCGTGCGAGCGGATGCGGCGCGATTACGTCAATGCGTTCGGCGATTTCGAGGCCAGGCGTATCGGCGTCGACAATGAAAGCGCTGATGCCGCGCGCGCCGGGCGCTTCGCCGGTTCTGGCGAATACCACGTAGAAATCGGCGATGCCGCCGTTCGAAATCCAGGTCTTGTCGCCGTCGAGCACATAGCTATCGCCTTCGGCGCGGGCGGACAACGCCATGGCCGCGACGTCCGATCCCGCTTCCGGTTCGGAAAGCGCGAACGCGGCGATTGCAGTGCCATTCGCCACGCGTGGCAGATAGCGCTGCTTCTGTTCGTGCGTGCCGCCAAGCGAAATCGCGCCCGAGCCGAGCCCCTGCATGGCGAGCGCGAAGTCTGCGAGACCCGAATGTTTCGCGAGCGTTTCACGCAACAGGCAGACGGCGCGCGTGTCGATGGTGTCGCCGTGCCCGCCGTACGCCGTGCCGCCGACGCCGTATTTCAGCCAGCCCGCCGCACCCAGTTCGCGCACCAGATGACGACAGGCGGCATCGACGTCCTTGCCGTGGCTGGCGTCTGCGAGATGCGTGCCGCACCATGCCTCGATACCCGCCGCGAGTTCGCGATGGCGGTCTTCGAAAAACGGCCACGCCATTGCGCCGTGAAGATCGATCTTGCTGGAAGCGCTCAAGTCAGTCTCCTTCGAATACAGGCCGTGTTTTCGCCGCAAACGCGCGGTAAGCGCGATCGAAATCATGCGTGCTCATGCAGATGGCCTGGGCCTGCGCCTCCGATTCGATCGCTTCATCGATGCTCATGCTCCATTCCTGGTGCAGCATCTTCTTGGTGATGCCATGTGCGAAGGTCGGTCCGGCGACGAGTTCGGCGGCCAGCTTCGCGGCCTCGTCGAGCAAGGCGTCGGGATCGCACAGGCGGTTGTAAAAGCCCCACGTATAGCCTTCTTCGCCGCTTGCCGAGCGGCCGGTGAAGAGCAATTCGGACGCACGTCCCTGACCGATGATGCGCGGCAGGATCGCGCAGGCACCCATATCGCAGCCCGCAAGGCCGACGCGCGAGAACAGGAAGGCGAGCTTGCTGCGCGCGGTACCCAGACGCATGTCGGAGGCCATGGCGAGAATGGCGCCTGCGCCTGCACAGATGCCATCGACCGCGGCAATGACAGGCTGCGGACAATGTCTGATTGCCTTGACCAGATCGCCCGTCATGCGGGTGAACAGCAACAACTCGGGCATGGGCAGATCGATCAGCGGCGCGATGATGTCGTGGACGTCGCCGCCCGAGCAGAAGTTGCCACCCGCGCCGTGAATGACGACGGCTTTCACATCTGTCGCATAGTTGAGCTGACGAAACAGGTCGCGCAACTCTGCATACGATTCGAACGTGAGCGGGTTCTTGCGTTCAGGGCGATTGAGCGTGATCGTCGCCACTTTGGCGCTGACCGACCAGCCGAAGTGCTTCGCTTTATAGCCCGCGAGCGTGACTTGATTGCCGGCCAGCAGGGCGTCGACGTGGGATCGTGTCATGAAAAATCTCCTCCAGTTCGGTGCCGCTCAACCCTTCAGGTTGTCGAGCAGATGTTGCTTGAGTTTGCCCAGACGCTGATGGGTACGTGATTTCTCGTCGAGGCTCAGGCCGCCGAACATTTCGACGACCCATTGTTCGTGCGCCACCGCCATGCGGTCGAACAGGGTGCGGCCTTCGGCAGTCAGGTGCACGCTGATCGAGCGGCGGTCGTTCGGATCGGCATCGCGAACCACGAGCCCTTCTTTTTCGAGCTGATCGGTAATGCCGGTGACGTTGCCGCCCGTCACCATCAAACGTCGCGAGAGCTCGGTCATCTTGAGTCCCTCGGGATGGCGTTCGAGTTGCGCCATCAGGTCGAAACGCGGCAGCGTCGTATCGAATTCGGTGCGTAGCCGTTTGCGCAACTCGGCTTGCACGAGGTTGGTGGTGGTGAGCATACGCAGCCACAAACGCAGGCCCATATGGCTGTCGACGCCGGTGCTCATTTCCATGTCGACCACGTTCTGGGCAGGCTTCGCCACACCTTTGCGGGGTGGTTTCGCCTCTGCGGATGGGGGCTTTTTGGCGCTGGCTGCACGGGTCATGTGACTTCTCCACCGGAGACGGAAATGGCTTGGCCGGTAATGGCCGCCGAGCCCGGCATGCAAAGCCACAGGGCAGCATTGGCGACTTCTTCCGGGGCAACGAAGCGTTGTTGCGGGTTGTTGCGCAACAGGATGCTGCGCGCTTCCTGTTCGCTGCGCGAGGTTTTGCTGGTGATCTGGTCGAGCGACGCGCGGAGCAGTTCGGTTTCGGTGTAGCCGGGACAGACCGCGTTGACCGTGATGCCTTTGGTCGCGACTTCGAGCGCGAGCGAACGGGTCAAGCCGATCACGCCATGCTTGGCCGCGCAATAGGCGGCGACGTAGGCGTAGCCGATCTGTCCCGCGGTGCTGGCGACGTTGACGATGCGGCCATAGCCGCGTTCGAGCATACCTGGCAGCACCGCGCGCGTGCACAGGAATACGCCGGTCAGATTGACGTCGAGCATGCGCTGCCAGAGCGCCATACCCGTCTGCGTAAACGGGGCTGCCTGCGCCTGGCCAGCGTTATTGATCAGGATGTCGACGGGACCTGCCTGCTCGAATGCTGCCGCGACGGCGTCCTCTTGCGCCACATCCACAGAAATGCAGGCAAGTTGGTTGGCTGTGCCAGGTGTACCCGAAATCAGGGCGCTTAACGCATCGCGCTGTGCAGCCAGACGCGCCGCGTCGCGACTCATCAACGTGACGCGTGCGCCGGCGCGCACCAGTGCCGCGGCGGTGGCTGCGCCGATCCCACTTCCGCCGCCCGTCACGACGGCATGTTTCCCGCTCAGGCCGGGGATATCTGTATTCACACGGTTCCTTCTGCGCGCTGGGCGCGTTCTTGCGGCGACAGCCCCGCGTTTGCGGCGGCCTGTGCGCGTTCGCGCTCCAGGTTACGTTCCAGTTGCGATTTCGCCGCGGCGTATTGCTTCGGCCACATGACGTCGAAGTAGCCGATCTTCGCGGCTTCGTGGAGCGTCCAGGACGGATTGGCCAGATGCGGCCGCGCCACCGCGCACAGGTCCGCGCGACCGGCGGCGATGATGCTGTTCACGTGATCCGCTTCGGAGATCGCACCGACGGCAATCGTCGCGATGCCGGCTTCGTTGCGCACGCGATCGGCGAAGGGCGTCTGAAACATGCGGCCATAGACGGGTTTTTCGGCTTTGCTGACCTGGCCCGACGAGACGTCGATCATGTCGGCGCCGGCTGCCTTGAATGCGCGGGCGATTTCCACCGCATCGTCCGGCGTGGTGCCACCGTCGACCCAGTCATGCGCAGAGATCCGCACCGAGATGGGTTTGTCCGCCGGCCAGACCTTACGAATCGCGGCGAAGACTTGCAGCGGATAGCGCAGGCGATTTTGCAGCGAGCCGCCGTATTCGTCGCTGCGCTGATTGGTGAGCGGGGAGAGGAAGCTGGACAGGAAGTAGCCGTGGGCGCAATGCAGTTCGAGCCAGTCGAAACCCGCCTCAGCGGCCATCTCCGTCGCGCGGACGAACTGCGCTTCGATTTCGCGCAGATCGTCCGCGCTCGCTTCTCGCGCCCGTTGACTGACGCCCGCCAGATATTGCTGCGGCGACGCCGACACGAGCGGCCAGTTGCCTTCGGGCAGCGGTTGATCGATGCCGTCCCAACTCACACGAGTGGACGCCTTGGCGCCCGCATGTCCGAGCTGCATGCCGATCTTCGCGTCCGATTGCGCGTGCACGAAATCGACGATGCGCTTCCAGGCACCCAGGTGCTCGGAGGTGTACATGCCAGGGCATCCGGGCGTGATGCGCGCCTCTGGCGACACGCAGGTCATCTCGGTCATCACCAGTGCCGCGCCGCCCATAGCGCGCGCACCGAGATGCATCAGGTGATAGTCGCCGACGACACCGTCGACGGCGGAGTACTGCGCCATGGGCGACACTACCACGCGGTTCTTGAGCGTCACGCCGCGCAGCTTGAACGGCGTGAACATTGGCGGCACGGAAGCCGTGGCCGGCGCGCGTTCGATGCCGGAGCGTCGTGCGAGCCAGTCTTCGAATGCAGACAGGTAGTGCAGATCGCGCTCGCGCAAATTTTCGTGCGAGATGCGTTGCGAGCGGGTCAGCAACGAATAGGCAAACTGTTCCGGCTCGAACGAGGTATAGCGGTCGACGTGCTCGAACCACTCCGTCGAATTGCGGGCTGCGTTCTGGATGCGCAGTACGCCGACGCTGCGCACTTCGGTGTAGTGCCTGAGCGCGGCGGCAAGATCGCCGGGATGTTCGCCAATGCTGTTGGCGAGTTCGATTGAATCTTCCAGCGCAAGCTTGGTGCCGGAGCCGATGGAAAAATGCGCCGTGTGCGCGGCGTCGCCCATCAGCACGATGGGTGTGGGCTCTGCGCCATTGGCGTTGCTGCGCCAGTGCACCCATTCCTGGTTGACCACGCGCGGAAAGCGAATCCATTGCGATGAGCCGCGCAAATGCGCTGCATTCGACAGCAGGGGATTGCCGTCCAGATACCTGGCAAACAGCTTCTCGCAGAAGGCGATGCTGTTTTCCTTGCTCATTTCGTCGAGACCGGCCGCGCGCCAGACGCGTTCCGGCGTTTCGACGATGAAGGTGGAAGTTTGATCGTCGAACCGGTAGGCATGGGCCTGAAACCAGCCCCATTCGGTTTCTTCGAAGGCGAACGTGAATGCGTCGAAAAGCTTCTTTGTACCGAGCCACACGAAGCGGCAATCGCGCATGTCGATATCCGGCTGATAAGTCGCCGCATACTTCTGACGAATCGCGCTATTGGCGCCGTCGCAGGCGATGATCAGATCGGCTTCGTAAGCGCTGTCGTCCGTCACCTGGGTCTCGAACACCAGCTTGACGCCGAGTTCTTCGCAACGCGCCTGCAGGATGTTAAGGAGGCGTTTGCGGCCGATACCGCAGAAGCCGTGGCCCGACGAGCGGACCTGCTGGCCGCGGAAATGGATCTCGATGTCGTCCCAGTGATTGAATGCATCGAGAATCGCATCGGCGCTGGGCGCGTCGGCCGCGCGCAGGTTGCCGAGGGTCTGGTCCGAGAACACCACGCCCCAACCGAACGTGTCATAGGGCCGGTTGCGTTCGATGACCGTCACTTCGTGCTCCGGATTGCGGCCTTTCATCAGCAGCCCAAAGTACAGGCCGGCGGGGCCTCCCCCGATACAGACGATACGCATGCTCACACTCCGGTTGGAATCTGAAAACTAATTTAGGCCTAGATAGTTTAGATGTCAAGGAAATGGTGGGGCATGGGCCGACGTTTTTGATCAATGATCCGAGAGAATAAAGTCCGTCATGGATTTTTCACCATGTGGACTCCGCGTGAGTTTGCCTCGTGGATTTCCTAATCGAAAAATGGGGTTGGATGGCGGACGGTATTGGCGGGCGTGGAGATTCCGCGGAATGTAGCGAAGTCTGTGACGGTGGAATCGGAGTGTGCGGAACTGTCGCCCGAGTGGCAACTTCTAATAGTTATACTTAAAGCGCCTGCAAAAGTTATCCTTAAGACCTTCGGACCGACCGGAAACCCCAGCGGGACGGGGCTTAAGGGCAACTAATAGCACTAGATTTCAGCACCTAGGAACGCCGTCAACGCGGGGAAATCTCTCTCTCCGTTGGCATAACGCAGCGTTCCACTGCCTGCTTCTGACAACAGGCAGGTGTAGCTGCACACTTGATAAACCAGAACTCCCCATGACGACCGCGAGACCCCCTCTGTACTCAGTTTGGGAAAACGACGAAGGCGACAGACTTGTTGTAGTGGAGGTAAGCGAGCCATTCACTGACGAACAAATTGCAGAGGACTTGGCGGCTGATGGGGTCACTGCACCTGATGAACTTGCTCGCGAGACCGAGCGCATGCGGGCTTATTTCCTCGTGACCTACGAGGAAAGCGGCGACGAATTTGGGATGGAAGTCGACAACGAGCAATGGGCGATGCTTATTGAAGCTGACGCCTTTCGTATGACTGGCATCGAATCACATTAGGTCGCCGTCGAAACAATGAGCGGGTAGACCGGGGCCTCGACCCTAGTCTGCCCTGTCCGCTTCCCGCCGCGCTTTCATCCGCTACCCAATCGTCGCGCGCTTCTTCATCATTTGGGGACTGCAACGTCGTAGCCGAGCGCGCGCAATGCTTTGCTAGTTCGGCCGTTTCGCGGTGGAAAGCGATTGGGCAACGCCCACCCTGCCATTTCACCCAATGTGCTAATCCCCATACCTTGAATTCGCCATTTGGGCTCTTCGACGGCATCCCACAGCCGGGCGGCAATGTCTGCGTCTAGCCCCCCGTAAAGCACGAAGTAGATGGTTTCGAGGATAGATTTACCCTCAACCGACTTTCGCGGGTATTGGCAGCGCGCGAACGCTTCTGCCTTGAGCTCGTAATCGCGGACATTGGGCGCGAGCCCGATGCTTACGGAGGGTTGGCGGAAAGCGTAGTCGCGCAGGGCGTAGATGTTCTTTGCGACTTCGGCGAAATCAGGTTGAGATAGTTCGCGAATCAGTGATTTCGAGAGGTTTGCTTGCATGAGGGGCGCGCGCTGTAGAGCCGCTTCCTCCGCCGAGTATTGATAGCCACCTGATGACCATCTCCAGCCGTTCTTCCACCAGTTAAACGCCTCAGTCAATGCTGCTTCACGGTTTGGGTTGTTCGATTGATAGAGAGATTCGACGGGATACGATTTTCCTTCCCGTACGCGCTGGTAATAGTACGCGTGCAGGAACTGGTCGGCTTGCAATCCTTCTGGAGTGTTCGGGGCAATCCAATCTGGGCGATTCGCTGGCTGACTTACGCGAAACGCGACGTCTCGCATGACTTGCAAGGTCGAACCCCACTCCTTTATAAATGCGGCACTGCGGCTGCGGACTTAAGCCACTTGATGAAGTATCAGGGATGTCGTCGTCCCAGGAGGAGCATGAGATAGAGCTCCATCGAGTTACTAAGCTTTTGCTCAACCCTGAGTACATGCCTGGCCTCAATCGTGGTGCGATTGGTAAGGTGGTCCGACGTCGTACTCGAGAGTTGGGGCTTATTGAGTCTGACGTGATGAAGACGAAGCTCGCACAAGCCTACCTTTCCAATCATTCGATGAAGAGACTTCTTGAAAGGTGCGGCGTTCTGTCTAACGAGACCGTGTCGATTGACCATGTCACGGGGAAGCTTGTTTATTTGAATCCGTTGCAAAGTTCGGCGCTCCTGATGGCGCTTTTCGACGGTTGGACTGATGTCGAGAGCGCCGTCGAAGAAGCGAATGCAGACGACACTCAATTCAGGCCCTTGAAGCGGAAGCGGGGAAGACTGCGCCTTGAACCGGAACTTCTCACATACAAATCGCGCAACCACAGGCGGTTTTTTGAAAGAAATCGCGAGTCGTTGATAGCCAGAGCACAACTCAAATACATCGCTATTCGCGAAAACATGCCGCATCTCAACCATAGGGGGATTCGGAAGGAGCTGGGATGGCTCGGACGATACGCAACGGTTGAATCACTTAAGGCTGCCGGAGAAAGCGCGCCAACAATCACCTTTGACGCCGACAGAAACAGGGTGATTGACCAACTCCTATCGATACGAAGGCGTATTTCATGCTAGGAGGCTGGAAAGAAGCGGTTGCTGATATTGAAGATACAGTCAGCTTCGCGCTTAGTGCTTAGTGCTTAGTGCTTAGTGCTTAGTGCTTAGTGCTTAGTGCTTCGCGCTTAGTGCTTAGTGCTTAGTGCTTAGTCTACCCTGGCCTACTTCGCATTGTTTAAAGGCTTTGTCCCTGCTGGGACCACTCTGCGAAGAGAGGAAGTTCCAGGAAACAATCGCCACGATGCCTACCTCTCCTATAAACAGTACCGTCGACCGTCTCTTCCTGGCCGGCAGTACGCGCTCGTGCATACCCCCGGAAAGCTGTCATCGAAATTCCAACCTCCCGACGGCGGCACGTTCATCGAATTGGTGCTATCGGCCAGGTCCGGCCGGTCGACGCGACTGCCTGAATTGTTGACAGCACACACGTGATTCACGGAGTCAAAAGCAGAAACATGCGTATCCCGATTTGCGCACAGGCTTAAGTGCCTCGTGGAGCATTACTTTTTTGCTTTTTGGCGCGCACGCTGCAGACAACCAAAATTTGTGGAAGTTCGTATAATTTATGGCATCGCAAAAGCTTGAAAGGTCCTTTAAGCCATGCGCTGGACTATCCTCATATTATTCGTGCTGTGCGCAGTCCTCACCCATCGACGCGGACAGGTTCGACACGGCAGTTTCTTCAGACAACTGACCGACCACTCCACTTTCACAGCGCCTCTCAACTGGTTCGCGTATCTGTTCTCCTCGGTGCCCAACACGCCGTACATTTCACCGCGGCAATTTCCGGAACTGGCGGTAATAAAGAGCGAATGGCGCGTGTTTCGCGAGGAGGCACTTGCTTTAGTAGAAGCGAGCCGCATTCGCGCAGCCGATGCGTATAACGACATCGGGTTCAACTCGTTTTTCCGGACCGGGTGGAAACGCTTTTACCTGAAATGGTACGACAATCCGCATCCGTCGGCGGAGGCCCTCTGTCCGCGCACCGTCGAAATCCTGCAACGCCTTCCGTCTGTCAAGGCTGCGATGTTCGCGATGCTGCCGGCCGGCGGCACACTGAATCCGCATCGTGACCCGTTCGCCGGTTCACTGCGTTATCACCTTGGCCTGATTACACCGAACGACGATCGCTGTGCCATTGTCGTCGACGGTATCCCTTACTCGTGGCGGGACGGGGAGGATGTGGTGTTCGACGAAACCTATCTACACCATGCCGCCAACCGGACTGAGCAGGATCGCATTATTCTCTTCTGCGACATTGAGAGGCCAATGAAATTCGCCTGGGCACAGGCGATCATCCGGATAATTGGCGGGTTTCTGCTACGCGCCGCGGCGTCTCCGAATGAACTAGGCGATCGGACAGGCGGCCTCAATCGTGTATTCCGCTATGTTTATTCCGTGCGGCTTGTCGGCAAGCGGCTAAAGGCCTGGAATCGCACCGCGTATTACGCCATAAAGTGGTGTCTGTTTGCCGCGATCGCGATAGCCGTCGTCTGGCATTGATGTGACTGTGGTGGGGTTCGTATGTGAATGGCTGCTTGAGAACAGGTTGTAGGACCGCTCCTGGTCGTGTGATGCCCCTCGTCATCGGACCGCGTTCGGCCATGAACGGTGCTTCGTCATATCGTCCGGAAGCGGCCGTTCGATGTTTCGGCGACGCGCTCGCAACGCAGAGGCCGCAAATCTGAAGTGGGTATAATTCGTCTTTAATCCGCCCGATTTCGTCATGCTTGCGCTCAAGCTCACGCTCGTTCCACTGTTTTTGCTTGTCGTTTCGATGTCGGGTAAATGGTGGGGGCCGTCAATTGCCGGGTGGCTCGCCGGCCTACCCGTGGTAGCTGGTCCAATTCTTTACCTTCTCGTACTCGCGCACGGCCCGATCTTCGGGGCACGTGCTGCGACACTATCCCTCTCGGCCATCCTCGCGTCGGAAGCGTTCAATTTCGCTTACGCATGGACCTGCCGCTCGCTTGCGTGGCCAGTCGCAATGGTTGCCGGTCTCCTCACTTGGTTCGTATGCGCGTGTGCCCTTTCGTTCCTGCCGACATCGCCCATGTGGGCAGCCGCCGCAGCGTTCGCTGCGGTTTGTTTCGGCCAGTCGTTTTTGCCACGGAGTACAGCGGTCGCGGCAGGCGCACCGCTCACTCGCGCTGATCTGATCGGGAGGATGATTGCCGGTGCAGTGCTCACAATACTCGTCACCTCGCTGTCGGGGTCGGTGGGCGCCGCATGGAGTGGCCTCCTCGCAGTTTTCCCATTGCTTGGAATCGTCTTATCGGTGTCGTCACATCGCGCACATGGGCCTGACTTTGTAATTTCCCTTTTGAGCGGCATGGTCCTCGGCCGGTTCTCGTTTGCCGCATTCTGTTTGTTTCTTGCGTTCGCGTTGCCGCATCAACCTCCAACGCTGGCGTTTGTTGAAGCAGCAGCGCTGGCGATGTTGGTGCAATGGTCCACAAAGCGGGTGGCAATGACACGGCACGGGCAAATCGATAAGCAAAGCGCTATCGCAGCGGAATAAATCAAACAGCACGTAGTCGGATAGCACTGGGTGTTCTTCCAGCGTCCGCTTCGCGTAACTTGACTGTCGCTTGTGGGTCCAGGCTATGTGGAGACCCGATGGCATTACAATGCGACGCGTGACGCCGACCCCAGCGGCGCGTTTGACTGCCTTCGCAGCTATCACGACGCCGACGAGAAGTTGAACCTCTCTGATGCGTTCCAGGCGAGTCTGAGGGCTTTATTTCGGGACCTGCGGGTCCTTACCCACCCACCAGCCGCATCGCCTTCATTGTCTTCTTGAAGCCCAGGATTCTCAGCACTCGCGTGAGATTGTAGGCGAGTACGTTTAAACTCATCTCGGTACCTACATTGGGCAGCCTGCGCGTCAGGAAGTGCGTATAGCCCATCCAGTGCTTGAACGTCCCGAAGACATGTTCTACCGTTCGCCTGCGTATCTTCATTGCGTCTGGCGTTTTGTCCAACCGACGTTGAACGCCTTCCAGCACAGACTCATGTTCCCAGCGGGTAATCCGCCGATAAGAACTTGGTGTGCATTTGGATTTCATTGGGCACTGCGGGCACGCACTGCTCCAGTAGCGGCGCAGTTGCATTCCGTGTTCCTCTCCAGTGAAGCTGTAAATTGCACGCTGACCAGCCGGGCATTTGTATTCGTCGTCCCGGGCAATGTAGACGAAGTCTGACCGATCGAACCGACCATGATGTTTAGCGCTTGATGTCGTCGGTTTCAGCAGCATTACCGCGATCCCGGCATCCGCGCACTCCTTGATCTGGGTTCCGGTGTAGTAGCCACGATCGGCGACTGCCCTCAGCCTTGTCTTGCCCATCGCGTCGCGTGCAGCTTTTGCCATGGGGCTAAGCTGTGCCCTGTCACTGCCAGAGTTTGTGACCTCGTGAGCCACGATGAGATGGTGTTTGGCGTCAACGGCCACCTGCACGTTGTAGCCCACCATTCCCGAGCCCTTGCCGCTCGTCGCCATGGAGCGCGCGTCGGGATCAGTCATCGAGAGTTGGCCATCAGGCTGCGTCTTGAGTTGCTCCTTGACCTGATCGAGGTTCCGCATCTGCTCGCGTAAGCGCGCTATCTTATCTTGCAATCGAGTCGTCTTCGCTTCGAGCTCCGCGGGTTGCGTTCGATCGGCAGTCTCCAGCGCGTTCAGATACCGCTGGATGCTCTCCTCGATCTGCTTCTGGCGCTTGTCGACTTTACCTTCGGTGAAGTTGCGATCCCGCGTATTGACTGCCTTGAACTTGCTACCGTCAATGGCGACTAGCGCTTGCGAGAACAGCTTCAGCTCACGGCAGAGCATCACAAAGCGGCGACACACATTGCGAATGCCGACGCCGTTGTCACGGCGAAAGTCTGCTATGGTCTTGAAGTCTGGAGCCAGTCGGCCCGTAAGCCACATCAACTCAACATTGCGTTGGCATTCGCGTTCCAGGCGACGGCTCGATTGAACACGGTTCAGGTAGCCGTAAATATAGATCTTCAGCAGTACTGCTGGATGATAGGACGAGCGTCCTGTAATCGAGGGCATTGCTCCATCGAAGCCCAGCGATGCGAGGTCAAGCTCTTCTACAAACGCCTCGATAATCCTGACCGGGTTGTCCTCTGCGACGAAGTCATCAAGGCACTCTGGAAGCAGCGTCACCTGCTTGCGATCTTCACCTTCTATGAATCGCTTCATCCGGTCACCCATGCTGAATGAGTTAATCCAGTTTAGGTGATCAACGCGTTTTCACACAAGCTCGGGGTCGTAACCGGCCACCCGATTGTCAAAGACGAACGCACCTTCGGCCCGAGTTGCCGGCTTGCGGACAATGACGTTGTCAAGCGGGCGGACCGTACATCGGTGGACTCAAACTCCCTGCCTATTCGATCGCTGAACGGCTTTTCGCATAAGCGGTGACTTTTGCTTATCCAGCAGTCGTTCATGCGCCAGTGGATCGTGGCACGCTCCGCCTTTCGTTGGGCTTCGTCCGGTATCTTCGCCGCCGTTGCCCTAGCGGCGCCAATGGCCTTCCCGATTTCAGATGACAGCTCGCGTGGCGCGAACTTCGCTCCGACTGCATCTCTCGTACCAATCCCGTTGGCACTGCGGGCGGCAGAGGCGTATTCTAACGAATGGATGCTGCTGCCGCGATTGGTAATCGTAGGGGGGCTCCGTTCAATCGCGTCGCCAAGCGTGCCTTGTTTTGTAGACGGATGTTAAGTCCAGCTTATGGGCATAGCGCGGGCTAGTGACGGGGTGCGGCAGATGAGAGCATACCTATGGGTCCGGCAGCGATGGATAACAGACTCGAGATCTTATGGGACGATGGCGAGCGTGTCTTCTGTCGGGAGCGACGCGCAAGCGGGGCCGGCGGCGACAGCGTCCTGCTTGCGCGACTTGCCGCCGAACATCCACCGCCCGCCAGTCTGGATCGCATCACCTACGAGTTTGGCCTGAGGGCCGAACTCGATAGCGCGTGGGCGGTATTGCCGCTGGAGTTGGTGCGTGAACATGGCCGTACGTTCCTGTTGCTCGAGGACCGAGGTGGCGAGCCGCTCGCGCGGTTGCTCGGCGCGCCCATGGAGACGGGACTCTTTTTGCGGCTCGCGGTGCCCATTGCCGCAGCGCTCGGCAAGCTTCACCAGAGCGGCCTCGTTCATAAGGATCTCAAGCCAACCCACATCCTGGTGAACTGCGCCGACGGGCGCGCGCGGCTTACCGGATTCGGCCTCGCCTCTCGCCTGCCGCGCGAACGACAGGCACCCGAGCCGCCCGAGAACCTTGCTGGAACGCTCGCGTATATGGCGCCCGAGCAGACTGGCCGGATGAATCGCTCGATCGATTCGCGCAGCGATCTCTATGCGTTCGGCGTCACGCTCTATCAGATGCTGACCGGCGCGCTACCGTTCACCGCCGCCGACCCTATGGAATGGGTGCATTGCCATATCGCCAGAAGGGCGGTACCGCCCAGCGCGCGGTTGCAGACCGTCCCGGCAGTGATCTCGAATATCGTCATGAAGCTGCTCGCCAAGACGGCCGAAGAACGCTACCAGACTGCGGCAGGTGTTGAGCGTGATCTGAGGCAGTGCCTGGTTGACTGGCAGCGCCGCCACGTCAGAGCCTTCCCACTAGGCGAACACGATGCGCCTGACCGCCTGCTGATTCCTGAGAAGCTGTACGGGCGGGAGCGCGAGGTCGACACCCTGGTCGCCGCATTCGATCGGATGGTCGCGCATGGCGTCCCGGAACTGGTGCTCGTCTCCGGTTATTCGGGCATCGGCAAATCGTCGGTCGTCAATGAACTACACAAGGTGCTGGTGCCCCCGCGGGGACTTTTCGCGTCCGGCAAATTCGACCAGTACAAGCGCGATATCCCCTATTCCACGCTGATTCAGGCATTCCAGGGCCTGGTGCGCATGTTGCTTTGCAAATCCGACACCGAGCTGGCAGCTTGGCGCACCGCATTACTGGAGGCGCTCTCGCCCAATACCGCGCTATTGAGCGACCTGATCCCGGAACTGAAGCTCATCGTCGGCGAACCGCCCGCCGTCCCGGAACTCGAGCCACAACAGGCGAAACAGCGCTTTTTGCTGGTGTTCCGGCGCTTTATCGGCGTATTCGCCCAGGCCGACCATCCGCTTGCACTTTTTCTCGACGACCTGCAGTGGCTCGATGCAGCGACGCTGGATCTGCTCGCGGATCTGATGACCCACCCAGACCTACGCTACCTGATGCTGATCGGTGCCTACCGCGACAACGAGGTCGACGCCGCCCACCCGCTGACCGCCAGGCTTCAGGCGCTCAGCAATGCAGACGCGAAAGTGGAGGAAATCCGGCTCGCGCCGCTGACGCGGGCACACATCGCAAATCTGATTACGGATGCCCTCCACTGTGCGCCCGAATCGATCGAGCCTCTCGCGCGCCTCGTGCGCGACAGAACGGGTGGCAATCCATTCTTTGTGATCCAGTTCTTGCAGGCGCTGGCCGAAGGCAATCTTCTGACGTTCGATCACGACGCGCGCCAGTGGCGCTGGGACACCGATCGCATCCGTGCCAGGGGTTACGCCGACAACGTCGTGGATCTGATGGCCGCCAAGCTGATCCGCCTGCCGGCCGCGACGCAGCACGCGCTGCGGCAGCTTGCCTGCCTCGGCAGCGTCGTGGACATCGCGCCCCTGTCCGCCGTGCTCGGCATGCAGGAGGCGCAGGTTCATACGGCGTTGTGGGAGGCGGTTCGCCAGGAACTGGCCGTGCGGGCGGAGGACGCTTACGCGTTCGTTCACGACCGGATCCACGAAGCAGCGTATTCACTCATCCCGCAGGCATCGCGCGCCGATGCCCATCTGCGGATCGGCCGGCTGCTCGTCGCGCATACGCCCAAGGAAAAGCGCGAGGAAGCAATCTTCGAGATCGTGGGGCAGCTTAATCGCGGCGCCGTACTGATCACCGAACAGGACGAACGCGACCACCTGGCCGAACTCAATCTGCTCGCTGGCCAGCGCGCCAAGGCATCGAGCGCCTATGCCTCGGCGCTCGCGTATTTCGCCACGGGTGCGGGGCTACTGAGCGACGATTGCTGGCAGCGGCGGCATGACCTGCTCTTTACGCTGGAGTTGAACCGGGCCGAATGCGAATTCCTCACAGGACAACTGGCCGCCGCCGAAGCGCGGCTGGCGCAGCTATCGAAGCGTGTTGCGACCACGACCGAGCGCGCTCAGGTCGCATGCAGGCAGATGGATGTCCACATCGTCAGCGACCAGTGCGACCAGGCAATCACAGTTGGCCTCGCTTTCCTTCGTCGTGTGGGCATCGCGTGGTCACCCTATCCGGATGAGATGGCGGTGCAAACCGAATACGAGCGTATCGGGTCCCTGCTTGGGGGCCGAGCCATCGAAGGACTCGTCGACCTGCCGCCTATGCAGGACGCGGTCGCCATTGCGACCGTCGAGGTTCTGACCAAGCTCTTCGCAGCGGCGTTGGTCATAGATGGCCAGTTCGCAGGCCTCGCAATCTGCAAGGCGGTCAGTCTTAGCCTTGAGTACGGCAATGGCGATGCCTCATGCGTGGCCTACGCTTACTTGCCACGGGTCGCCGGCCGGCTTTTCGGCGATTACGAGGCCGGATTTCGATTTAGCCAGCTCGCCTGCCAACTCGTCGAACGGCGCGGGCTCGAACGCTACGCAGCCCGCACTTACCACGCTCGCGCACTGTATGTCACACGCTGGGTGCAACCTGCACGGGCGTGCTGTGACCAGTTCCGCCGCATTCTGGACGCCTTGAGCCGGACTGGCGACCTGACCTACGGCGTATTCGCGCGCAATCACCTGACCTCGACCTTGCTTTTCATCGGTGAGTCACTAACCGAGGTGCAGCGAGAAGCCGAATCCGGCTTGGCCTACGCGAGGAAAGTCCGATTCGGCCTGGTCATTCACTGTATCGAAGTGCAGCTTGCACTGATCAGGACGCTTCGCGGCTTGACGCCGGTGTTCGGCTGTCTTGAGGTCGGGCAGTGCAATGAAGCTGACTGCGAACAGCTTCTGTCCAACCCGTCGCTCTCGACCGCCGCGTGCTGGTACTGGGTCCGGAAACTGCAGGCTCGCTATCTCGCAGGCGACTATGACGCAGCCGTAGCTGCTGCCTCAAAGGCACAAGCGCTCCTGTGGACCTCATACTCGTTCAACGAAGACGCCGAATATTACCTTTATGCCGCGCTGGCACGGTCTGCCCGATGCGACTCCGTCCCGGCCGGTGACCTGCCGGAGCACATGGACGCACTAGCTGCCCACCGCAACCAGCTGCGCATCTGGGCGGATCTGTGCCCGGAGAACTTCGCAAGCCACAGCGCGCTGGTCGACGCAGAGATCGCCCGCCTCGAGGGCCGCGTGGTCGATGCCGAGGTGCTCTACGAACAGGCCATCCGCTCAGCACAGGAAAGCGGCTTCGCGCAGGTCGAGGCACTGGCCAGCGAACTCGCGTCCCGCTTCTATGCAGCCCGCGGTCTGGGGAGCATTGCGCGCATGTACATGCAGAACGCCTGCTATGGCTATCTGCGTTGGGGCGCCAACGCAAAGGTGCGTCAACTCGAGGAACAGTGCCCGTATCTGCGGGCCCGAGAGACGGCGACCGGACCCACCAATACGATGGCAACACCAATCGAGCACGTCGAGCTGGCGACCGTGATCAAGGTTTTACAGGCCGTTTCAGGCGAGATACACCTGGAAAAGCTGATCGAGACGATCATGCGCACGGCAATCGAACAGGCAGGTGCCGAACGGGGCCTTCTGATCTTATCGGATGGGGAACCGCGTATCGAAGCGGAGGCTATCAGTGGCTCGGGCAGAATCGAGGTTTCGACTCGACAAGCAGCCATCGGAACGTTTGATCTTCCTCAAACCGTGCTGCAGTACGTTATCCGGACGCAGGAGCACGTCCTCATCGACGATGCGTCGGCCGACATCGTGTACTCAAGGGACGATTATGTGCGGCGGAGCCACTCGCGCTCCGTGCTCTGCCTACCCATTCTTAAACATGCAAAGTTTGGCGGCGCACTTTATCTGGAGAACAACCTGGCACCGCGTGCCTTCACGTCGGACCGGCTTGCCGTGTTGCGGTTGCTGGCTTCACAGGCCGCCATTTCACTCGAGAATGCCGCGCTCTATACCGACCTGCAACGCAGCGAAGCCTTCCTCGCTCAAGGGCAAAGTATCAGCCACACGGGTACCTTCGGCTGGAGCGTTGTAAGTGGAGAGTATTACTGGTCAGAGGAAGGCTACAACCTCCTTGAATATGATCGGGGTGTCCAGGCCTCAGCGAAACTCGCATTACAGCGAGTGCATCCCGACGACCAGAATGGTGTTCGACGGCTGCTCGACGACGCTATCAGAGAAAAGAAGGATTTTGATAGTGAACATCGTCTCGTCATGCCGGACGGGCGAGTCAAATACGTTCACGTTACGGGCCGGGCGGCGAACACCGGCAACCTTGATTTTATAGGAGCCGTTCGTGACATCACGGAACGCAAACGGGCGGAAGAGGCTTTACGCCAGGCATTGACCGATTTCGCACGCATCAACCGGGTGACAACAATGGGAGAGCTGACGGCTTCTCTCGCTCATGAAATCAATCAACCGGTTACGGGTGCTATCGCCTACGCAAACGCCTGCGTTCGGTGGCTTGATCGCGATAAGCCGAATCTCGACGAAGCGCGCGTGGCTGCCACACGCATGGTGAAAGACGGTGAACGCGCTGCTCAGATTATTCACAGGATCCGCACGCAATTCGAGAAGGGCGCGCTGAATCGCGAGGTCTTTGGCGTAGGCGAGATTATTCGGGAAACCGTCGAGCTCCTACGCGGCGAGGCAGTGCGCTACAACATATCAGTCCGCACAGAACTGGCAGCCGGTCTCCCCCAGATTGTCGGAGATCGCGTGCAATTGCAGCAGGTCGCGATGAACCTGATCGTCAATGGCATCGAAGCGATGAAGGATGTTGATGGAATCCGGGAGATGGTCATCAGGTCGCGGCGTGCCGAAAACGGGCAGATTCTTGTGTCTGTCAGTGATACGGGCATGGGCGTTCCGCTGCAGCTCGCGGAACAGATTTTCGATCCGTTCTTTACAACCAAGTCCCACGGCACCGGCATGGGGCTTCGCATCAGCCGTTCAATCGTCGAGTCGCATGGCGGCCGGTTATGGGTCACCAGCGCGCCTGGGCGGGGCGCGGTCTTTCAGTTCACCCTGCCTGTTGCGGTTGCTGACCGTAATTAATTAAGTATCAAGCGATCGGGCCGTACGCACCAGCGCGCAGCCGCGCGCCCGCTTCCAGCTGTGAGGGGCCCGGTTCAGTTGAAATCCAAATCGGGTACTGGCTCGCGTCGGGGTGAAAAGTCGCTCACTTCATTGCTCAACGTCGCCTGAAAACGTTGCCGGGCAGCACGGCGACCACTGAAGAGTCCGCCCGAGTGTCCATTCCTTGCTGGTCAACCGTCATTCGGCACACGCAATACCGGGAGACGGCTAACCAGCGCCTGCTCGCCTTCGATGGGCGGAGCGTGAGCTTCCGCTGGAAAGACTACCGGGGGAAGGGCCGTACCCGTTATAAAGCGATGACACTCGAATCCAGCGAGTTCATGCGTCGCTTCCTGCTCCATGTGTTGCCCGCCGGCTTCCATCGAATCCGCCACTATGGCTTGACAGACTATATTCCGCCGTCGCTTCCGAGATCCCCAATCCTTGTGCCTCGTCACAGACTTTGAATGCGTTGATGCGTCAAAAAAATACATCATCGAATCAACGGCTTAGGCAAGCATGCCGTGACAGACTTTTTTCTCTCGGATCATCAACCAACGATGAGTGCCGCCTGGTCATTGCAACGCGGTCTTTGCACTTATCTGATAAATCAGATATAGTCTAGATCAGAAATAGAGATATCAGAAATGAGCGATTCTTGCGAAAGCAACCTTTTAAATGCGAATTCAGACGCGCGGACAGGTAAGCAGCCCCAGTCGGATGGATCATCACAAAGCGCCCTGTATGCGCTGCCATTAGGGGGACCCAATGGATTATCTTGAGAGCTTGCGCGTGTTCCGTTCTGTCGTCGAGGCTAACGGTTTCAGGCGGGCGGCGGACAACCTCGGGATCAGCGTGGCAGCCGTATCACGCGCGATTTCAGGACTCGAAACGCGGCTGGACAGCCGTCTGTTCCATCGGACGACGCGGCAAATGTCCATGACGGAGGCAGCAGAACGTTTCTACGCGGGCAGTGCGCGCATTCTGGACGATCTCGCGGTGCTGGAAGCCGAAGCGTCCATGCAGACCGTTCAGCCTAGCGGCGTGCTCCGCCTCGTCGCCCATACCACGGCGACCGTGCTTCGACTCGTACCGCTGATTTCGAGCTTCAAGCGCAAGTATTCGAAAGTCGATCTGGATGTGACCCTCACCGAGCGCCCCGTCGATCTGGTCGCGGATGGCTATGACCTCGGCATCGTCGTGCCCTTCATGTTGAGCGCCGAAACCGTTGTCACCCGGCTGCTCGAGCGCGTCCCGCTCACTATCGTAGCAACGCCGGAGTATCTGAAGAAACGCACCGTACCGCAGCATCCATCCGAGTTGACCCGGCACACGTTCGTCGCCGTACCGCCGACAGTTCGCAAGCCCGAGTTGACCTTTCGCGTGGACGAAGGAAACCTGACCATTCCGTTGACGTATCACGTCGCATCGAATAACCCGATGTTCAATCGGGAAATGGTGCTGGAGGGATTCGGCATCGGTGCGATGTCAGCCACGCTCGTGCAGGCCGAACTGGCGTCCGGCAGGCTGGTGCCGATTCTTGAGAACTTCGAGATCGTCGACGGCACGTTTGAAATTCGGCTGGCCTACAACTCGCGAACACTCTTGCCGGCCAAGGTCAAAGCGTTTGTCGAGCACGCCGCCGCGTTTTTCGAGGAAACAGCGGAAGCGTAGCGAGTCGACGAAACCCGACGTATGCACTCATGTTCGACCAGGCATTAGAATCTGCGAACATCCATGAACCGAGTTCATCAATGCGTCGCGAAAGCTATAACGACCTGCTTGCACTGATCGCCGTCGCGCGCGAGCGCAGCTTCACGCGGGCTGCCGCGCAACTTGGCGTTTCGCAATCGGCTTTGAGCCACACCATCCGGGCACTCGAAACGCGGCTTGGCATGCGCCTCCTGACCCGCACGACACGCAGCGTCGCGCCCACCGAGGCGGGCGAGCGCCTCATTCAGTCCATTGGGCCCCGCTTCGAAGAGATCGATTCGGAACTGGCTGCTGTTGCAGAGTTTCGCGACAAACCGGTCGGCACGATTCGCATTACCGCGACCGATTACGCGACAGAAACGGTTTTGTGGCCGAGGTTAGCGCCGGTCCTGCACGGCTATCCGGACCTCAAGGTGGAAATCATCATCGACTACGGTCTCTCGGATATCGTCTTAGACCGGTACGACATTGGCGTTCGCCATGGCGATCAGGTCGCGAAGGACATGATTGCGGTTCGCCTCGCGCCCGAAATGCGCATGGCGATTGTCGGAACTCCTGAGTATCTGAAGACGAGAGCGTTGCCAAAAAAGCCGCAGGACCTGACCGCACATAACTGCATCAATCTTCGCTTGCCGACGCTGGGTGGCTTTTACGCATGGGAGCTGAAGAAAGGCAGCCGCGAAGTGCAGGTTCGCGTCGACGGACAACTCGCTTTCAACGGGACCTACCCGATGCTGGCTGCCGCGTTGTCGGGATACGGCCTCGCCTACATTCCGGCTGATCTTGCCCAGCCTCACGTGCAAGCGGGGCGCCTCGTCAAGGTATTGGAAGACTGGTGTCCCACCTTTCCGGGGCTGCACGCCTGCTATGCAACGCGCGAGTTCTCGCGTGCGATGAGCGTGGTGATCGATGCGATCCGGTATCGCAAGTCAGTCGCCGCATCCTTACATCATGCCGCCGGGGCTTCCCGTACCACCCACCCCGGTTCCGCCGGTGCCGCTCGTGCTGGTATTTGACGAGGTCGCAATCGGATGTGCGGCCCCGGCCGTGGCCACCAGTGTGACGGTGGTGGCGTCCGGGTCGCCGTCTGCGTCGATTGCACGCTGACCGAGCAGCGCTTCGAGATCGCTGTCCTCGCCGGGTTGACCGACAGCGAACGAGGTGGTCAGAAAATTGGCGGCGGCAAGCGTGATTCCGAACGTTTGCTGCAGACTCTGCACGACAGCAGCCTGGGCAGTCAGAACTTCGGTCTGATTCTGCAGCACCTGCTGAAATTGCGTGTTCAGCGCGAAGCCGGCGACAAGTCCGCTTTCATTCGTTCCCAGTTGTGCTGCCAGATACGACAGCAACAGATCCGTCTCCGGCGTGACGTTGAACGTGCCACCCGCGAACGCCAGGGAATGCAGCGTCGTTTCGCCCAGGCTCGCAACGATCATGCAGGGGGGCACCGCGTCGAACGTCGCCTGGTAGTTGCCGTTCGCGTCTGCTGCGACTGACATCGCGCCCCGCGCGCAGTCGATGTTGATGGTGGCGTTGGCAAGCGCCTTACCGGTCGCCGCTGTGCCGGCAAGCGAAACCATCGGCGTGCTGCTTGCGTTGCTGCCACCGCTGCCTCCTCCGCAACCGGCGAGCAAAACGGCGGATACCGTCAGCAGCCTCGCGCCGACCAAACCCATGACGTGCTGTTGTCGAGTGCTCATCGAAGTCTGCCGGTGGTTCGTGTACGTCGTCTAAACGATCCGGCGGGCTCATCTATTCCATCTCTCGTGCAGAAAGCAATGGAATAGAGCGAGGCCTCCGTACGTTTAGTGAGCGTGTTGACGCCGGACGTATCGGGCTCGCCCTGTCTGCAGAGATCGTTCCCATGCGGAACATCCAGCACTTGACTAGACAGCCCCCCGGCAATGAGCGCGCTAGCCGCGCGCAGCGGAGACGGTGATGAGATCGAGTTCGCTATTTGTAGTCATCCTGATGGTTTTATCCTTTGCCATGACCGGGTGTTCGCCCAATACAAACACACAGGGCGATACGACGACCCACAGTGGCAACAGCAGCAACAGCAACAACAGTAGTACCGGCAGCAGCGGCGGATATTGATGGCCCGGCTGGAATCGTCGGAGGCTGCTGATTCGCGCCCGGCGTTCCCCGATCATGAACTGTCAGCCGGGTCATCTCAAACGCGCCATGAACGACGATAACGAGCGGAGGAGGCGAGGCGTGAGCGGCCTGGATTTGCGCCCGCTATCGGCATTTGCCGACAACGAGCTATCCGCCCCTGAGCGCGCAGCGACGCTGATCCGGGTCACGACCGACCCCGGAGCGGCCGAGTGCGTAGCGGATTACTGCGCGCAAAAGGCGGCGTTGACAGTCCTGTTCGGAGACTCGCGAGGCACTACGCGTTGTATCGTTTCGCGCCGGCGTACGTCACGATGGCGTCGCGCGGGTCTCGCGGCCTCCTGCATGGCAATGGGCATGATGCTGAGTTCGTCATCCGGCTGGATGTCGACGGATCTCGCGGCGGACTCATCCACGTTCGCCGAGCGCGCCGACCAGGCTTTTGCAGTGTTCGCGCCGGAGCAACATCACCCTGTGGAAGTTGGGGCCGAACAGCGGGATCAACTGGTGAACTGGCTGTCGCGTCGCCTCGATCGACGCTTGTCGGTACCGTCTCTGCGGGAATATGGCTATGCGTTGATCGGCGGTCGGCTGTTGCCCGGCGAATCGGGCCCGGCCGCGCAATTCATGTATCAGGATGCGGGCGGCACCCGCCTCACGATTTACATCGCAGTGGTTCAAAAGGACGCGACGGCATTTCGCCAGTTTTCCTATGGCGACCGCGTGACGTTCTACTGGGGCAGTCAGGGGATGGGATGTGCGCTCACCGGCCACGTCTCCGAGCGGCATCTGCGCACCATGGCGATAGACGTCTTCAGCACGCTGGGGCGGGCATTCAGAAGCAGTGAAACAAGCAACGGCTCGATTCCATGAAGCCCGGCGGATTTCGCCTCAGGTAAGGTTCGTCGGGCCGTCCGTGCACGTCATCAGGCGCGACTCAGACCGCTGCCGCTGCGGCGGCGCGGCCGCGCAACCAGTTCATCGTGATGAAGAGCAAGGTGGCGAACACGATCAATACCGTCGCCACTGCAAGAATCGACGGATCGATCTGGTCGCGGATGCCGCTCCACATCTGACGCGGCACCGTGCGCTGTTCAGGACCGCCAATGAACAGGATGACGATCACTTCGTCGAACGAGGTGGCGAACGCGAACACGCTGCCTGTCGCGACAGCCGGCGCGATCAGCGGCAGCGTGACGCGGCGAAACATCGTCCACGGCCGAGCGCCGAGTCCTGCGGCGGCGCGCAACAGGCTCTGGTCGAACGACAGCAGCGAGGCCGTTACGGTGATCACGACGAAAGGCGTGCCAAGCGCCGCATGCGCAAGTACGACACCCGGATACGAGTTGACGAGTCCAAGCGGCGAAAAGATCAGATAGAAGCCCGCTGCGACCACGACGATGGGGATGATCATCGGTGAAATGAGCAGCGGCATCACGATCGAGCGAAACGGGAACACCGAGCGGCTCAACCCGAGCGCGGCCAGCGTCCCAAGACAGGTCGCGATCAGTGTCGCGACCGCGCCAATGCCAATACTGTTCGCGAACGCGAGTTGCCAGTCGTGCGAGCCGAACGCCTGCTGATACCAGCGCAGCGAAATACCGTCCACGGGATACGAAAAAAACGAACCCGAGTTGAACGAAAGCGGCACGATGGCGAGAATCGGTGCAACCAGAAACAGGAAGATCACCGCGCAATGCACGCGCAATCCCTTGCGTGCAATCCGCTCGGACAGCGTGTAGTGACGTTGAGGTTGCATGCAGGTCTCCTCGCTAGCCGAATCGTAGCCGGTCGATACCGACAAGCCGGTTGAAGACAAAGTAGAACACGGCCGTGAATATCACCAGATAGGACGACAGCGCACCTGCCAAGCCCCAGTTGAGCTGCTCGTTGGTCTGCGATGCAATGAGCTGGCTGATCATCTCGTCGCCCGCACCGCCGAGCAGCGCAGGCGTGATGTAGTAGCCGAGCGCGAGCACGAAGACCAGAAAACAGCCTGCGCCGACACCTGGCAGCGTCTGCGGAATATAGACGCGGGTGAACGCCGTCACCGGATGCGCGCCGAGCGACTGCGCGGCGCGCACGTACACGGGCGATACGCCTTTCATCACCGAGTAGATCGCGAGAATCATGTAGGGCAGCAGAATATGCGTCATGCCGATCAGCACGCCGGTGCGGTTGAAAATCAGCGGCACCGGGTGATGGATGAAACCGAAGCGCATCAAGGCGGTATTGATCACGCCGCCGGGCTGCAGCAGGACGTACCACGCGGTGGTGCGCACCAGCAGCGACGTCCAGAACGGCACGATCACGAATAGCATGAGCCGGTTTCCGTGTTTCGGCGGCAGGGTCGCGAGCAGATACGCGACCGGGTAACCGAAAAGCAGGCATAACAGCGTGACGGTCCCACTAATCTGGACCGTACGCACGAAGGCCGCGCGATAGATGGCGCTATCGGCGGGCACCGGAATCACCGAACCGTCCGGTGAAACCTGGGCGTCGATCGCATTGAGCAGGTAGTCGGGTGTCGGCGAGGTGGCGGCGCGTTTCAGCAACTGCCACGTTCCGGTTTCACCCCAGCGCGGGTCCATCTCGATCAGCGCCGGCTTCCAGGCGGCGGGCGTCTGCGAACGCGTTTCGCGGGCCGTTTTCATCAGCAGGCTGCGGAATTCCGGCTGATAGAAATTCATGCGGCGCGCGATGCTGCCGAGTTCGCCGGCTTCGGCCGATTGCCGCAATCCTTGCGCGAGCGCGGCAAATGCCGGCTCGCCGGGTACACCGTTGCCATCCCAGGCACGCAGCGTCACCGTCAGTTGCGGCATGCTGCCGCGAACCTCGGGATTCTGCACGCTGCGCGCAAGCAGGCTTGCGATTGGCGCGATGAACGTGGCAAGCAGGAACACGAGCAGCGGCAAGGCCAGCAAAAAAGCCTGCACGCTGGCCTTGCGGCGCGCGCGTTTCCACGCCTGACGATCGCCGCTGCGGGCGCGGGCGCCGATCGTTGCAGTCGGTTGCATTGGCATGTTCATCGTCGCGGCGCTCCCGTTATTGCGTGAGCCAAACCTGGAAGCGCTTGTTGATCGCATCCGCGTTGTCGGCCCAGAAGGTCGCGTCGATCTGCAACGGACGCTTGAAGTTGGCCGGCGCAGTAGGCAGATCGCCGACGCGGTTCTTGTCGATCAACGGAATCGCGTCCTTGCGCGGCGGCGCGTAGGCGATGTACTTCGACAGGTCAGCGTAAGCCTGCGGAGTCGATGCCGAGACGATGAACTTCGCCGCGTCGGCCGCGTGCTTCGCACCCATCGGAATGCCCCACCACTCATAGTCGTACACCTGTGCGTCCCAGACGACCTTGAACGGCTTGCCATCCTTGTGCGAAGCGTCGTCGATACGGCCGTTATATGCCTGCGTCATCACGACCGCGCCGTCCGCCAGCAGTTGAGGCGCCTGCGCGCCCGCGTCCCACCAGACGATGCTCGACTTGATCGAGTCGAGTTTCTTGAATGCACGGTCGACGCCTGCGGGCGTGCCGAGCGTCTTATAGACGTCCTTCGGCGCGACACCATCGGCGATCAGCGCCCATTCCATCGCCACCTTCGGCGATTTGCGCATGCCGCGCTTGCCGGGATATTTCTGCAGATCGAAGAAATCGTTGATGGTGGTGGGCGGCGTCTTCAGCTTCGTGGTGTCGTAGGCGAACACGGTCGACCACACCATCGCCGAGACGGCACAGTCGCTGATCGAGCCGGGCAGGAAGTCGCTGGTATTGCCGAGCTGCTTGCGGTCGAACTTCTGCAGCAGGCCTTCGTCGCAGGCAGTAATGGCGTCGTTGGTTTCCAGGTCGATCAGGTCCCACGTCGGGTTCTTGGCCTGCTCCATAGCAGCGAGCTTCGCGAGACCACCGTCATACGACTCGGCAGAAAAGCCGATGCCGGTCTTCGCGGTGAACGGCTCGAACCATGCCTGTTTGGCGGCGGCCTCATAGGCGCCGCCAAACGTGACAACGGATAGCGTGTCGGCAGCGTATGCCGTCGACGCGAGCACGGAGAGGACTGAGACGGCAGCGAGAACAGCGCCGTGACTGATACGGGAGCGAGTAGCGTGCATTTTAGTTAACTCCTGCGATGAGTGGCGATGCGGACGATGAAGGCGAAAAGGTAGTGCGGTCTCCTGAAGTAATCGCGACGCGTGGCGCAACGGCTGGCAGCACCTTGCAGTCGTCGCGGCGCCACGCCACGGCCACGCTATGGCCGAGTGCAGGCAGATCGCGATGCTGCGTATTCGGCACCTTCACGACGACACTCTCGCCGTGCGCCAGTTTCAGGTGCACGCGGTGGTGGTCGCCGCAATAGACCAGCTCCTGCACGAGCGCATGAACGACGTTCGAATCGCCGGTGCCGTCCGCTGCCTGGGCCGTTGCCGCGTCAGACGCCGCAATGTGGGCGCGCTCCGGCCGCAATGCCAGCATCGCTTCGCCGCCGGTGCGCAGTTCAGCGCCCGCCCGGCCGCTGACGGTGGTGCCGTCGGCGAGTTGCAGCGTGGCCCACTCGCCGTCGCTCGCGACGACGCGCCCGGTCAACCCATTGTTCTCGCCGACGAAGTTGGCGACGAACGCATTGGCGGCGTTTTCATATAGCTCGGTCGGCGTTGCGGCCTGCTGGATACGGCCGTCGGAAAACACGGCGACGCGATCCGACATCGTCAACGCTTCGTTCTGATCGTGCGTCACGTAGACGACCGTCAACGACAGCTCGCGATGCAGGCGCATGATTTCGTATTGCATGCTTTCGCGCAGACGTTTGTCGAGCGCACCGAGTGGCTCATCCATCAGCACCACGCTCGGTTCGAATACCAGGGCGCGCGCCAGCGCGACGCGCTGTTGCTGCCCGCCCGAGAGCTGCGCGGGCCTGCGTGCGGCAAGGTGCGGCAACTCGACCATTTCGAGCGCACGCGTCACGCGCGCCTTCTGTTCACTCCGGCCGATCTTGCGCACCGACAGCGGAAACGCGACGTTCTGTGCGATCGTCATGTGCGGGAACAGCGCGTAGTTCTGGAACACCATGCCAATGTCGCGCTGATGCGGCGGCTTGTCGTCGAGCCGGTTGCCGTTCAGGCGGATCTCGCCGCGCGTCGGCGATTCGAAGCCGGCGAGCATCATCAGCGTCGTGGTCTTGCCTGAACCGGACGGCCCGAGCAGCGAGACAAACTCGCCGCGTGCGACGTCGAGATTGAGATCCTCGACTACGCTGTGCATCCCGTCGTAGGATTTGCTGACGCCTGCGAATGAAATGAACGATTGAGTGGACATAGGCGTGTGGTTATCCGGTGCGCGGTCCGCGCGTCATGACATGGCAGTTCGCTGCGCGAGATAGCGCGCGAAATCGTAGTTGGGTCGCTCCAGGTGGCTCAGGTTGCCTGGCTTTGCGAGCGGAGCATGCACGCCGCGAAAGACCGCTTCGACACCGCGCCGGTCCTCCGCATTGACCTCGTCGAGCAGGGTTTTCAGCGTTGCCATATAGTCGGCCGCCTTTGGATCGTTGATGAACTCGGGCGAGAGTCCGCCGCCGAACTGGATATGGACCTGGCCCACGCCGCGCGGTTGCAGCACGAGATACCAGAAGTAACCCGGCGTGAGCGTCACCAGATGCGTTGGGTAGATCGCAAGGAGCGCGGTGGTGCGCCGCCAGTGCCCTTGCAGACGCGTGTTGTCGGGGTGCGCGTTGCCGATCGGCAGTGACGCTTCCTTAGTAATCCAATGATAGTTGAAAGCCGCTCGTCCGGGCGGGCACTCCATTTCTTCGAGCCGCGAATGCGGGCCTACCGTCGCGCGATGCAGCACGGGCAGGTGGTAGCTCTCCATGAAGTTTTCCGCGAGGATCTTCCAGTTGGTGTTCCACACGTGCTCTTCGTGGAAGGTCTCGACGTAGTCGGACATGCCATACGGCTCGATCAACTGCGTGAGTTCTTCGAGCTGCGTCGCGACGGGCGGCACGTCGGGATCGAGCGTGACGTAAATCCAGCCTTGCCAGGTCTCGCAGCGGATCGACGGAAGACGGTAGCTTTCCTTGCAGAAGCCGGCCTGCCTGTCCATCATCGGCGCACCGGCAAGCGCGCCATCAAGTGTGTAGTTCCATGCGTGATAGGGACACACAATCCGTCTGACGTTGCCGCGTCCTTCGAGCAGCACCGACATTCGATGCAAACACACGTTTGACAGCCCGCGCAGGCCACCTTCCTCGTCGCGCAGGACGACCACAGGCTGGCCGTCGATCTGCGCGGTCAGATAATCGCCGGGACTGCTAAGCGTACTGGCGCGCCCGACGCATAGCCATTCCTTATGAAAGATCGCACGTTGCTCGAGCGCGAGGAAGGCGTCGGACGTATAGACGCGTGGCGGCATGGAGCGCGCCTCGTCGAACGGCCGCTCGCAGTTCGCCCTTAGCTCGCGGCAGATTTCGGTTCCAGCATCCGGCGTTGCAAGGGCAGCCATATGGCCTCCGGTTCAGCATTGCATTGCGATGGACACCAATCTATCAAGTCAAATTGCCAGCCAAAATATTGTTTTCGGATGTAAAAGCCAGTTTTTTCCTATGCAGGCAAGCAGGCGGCCTGTTCAGACGTTTTCGTGCAGGTCACGGATTTGCGCCTCGCAGAACTGCGCAAAGCGTTTCACTAACTGACGTGGCTTCAGTTCGCGCGATTGCGCGATGCCGAGCGTCGTTGCGGTCACATCGTCCTTGAACTGCTTGATCACGAAGTCCGCTCCATCCACGGTTTTGAGCGACTTCAGCGGGAAGTTCAGAATGCTGTAGCCGAGCCCGTTCGCGACCATCCCGCGCACCACTTCCGGCTGCGACGAACGAAACACAGGCACGGGCCGCGTGCCGACCGCGTCGAACAGCCTCGCGAAGTATTCGCGGCTGTGCGGCAGGTCGAGCATCACATACGGTTCGTCGAGCAGATCGGTCAATGAGACGGTGCGAGCGCGCGCAAGCCGGTGTAACTTCGGCAGGATCACGTAGGGCGGCAGCGAGACGAGTGGTGTAAACGCGATCTCGTCGGTGAGGTCGAGGTTATAGGTGAGCACGAGGTCGAGCGTGCCGTCGCGCAGGCCGCGCAGCAGGTCATCCTGATGCGCTTCCTCGGTGCGAAAGTTCACGCCCGAATGGCCCGCAATGAAGCGGCTGATGAGCGCCGGCATGACCGGCGGCGCAAGTGAGACCAGACAGCCGAGGGCGATGGCGCCGGACATGCCGCCGTCCATTTCGCGAGCGGCCGACTGTAGTTCTTCCGCATTTTTCAGAAGATTGCGCGCCTGTCCGAGCATGTCGCGACCGGCTTGTGTCAGTGACAGGCCGCTTGCATGATGACGGATGAATAACTGCACGCCGAACGACGCCTCCAGATCGGCGAGCGCCGTCGAGATGGACGGCTGCGAGATATGCAGTTTCCTCGCAGCGGCAGTGAACGACAGCACTTCCGCAGTGACCACGAAATACCGCAATTGCCGCAGCGAATAGTGCAACTGGCCCACTTCCATCGTGCGTCCCCGGCAGTGTCTTCTGTCGCGATTGTGCGCCGACAAAAATCCATTTGCATAGGTAAAAGCGATGTATTGCATTTTTGAAATATGTTTTTCGGATGCGCGGTGCGAGGGTAGATTGCCTCCATCAAATGGTTTGCTCTCCACGATGTCGGCGTTTACACGGACAGCAAAGCCCGACCGATCCGAACCAAACTTCCTTTCTGGAAGGGAACAGCCATGACAGCTGAAACAACGTCGATCGACACGCTTGTGGTAGGCGCCGGCCAGGCCGGCGTGGCGATGAGCGAACACCTCAGCAGGCAAGGGGTGCCGCACCTCGTGCTGGAGCGCAGCCGGATCGCCGAACGCTGGCGCACGGGACGTTGGGATTCTCTGGTCGCCAACGGCCCGGCCTGGCACGACCGGTTTCCAGGTCTGGAGTTCGACGATCTCGATCCCGATGCCTTCCCCTCGAAAGATCGGGTCGCCGAGTACTTCGAAGCTTATGCGCGGCAATTCAACGCGCCCATCCGCACCGGTGTGGAAGTGAGGAGCGTGGTACGGAGTGTGGGTCGTCCGGGCTTCACCGTTGAGACCTCCGAGGGCATCGTCGAAGCAAACCGCGTGGTGGTCGCGACCGGAGCGTTCCAGCGCCCCTTGATTCCGCCGGTTGCACCGCAGGACGAGAGACTCACACAGATCCACTCAGCCGATTACCGCAACCCCGAGCAACTCCCCGAGGGGGCGGTGCTGGTGGTGGGTGCCGGATCGTCAGGGGTGCAGATCGCCGACGAGTTGCAGCGCGCGGGAAAACGAGTGTATCTGTCGGTTGGGCCGCACGACCGCCCGCCGCGCGCGTACCGCAACCGCGATTACTGCTGGTGGTTAGGCGTGCTAGGCGAATGGGACAAGGAGGTCGCGACGCCGGGCAGGGAGCACGTCACCATTGCTGTGAGCGGTGCGCGTGGCGGCTATACGGTTGACTTCAGGGCGCTGGCCTATCAGGGAATCACGCTGGTCGGTCTGACGAAATCGTTCGAGCGCGGAGTGGTGGTTTTCGAACCGGATCTACGGGACAACCTCGCTCGCGGCGACGAGAACTATCTGGCCGTGCTCGATGCGGCCGATGCGTATATCGCCCGTAATGGACTGGATCTGCCGGAAGAGCCGGAGGCTCGCAAGACGCTTCCCGATCCACAGTGTGTGACCCATCCGCTGCTCGAACTGGACCTCGCCGCGGCGGGCGTGACAGCGATAGTCTGGGCAACAGGCTATACGGTCGATTACAGCTGGCTCAAGGTCAACGCTTTTGCCGCGAATGGTAAGCCTCAGCATCAACGGGGCGTTTCGAGCGAACCCGGTGTGTATTTTCTGGGACTGCCGTGGTTGTCGCGCCGTGGCTCGAGTTTCATCTGGGGGGTGTGGCACGACGCCTTGCACATCGCGGACCATATCGCCACGCAGCGCAAATATCTCTCGTATCGCGATGTTTCGCAGCGTGAGGCGGAGAGCGGTCAGCCGCCGAAACGTGATGACGGGTGCCCTGATTCGAAATATCTCGCTCAAGTGCTCGGTTGACAATGTAGAGCCGTTTTTCGTCGCGGCTTTGTGCCCCGCTTCTCGTCACCTGGCTGTACAGAATTTTTTCACTCCGAAGAAGACGCAAGATGACCCAACCTACGCATACCCGCATCCGCATGTTCAATACCCGGGATACGTACCCCAATCAGTCGCTCGATAACGACCTGTGCCAGGCCGTGCGGGCGGGCAACACCGTGTACGTGCGCGGGCAGGTGGGTACGGATTTCGCCGGTAATCTGGTCGGGCTCGGCGATCCGCGCGCGCAGGCGGAGCAGGCAATGAAGAACATCCGGCAGTTACTCGAGGAAGCCGGTAGCGACCTCTCGCATATCGTCAAGACCACCACGTACCTGATCGATCCGCGTTATCGCGAGCCAGTGTATCAGGAGGTCGGCAAGTGGTTGAAGGGTGTCTTCCCCATTTCCACGGGTCTGGTGGTCAGCGCCTTGGGGCAGCCGCAGTGGTTGGTGGAAATCGATGTGATCGCAGTGATTCCGGATAACTGGAAGCCGAATCAGGTCTAAACGAGCCGGGCGCGAATCGTGTGCTCCCAGCCTTGCGCGACAGGTTTCGGTTCCGTCGCGCAAGTCGTCCGACTCAACTTCATGTCGACGCCTAAGGCTCCAGTTTAAAGAAGCCGACGGTCCTGTTCAGCTCGCGCCCTTGCGACTTCAACGAATCCGAAGCCGCAGCGATCTGTTCAACAAGCGCAGCATTCTGCTGGGTCGACTGATCCATCAGGGCGACTGCCTGATTGACCTCGTCGATGGCACGGCTTTGCGCGCGGGCGGAATCGGCGATTTCGCTCGTGATAGTCGCGACGTTCGAAATGGCGTCGGTCAACTCGGCAATCGTTTTTCCCGCGAGATTGACCTGTTCGGCGCCGGCCTGCACGTTTACCACCGACGACCCGAGCAACGCCTTGATCTCTTTGGCTGCGGACGTCGATCGCTGCGCGAGGTTGCGCACCTCTGAAGCGACGACGGCAAAACCGCGTCCACTTTCGCCTGCGCGCGCGGACTCCACCGCCGCATTGAGGGCGAGGATGTTCGTCTGGAACGCGATACCCTCGATCATGCCGACGATGCCCACGATTCTGCCGGACTCCTCAACGGCGGTGTTCATCGTGTTTGCAGCCTTCGTTACGGCCTCGTTGCCGCGATGCGCCGTTTCAACCGCGTTGGCGGCGACAGCGTTGGCATTTCTCGCCTGCTCGGCGGTACCGCGCACGGTCCCGGCAAGCTCTTCCATACTCGCGGCGGTCTGCTCGAGTGAAGCCGCCTGCTGCTCGGTTCGTGACGAAAGGTCGACGTTGCCAGCCGATACCTCGCCGGCGGCGAGCTCAAGATGACGACTGCTTACCACCACCTTCTGCATGACGCCGTGGAGTTTCTCGACGAATGCATTGAACTGTCGCGCGAGCAGTCCTACTTCGTCGGCGGTATCGAGCGGGAGGCGCCGGGTCAGATCGCCATCGCCCGCAGCGATTTCGTGCATTGAGCCAGCGAGGCTGCGGATGGGGTTGGTCATCCGACGGCCGAGGACGATCGTGATTCCGAGCGCCGCGACCAGCAGGAGCAGCCCCGTTGCAATCAGGATGAGGGTCAGCCGGTTCGCGGCCGCCATCATCTCTGCCTGCGGCACCAAGGCATAGTATTTCCAGCCGTTCTTGGGCGACGTGTACACGAACGACCGGTACGACACGTCGTCCATATGCACGGTGTTCAGCCCGTCCGCCGCGTTGGCCAGTTGCTCATAGCCGCCGCCGAGACTCTTGAGATCCTTGAACTCATGTTCCTTCGCGCGCGGATCGATGAGGATTTTTCCGTTGTTGTCGGCAACGAGCAAATAGCCCGTTTCTCCGAACCGGATTCCGCTTGTCAGCCGGGCGAAGTCGGCAAGCGATATGTCGCCCTCGAGGGCGCCGAGAATTTCTCCCTTGCTGTCTTTCACGGTCCGGGCGAAGGAAATGATCGCGCCGCCAGAGCCCGCCGCGCTGAGGTACGGAGAGGGGCGCACCACGCGATCGGGCGCCGTCATCGCCAGTTGATACCACGGTCGCACGCGGGGATCGTAGTGATCGCCGTTCATGCTTTCGATCGGCCACTGCACGTAGCCGCCCCAGCGCGTGCCGATATCGAGGTAACGCATGTTGGGGTGAGCGTCCCCGAACTGCTTGAGCAGCGCAAAAATGGTCTTTTCGACTTCGCCGTTTGCATCCGGCGTCATCTGACCGCCGTGATTCAGATAGTCGGTGATGCTCTGGTCGGCGGCCTTCAACTGCGCCGTCTGCGTCAGGTAGGTGAGGTTTTGCTCCACTTCCCGGAAATTGGTATCGAGCGACTCGTCGGCCTGGACGATGCGCTCGTGACTGGATCGCTCGAACTCGTCGACCGCCTGCTGACGAACGTTGCGTGCGCCGACAGTGGTGAGTAATAGAACCGTAACCGCCAGGGCAGCACCCGACACGGCACTGAATCTGAAAGCGATTGAACTCGTAAGCTTCACAAATGACCTCTGTTCAATATGTGAACCACAACCGATAGGTCTCGCTGGCCGTTAGGCCTCCCGCAGACCGCTACGATGGTTGTCGGCCGAATTTCCGGCTGCTTGAGCCTATTTGCAGGGCGAAAATTGAAAAAAGCCTCGTTCCTGCAAATGCGTGTCGTTGGCTGTCTGTTTTGTGTCGCGTGCACGATGAATGGTTTGTTCGACAACTGAGCGGTAATTCGCACCGGTTGTTTGTGCACTTCTGACTGGAAAGGGCGCGCGGCACGGTGCTTGCTGGATTCATGGTCAAGCAGGCGACGACCGTCTGCGTCTGTATTCCCGTCCAATCAAGGAGGAACGGATCATGAACAAGGCAACCAGCACATTGATCGCGGCCGTCGCCGCACTCGCACTGTCGGGCGGCGCTTATGCACAGGCGGCCGGAGGTTCGGGCAACGGCGGTACGTCCGGCAGCACGGCTAGCCCGGCCAATCAGGTGAACAGTGGAACGAGCGGCTACGGCACGCCAGGCACCCCGAACTCGGAGAGCGGCATGGTGAGCGCGGCGCCGAACTCAGGCTTGCCGAGCGGCACGAACAGCTCGACGTCTGGAGCGGCGCCTACCAGCAACAACACGCTGGCGACTCCGAGTACGAAATCGCCGGCAGCCGGCAATTAATGGCGGGTAAGAATAACAACGCGTGGTGAATAAGCGCGGAGCGGAAGGAGCGATTCGCTCTAGCAAAGCGAATCGCATGAAGCGGTGGAGTGATGGCGATATTCGCCGCTGTTTCGCGCCGCGTACGCGCCTCTCAAACGTTAGTTAGTACAACCGGCAATTCGCATTTCGCATTCGAAACCGGTAGAAAGCAAGGCCGCTGTCTCCACGGACAGCGGTCTTTTGTTTCTTGCCAACCTCATACGCCAACGGCTCGCGGGGCGCAGAAGGGGGCGCCCGAGTGTCAAGTCGATGCTGTCAGTGGCATCATTGGCGTGTCAGCATGTAATCTGGCGTGGCTGTTGTCGTACGAGGCAGCCGTATCCATGCGTGACAGCCCGTTTGTGCAGCGTTGGCCCGGAGGTCGCACATGTCCGCGTTTCTCGAAGTCGAGCACGTCACAACCTATCGCTACAACAAGCCTGTCGAATTCTCTCCGCACCGCGTGATGTTCAGGCCGCGGGCCGCGCACGACATTCGGGTACTCTCGGCCACGCTGGAGGTGTCGCCGCACAGCACACAGTACTGGGTGCAGGATGTGTTTTCCAACTCGGTTGCAATCGTCGAACCACGCGTTCCGGCCGATGCACTGGAACTCCGCGGGCGCTTCGTGATAGAGCATTTCGGCGTCAGGAATCTGGAGTTGCCGGTCGCGCCCGAAGCGGAGAACTATCCGTTCCAGTATAGCGACGAGGATCAGCTCGATCTCGCCCCCTTCCTGCCGTCCCAATACCCGGCGGATCAGCCCTTGCTACGCGAGTGGGTCGCGCAGTTTCTCCCGCGGCGCGGCACCACTCATACACGCGACATCCTGGCCAATATCAACGTGGCCATCCGCAGCGATTTCCAGTATCAGTCGCGTGACGCTCTCGGCACTCAGTCTCCAGCGGAGACGCTGAACCTGCGCAGCGGCACGTGCCGGGATTTCGCGCTGCTGATGATGGAAGTGGTGCGGGAACTGGGGTTGGCCGCACGCTTTGTGTCGGGGTATCTCTACGATCAGGCGCTGGACACGCCCGCCCCGCCCGTGGTCCGCAACACGGGACTGCAGCAGGGCACGCGACAGGTCGAAAGCCACGACGCGCCGCTCGTGGTGGGCGCCGGCGCGACCCACGCATGGCTGCACGTCTTCTTGCCAGGCGCCGGCTGGTTGCCGTACGACCCGACCAACTCACTCGTCGGCGGTACTGACCTGATCCGGGTGGCGTACACTCGCAAGCCCGAGCAGGCCGCGCCAGTGTCCGGCTCGTGGTTCGGTGCCGCGCAAGATTTTGTCGGCATGGATGTTAGCGTCAGCGTGCGGCGTATCGAGCAGCCAGACGAGCCGTCATCGAGCGCCGAACGTCCCGCGTGCACATCCAGCAGTGGCGTGGTGGAAAAACCGTGACTACGGTGCGCTTCTGTCACCCAGAACAATTTTGTGGATATTGTGCGGATACACCCAGTCGCGAGCGTGGCGTTCGATGAGGCTCATCAAGGCCGGCGGACCACTGCAATAGATCTGCGTGTTGGCCTGCGCCGGATGCAACGCGTGAGAAGCGGTCTGCTCCAATCGTTCGGCGTTCAAACCAACATGATGATGGACGCTGCCTTCGCTTTTCAGCGCATCCAGTTCGTCGCGGAAGACGGCCCGTTCGGGTGATCGAGCGAAGTTGTGCAATTCGAATTTTTGACCTGCCAGGGCGAGTCGATTCGCGATTCCGGCGATCGCTGCGGTGCCAACGCCGCCCGCAAACAGTATCGACCGCGTATGCCCGTCCAAAATTAAGGTAGGACTCCGTGTCGTTGCAATAAACGCCTCGTCTCCGCGACTCAACGAGATGTTGCCCGATTGTGTTTCCGGGTTGCCATCGTCCTGTCTTACGGCGATGACATAGGCACTCGGCCGAGACATGAAACGGCACAGGGGATAGGTTCTCTGCATGCCAATGACGTTATTGAAAGCAAGCGTGACGCAGGCTCCGTCGTCAAGCGCCGGAAGCTTCAATCTCGACCGGCTTTGAAGTTCAACGGCGTGGTAGCTTTCGGCAAGGTGCCATCTCCGTGTAATGACGACTGGAAGCAAGGTGTCATGCATGACTTCTCCAATATGACGATTGTCTTTTGACATCGGACATTCGTCGATGTGCGGATAGTGTGGGATGGCCGGTGCAGGAAGCGGTGATGAGGAGCGCTGAATGTCGGATTCAGGTTAGGGCGGAAGATATCGGCCAGCAAGGCGTTCAACGCGCATACCACGTATATAACTGTGCTGATAAAGGCGCGCCGGCGGGTAATCGGTGAGATCAGCGAATTCGATCAGGCAGCGTGGTTGCTGCCGCGAAGGTGTCGCAGAGAAAATAAGTGCGCACGTTCGTGCTGGTTTCTTATTTACGTCCTGCGGGACAGGGGGGGCTTCGTCGTAGACTCGCGCGGCGGGCGGCGAAGATAAGCGGCGGACTTCACCGCGCGCATAAATCAACTGGGCGGCGGGGCATTGCGCCCCGCGCCCTTTCAGACTCGTATCCAGTGCAACGGCTTATTGCCCAAAGAAAACGGGCTTCAATCCGACTGTGCCGGCGGGGCGTCCACCCTGCGACGATCCGCTGGAAGCCGGGCCGTAGCCGCTATCCTGTCCAGAGGATGCCGCCCCACTTGCATAGTTCGTCGGGAAATCAACCGTATTTGCGTTCGCTGGATTGAAGCCTGCCCTCTCGAGTTGAACGATCTCGTGCTGCACCTGATCGTGCGTCAAGGAATCGTTTGACTGGGCGAGCGCTGCAACCGGAGCCGCAATGACAGCGCCGGTCAACACTGCATAAATTAACCATTTCATGACGGCTCTCCTCTTTGCAGATTGTTCCTGCGCTGACTTCAATTTGCAGATGTGTAACCCAATGAGTGTAGGCCCGCTCCCACATTTAACTAATACGAATCGCGCAATGGATTATTGATGCGAAACAGGCGCGCGCTATGCTTGGTCGAGGGCCAGTGCCACCGGCGCGCTCGAGCATGTGGTCATTGGATTTTGCGGTTTGAAAAAGCGTGGCAACACCGACTGCGCTGCTCAACCCAGGTATGCCCCTTGCGCGGCTTCGTATGCACCATTTTCAAGGAGGCGACAATGGGCTCAATCAATCCTCAAGGTGATACCCGCGGCGGAGCAAATGTGGTTGGCGGCGGGATCGGCGAAGGTCCGGGGCCGGAAATCATGGCCGCGGCTACGCTCGACGGCAACAAGGTGATGTCGTCAGATGGCGAGCATGTAGGCAAAATCTCCGACATCATGCTCGACGTGCGCACTGGGCGGATCGCATACGCTGTACTGTCTGAAGGCGGATTCCTGGGCATGGGCGCAAACCTGCACGCCATTCCCTGGAACGCGCTCACGCTCGACACGGACCAGAAGTGCTTCTACGTCGACATTACCGCGCAACGTCTGAAAGACGATCCGGGCTTTGATAAGGATCACTGGCCGACGATGGCGGATTCGAAGTGGGGCGCGACGACGCATAGCTATTACAATCGCCAGCCATACTGGGTTGGGACGCAGGAATGGGTGGACGACGACCCTGACTTGCGCCGACCGCTCGACCACTAGAAAGGCACTGCGAGATACAGCTGAACACCCTCCGCGTAGCGTCGGATACGCGCAGCAGGTGCTTCAATCGAACTGGCGGAACACGGCAGCGGAATGACGAATTCCGCCGGTTCCATTGCGATCGGTTTGCCGCAGGGCAGACCGATCTCTCGTTTAGAACCGATGTCTTATCCCTATCGCAACGAGACCCTGTGTGTCGGCACCGGAGTTCACCTCGAACGAGCCGATCGACGCAGTAGCCGCCACGACTTTCCCGCTGGTATTCAGCGTCGACCCATTGGCTTTCTGCCAGCCCGCAAGCGCATACAATTCCGTGGTTTTCGATAGCGAATAGTCGTAACCGAGGTTCACCTGGTTGTAGGTTGCAGAGGCATCCCCACTCGACTTCGTGAAGTTATAGTTCAGCGCCGCGACGCTTGAACGGGTGACTTTGTATTGTGTGTACGCCGTCACCACGTTGAAGGTTTCCGTCCGTGTAAATACGGAACTGGCGTCGGCTGCGTACTGGACGTTGCTGTATGTCACGCCTACCGTCAACGCGTCCTTGGCGTAGTTCGCGCCCACCCTGGCGATACTGATGTTACTGGCGGATTCGTACCCGGAGTTGATCGAGGTATTGAAGAAGGAGTCCGAACTGCTGGTCCACGTTCTCACGCCTTTTACCACCGTATTGCCGCCACTGGCATGATAGTAGGCCGCCGCCACGGTGTAGGCCTGGTGCGTATACGCCGCTCCGGCGCCGTACATCTGCCCCGCGCCCGTGCTTCCGGCGATGCCGCCAAAGCCATACATCAGTTCATACGTGAATCCACCATAACTCGGGCTGGCATATTTGATCGAATTATTGATGCGCACCGTGTCATCGTAATTGTCGATGTCGCCTGGCGTGCCGAAGCTCTTGCCGTACACCGCATCGGCTGTCAGCGGCAAGATCAGATCGACATTGGGATCGTACTGCCGCCCGAGCGTGACAGAACCGAATGTCGTACTGGTCAACCCCGTGAACGCCTGGCGACCGAATTCCCGTCCGCCCTGGTTGAACTGTCCCGTCCCGAGATCGAAACCATCCTCCAGAAGAAAGATGGCCTTGAGTCCGCCGCCGAGGTCCTCGCTACCGCGGAATCCCCAGCGGTTGCCGTGCAGAAGGCCATTGATGAATCTGACCTGGTTGCTCGCGGTACTGCCGTCAGCGGCTATCACGTTATGAACGTAGCCAATGCCGCCGTCGATGGAGCCGTAGAGCTCCACGCTGCTTTGCGCATGAGCGATGCGGGTTCCGAGCGTGCTTCCCGCGATAGCTGCGACGACCACCACTAGTCTGCGCCTCATCGAATTGTCTCCGTTCGCAGTTTCAGGTCACTTCTTGTTGTTTCCGATGCCTGCTAAAAGCGATTTCCCGCGTTGAGACCGCCCATGCATCGCGATACATAGGGACCGCCTCATCACCTATTGAAGCACGTGCATCGTCACATCGCTAACTGCTATCGTGGAACAGGTGTTTTTCTTTTTATCAGGTATCCGTAGTTTGCGAAATCTGCTGCGTTTCCAACTGGGCAAAAAACGGATCGCATTATCGACCGGGTGACGTGGAACGGCTTTTATCCTCGGCCTCCCGAACGCTGCCGATTGCAGAGGGGGTTCCTTCCAGGCGGTTCTTCACCAGCGCATCGAGATTGAAAGTGGACGTCTTGCCGACGCTGGGCAGAGACTCCTGCACCCACGCATCAGCTGCGGCCCATCCTGCCTTTCGTAAGGCAAGAAATAGCTCGATGCAGGGCGTGTCCTTCGACGCCGCGCCGATCTCCTCCATCAGGTGTTCCGCGCGAATCACATGGAAGCGCTTGGGGGTGTAGGTCTTGCCGTTATGGACGAGGGTGTTTTCGGCGCAGAGCTGGTTGATCAATTCGATCTGCCGGACTTCCGTGACCCACGAGGCACCGAAGCTCAGTTCGTTGATCCGGTTCACGATCTGCCTCGGGAGAGTGGGCGGTCCGTGTTTGACGACCAGCGGATCGATGAGCACGCTAAGAATGTCGTCGACGCGGTCGACGAGCGGATTGAGGGCGGGGTTCGCCATATATCCGCCGTCCCAGTAGTACTCGCCGTCAATCTCGATCGCCTTGAAGAGTGTGGGGAGACACGTCGACGCCATCAGCGCCTTGGCGGTGATTTCAGCGGGACCGAAGATGCGCAGCGCGGTCAGGTCGACATTCGTTGCGGCGATATAGAGTTCGGGGCCACGCTTGTTCGGCCGGTTGATGAGGCCGAAGTCAGGAATGACCTTCTCCATGATCGGACCGATGGGATTGCTCGACCATGGCATTGCGTAGGGAGAACTGATCTGCTGGAGCATGCCCTGTGCGATCACGAACGGATTGAGATCCACATTCCAGCGGTAGGGCGAATTCAGCCATTCGGTAGGCCAGTTGTAAAACGGGTGCCAGTATGAACTGGCGCCCACCAGCCGCCACAACCGCTCCAGCGCACGCTTTGCCTCGGGCACGCTCTCATTCAGACCGTAAGCGCAGGCGGCGCCGTTCAGCGCGCCGCCGCTCGTGCCGCTGATCGCGCGAATGAAGAGCTTCCCATTTGCAACTTCGTCGAGGAGACGATCGAGCACGCCCCACGTGAACGCCGTGTGTGCGCCGCCACCCTGCAGCGCCAGACCTACCGTCGGTATACTTTCCGTGTTGGCCATGCTGCTCCCCTTTTTCAAGTCGGCATAGCATCCTATCACCCACTCGTCGACGCCCGCTCGCCGGCTTGAAAAATCGGCTTCGATGCACTTTTCATGTGCCGGCAGACGTCGTATCCGTGAATCCGGATGCCGCGACGATCCGGCCGCGTGGCTCACGTGGACAATCTTTAACGTGTAAACTATCGCGATGACAGAACACATCGACTACCTCAATCCCGGCCTTCCCGCCGGGCTCCGGCGCGTAGTAATGCCGGTTATCGACGCGACCTCAGCCACGCTTGAGGGTTATGGCCATCTCGTAGCGGATCCAGAAGAGTGTCCGATCGAAATCGTGCAGTGGCCGAGGACGGGCTCACGCCCCATCGACCCGGACACGGGCGATCAGGGTGGCACCACCGAAGGCACCTTCGTGAGCGAATGGCGCGGCGATATTCTCTACGGCAGCAACGCGGCGGTGGGCGGTCATTACATTCTCGCCTACGCGCAAGAACCGGAAGCGGCCCGCGAAGACAGCGCTCTTGCACCGGAGCGCATGTTGCTGTGGCACGCGAACTACCACCCGGATGGGGGACAACTCTTCTTCCCGCTCGACCATCAACCGTTCTACGTGCCGTTGGCGTTACCTGGGGACGACATTACGCCCGAGAAATTCGTGTGCTTCCGCTTCGATGGACGGCAAGGGCTCTACATTCATCCGGGCATCTGGCATGAAGGCGTATTTACGCTTCGCGGGACGCAGCGGTTCTTCGACAAGCAGGGCGCCGTTCACGCGCGCGTGTCGGTGGAGTTTGCGAGCGAGTTCGGGTGTCTGCTCGAAGCACCTATCGCGAGTGAGTGACGCCTAAGGTTCGGGTCGAGGTGCGGCAAACGGCGGTGCACATGAACGAGCACCGCCCGCTACTTCAGGGCCTCGCATCCGGGAAGCGGCTCACGATCACACGCTGTATCTCGTCCACCGAGACCGGCTTGACGAGATGATGGTCGAAACCCGCTTCCTGAGAACGCAGACGGTCTGAGGCCTGACCGTAGCCCGTGACGGCGATCAACAGCGCGTCTGCGGTATCCGGAAGTTTGCGCATCTCCCTTGCCAGCTGGAACCCGTCCATGCCGGGCAGGCCGAGATCGAGCAACACGATTTCAGGCTTGAATTGCGCCGCGATTTCAAGGGCCTGGGTCCCTTCGTGCGCGACGCGCACATCGTATCCATCCGCTTCCAGAACCATGGAGAGTAGCGTCGCCGCGTCCACGCTATCGTCCACCAGTAGAAGCCGCAATGGCACTGCGGCGCCGCGAGGGGACACAGCCGCAGCCGCAGCGGGGGTAGCCGGCGCCGGCTCGGTAACCTGTCCCGAGCGCGAGAGCGGCAAGCTCACAATGAATTCGCTGCCGTGTCCCGGACCGCGCGAAAAGGCCTGAAGATGCCCGCCATGCAGTTCAACCAGCGTCCGGGCGAGCGGCAAGCCAATGCCGAGCCCGCCTTCCGAGCGTTCGAGCGAGTTCTGCGACTGGACGAACAGATCGAAGATCACCGGGATGGTGTCGGCACTCATCCCGACTCCGTTGTCGCGCACCGCGATCTGCACGATCTCATCGGACTTGCGAACGTCGATCAGAATTTCGCCACCTTGCGGCGTGTATTTCACGGCATTCGACAGAATATTGCCAAGCACCTGAGCAATCCGTACACCGTCGCCGATCACGTAGAGCGAGTTGTCCGGCATCTTGGTCTTGAGCGTATGGGCTTTTTTGTTGAGCGCAGGCGCAACCGTTTCGATGGCGGCTTCGATGGCTCCCGCGAGGCTCACGTTCTCTTGCCGCAGCGTGATCTTCCCTTGCGTGATACGCGCTACGTCCAGCAGATCGTCGACGAGGCGACTCAGATGCCGCACCTGGCGTCCGATGACCGCGCGCATCGTTTCGAAATCCTGAGCATCAGGCGAGCGGCTCGGATCGAGCAATTCAATCGCATTGCGAATCGGTGCAAGCGGATTGCGCAACTCATGCGCAAGCATGGCGAGAAACTCGTCCTTGCGGCGATCCGCGTCGCGCAACATCATCTCGGCGGCTTTGCGCTCGGAGATGTCGTTGACGATGCCCGCCAGCCGATAGATCCGGTCATGCACATCGCGGACCGTAAACGCGCGCTCGGCGACCCAGCGAGTGTTGCCATCGGGACGAACGATCCGGTACTGGATCTCGTACGGCGTACCGCTGGCGAGCGCCCGATACGCGGTCTCGACCTCAGCCTGGTCTTCGGCGTAGATCTGGCCGGCCCAATGCCCTGAACCCGGTACCGGGGCAAGCACCTCGGCGCCCCACAGGCGACGATAAGCCGGGCTCACATATAGCAGTTGATCCGTGGCCGGGTCGAGCATCCAGAACACATCGTCGATGTTTTCCGCCATCTGCCGAAAGCGCTCTTCGCTTTCACGCAGCGCGCCTTCCGCACGACGCACGCGCAGCAGCGCGCGTACGTGCGCAATCAGTTCAGCAGGTTCGATCGGCTCGATCAGGTAACTGTCCGCGCCGCCGTCGAGCCCACGGACTTTGTCGACGCTCTGCACCGCGGCCGCGGAGGTCTGCAGCACCAGAATGCCTGCCGTTTCCGGTGTGGCCTTGATTTGCCGGCACACTTCGAAGCCGTTGATGTCGGGCAGCTTGACGTCGAGCAGCACCAGATCGGGCAATGAAGCGCGTGCCTGCTCAAGCGCTTCGGTACCGTTGGCGGCTTCGATCACCACAAAGCCGGCACGCGACAGGATCCGGCTCTTCGCATAGCGCGTGCCGTCGTTGTCGTCGACGTTCAGGATGAGATTGGCGGTTGCGTCGCTCATGGGAAATTCGTGTCCGTGGGTCGTTCAGGGGGCGCTTAGCACCGCGTCCAGCGAAGTGAGCAAGTCGATGCCCGACAGCGGCTTGATAAAAAAGGCATCGGCGCCGAGAGATTGCGCCCGATCGCCCTGGTCGCTATCGCTCAAGACAATCACGGGTACGCGTCGCGGGTGTGAGTCAGCGCTCTCCGAGGCGCCGCCTTCGCGATCATGCCAGGCGCCGCCGCCATGGCGAAGCTCGGCCAGCCAGGTCCAGCATTCTTCGCGATCCGATTGCATGTCCAGCACCACGGCGGATGCGGCCGACACCGCGAGTAAGGTTTTTGCCTCGCGCACGGTTGCCGCGGCGGCCGAGCGGTAGCGTGTGTTGTGCAGCGAAGCTTCATAGCGCACGCGGTCGTCGAGACTGGTCGACACCAGCAGCACCATATCGCGCTCGGCGTCGCGCGGACGGGGTGCCGGTGCGGCCATCTCGGGCGTGTGCGGCAGATAGGCCTGAATGGTCGCCGTGAAAGTCGAGCCTTTGCCCAGTTCACTGTCGAGACTCACCGCCCCGCCCAGTAGCTTGCAGAGCTTGCTGCAAAGCGGCAGGCCCAGCCCGGTTCCTTTCACAGCGGTCTGCAAGCGGTTTTGTACCTGTTCGAATTCTTCGAAGACGCTTTGCTGGTGTTCCGGCGCAATGCCAATTCCCGTATCCGAAACCGCAATGGTCAACGTCTGCTGCTCGGCATCGTACTGTGCGCTGACCCGGACCTCGCCCTGCTCGGTGAACTTCAATGCGTTCGAAATCAGGTTGCGGAGAATCTGCGACACCTTGCCTTCGTCGGTGTAGACCGGCGGAATCTCGCCGCACGGCTCGAATATCAGTTCAACATCCGGAGCCGGCAACAGCGGGCGAAGCATGCCGCGCAGGGCCGAGAAAACGTCGGCGACCTGGAACTCGCTCGGCCGTATTTCGACCTTGCCCGCTTCGATCTTGGCGAGGTCGAGCAGGTCGTCGACGGTCTCCGCCAGTTCGTCAGCCGCCTTACGAATGAAGCGCACCTGTTTGGCCTGCTCGTCGTTCAGTTCGCCGTCTGTGCGGTCCATCAACAGGTTCGAGAGGGCGCGGATCGAATACAGCGGCGAGCGGAATTCGTGGCTCATGTTCGACAGGAAGCGCGACTTGGCATCGTCGGCACGCCGCAGATGTTCGGCGCGTTCGTCCAGTTCCGCGTAGAGCGCGACCACGCCACGATTGGTGTCTTCGAGTTCGCGCGTGAGCCGCACGAGTTCTTCCTGGCGTTCCTGCAGTTGATCGAGCGCTACCGTGAGTTCGTGGCTTTGCCGTTGCATTTCATCGAAAGAGCCGCCGGCGTCCGGTGTCGCGGCACCGCGGGCCAGCACTTCGCCCGCTTTGTGAGGCGCCAACGGTGCATGCGCCGGAAGGCGCTGCGCCAGCGTGATAACGGCGTCGCCCGCCACGTCTTCAATTGAACAGGCATCCATCAGGCGCTGTGCTGCGAGGACGCCAAGCGGACCGGGCATCTCGCCGGCATTCACGTCTGCCGCGCGGGGCGGCGGCTCGATCAGGCGGGCACTCGAAGTAGCGGGAGCCACGAAGCGGATCAGCAGGCTAGGCGGCTGGGCCGTTTTATCCAGTAGAAATTCCGCGCGGCCGCGGGAGGTCGCGAGAAACACGACACGTGCGACTTCCAGTGCCGATGTTGCAACGCGGATCTGGTCATGCTGCGAGAAAGCGAAGGCTGCGCTCAGTTCGCGGGCACGCCTGCGCGCGGCGACTACTGAGCGTTCACCGTCCAGCGGCAGAACTTGCAGGAGTTCGGCCGTCATAGGTCTCCCGTGCGCTCCGCGCGCGCGACGAAGACGGTGACGTCGTCGCGGCCACGCGCGAAGTCGCGATAGAGCACCGTCGCAATCAGGGTGGGGTGCCGGTGCGTCAGGCCGGGATATTTGCTCAGATCCCAGCGGGTGGCGAGGCCGTCGGAGTGGAGAATCAGCAAGCCGTCGCGCGGCCAGCCGACCTGAAACTCCTGCGCCTTGCGCAGTTGATGACCGACGATGCCCGCGTGCGACACCAGATGGCGCTGACCGGCCGGCGTCCAGACGCTCGCAGCAATATTGCCGACGCCGCAAAAACGCGCGTTGGCGAGCGCGCCATCCGCAGCGTCAAAGGCGGGGACACTGGCGACGCCGAGTGCCGCACCGCGCGTGGGCCGTAACGCGTCATGCGACGCCTCGACGATGTTCACGACATTCGATGTGCCAAGCCGCGTGAAAGTATCCGTCGCGGCCAGCGCGGCGGTGTGGGCAAGCGGGCCGTGCCCGAGGCCATCGACGACGAGCACCACGAATTCGCCTTCCGCGTAGCCGCAAATCCAGGCGTCGCCACACAGCGTCTCACCCTGCAGCGGCAGATTGATGGCGCCGTACGCGACCGGCTCTGATCGGACCGGAGCGGCTGGGCGTGCATCCGCCCAGACCACGATGCGAAGCACCGTGCCAAGGCCTGGCATGCTCCAGATGTCGAGCTCGTCGCTGAGCCGTTGAATCGCGCCCATGCCGTTGCCGGGACTGCCCGCCGTCGTATAGCCGTCGTCGAAGCAGGCATGCAGATCGCGGATGCCTGGGCCGCTGTCTATCGCGAGTAGTTCGATTCCGCAGCTAGCCGGAAGCGCGGATGCTGGCGTAACGGCGCGAACGATCGGGCGCACCAGTAATTCGCCGTGTTGTGCGTGCTTGAGTTGATTGGTTGCGCATTCGGTCACGATGATCGCCAGCTTGCCGAGCACCGTTTCATTGAAACCGACGCTGAACGCCATATCGCCGATACCGCGTCGCGCAAACGAGACTGAACTGGAATCGCCGATTTCGAAGCGACGCTGCGTCACGCTCAGCCCGTTCAGAATGGCTTCCATTTGGTCACCGAAATATGAGTGCCTTCGCCCAGCACGGAACGGATTTCGAATTCGTCGCACAGGCGCTTGGCGCCGCCAAGCCCCAGGCCCAGACCGTTGCCGCTGGTATAGCCGTCCGCCAGTGCCTTGGCGATATCCGCGATGCCAGGTCCGCTGTCGATGAATTCGAGCCGCAGACCGACACGGCCGTTACGCCGCACTGTGTATAAGTGTACGTCACCCCCTCCGCCATAGATGAGGGTGTTGCGCGCGAGTTCGCTGGCGGCGGTGACGAATTTCGTCTGATCGATTAACGAAAGACCTTGCGCCACGGCCTTTTCGCGCACGAAGCGCCGCAAACGCACGATCTGCTCATCCGAGCGGATGGGCATGATCTCGTCGGGCGGCTGGCCGTCCGGCCCCGTTGGACCTGATGCCATCGCTTCGTTGGTCGGAGAGGACAAGGCGGCGCCGTTGGTTGTCTGGCCTGGGAACGTGCTCAAAGCGGTGCCGAACCGGTCAGCAGCGCCATACCCTTTTCGACGTTCAGCGCGGTGCGCACGCCCGGCAGCGCCAGGCCGAGTTCGACCAGCGTAATGGCAACGGAGGGCTGCATGCCGACCACCACCGTTTCCGCGTCGAGAACGCGCGCCATGGCGGCGGTGTCGCCGATCATGCGGCCAATGAAGGAATCCACCACGTCGAGCGATGAGATGTCGATCAGCACACCGTTGGCACGGTCTTTGACGATGCGGCTCGTCAAATCGTCCTGCAGTGCCATGGCGAGGCGGTCATGCATGTCGACCTGGATCGTGACGAGCAGCAGCTTGCCCATCCGCAGAATTGGAATGCGTTCCATTGTCGGGGTCCGGTTGAATCCGCGTGAGCAGGCGTCAGTCGCCAGCGAACGGGTCGCCGCGCAATGGGCCCGGCGTGCCGGGGGCTTCGGTCGCCGCGGCTGCGCCCATCACCGACTTTCCGGTGCGCTTCAAGGCGACGATGAAGGCGTCGGCGAGTGTGGCCTTGGTGATGACGTTCTGCAGATTCACGCCCAGATGCACGATGGTCTGCGCGATCTGCGGCCGGATCCCGCTGATGATGCAATCCGCGCCCATGAGCCGCGCTGCCGCCACGGTCTTGAGCAGATGCTGCGCCACGAGGGTGTCGACCGTGGGCACGCCGGTGATGTCGATGATCGCGATGGCGGCGCCGGTCTCGACGATCTTTTGCAGCAGGCTTTCCATTACCACCTGGGTGCGCGCGGAATCCAGCGTGCCGATCAGCGGCAACGCCAGAATGCTGTCCCAAAGCTGAACCACGGGCGTGGACAATTCGAGCAGTTCCTGTTGCTGGCGGACGATGACCTGCTCACGGGTGCTCTGGAACACTTCGGTGGTGTAAAGACCCATTCCGTCGAAGAGCACGCTGATCGTCCACGTGAGATCAGCAAGGGCGGCTGGGTCGGAGGCCAGTTGAGCGCGTAGGCGCGCAAAGAGCGGTGCCTTGAGCGAGAACACGAACATGGCGGTTTCCACGGGCGTAAAACCTTGCCGTGCCCGTTGCTCGGACACTTCTGCGAGGAAGGTACGCACTTCGTCCCACGTCGCTGTATTGAAGTCGACCTGCTCGGACGAGCCGAGCGCCGCGCAGACGAGATCGACGTATTGCGCGAACTGATTGCGCAACTGCGCTTCGGGTACGCCGCCGCGCCGTGAGGTAATGGCGTACTGCTGCGCCGCCCATTCGCCGAGTAACTCGCTTTTTCGTTCGTTGAAGAGTTGGGCGAGACGCGTTCCGGCAAGCGTTTGCATACAGTTTCCCCAATCAATGGTCAGCAAGGAGGCGCGATGCGTGTCGGCCGTATTGTTTTAGGCGCGGTTCGTCGGGCCGTCACTGTGCGCATTCGACTGTAGCATGGGGCAGCAACTGCTTGTGGAGTACTAAAGGAAGACCCTATCAGCTAAGACGATCCGCTTAATGGTGGAGGTCGAATTTGCTGGGGCGTTGTTGATCAGAGACGCATCGGGGAGGTAACAATTGCCTGCGCCGCGGAGGCGCAACACTTCGGGACTCCGTACAAATTTCCGCGTAGCTGGCGCCGGATACGCGAGGCCCACATGCGTGCAATGACGCTGTTGCGCACGTCGCCGGCTGGGCAAAGTATCTCCATGCGGCCGATCAGCGTGGCTGGGAACGTCGGGTATCCGCAGACTTTGTGGGTGCGGCGAAAATGATCTGGACGTGTTCGATCGCCGCGTCCACCAGCGCTTCCGCGTTCTCGATGCCCTCGGTCGATCTGGCCAGCGCGTTCAGACGCCCATCGATCAGCAGCAAAGCGAGTCCGTGAACATAGGCCCACGCAGCCGTCATGGCAACGGCTTGCGCGGCGTCGAGCCGCCTGAAGGCGCCGGAATCATCCTCTGCGCTGCCGGGCGCTTCTACGCCGACGGCCCCGCTCAATACGCGTGCCGACGCTTGCCGCGCTTCCACCAGTGACGGGCGCGTAGCGTCGAGCATCTCGCTGCGCGACATCAGATGCAACAGAGCAGGATTGTCTCTCGCGAAGCTCACGTAGCCGCGAGCCGTCGCCTTGCGTCGCGGCTGCCCGGGCTCCGCGCCCGCCGCACTGTCCGCCATGGCGGAGGCGAGCCGCCGGTGGCCGTTTGCGGCCAGTTCACTCAGGACACCTGCGGTGTCGCCGAAGTGATGTTGGGGCGCGGTGTGCGACACGCCGGCTTCACGTGCAATGGCACGCAAAGTCAGACCGCGTATGCCGTCTCGGCGCAGGACAAGCTCCGCCGCATCGAGGAGCGCATGGGGCAGCGAACCATGGTGGTACGGCTTCTCGCGTGCGGTTTTGTCTGCTTCGGTTGGGTGTTTCGACGGCGTGGGGGTTTTGCGGCGAGACGGTGCGTCGTTCATACGGGCAGAGAGGATCGGAATTTTTACAATGAAAAGATATGTTGACCGGGAGGGCACAAAAAGTCAAAGTCTTTCCTTTGTAAAGATACGGGATGTCCATCAGGCGCGCGGTTCCCACGCGTCTTTGTTCACGACCGTATCGCCGAATACGTCGCGCGACAGTCTCCGGGTGGAGACCGTGGATGACGCGTTGGCAGTCCGTAGACGGTGGCGCGCGAAGCGCCTTAGGAGCTAGACATTACGGCACGGGGCCGATCTGCAGGATCACGTTGTCATCGAGATCGGGGGTGTACAGCGACTGTCCAGACCACGCGATTTGACCGATGGTGGGCAGGATGCCCGGCAACGGTCCAAGACTGAGTCCGTACTGCGCGCTCGAACCGGCCACGGTGCTGACCACACCTGCTGGGGAAATCTCGCGAATTTCGAAGTTGTTGGCGTCGTTGGCGTAGATGTTGTTTGACGGATCCACCACGAGCGAGGACAAACCATTGAAGGTCGCTGCATTGCCGGGGCCGTCCGATGCACCCGAAATCGAGAGCGAACCCGCCAGCGTGACGGCGGTTCCGGTGGTGCCGTTCAGCGTCACCTTGTACAGGACGCCCGCGTTGCCTTCGGGGTTCTCGTCGGTAACGTAGATGTTGTTAGCCGAGTCCACTGCAAGGCCGGACGGAAGAATCAGTCCGAGCGGTGTGTTCGCGGCTGTGGTCAGCGAAATCACGTTGACCGCGCCTGTTGGGGTGATCTGCGTCAGTACGTGAGCGCCGGTGGTGCTTGAAACGGTGAAGACGTAGACGTTGCCGGCATGGTCGGCGGCGATTTCGCCGCTATCGTCCGTCTGCATGGCCTGGCCGGTCCGCGGATCGACGAGCGTCGTGACCTGCCCGGCCGGCGTGATTTCGCGCACGGTCACGGCGGGTCCTGCATCGGTCACATACAGATTGCCGGCAGGCGAGATCGTGATATGCGCAGGCCCTTCAAATGACGCGGCGGCGCCGGTACCGTCCGCTGAACCCTCCATGCCCGGCGATCCCGCGAAAGTCGACACCGTACCGGCGCTGATTTTGCGGATCGTGAAGTTGTCGTTGTCGGCCACGTATACGTTGCCGGCAGGGTCGACCGCCACGCCGGTGGGCGTGTTGAACTGTGCGGAAGCGACCGCGCCGTCAACCGAGCCTGTCGCGTCAGGAACCCCCGCAAACAGATTGATACTGGACGTTGGGCCGGAAGGCGGCGGCGGGTTCGAACCGCCGCCGCCGCCCCCGCCGCCGCAACCGGCAAGCGTGAGGGTGGCGATCCCGGCGGCGATCGCTGAGGCCAGGTGCAATCGACCCCGGCGAGGCAAAGGTCGAGTTGAGCGTGCGGTACGAGTTTCCGAAGGCATGTCGAAGCGTCTGTCCGTTGTAAAACTATCTAAGAGAGGGCGGGTTAAGAGGACGTTGGACGTCCCCATTCATGTGGAGGCGCGGCGGGCAAGCCAGTCACAGCCTCCATTCGCGCGGCGCGTTGGACGAGTACAGGATGAACGGCGAGTGAGCCGTCTCAATCACGTGAATGCGGTGTTCGAGCTCGACGTAATCAGCGGATGAAGCCAGATAGATGTCGCGCTGCTGTTCTTCGGTGTTGACGAACAGCGCGCCTAGACGCTTCGCAAAGTTGGCAAACATGATGTGCTCCAGTCGTGAGTGCGACGTTTCGGATACCGTTCCATTGCGTCGCCAGGGTTGCGGCGGGCGGTCCGGATGGCCTTGGCAATCACAGCACCGTTCGTCGATGGGGCAGATCGTAGGCGCGAAAAATGAGCCGAAAATGAGCAGCTGCCACGCTTGCAATGAAGGGTGGAGGAGTGGGAACGCCGTGGGTGCGTTCCTAATTCGTGGCTCACTTTGTCTCGCCACAATGCAGTCATTCGATGCAGTCAACGGACTGTCATCAGAGACAAGGAGAGCAAAAATGAAACTCATTCGGCAACTGGCAGTCGCCGCGGCGCTCGGTGTTGGACTGGTGAGCTGTGCGCAGGCACATGTGTTTGTCGGTATTGGCGTGGGTGTCGCTGGCCCGGCTTACGCGGCTTATCCGGCTTATCCGGTGGTGCCCGTCGCACCGGTTTATGTGCCGCCGCCGGTGTACTACGCGCCGCCGCCGGTCTACACGGCGCCTGTGGTTGTGGGTGGGTATTACGGACACCCAGGCGGATATGGCGGCTACTATGCGGGCTACCACTACGGGTACGGCTACTGGCATCGTTGATGCCACCAGTGGCCGAGATTGCCGCAGGCTGAACGCGTGCCTCGTCTGAGCGAGCGTAGGCGACCCGAATCTCGGCGCGCGCTCGCTTTTCACGCGCCGGTTCTTCTTTCCGATCGAATCATCATGAATGTTCCGGATTACCAACCGACTACTTCTCTCCCCGCTACCCAAAGCGACAAGCCCCAACGCTCCGAAAGCTGGCAGGCAGCGTGGCTGCGCCGCACGATTCCGCTGGTGATGGCATTGCAGTTCGGCTCGAGCCGCCGGCCTGCGCCCGATGTCCATACCATCCGGTTGCGCACGCATCAATACACGTGGCCGGCCCGGGTGGCGGCGAAGCTGCTTCATTCGCGGGTACACCGGTATCTGGACGGCGAATTGAAGGGCGAATGGATCAGACCGGAGGCGGCCGCTTCAGCGCATGCGGAGACCGTCGTCCTGTTCCTGCATGGCGGTGCGTACTATTTTGGTTCACCCGCCACACATCGCGCAGTCACTTTCGAGCTGGCGCGCGCTTCGGGATCGGCCGTGTTCGCACTGGACTACAGCCTCGCGCCTGAGCATCCGTTTCCTGCCGCGTTGCAGGAAACCTTGCACGCCTATCGCATCCTGCTGGCGCGGCGCATTGCGCCCAGTTCGATCGTATTCGCGGGCGACTCCGCTGGAGGCGGCCTTGCGCTGGCGGCACTGGTGGCCTTGCGCGACGGCGGCGAGCCACTGCCGGCGGGCGCCGTACTGTTGTCGCCGTGGGCCGATCTGACCAGCATCTGGCGCGCGAAGCACAACGTGTTGTCGATGAATCGCACGGCCATGGAGGCGGCCGCACACATGTATCTGCGCAACGTCCGCCCGTTCGAGAGACTGGCGTCGCCCACGCGCGCAAGATTGCACGGCTTGCCGCCCATTCATATTCAGACCAGCGACACAGAAGGCCTGAACGAGGACGCCCATGAGCTTGCCGCCAAACTGCAGCGTGAAGGCACGCGCGTGGATTTCGCAGAATGGCATGCCATGCCGCATGCGTGGCATTGTTTTGCGCCCTTCATTCCCGAGGCGCGAGCGGCGCTGATGCAGGCAGCAGGATTCATGCGTGGCTGTTGGGTAAAATCGAATCACACCGAGAGCACATGACCTGTCTACGGGAAGCCCAGCATGCTCCATGAACTGACCAAGACCGTTCTGCTGATCGTCGCCGCGCTTTTTCCTATCATCAATCCGCCCGCGGCGGCTTTTATCATTCTGAGCATGGTGCCGCATGCGACGGCGGCCGAGCGTGCCGAGCTGGCACGGCGTATCGCGATCAATAGCTTCGTGATCCTGTTGGCGTCGTTGTCGGTGGGGGCGTATCTGTTGTCGTTTCTCGGGATATCCATCGCTGTCCTGCGCGTCGCCGGCGGCCTCATCATTGCAATGGCGGGCTGGAATCTGCTGCAGTCCTCAGAGGACGACACTGGCGAGGCACAACCGGATGCGGCTACTGGCGGCGATCCGACCTTGCGCATCAAGGCCTTTTATCCGTTTACCTTGCCCGTGACCGTGGGCCCCGGATCAATTTCCGTCGCCATTGCGCTGGGCACCGGCTCGCCACGGGAAGGCTTGCAGCCCGTTCATTTCATCGGCGTCGGGCTTGCCTTGGGACTGCTTTGCATCAGCATTTATCTTTGCGTGCGCTTTGCCGGACATATTGAACGGCTGCTTGGGCCGTCGGGCACGCAGGTCGCGATGCGGCTGTTTGCCTTCGCAATCTTTTGTATCGGTGTCCAGATCTTGTGGCTGGGTCTGTCCGATCTGCTCAACTCGTTGCATCTGCATTGATCGCCACGCTGGCTGCGGCGCGGTATTGGACAAAGTGCTTATGGGCCACTTTGCCGAGTTCGAGCAGAATCAGGAAAATCGAGCCGGTCGCAGCCGCACTGGCGACTGCCAGTGAGATGTCGAACAGCCATTCAAGTACTTCGAACATGATGAGGTCTCCCAATGTTAGTGGAGCGGAATCGCAATGGTCAGTGATGGTCGAAACGGCCATCTCAGATGGCGGTGGCCATTGCCAGCATCAGATAGGGCAATAACTCGTCGTACGTAGCGGGTCGTTCAACGGCCGTTGCGCCGGATTGGAGCGCGGCATTTGCTTCGGCAAGCTGCATGGGCGCGCCCGGCATAACCGCCGGTTCGACGTAAGTGGCGTTGGCAACGGCGTGGCGGTTGAAGAGCAGGAACATGATGAGCATCCCTTAGGTCAGGTCAAACGAATCATTGATTCGGATGACCTATCTTCGCCGATGAAAATGAGACGAAAATGAGCGTGATAAGTCGAATGAAACCTTCTCTGAGAAAGAACCTCGCGATTGCGCTGGGCGTGCTGGTCAGCGCCGTGGCGATCGCGCAGGGCATCAGTTCCTATCAGCTGTGCCGCGCGGGGATGAGCGCGTTGCTCGATCTACGGTTGGAGCAGGTCGCGGTGCGCATGCGTAATGGACTGGCGGAGACGATCCCCGCCACTCCCTCGCGCGGCTCGCAGCCGAGCCGCGATATCGTGATCACGATCCGGAGGCCAGATAGCGACGTCCCGCTGCGTTCCACCGACCCGTCCCTGGCGCTGCCAGAGGACGCCGCTGCTGGTTTCAGTTCGGAAATGGTGGCCGGCGAGCGGTGGCGAATCTACTCGTTGCGCGATGCCGGCAGGCTGATTCAGATTGCGCAACGCTCGACCGTGCGCGATGAACTGGAACGTGAAACGGCGCTCTCCACCTTATGGCCGACGCTCGTGATGTTGCCGCTGGTGCTCGGTGCGGTGTTGCTGATCGTGGGCATCTCGTTTCGCAAGATCAAGCAGCTTGGCGATGAGGTACAGGCTATCGATGCCTCGCACCTGAAGCCGCTGCCGTCGGCGGGCGTGCCGACTGAGTTGCTGCCCTTCGTCGATTCGATCAACCGGATGATCGAGCGTCTGGCGCAGTCAATCGAAGCGGAGCGCAAATTCATTGCGGATGCCGCGCATGAATTGCGGACCCCGCTCACCGCGTTGCAACTGCAGGCAGACAATCTCCAGCCGCACATTTACCCCGGTAATCAGGAGCGATTTAACGAACTGCGAAGCGGCATCGGCAGAAGCAGTGCGTTGATCACGCAACTATTGCGACTGGCGCGAGCGGATGCGCCGTTGTCCGGCGGCGAGATCGAACCTGTCGATGTGTCGCGGATCGTTGTCGAAGCGGTATCGGATGTCTTGCCGATCGCGGCTGCACGCGGCATCGATATTGGCGCGGACAAAATATTGACTGACAAGGTGGCGGCGTCCGGCGCAGACGTCACGATTGCCGTGAAGAATCTGGTGAGCAACGCGGTCCGTTATTCGCCGGATGACGGCACGATCGATCTGCACATGCGCACGCAGGGCAATCTGATGTGGGTCGAAGTGACGGATACGGGTCCGGGCATTGCAGAGGAACTGCTGCCGCGCGTGTTCGATCGCTTCTTTCGCGCGAATCTGGATGTCGAGGGCACCGGTCTCGGGCTGTCTATCGTCAAGTCCATCACGCAAAAATACGGCGGCGACGCAGTCCTGCGCAATCGCAACGATGGCCGCTCGGGCGTCGTCGCAGCGGTGGGTTTTCCGCTGGCGGAAGCCTCAGCAGGGGCAGGTCGGAATGTGGACAACGATCCGCACACGGGTACTATGACGAAATCCGCGGGCACGGACCCGTATCCGCATGGGAGGGACCTATGAGAGTGCTTCTGGTCGAAGACGATCTACAGATCGGGCAAAGCCTGATGCGCGCACTGAAGGATGCCAGCTACAGCGTCGATTGGGTGCGTGACGGTCTCGCCGGCCGCGCGGCGATGGACGCGGCCGAATACACCGTAGTCCTGCTCGATCTTGGCTTGCCGGGGATGTCGGGCGTCGACCTGCTACGTTCGGCGCGAGCCGGCGGCAACGCCGTGCCGGTCCTGATCCTGACTGCGCGCGACGACCTCGACTCGCGCATTGAAGGTCTGGATATCGGCGCGGACGACTACCTGCTGAAACCCTTCGAAGTGGGCGAACTGCTGGCGCGAATTCGCGCCGTATTGCGCCGTAAGGCGGGCTATGCCGTGTCGCGTCTCGGCGACGACAAGATCAACCTGAACCTCGATCAACGCACCCTCACATTCGGCGACAAGGTTGGCGTGTTGTCTGCGCGTGAATTCGCGTTGATGCATGCGTTGCTCGAACACCCCGGCACGATCTTTTCACGCAGCCAGATCGAAGACAAACTGTACGGCTGGGGCAAGGAGGTCGAGAGCAATGCCGTCGACGTGCTGATCCATTCCGTGCGCAAAAAATTCGGCCAGGGCGTGATTCGCAACGTGCGCGGCCTGGGTTGGACCGTCATCCTCGGCGGCGCAGCGGGGGACGCGCCCGCGGGTGAGTGAGCGGCCTGCCCCGTGCCGGGAGGTAGACCGCAGGCGCAGGTCCACGACGCGCGCTGCGTGCCTGCTCGCTCTCCAAAAAAAGTGCCATTGAATCTGCTTTTTGTGTAGGGACGCGCGCCCCATCTTTCAATATTCTTAGCCCATCGAAAGTAGTCATCCAGTGCTGGAGCCTGCATCCAGCGGTCTGCGACGACTCATCCGCAGATTTTTTGCATGGGCCCGGAGTGAACGCCAAAGCGCTCACTCTGGCCGACATAGGAGAGGATGTTGACCAGAAAAGTCTCGCTCAAGATTGCGATCGCTGAGCACCCGCATACGTCGGCTATCCGCAATGGCTCCATCCCCATTGAGGGCGTGGATGCCGAATTCATCACTGTCCAGCCGCAAATCGGCGCGTTTCGCCGTATGGTGCGCGACGTCGAATTCGACGTGTGCGAGCTGGCGCCGACCACTTACATCATCGCCCGCGCGTATGGAGCGCCGTTCGTCGGGCTGCCGATCTTCGTCGTGCGGCGCTTTCACCATGGCGGCCTGCTGGTGCGTCCGGACGCCGGCATCCAGCACCCCAAAGACCTCGAAGGCAAGAAGGTAGGCGTGCGCGCCTATTCGGTCACGACCGGCGTATGGACGCGGCAGGTGCTGATCGACGAATTCGGTCTGGACTCCTCCAAGGTGACCTGGGTGGTCGACGACGAGGAGCATGTGACGCAGCTCAAGTTGCCGTCCAACGTGATTCATGCTCCGGCCGGCAGTTCGCTGGCGGAAATGATGGCCTCGGGCGAATTGTCGGCGGGTTTCGCCGCTGCTGCGGGGATTGGCCGCACCGGCGCGCCCACAGGCGGATGGAAGGAGGTCGAGGCCAACTATCCCGATCTGCTGCCCAATGCCACCGAGCTCGAAACCGAGTACTACGCACGCACCGGGGTCTATCCGATGCACGGCACCATTGTCGTGAAGGACTCGGTGCTCGCCGACCATCCGTGGATCGCAAAGTCGATTTACGACGCCTTTGCGCAGGCGAAAAAGGAATGGCTGGCGCGTCTCGATGCCGGTGAAGCCACGACCGGCAGCGACAAGAAGTATCTGGAATTGCGCAAGATCGTCGGACACGATCCGCTGCCATACGGTCTGCAGGAAAACCTCAAGACGATCGAAACCCTGGAAGCCACCGCGTTCAAGCAAGGCCTGACGCCGCGCCGCATGTCGATTGACGAACTGTTCGTGGACCCGCTGGCCCGCTGAGCTGAACTGATCTGAACCGGAAAACAAGCCATGATTATCGATTGTCACGGTCACTTCACGACCGTACCCGCCTCCTTCCGCGCCTGGCGCGCCAAACAGGTCGAGTTCGCAAACGATCCGGCCAACGCGCCTTCGCGCGATGGCGCCTTCGTGAGCGACGACGAGATTCGTGAAGCGATCGGCAATGGTCAACTCAAGCTGCAGCGCGAGCGCGGCAGCGACCTGACGCTGTTTTCGCCGATCGCCGGCCTGATGAGCCACCACCTGGGCAATGAACGAACGAGCCTGGAATGGGCCGAGATTTCGAACGACCTCGTATATCGCGTGACGGAACTCTATCCGGACAACTTCGCGCCGGTGTGCCAGTTGCCGCAATCGCCGGGTGCGGCGCCCGCCAACTCGATTCCGGAGTTGCGCCGCTGCATCGAGCAACTCGGTTTTGTGGGCTGCAATCTGAATCCCGATCCGACCGGCGGCTACTGGACAGGTAAGCCGATGACCGACCGCGAGTGGTACCCGCTCTACGAAGCGCTGGTCGATCTGGATGTGCCGGCCATGATCCACGTGGCGGCTTCGTGCAATCCCTGCTTCCACGGCACGGGCGCGCACTATCTGAATGCGGATACGTCGGTGTTCATGCAAATCCTGCAGTCGGATCTGTTCAAGGATTTCCCGACCCTGCGTCTCGTGATTCCGCATGGTGGCGGCGCGGTGCCGTATCACTGGGGCCGTTATCGTGGCATGTCGCTCGAAATGCGCGAACGCCCGCTCGAAGGACTCCTTGACAATATTTTCTTCGACTCGTGCGTGTATCACAAGCCGGGCGTCGAGTTGCTGACCAAGGTGATTCCGGCTGACAACGTGCTGTTCGGCTCGGAAATGATTGGCGCCGTGCGCGGCAAGGATCCGGCCACCGGTCAGTACTTCGACGATACCAAGCGCTACCTCGACGCCTGCACGGCGCTATCGGACGACGATCGCTACAAGATCTTCGAGGGCAACGCGCGGCGTGTCTATCCGCGTCTCGATGCGCGGCTGAAAGCGCGCGCCCGATGACATCGGCGTCTTCCACAGGCAATCACATCCGCACCGGGCCATGCACTGAGGCACTATGACTTCCCCAATCGTTGATATTCACCCGCACATCATTTCCGACGACGAAACCCGCTATCCGCCGGCGCCGTTGTTCGGCAAGCGCTCGGAGTGGTCGCAAGAGCGTCCCACGACCGTCGAGACGCTGATCGCCGCCATGGACGAGGCTGGCGTTGCGAAGGCAGCGGTGGTTCACTCTTCCACCACTTATGGCTTCGACAACCGCTATGTCGTCGAAGGTTGCGGCAAGTATCCGGGGCGCCTGGTGGCAGTCGGCTCGGTCGACGTGCTGCAACCGGACGCGCCGGAACGCATTCTCGAATGGGTCAGGCTCGGCCTTGCGGGTCTGCGTCTGTTCACCGGCGGCAGCACCAAGGAGTTTGACCCGAGCGAACTCGACGACCCGCGTTCGTTCCCGGCGTGGGAACTCTGCGCTGAACTCGGCCTGACCATGTGTATCCAGACGGGCCCGATCGGGCTGCCGCAGGTGACGACGCTGGCTCGACGTTTTCCCAAGGTCCGGATCATCCTCGATCATCTGGGACGCCCTGAGGTCGCCGATGGCGCACCGTACGTGGCCGCGCAAAGTCTGTTCGACCTGGCGCCGCTCGACAACATCTACCTGAAGCTCACGCCGCGCATCTTCGGCGACGTGAAAAAGGAAAAGGCGCGCGCCGACACCTTCTTTCCGCGCGTGGTCGAGGCGTTCGGCGCGCAACGGATGGCCTGGGGGTCCAACTATCCGACCTCGACGGGGACGCTGCCAGACATTCTCGCCACGGCTCAGGCAGGTTTAGCATGCTTGAATGACGAAGATCGCGCGTGGATCTTCGGCAGGACTGCGCAGCAACTGTATCCGGCGCTTGCCTGAGGTTGCCTCGCAGCTGTGCCGGCCAACTGGTCAAAAACGGCGAGCCGGCACGCAGAACCAATCATCCTAAAGAGAAACCGAAAGATGGAGACAAACAAACCTGCCCGACCCGGGAGCGCGAGCCGCTTGGCGATTCTCGCGCTCCTCGCGATCGGGGTTCTGATTTCGTTCGTCGATCGCACCAGCATTTCTTCGACGCTGGCGGACGCAGGCTTTGTTCACCATTTTTCGCTCACTGACGTGGATCGCGGCTGGATCAATGCGGCGTTCTTCTGGTCGTATGGTGTGTTTCAGGTGCCGATGGGCTGGGTGGCGGACCGCTACGGGGTGAAATGGCCCTACGCGATCAGCTTCGCGCTGTGGTGTCTCGCCACTGCGCTGATGGGCGCGGTGGCGGCCCTCGCCAGCCTGGTGGTGCTGCGTCTGATCATCGGCATGGCCGAGGCCATCGTGATTCCGGCGAGCTATCGCTGGATTCGCAATAACTTCGGCGAAAGTCAGAATGGCCTCGCCGTCGGCATTCTGGCCATGGGTAACAAGTTCGGTCCCGCCCTGGGCGCACCGGTTGGCGCGTGGTTTCTCGTCAACTATTCGTGGCACGTCATGTTTGTCGCGACGGGCCTGATTGGGATGCTCTGGCTGGCGCCGTGGTTGCTGATGGTCCGCAACGACCTGCCATCCAAAGCAGAACTCGCGGTGGCGAATCGCACCGCGCGCACGGTCAGCCTGGGCAGCATTCTGGCGAGCCCGGTTGTGTGGGGCGGCATGATCACGAACTTTTGTTACGGCTACTTCGCGTTCTTTTGCATGACCTGGATGCCCGCGTATCTGGTGGAGCAACGCAACCTGTCGATTTCGCGCTCCGGGTTGTTCACCTTCTTCAGCTTCGCCGGCATTGCAATCGTCGCGGCGCTCGCGGGATGGGCCGCGGACCGGATCATCGCCCGGGGCGGCAATCCGATTCGGGTACGCAAGGTGTTCACCATCGCAGGCTTCGTGGGGGGCTGTACCGTACTGCTCGGCGCCTATGCGCACTCGCTCAACGTGGCGTTGTTCTGGAATGTGCTCTCGCTCTCGCTGCTCGGTTTGACGACCGCGAATAACCTGGTGCTGTCCCGCCTGACTCTGATCCCCAAACAGGCCATTGGTCTCGTGACAGGCGTGCAGCAGGTTGCCACCAGTCTTGCCGGTGGGGTGGCGGCGAGCCTGTCGGGCTGGCTGCTTCACGTCGGCGGAAGTTATGACTTGCCGATGCTGGTGATTCTGGTGTTTCTGCTGATCGGCGCATTGGCCACGGCGACGCTTTTCCGCCCCGAATGGGCGCCCAAGGTGACCGAAACGCATGGCTCGCTGCGGCGCGCCTAGCAAGCAAAGCAGGGTCGTAAGCAGCAGGAATAGTCGACTCCGTTGAACACATCAATTTAATGAGAAATCCTAAATGGCGAAGATTGTATTCGGGATGGCGGTACCGCACAGCGGCATGCTGGGTCAGGCACCAGAGGATTGGCTGAAGAACGGCGAGCGGGACCGGAACAATCCGGAACTGTGGTTCCGCAACAAGACGTGGACCTACCCCGAACTGGAAGCGCATCGCGAAGCGGCATTCGAGAAATTCCTGACACTCGAGGAACGCACCGAGCGGGCCGCGCGTTGCCGCAGCGCGCTCGACACGATGGCCGCGGCTTATCGTGAAGCGAGGATCGACGTCGCGATCGTGCTGGGCAAGGACCAGAAGGAAATTTTCACGGATTTCTCGCCTTCGATCGCCATCTACAGCGGTGAAGAAGTGCACAACGGGCCGCCGCAGCGCCCCGTTTATGCGCCGGATCATCACGTCACGCACAAGTGCCATCCGAAGCTGGCGAAGTATCTGATCGATCACTTCCAGACCGAAGGCTTTGATCTGACCGATCTCTTTGCCTGGCCCGACAACGTCTGGATGAAGCCGCTGCCCGAGTATCCGGTGGTGCCGCATGCGTACAGCTTCGTGTATCACCAGATCATGGGCGACAACCCGCCGCCGCATGTGCCGGTCATCATGAACTGTTTCTATCCGCCCACCCAGCCGTCGATGTCGCGCTGCATCGAATTTGGCCGCGTGCTGCGCGACGCCATCAACGCATGGCCCGACGATGTGCGAGTCGGCATTTTCGCCTCGGGCGGCCTGTCGCACTTCGTCAACGACGAGGACTTCGACCACAGCATCATGAAGATGCTGGCCGACTACGACTACGAAGGCCTGGCTGCGGTGGATGACCGCTCGTATCAGTCGGGCACCTCGGAAATCAAACTCTACGTGAGCGTGATGAAAGCGGTGCAGGAGACCGGCGCCGAAATGACGCTGGTGGACTACGTCCCCTGCTGGCGCACGCCGGCCGGCACCGGCGAGGGCATGGGATTCATGTACTGGAAGGCGGCCGACGAGGCCGGCTTCACGCAATCAATCGACGAGAGAGAATGACCATGAGCGACACCCGTCTCAACAGCATTATTCGCGCGTTTGAAGCGGGCAAACCCGCTTTCGCCGCGTTTTCCAAACTGGACAAGCAGAATGCCATCGAGATGAGCGATGCGCCGTACGACGGCCTCGTCTTCGAAATGGAGCACAACCCCTATGACGTCGCGGCGCTCGGCGATGCGTTGCAATACATGCTGAGTCGCAAGCAGATCGTGGAGTCCGGTTCGGTCGCGCCGCGTGTGACGCCGATTGCGCGTATTCCCGCCAATGGCGCGGAAATGAACCAGTCGTTCGCCAAGCAGGTGCTAGATCGCGGCGCTTACGGCGTGGTGTGGCCGCATGTGTCGACGGTGGAGCAAGCCTATAACGCGGTGGCGTCCTGCCGTTACGCACGGCCGAAGGGTGCACCGCTCTATGAGCCCAAGGGCATCCGTGGCGACGGCCCCGCCAACGCGGCACGTTACTGGGGCTTGAGTATGGCCGAGTACTACAAAAAGGCCGACGTGTGGCCGCTTGCTCCGGAGGGCGAAATTCTGGTCGGGTTGATGTGTGAAAGCACCGAGGCGATTGAGAACCTCGATGACATTCTGGCGAACGTGCCCGGTATCGGCTTCATCCTGATTGGCGAGGGCGACCTCAGCCAGCAACTCGGCTATCCGCGTCAGTATGAGCACCCGGTGGTGGTCGATGCCATGCGCCAGATCGTCGAGACGTGTCACAAACACAAGGTGGTGGTCGGCAATCCGCACGTCAATGCCAAGAATCACAAGCGGCTGCTCGAAGAGGGATATCGTTTCCTGATCTCGGCGCCGCTGAAAAGCTACGGCGTGGTGGGCATGGCGCGCGAGATGGCGGGGTACTAAGCCATGAACGGAGCCGAAAGTCTGGTTCAGACACTCACCAGGCAGGGTGTCGACATCTGCTTCGCGAATCCGGGCACTTCGGAGATGCACTTTCTGAAGGCACTGGAAAATCCGCGGATGCGCAGCGTCTTGTGTCTCTTTGAAGGCGTGTGCACGGGCGCCGCTGACGGCTATTACCGGATGAAAGAGACGCCGGCTTCCACGCTGCTGCATCTCGGGCCGGGGCTCGCGAATGGACTGGCCAATATTCACAATGCCAGGCGGGCATCGTCGGGGATGGTCAACATCGTGGGCGAGCATTCGGCTGCCCATCTGAAGTACGATCCGCCGCTGATGTCCGACATCGAAGGTCTCGCGCGGCCTTTGAGTCACTGGGTGCGTCGTGTCGAGTCGCCGCGTGCGGTGGCGTGGGACGTCGCTGCCGCGGTCGTCAAGGCAAGCGAACATCCGGGGCAAATCGCAACACTCGTCCTGCCCGGCGATACCTCGTGGCAGGACGCAGGCGAGCAAGTCGAACTGCCGCGCACGATCGTCCAGGCGAAGTTGCCGGACGCTGCGCGTATCGAGCATGTCGCGCAAGTGCTGCGTTCGGGTGAGCCGGCGCTCATCATCCTTGCGGGCCGCTCGACACGCGGCCGTGCCCTCGAACTGGTGGGCAAGATCAAGGCGGCAACCGGCGCATGCATCGCGACGCAGTTCTTCAGTTCGCGGATCGAACGCGGGGCAGGGCGCGTCACGCTCGAGCGTATTCCGTATGCAGTTGGATTGGCGGTCGACTACCTGAAGGCCTTTAAGCACGTCATCACGGTCGAGACGACCGAGCCTATCGCCTTCTTCAGTTATCCTGACAAACCGAGTCTGCTCAAGTCGCCTGGCACCAGCGTTCATTCGCTGGTGGAAATCGGCGAGGACGGCACGGCCGGTCTTGAGATGCTGGTCGAGGCGCTGGGCGCGGCGAATCAGAGGCCCACACTGCAGCAGCGTTCGGAGGCGGCGCCGCCGAGCGGCGCGCTGACGCCAGCCACGATTGCCCAGGCGTTGGCCGCCGCGTTGCCGGAAAACTGCATCCTCGTCGACGAATCGCTGACGACCGGCCGCGAAACGATGGGGCTGACAGTTGGCGCCGCACCGCATGACCTGATCAACAACATGGGCGGCTCGATCGGCTATGGCACACCGGTCGCCACCGGCGCGGCGCTTGCGTGTCCGCAGCGGCGTGTCTTCTGCATGGTGGGCGACGGGAGTGCCATGTACACCATCCAGTCGCTGTGGACCCAGGCACGCGAGGGCCTGAACATCACGACCATCATCTTTGCGAACAACAGCTACGCCATCCTCAAGGCCGAGTACGCCAACATGGGTGCCGGTGCGCCAGGCGCGCGTGCTTTGGCGATGATCGATATCGATCGGCCGCGGATCGACTGGCTGGCCATGGCGAAGAGCATGGGCGTGCCGGCGGTTGCCGTCGATACAGCGGAAGCATTCCACAAGGCCATGGCGGACTCGGTCCATGCGGATGGGCCGTGCCTCATCGAAGTCCGGCTGTAAATCTATTCAGGCGTAAGGAGAGAGATCAATGACAACGACGCTAACCGAGGTGCCGACGCTGCGCACCAATCTGGCCGACTATCCCGTCACGAAGGCAATGAAGGACGGGCGCGTGAAGTCGGACCTCGTCAAGCTCGACTATTGCGGACCGACCCCGGCACACAACGGCTTCAAGGCGATGGTCCGGGAAAACCGGTTTGACGCGGGCGAGCTGGCCATCGTCACGTTCCTGCAGGCCAAGGCTTACGGCAAGCCCTATGTGCTGCTGCCGACACCGATTTCCGGCCGCTTCCAGCATCATTGCGCGGGATTCAACATCGACTTCGGCGAACTGGCGCCGAAGGATATCGAGGGCAAAAAGGTCGGCGTACGCACGTATACCCAGACGACCGCGCTGTGGATCCGCGGGATTCTGCGCCACGAATATGGTGTCGATCTCGACAAGGTGACGTGGATGACGCTGGGCGACGGGCACCTCGCCGAGTACCGCGATCCAGATAATTGCGAACGTCTGCCCGCAGGTTCATCCATTCCACAAATGATGCTCGACGGTGAGGTGAGCGCGGCCCTGCTCGGCGAGGACATGCCGAAAGACCCGCGTGTGCGCACGCTCGTTGCCGATGCGCAGTCCGCGGCCAAAGACTGGTTTGCGCGTGAAGGCGTGGTGCCGATCAATCACATGTTCGTGGTGCATGCGGACATTTCGAAGCGGCACCCGGACGTGGTGCGCGAGTTGTACCGGATGATCGTCGAAAGCCGCGCGGCGACGGAAGGCGGCGTACCCGCCATTTTTCCGCCCATCGGACTCGAACAGAACCGCAAGGGCATCCAGTTGGCGATCGACTGGGCGCTCGATCAAAAGATCATTCCGCATCGCCTCTCGGTCGACGAACTGTTTGACGACGTGACCGGTAGTCTCGGTTGAATGACGGCGGGGACAGCGGCTAGACCCTGAGAGCAGCGACAAACGACGCAACACAACGCGTTGGCGAAAAACGCGACGCAGGAGCGGTTGAGCGGCTTCATGCCGCTCACCTACGAATAATCGACGGAGGCACTTTGCTGTGTATTCAACTATGTCTTTGAAAAACCTGCTGGCGTGGGCGGCCATTGGGGGAGCGTGGATTCTCATTCCGGCCGGCGCGGGCGCGGCGACCAAGGGCACCTTGCTGCTCGATCGCGTGGGCCCGGTCACCTCGGAGCTGTACGTCTCCAATGCGGACGGTAGCGATGAGCACCGGCTGTTGCCCACTGATGGTTTCGATTACCACGCCTCGTTCTCGAAAGACGGGCAGTGGATCGTATTCACGTCGGAACGTGACGGGCTTGGCCAGTCGGATCTCTATCGCGTGAAGGTGGATGGCTCGGGCCTGCAGCGACTGACCGATCACCCTGGCGTTTCCGACGCGGCGGTTTTTTCGCCGACGAACCCGAATATCATCGCCTTCGTTTCTTCACGCCGAGGCGAGAAGGACTACGGTACCGTCAACATCTGGACGCTGAACATCGCGACGGGCGCGTTGAAAAACGTGACCGGTGCGCTGAAATTCGATCCGAGCAAACCGCACAGCTACTTCCGGCCCTCATGGTCCCCGGACGGCAAGTGGCTTGCCCTGTCTTCCGATACGGGCTCCGATTGGCGCGGCCACAACCTGCCGGTGGGCTGGGAACGCACGCAGGAGAGCAGCATCTACCTCATCAAGCCGGATGGTTCGGGCTGGAAGCAGGTGGCGAGCAAGCCGGGGTTCGACGAAGGCTCGCCTTCGTGGTCGCCGGATGGCAAGCACGTGGTGTTCTATGAAACGCCAGTCGAGTCGACCTGGGGCGCGCACCGTCCGGAGGCGATCAACAAGGTCAGCTCGCAACTGGTGTCGGTGGATGTGTCCACGCTCGAGCGCGCGGACCTGACGTCGACGCCGGGCTTCAAGGTGTTCCCGCAATATCTGGGCGATAGCAACGTCGCTTATCACGTCAAGGGCGGCGACACCGAAGGCTTCTATACCACCGCCGGCACCTTCCGCTCGACAGCCAACTCAGGTATTCGCTCGCCGCATTATTCGCCGGACGGCAGCAAGATCGTCTACGAGAAAATCACGATGCGTCCGGCGCATACGAGCGGCACTCCGCTATATAGCTTCGACCCCGAGTGGAACTACCGCTACATTGACGTGTTCCCGCAGTTGTCTCTGGATCGGCAGAAGCTGGTGTACACGGAAAAGGCCGTCAATTCGTCCATTGCGATCATGAATCCGGATTTCACCGGCTATCAGCGGATTTACGATCCGGCCAACAGTGGCCTCGATCCTGTCATGATCAAGCAGGGTCTGGCCGGTGCATTTCAGCCGACGTGGTCGCCGGATCGTCAGTGGGTCGCTTTCGGCGTGGGTGACTGGTTCTTTACCCGTGGCATGGGTCCCGGCCGCATCATGCGTATCAGGACTGACGGCAGCATGGACGGCAAACCGGAAGTCCTGACCGATGGTTCGACGAATGCCGGTTTCCCGAGCTATTCGCCGGACGGCAAGAAAATCGTCTACCGCGTGTGGAGCCCTAAGGTGCAAGGGCTGCGTGTGATCGATCTGGATACGCATGCCGACACGGTGTTGACGACCGAGCCGGACAACCTGCCGGGGTGGTCTCCGGATGGCAGCAAGATCGTGTTCACGCGCAAGGAAGTCAACCCGGCCGATCCGAACAAGTTTCACTACGACGTGTACACGATTCATCCGGACGGCACGGGCTTGACGCGTCTGACCACGCCGGGGGCGAATCAGGGTCACGCGGTCTGGACTTACGACGGCCGTATCGCGTATAGCTCAGGCGTGTATGGCTTTCGCGATGAACTCGCGCTGTACGACAACAGTTTCCAGCCTGATGGCCAGAACTGGGTGATGAACGCCGACGGTAGCGAACAGCATCCGATCACGGATACGTTGTGGGAAGAAGCGATGCCGTTGTACATTCCGAACCCGTAAGCGGATAGCGGTGGTCGGTTTGGCAAAGGCGCTGTGCGAAGGCGCAGCGCCTTTTTATTTCTCATGGTGCGTCGTGATGGTCGACGCACCACAGCGCGATTGTGCGGTCCACGAATGAAATCAGCAGTCCGAGCGTAAGGAGCATGTGAATGGGCCCGGGATTCTCAACCGCCGATCGTTTCAATGGGTTTGTTTCGATGAACACGATCCGGAAATGGGTCTCCAGAACGACGATTGGCGACCCGATTACAGGGTCGCCAATCAGACATTCAGGGGGACTTCTGATTAGAAATGAACTTCAGCCACGAACATGGGTGCAGACGTAATCGTGCCGACTGTCTCGCTTGTCGGCGATCCATACATGTGATGCCAATATTCGTAACCCACGCCGGCATACACGACACGCGGGTGCCCGGCAAACGAGCCCAGATCCGCCAGCAGAACGCCGCGAGCGAGAAATTCCGTCGTGGTCTCTACGCCAAAACCGTCCCGGCCTTTGGGTCCCGTCACGCTGGCGAACCCTTTGAAGACCAGCGGCAACGGTCCCACCTGAAACGGGACGAGCCATGAGCTTTCGACGTGCCATGCGGGATTGAAATGGACATCTACGCCTGTGATGCCATTGTGGTTGCTCTCGGTACGCACGCCAGCCGTGACGTTCCAGAAGCCGCGCGGCACGGCGAACTCGATGGTCGGGCCGAAGACCAGCATCCGGGCTCGCTCGCCGTACGCATCGTTCTTGGTGCCAAACTCGTAGCCGGCAGTAAATCCAAAGTCGCGGATAAAGCGGTTGCCGATATAGCGGCCCAGAATCTTGCCTGCGCTCAGTTCGACCCGGCCGATGCTATAGACCTCCTGAGCCCCGCCGTTGGACGGGCCGCCCGCTTCCGGATTCGCCGAGTTCGACACGAGGTAATCCACGTTGAACGCGTAGCTACCGAACTTGAACCCGCCGATGGTCGAAAGATAGCCGATGTTCTGCGTCACTTTGTCGGCCACACCGGGGTAATGAAACTCGCTGCTATAGCGATAGCCCACGAATGTGTCGTTCCACGACACGGGCGGCGCGCCGAATTGCTCCGCCGATTTCAGATCGGGAGCACTGAGCGGCGCGGCGCCGTTCTTCAGGGTCTCCCCGGGCTTGGGTGTTGGCGGGCTCTGCGGATTCTGCGGGTTTTGCAGATCCTGCTGTGTCTGCTGCGCTTGTGGTGGAGCGGACCCATTAGGTGCGGTGAGCACCTCTTCCGCGTAACCAGCTTGGCTAAAACAACAGAAGACGGCGGCGGTGAGAAGCGGTTGGCTCAAAGCGACTGATATTTTTTGCATGTCTCCTTCCATATGGTTTTTTATCGATCGCGCTGCTGTTCAAGCTTCTTCAGGATGAACAGAAAGCGGAATGCTAAAGGCTCAGTTGTCAAAAGACGGGCGATATCCGTTGCGGCAAAAACGTCGGGCAACACGAAGCTTGGCGCCGCGCGCCGAATTGAATAGGTGGGTCACGTCTCCGTCCAGATTGATCTGTTTCGATAGATGAGCGTGGTCGTTTCCCGACTCTCGATTCCGTCGCACCGTTTGCATCCGGCCGAGTCATTTAGCGCAGAAAATTCAGTGGCGGTGATGAAGATAGTATTGGATGCGTGGTCACATGCCTTTACACAAAAACTAGATTCGCTTGCATTTTTTGTCGTGGCGGAAAAGAAATCCACATTCTTGTGTTCAGTCAAGCGCTGACTGAGCGATCCGAGAGCGCCCGCAGTGCGACGGGATACAGCAGGCCGCCAATGCAACGGATACTTCGATACTGAAAGTGTTACCGGAATCGGGCGGACTTTTCTCTCAACGGCACGGCGTATTCCGGACTGACCGTCGCGCCGGGATCAGACACGCGCGGCGTGACGATTGGCATCGTGCACAAGTTCTGAGCGGCTGCCGCGAGCGCCGAAGTCACGACATCGGCGCTAACCGTCGGGGTAAATCGCAGGTTATGCCCGGCGGAAATCTATGGAAAAATATCGCCTGTTTCAGCGACCCTCGGGGAGCGTTATGATGGCACGCGGTGCCGGGCGGTCTTACTCTACCAAGGGAAAACGCTGAAGCAGCGGTTGAGCGACCCTATCAGAAGTTCTGTAAGTCCCTTCACGGTAGCGGCTATGACCCGCGCGGAAACCGCACCAGAGATCGATGCGTCAGGCCGGAATTGCAGGAGCGGCCACCACTCAATCGACTCGGCCGCCAAGGAGACGTTATGACACAGAGTGCCGCGGCAAAGCATCAGCCCAAATCGGTGCGTAAAGCGAAACAGACCACCGTCCCAAAGGTTCGTCTATACGTCGAGCAGCCTGAACAGGAAAACTGGTTCGTGCATGTCGGACATGTCACGGACCGCGGTCGCTGGCGCACTGAACCTCACGCGCATCCCGAGTACGGTCAGGTGATTTTTGTTCGCAGTGGGCGCGGTGTCATGAATCTCGAAGGTAGCAGTGTGCCGTTCGAGGGTCCGTGTGCATTGCTGTTGCCGACCGAGTGCGTTCATGGTCTCGATTACGAGCTCGATGTCGACAGATGGGTCGTGACCATCGAGGTCGCCTATCTGACGCAGGTCAACGCTAAACTCCACGAATTCATCGCGCTCTGGGCGTCGCCGCGGGTCATTTCGTTTTCCTATTCGGCGCAGGCAGGCATCGACTTTTGCAACGTGATCAAAAACCTCAAGCAGGAGGTCGAGTCCGACGCAATTGGCCATGTCGTAGGGATCGAAGCGCTCCTGACGAGTCTGTTGCTCAAGATGGTTCGCGAGACGCAATTAGACCAGACCGGCAACGAAAGCGCGACACGCAACGATATTCGTCAGGTAGACCGTTTCCGCAAGCTGATCGACGAACACTTCCGGGAAAATCTGGCGCTGCAGGACTATGCGTCGATGATGGCGGTATCTCTGGTGCAACTGCGCGCAGCCTGTGCCTCCGCCAGAGAGCAAAGCCCCACGAAAATGATTCACGCCCGCATTATCACGGAGGCGAAGCGCAACCTGATTTTCGGCGACATGTCGGTGGAGCAGATCGCTTTTGGGCTTGGCTTTGCGGACGCCGCGTACTTTACGCGCTTCTTCAGACGGGAAGTCGGCCAGGCGCCAAGCCAGTTTCGCGTCGCCGTTCGGCAGCAGCCTAATCGGAAGGCGCTGTCGTAGCAGGTGGGCGACTGTTCGGAAGAGGCGTGACGGACGCGGGCATCGCAAGTGGGCGTCGCAAGCTCGGCAGATTGAAAAATGCCGGCGAACCTGAATTTTGTGCAGGGACGTGTGGCTGAAAATCGAATAGTCTCAGCCGAGCCGTTCACCCTGGTTGCTCTCCGACCTCCCATCCGACGAACCATGACGCAGCCCCTCCAGCAGAGAAACCCGTTGACGCGGTACCGAGTTGCGGCGGCAACGGCCTTGCTGACGGTGTTGGCGGGTGTGTACAGCATGCATGGCAGTGCCGCTACGTCGTCGGAAAGCCCCGAAGCGGAATGGGTGTATGTGGGCACGCAGAAAAGCCAGATCCAGGCGCTGCGCCTCGATACCTCCACCGGCAAACTGACTGCGATCGGCGCGGTTGCGCAGGGACCTAAATCCACCTGGGTCGCGGTGAATCCGCAACTGCCCATTCTCTACGGCGTCGATGACGACAACGCACGGGAAGGAAGCGTGACCGCCTACGCCGTGGATCGCGCGACTGGCGCGCTAACCCAAGTCAACACGGTGAACACGGGCGGCAACGGCAGTACGTATCTTGCGTTCGACCTGCCCTCGATGACCCTGTTTTCTGCCAATTACGCCAGCGGGTCGGTATCGAGTATCACGGTCAATCAGGACGGAAGCCTCGGTTCGCTCGTGTCCACCATCAAGGAGACAGGGTCGGGACCAAACCGGCGGCAGGCGAGTGCGCATGCGCATAGCGTGGTAGTCGATCCGTCGGGTCAATACGCACTCGTCCCCGACCTGGGTGCCGATCGCGTGTTCGTTTATGGCTTTGACCGCGCGACGCATATGTTGTCGCCGGCCGACGAAACCCGTTCGCAGTCCTTTGTCGTCCCGCCGGGCAGTGGCCCTCGCCACATCGCTTTTGGCCGGAACGGTCAAGCTGTTTATCTGCTCACCGAATTAAGTGCGGAAATCATGGTGCTGCGCTGGGACGCGTCGCAAGGGCATTTGACGTGGGTGCAATCGCTACCGATCAGCAGCCCTGAATTCGCCGGCGCGAAAAGCGGAGCCGAACTGGCGGTCAGCCATGACGGGCGTTTTGTCTATGTCGAAGACCGTGGGGGAAATGCACTCGTCGTCTATAGCGTGAACGCCGATTCGGGCGCGCTTTCGTTGGTTCAGCGCACGTCCGCGGGCGGCCAGAAACCGTGGGGATTCGCCATCGATCCGTCGGGGAACTGGCTGCTGGTCGCTAACCAGCAGAGCGGCACCGTCAATGCATTTCGTGTCGACCCCGTGTCGGGCATGGTTTCGGACAGCGGGCAATCGGCTGACGTTCCTACGGCGGTCAGTGTCGCCTTTGTGAAATAACCCCCGCGCTAGGCTCGAAGCTGGACAACCTGGTGCAACACCGTCCACGCGAGTGACAACGAGAATGCAGCCAGCACGAGCGATGCACCACGCTGCAGGTGGGCGGGGTTGAGCCGCATCAACCGTCCGCTGCCGAGTGCGGCGCCAAAAGCGAGCCACGTCAAACCGGTTGGCACCAGTGCGACGGTAAAGATGGTCATTGCTTCAAGATAGGTGGGCAGACTCTGGAACGCAGCCGCTGGAAAGATTGTGCCGGCGAACAGGATGGCTTTCGGATTGAGTAGGGTTGCGAAGAACAACGTCCGCAGGCCGATCGCTTTTTGTGTTGTCGAAGGGAATGCGCTCGCGGTTTGCCACATACGAACAGCGAGGACCGCAAGATACACACTGCTTGCAATACGCAGCAGCGCGGGTATCCAGGTGAGCGAGGCCGCGGCATGCGCGAGGAAAAATCCCAACACCGAAATCGACACCAGATACCCGCCGAATTCGGCGCCAATCAGATGAACCGAGCGCTGCAACCCCCGCTGCAAACCCGCGGTGGCGAACAAGGTGTTGGTTGGACCCGGCACGATCAGCACAATGACAATACCCAACGTCAATAATGCGGCACTGGAAGTGGTAAGCATGGATGGATCGAGCCTTTCGAACTGTAATTTGTCTGATGATGCCATAGCGGATCGTTGCGAATCCGCCGTCGATACTATGCCGTATCGCCACCGACGTACTAAGCTAAAGAGGGGACTGCACGCAAACAGCAGAATCCATCACGCCGTCGCCTCTCCCAGTCGTACGTAACGGATGCCACGACGCGGCTCCGACTCCGCGGCACCAACCGCTGCAGGCAGTCGGGGTTCCCCCAAGCAGGAGGGAAACGTGAACTACTCATCGTACTGGCCTGAGGGCGTCGCCCATCATCTGGCATCGCCGCAGCCTTCGCTTTATGAGAACTTCGAAGCGTCCGCTAGCCGATATCCGGAGAAAACGGTGCTGCATTACTACGGCGGGGCACTGAGTTACGCACAAGCGTATCGACAAGTGGAGGCGCTGGCCGGCTTTCTGCAACGCCAATGCAACGTTGAACGGGGCGATCGCGTCGCGCTGTATATGCAGAACAGTCCGCAATTCGTTATCGGTTACTACGCCATCCTCCGGGTTAATGCGGTGGTCGTTCCGGTGAATCCTATGAATATCACCGCCGAACTTCAGCACATTATTGAGGACTGCGGTGCAAAGGTCGTTCTGTTGGGCGAGGAATTGTACGAGCATGCCCGGCCTCTTCTCGGGGACGCCATCCGGCATGCGATCGTGGCACAGTATGCGGAATATCTGGGTGAAAACACTGACTTGCCGTTACCGGCGGTGCTCACGGAGGCGTCCCGCGAGCTGGACGTCTACCCTGAGTTCTCCGCGACTAGCGCGCCAAGGGCCGTGCGCTGGCAAACCGCGCTTGCGGCCGAACAGCAAGCATCGGCGTACATCGCCTCGTCCGACGACCTCGCGGTGATTCCCTATACATCCGGCACGACCGCGGCGCCGAAAGGTTGCATGCACACCCATCGCAGCGCGGCACACGTCGTGGCGGCTTCGGTGCAATGGTGCGGGTTGTCGTCTGACTCGGTGTTTTTGTGTGCAATGCCGATGTTCCACGTCACCGGTATGCAGCAAAGCATGAATGTAGCGATCTCGCTCGGCTCGACGCTGGTCGTGATGACGCGATGGGATAGCCGGTGTGCGGCTCGGCTGATCGAGCGCTATCGGGTCGGGTTCTGGATTGCCATCTCGACGATGATGATCGACTTCATGAGCCAGCCCGATCTCGACCGCTTCGACCTGAGTTCCATCGAACGCCTGGCGGGCGGCGGCGCGGCCATGCCGAAGGCATTGGCGCAGCGCATCGAGGCCCGCTTAGGCACGCCCTACATGGAAGGCTATGGGCTGTCCGAGACGATTGCGGCAACACACATTAACCCGCCACAACGCTGCAAGCGGCAGTGTCTGGGCATACCGATTCAGGATACCGAATCTATCGTGGTCGATCCGGTCACGCTGGAGGTTCTGGCTGCGAACGCAACAGGCGAAATTCTGATTAGTGGTCCGCAATTGTTCAAGGGTTATTGGGGACGTCCCGATGCTACGCGCGACGCCTTCGTCGAAGTGTCGGGAATACGGTATTTGCGCACGGGCGACCTCGGCTATATCGACGAAGACGGATATTTCTTTTTCGTCGACCGTCTGAAGCGGATGATCAATGTCTCCGGATTCAAGGTGTGGCCCGCCGAAGTCGAGACGTTGCTGTTCGAGCACCCTGCGATCCAGGAGGCCTGCGTCGTAGCGGCCCGCGATGCGCGCTGCGGTGAGACGGTGAAGGCGTGGGTGGTGCCACGTGCCGGTGCGGATGTCTCGGCCGAGCAGATCATCGCATGGGCGCACGAGCATATGGCGTCGTACAAGGTGCCGCGCATCGTCGAATTCGCCTCGGGGCTGCCTCGAACAGCCAGCGGAAAGGTGCAATGGCGGCTCCTGCAGGAGCGCGAAAACGCGTCCTCGTCACTCGCGAGTTAACGCGGTGGCGAGGCGCAGTGACCGTCACCCGTGCAGGGCAAGATATTGATGAACCGCCTGAATCGCGGCTGCGCCTTCTCCAACCGCCGCTGCGACACGCTTGACCGAGCCGCTACGCGCATCGCCGGCTGAAAAGACGCCGGGCCGGCTTGTTTCCAGATCGTGCGGCGGCCTTTCGGCGGTCCACTTGTCGCCGGTATCGGCGCCGGTCAGCACGAAGCCGTCCTTGTCCAGCGTGACGCAATTGCCCAGCCATCGGGTATTGGGCTGCGCCCCCAGAAACAGGAAAACGTGCCGTACCGGCATGTCTTCAATTTGCCCTTGCCGGTCCCATCGAACGCCTTCGAGTCTCGACTCCCCGCATAACTCGACGATCTGCGTTCTCGTATGCAACGTGATGTTGGCAGCGGCGTTGATTCGTCTGATCAGATAATCCGACATGCTTGCACTGAGGCCATCGCCCCGAATTGCGACGTGAACATGACGCGCGAACCGCGACAGGAATACCGCTGCCTGTCCGGCCGAATTTCCACCGCCCACCACGATCAATTCCTCGTTATTGCAGAACGCACCTTCCATAAAGGTGGCGCTGTAATAGACGCCACGCCCCTCGAAATTCTCAAGACGAACAAGGTCCGGCTTGCGATAGCGCGCTCCCGTGGCAATCACGACAGCGCGAGCGTAGACGCACTCGTCCTGGTCGAGGCCAATGCGAAACGATTCGGAATCCGTACAGTCGATCGTCAGCGCCTCGATCGGCACGCCGACTTCAGCGCCGAACTTGCGGCATTGCGACAGACCGCGACCGGCGAGCGCTTGCCCCGAGATACCGGTCGGAAAGCCAAAATAGTTCTCGATCTTCGAACTGGTGCCGGCCTGGCCCCCGGGCGCCTTCGCGTCCAGAACCGCTGTCTTCAATCCCTCCGATGCGGCGTACACGGCGGCGGCGAGCCCTGCAGGCCCCGCGCCCACGACGACGAGATCGAAGTGCTCGCCATCGAGCCTGTCCGGACTCAGGCCGATGGCGTCGGCGACGGCCCGGTGGCTAGGTTGTTTGAGCGCGACGCCTTGCAGCGTAATGACCACCGGGATATCGGCTTCCGTTGCGTCGTACTGCTTGAGGAGTTCTTTGGCCTCGGTATGCGCGACGATATCGAAGTAGGCTGAAGGCTGACTGTTACGGCTCAGAAAGTGGCGCAGGCGGTGCGTCGCGCCGGAGGATGTGCTCCCAATCACAATCAGGCCTATTTGCTGGCCCTGGATGAAAGCGACCCGGCGCAGGATGTACGCACGCATGATGGTTTCGCTCAACTCGGCTTCGGCAATCACGAGCGCGCGCAGCGATTCCTCATCAATGGCAATCACCTCGCAATCGGAAACGGCGCGTGTCGTTGCGACTGCGGCGCGACCGGCGAGTGTGGCGACTTCGCCCGTGAACGTGCCGGGACCATGCGTGCCCAGCGAGCGGGGGCCTTCGACGGAGGCCCGGAATGACTCGATCGTGCCGGAGAGAATGGCGAACATGCCGGTGTGCCGGTCGCCTTCCGAATAGAGGATGTCGTCCTGCTTCAGTTTGAGTCGCTTGCCGTATCCCTCCAATATCGCCAGTTGCCGCTCGTCCAGCGTGGGGTACACCTGATGGTAGCGGCTGCCGCCTGATGCGAGTTCAGGGGGATTGCCTATCGAGTCTTTGGTCATGGAGAGTTCCATCCAGTCAGAACGCGATGCGTGTCGTGCCATTGCGGCATTGCGTCTGACTATGATATCGCCGTTTGCACTGACGGCAGCGGCGAACGCAAACACAGGAGCAGATATTCAACTTGATGATTTGCGAGGAAGTTCAAGCCGCAACGTTGCAGTTTGGGTAACGGTGTGTTGACCAATGTCGGCTCGCACCGAGCGGAGCTTACCTCTACCATGAGTCCCGCGCTGCATGCGTCGTTAGTCAATAAGGAGTTTCATGAACCTAGCTTCGATCCGCAAAGACGCTTTTGCGATGCCCGTTCACAATCCCGCTTATCCCCGGCCGCCGTACCGTTTCATCAATCGGGAATACTTCATTATTTCGTACGAGACGGATTTCGATGCGCTGCGCGCTATCGTGCCCGAGCCGCTGCATCCGGAAAACGATCTCGTGCACTACGAATTTATTCGCATGCCGGACTCGTCGGGCTTCGGCGACTACACCGAAAGTGGCCAGGTCATTTCGGTGCGCGACCAGCAAGGGCGCCTTGGCAACTACACCCATTCGATGTACCTCGATGACGAAGGCCCCATCGCCGGTGGCCGCGAAATCTGGGGTTTTCCGAAGAAACTCGCCAGACCGACCTTGAGCGTCGACGGCAACGACACGCTGCTCGGCACGCTCGACTACGGCACACAACGCATCGCTACCGGCACGATGGGCTTCAAGCATGTGCCGCTCGATATCGAGACCGAACGCAAGAAGCTGGCAGAGACACCGAACTATCTGTTGAAGGTCATTCCGCACGTCGACGGCTCGACGCGCGTGTGTGAACTGGTGCGCTTCTACTTGCGCGACGTCAGCGTGCTGGGCGCGTGGTCAGGTCCTGCCGCGCTCGAACTGCATCCGCATGCGTTGGCGCCGGTCGCCGATCTGCCGGTGAAGCGCGTGGTCGGCGCGCGGCATGTGATTGCCAACCTCACGCTGGATATCGGCGAAGTCGCCTTCGACTATCTCGCCTCCAGCGAAGCGGCCGCAACCGGGAGCGTGAAGCTCGCGGTCAATCAATAAGGGAAGGGAAAACAATATGTCTTTGCAGAACAAAGTCGCGCTCGTGACGGGCGCAGCCAGCGGTATTGGCGAGCAGTGCGCACGCAAACTTGCGAGCCTCGGCGCGGCAGTGGTGATCGCCGATCTGAATGTCGAGAACGCACAGAAGGTGGCGGACAGCATCGTCGCGGCGGGCGGCAGGGCGCTGGCTGTTGCGATGGATGTCACCCATGAAGAGGCGGTCAATAGCGGGATCGACCGCGCGGTGAAGGAGCTGGGCAGCATCGACGTGCTCGTCTCGAACGCGGGTATCCAGATCGTCGCGCCCATTGAGGAGTACGAGTTTTCCAACTGGAAGAAGATGCTGGCGATCCATCTCGACGGCGCGTTCCTGACCACCAAGGCCGCGATCAAGCACATGTACGCCGGCGGCAAGGGTGGCTCGATCATTTACATGGGCTCGGTGCATTCGCACGAGGCGTCGAAGCTGAAGTCCGCCTATGTGACCGCCAAGCACGGTTTGCTCGGGCTGGCGCGCGTGGTGGCGAAAGAAGGCGGTCCGCGCGGCGTGCATGCGAACGTCGTCTGCCCGGGATACGTGCGTACGCCGCTCGTCGACAAGCAGATTCCCGAGCAGGCCGCGGCACTCGGTATCTCTGAACAGGACGTCGTCAAAAACGTGATGCTCAAGGAAACCGTGGACGGTGAATTCACCACGGTCGAGGACGTCGCCAATACGGTGGCGTTCCTTGCGGGCTTTGAATCGAATGCGCTCACGGGGCAGTCGATCATCGTCAGCCACGGCTGGGCCATGCAATAAGGGGTCGTAGATGCGCAGCAGCACAATAAAAACTAACCGGCAGCCGGATGCGTTCGTGCTGCCGCGCTACGACGAAATCGCCCTTGTGCTTCAGGGCGGCGGCGCGCTGGGTTCTTATCAGGCCGGCGTCTATGAAGGGCTCGCCGAGGCGGGCGTGCAACCGCACTGGATCGCGGGCGTCTCGATCGGCGCACTGAACACCGCCATCATCGCCGGGAATGCGCCCGGGAAGCGCGTGGCAGCGTTACGCGGTTTCTGGAACACGATCTGCCGTCCGCGTGACCCGATTGGCGCAATGGGTGCCTGGATGCTGCCGGCACTCGGCATGCACGACGCGTCGCGCAAGTGGGCCAGTTTGTGGGCAGCAGGTCTCGCGCTGACCGAAGGACAGCCGGGCTTTTTCTCACCGCGCAGGCCCTTGCCGATGGCAGGATTCGGCAAGCAAACGCCCGACACGGTCAGCTACTACGACACGGCCGTGTTGAAGGAAACGCTGCTGCAGTTCGCCGATTTCGATCGCATCAACGATGGCGATATCCGCGTGTCGGTGGGTGCGGTGAACGTGCAGAGCGGCAACCTCGTCTACTTCGACAACACGAAGATGCGTCTGCGGCCGGAGCATTTCATGGCCTCGGGCGCGTTGCCACCGGGTTTTCCGGCGGTCGAGATCGACGGCGAGTACTACTGGGACGGTGGTCTCGTGTCCAATACGCCGCTGACCGAAGTGCTGCGCGACGCCGATCACAAGGACGCGCTGGTATTTCAGGTCGATCTCTGGAGCGCGCGAGGTCATGCACCCGGCGATTTCCTCGACGTGTCGGAGCGTGCCAAGGACATCCAGTATTCGAGCCGTACGCGGGCGATCACCAGCATGCTGGCGGATCGTCAAAAGCATGCGCGTTTCATCAAGGAACTGCTTGCACACGTGCCGCCTGAGCTGCGCAAGTCCGATCCGCTGTTCCGTCTCGCTGAAGAAGCGGCCGACGGCAGCGCGATCAACGTGGTGCACCTGATCTACAAGAACAAGCCGTATGAAGGGCATTACAAGGACTACGAGTTCAGCGTCGACACGATGCACGAGCATTGGGAAAGCGGTCTCGAAGACATCCGCGATTCGTTTGTGCATCGGGAATGGTTCGATGTGCCGAGCCGCGAGCAGGGTTTCGTGACGCACGACGTGCATCGCCGCCCGGGCTCCGTTCCGCAGTCTGATCGTGAGATGCCCGAATTGCCCCTGAGCGCGGAACGCAAAGTTGCCGCCTGAAGTGACGCGCGGCGCCTCTCCCCAGGCGCTGCGCAAATTCCCCTTTCACCCACCCCATTCCTCGGGCTTCGACGGCCTTCCCCTCGACAGCGTGTAAACTGCTGACTTTTTTGAATCGAGTGGAATGTTGCAAGCCCCACAGCGCACAGCCCTAAGTGGTCCGGCGCTAATTCGCGTACTTGCCCGCCTGACGGAGCTCGACGTTCCCGAATCCAGCCAATCGCTCTCTGATCGGCTCAGCCAATGGCTCGGCTGGACCGACGCCATTGGGCTGTCGACGGCGCTGGGCGGGCCTGCCCGGAGCGGCCAGGCGTCGGCCGTCGGAGGCGACGCGCGGGTCAGCGGCGAGCTTGAGGAGCGCGAGTGCACCCGCGTGCGTGCCTCGCTGACGAATGCCATCGTCGGCGATAGCACGTTCGCCGTATCGAGGCGGCGCGGGGCCGCGCAAGCGCCGGCTCAGGATGTCACCGTGGACACGACGGTCGATTACGCGGTTTTTCGTCAGCGCTACCTCTCCGTTCAACAGACGATGGAGACGGCCATCGGCAACCTGCGCGGCCGCCTGCGCACCACGCTGGCAACGCGGACGCCTGCCGCGGCGCGGCTCGCGGTCGTCGATGCGGTGATGGAGCGTGCGCTCAGTCCCCGTGAGCACAATCTGCTCGCCACCGTGCCCGGCTTGCTGGCGGGGCACTTCGAGCGCTTGCGCGAGGCCGAGCGCGCGACGCTGGCGGCCGCCGAGGCCGCGGGGGCAGCAGCAGGGGGCAGATCCGGCGCGTGGCTCGATGTGTTCCGCAAGGATATGCAGAGCGTGTTGCTCGCCGAGCTGGATCTTCGTTTTCAACCGGTCGAAGGCTTGCTTGCAGCCCTTCTCACCCGCTAACTGAGACACTATGTCCAGATATCTCAACATGTTGGTTTTTCTCGCGGGTCTGGCGGCGGTTTGCTGGATCGGCGCCGGCTACGTCAGCTCCAATCCGCTTGCACTGGCTGTCACGATGCTGATTGGCGCCTGCTATGTGGCGGGCGCGGTCGAGCTGCAACGCTACAGTCAGGCCACCGCCACGCTGGCGCGCGCCGTGACGGGCCTGTCCGACACGCCGCGAAGCCTCGGCGGCTGGCTCGAGCCGTTGCATCCCAGTTTGCGCAATGCCGTACGCCTGCGGGTCGAGGGTGAGCGCGTGGCGCTGCCTGGGCCGGCGCTCACGCCGTATCTGGTGGGCTTGCTCGTGTTGCTGGGCATGCTCGGCACGCTGCTCGGCATGGTGGCGACCCTCCGCGGCACCGGCATGGCGCTGGAGAGCTCGACGGACCTTGAGGCGATCCGCGCGTCGCTGGCCGCGCCGGTCAAGGGACTCGGTTTTGCATTCGGCACGTCGATTGCGGGCGTCGCCAGTTCCGCGATGCTGGGACTGCTCTCCGCGTTGTGCCGGCGCGAGCGGATCGGCGCGGGGCAACTGCTCGACGTCAAGATCGCTTCGCCATTGCGAATTTACTCGCAGACTCATCAGCGCGAGGAAACCTTCCGGCTGCTGCAGCAGCAGGCGGAGGTGATGCCTACGCTGGTCGACCGGCTGCAGACCATGATGGCAACCATCGAGCGCCAGAGCCTTGCCTTGAACGAACGGCAGATTGCCAGCCAGGACGCCTTCCACGGCAAGACCGAGGCCGCGTACACGCGGCTGGCCGCCAACGTGGAGCAGTCGTTGAAGTCGAGCGTGGCCGATAGCGCCCGTGCTGCCAGCGCGGCGCTGAAGCCGGTCATGGAAGCGACGATGGCCGGCCTCGCGCGCGAGACGGCCGGACTGCACGACACGGTGACCCAGGCCGTGCAGCGGCAACTGGACGGACTGTCGGCCGGCTTCGAGGCGAGCACCACGAGCGTGGCGAACATCTGGAATGAGGCACTGGCGAGGCAGCAGCGTTCGAACGAAGCGCTCGCCGGGCACCTGCGCGGCTCGCTGGAGCGCTTCACCGAAACCTTCGAACAACGCTCGGCGGGCCTGCTGGACGGCGTCTCCGCGCGTCTGGATGTGACCGCCGGCAGCATTTCTGGAGCGTGGGCCGAGGCGCTCGCGCGTCAGGAGCAGTCCGGCGAGACGCTGGCGGCCCACCATCAGCAAGCCCTGGTGGCGGCCGCTTCGACCTTCGAGCAGCACGCGGCAGCGCTGCTGCGCACGGTGGGCGAGTCGCATGCGCAATTGCAGACGGAATTGGGTTCGCGCGACCAGCAGCGCCTCGCCGCGTGGACCGAGACGCTCGGCTCCATGGCCGCGACGCTGAGCCGCGAGTGGGAGCAGGCGGGCACGCGCAGCGCGAGTCGTCAGCAGGAGATTTGCGACACGCTGGCGCACACCGCGCGCGATATCTCCGTTCAGACCCAGGCGCACGCCAGTCATACCATCGCGGAGATTTCGCAGCTCGTGCAAGCTGCCTCGGAAGCACCGAAGGCCGCCGCGGAAGTGGTCGCCGAACTGCGTCAGAAGCTCTCCGAGAGCATGGCCCGCGACACCGCCATGCTGGAAGAACGCAGCCGTCTGCTTGCCACGGTGGAGACCTTGCTCGATGCCGTGAATCATGCGTCTACCGAGCAACGCACGGTGGTCGACGCGCTGGTCACCACGACCGCGGATCTGCTGGAGCGCGTCGGCACGCAGTTTGCGGACAAGGTCGAGCTCGAGACCGGCAAGCTGGGCACCGTTGCTGCGCAAGTGACCGGCAGCGCGGTCGAAGTGGCGAGCCTCGGCGATGCATTCGGCGCGGCCGTGCAAGTGTTCGGCGAGTCCAACGACAAGCTGGTGGCCCACCTGCAGCGTATCGAAACCGCGCTGGACAAATCCCTCGTGCGCAGTGACGAACAGCTTGCCTACTACGTGGCGCAGGCGCGCGAAGTAATCGACCTCAGCATGCTGTCGCAGAAGCAGATCGTCGAAGACCTGCTGCGGCTTGCGGGCAAGCGAGCGTCCGCCGGAGTCGAAGCGGCATGAGCGAGGAAATTGAAGGCGGCGTGGAGACGACAGCACCCATATGGCCTGTCTTCGCCGACCTCATGTCGGTGCTGCTAGGCGCCTTCGTGCTGATCCTGGTCGGCGTCATCGGCGTGCAGCTCGAGCTTTCGACGCGGCTCGATCAGGAAGTCAAGCAGCGGCAGATGGAAACCCAGCGCCGCAAGACGTTGGAGCAGGCCTTGGCGGTGCCGCTCGCGGCGGGTCGCGTGACGCTGGTGAACGGGCGCATCGGTATCAGCGGCAGCGTGTTGTTTGCGCTGAACTCCGATCAATTGCAGCCGCAGGGCCGGGAAGTGCTGAAGAGTCTCGTCGGGCCGCTGTCCGCGTATCTTCAGGCGCGTGGCGAGATCCTGATGGTGAGCGGCTTCACTGACGACCGCCAGGTCGGCGAAGCGAATCGCCGCTTTGCCGATAACTGGGAACTGTCGGCGCAACGCGCGTTGACGGTCACGCGAGCCTTGGTCGATGCCGGCATTCCGGCGTCTTCGGTGTTTGCGGCCGCATTCGGCTCGCAGCAGCCCGTGAGTTCGAACGCCGATGACCAGGGCCGGGCCAAAAACCGGCGCGTGGAACTGGCGCCCATTCCGAGGCCCTCTGGCGCGACGGTGAAATCCGGTGAATAGCGACGTGCGTGATCCGAGCGATGTCATCAGCGAAGCCCGCGCGACGCTGGACGCGTGGCGCGCGCGGGGTGTCGACAGGATGGACCCGGTCCGTTTTCATTTCACCGAGGCGTTGGTGCGGCGCGTGGCCGGTCATAGCGGCGAGGCACGGCGCATTCTCGACAACCGCTTGCATAGCCTGCTCACGGCTTATGCGGCGGATCTCGAACAGACTGCATTGGCCGCCAGCGATGCGGGCGTTGAAGGCGGCACCGCACAGCTCGCCATGCCCTTGCCCTTGCCCGTTCGCGGAACGCTTGGTGAACTGCTCGATCAGATCGCGGGCCGTGCGCCGTCGGCACAGTCAGAAGGCTCCGCTGCGGGGCGTGCCGCCTCCCAGCCGGCGTCGTGGCCGGAACTGGAGATGCTGGAATACTTCAGAGAGGTCTGGTCCCGGCTCGACACTGAACGGCAACTGCGGCAGTCGCAACAACAGGTGCCCGGCAACGCGGGCCCGCTTAATTCCAGTAGTCTGGTCCATCGATCGCTCTCGCTGATGCGTGAGTTGTCGCCGGGGTATCTCCAGCAGTTCCTGTCGTACGTCGACGCCTTGTCGTGGATGGAACAGATGAACAGCGGCGGTCCATTGCCGGGTAAAGACACGCCCCGCGCTGCGGGCGCGAAAAAGAGTACGCGCGGCGCTTCACGCTAACGCCGTTACTGCTGAGGCGTGCATGCCGCGCTTCACGACGCAGCGTCGCTAACACGTTCCTGCTGCACTCGTTCGGGTAGCTTCAGATCGAATACGGCTCTCTTATGAGGCCGTCCCCAATCGCGAACAATTTCCTATCCTGTTCGATCAGCGCAAGCGGTACCTCGTATTCCAAACGGCCGTCTTGGATCATGGTGCCGTTTTTTCTAATTGCTGTGATATCCGGCAAAACAGTTTTTCCAATGGCGAACGCGATAACCCCTGAATAACCGTATTGGGCGCTGCGCGCTCAACAACGCCAAAATACGAAAATATCTATTCCTGAATTGGAAATAGAATGCACGCCGGAGGGCGATCCTATCTAATTGTTCTTGAATTCAATAATCGTCTTTTTGCGAATTGAAGAACAATCACCGCAATGCGAAAAATTCCGGTCGCTTTCCGCCATTTATGCTTAATTTTTAAGCGCTATTCGGGTCGATCAAATCGATATCGCCATTTAATTCACGTGTGTTGCGCGATTGGGACATCCAATTCATTACCGTGGGTGAAAAAGAGTGTTTTTGGTAGACTCGAAACCAAAGTAGTAATCGAATCGCCAATAAATGGTGCTTGGCTCCGCAACGGACGGGGCGCGGACATGAGACCGGGTGTGGGCGCAATGCCTGCCAATCTGCGACTAATTCTGTGTGATCCCTCCGTGAACGCCAGTCGATCAATTGATGCCTGCTCGGCGCCGCCGGCGTCGGCAGTATCCCGCGTAGTTGCTGTTTCATTTGAAAGGGTATGGTGGAGATGATGAAGTCGAAGAAGGCTTTGCTGGCCGTCGCGCTGATGTCGGCGGGCGCCGTTGCACACGCTCAGAGCAGCGTGACGCTATATGGCCGCCTGGACGCCGGTATCGAGTACATGAGTGGCCTGCCGGGTAGTAACGGCACGGGTTCCACGTCGCGCTGGCGGCAGGAAAGCGGAGACTGGGGTACCAGTCTGTGGGGCTTGAAAGGGGTAGAGGATCTGGGCAACGGAAACAAGGCCGTTTTCCAGCTGGAAGGAGCGTTTAGTACTGCGACGGGCTCGCTGGGTCAGTCGGGTTCGCTGTTCGACCGGATTGCAACCGTAGGCCTTGCCAATAACAACTTCGGTACGTTGTTGTTGGGTCGCGAACTGCAGATCGCAAACGGTGACTGGGACTTCGATCCGTTCGGCCAGTCCAACTGGTCGTCGGCTTCACTGGTTCGTGGCCGCAACTGGGAACACACCAGCAACAATATTTCGTATCAGTCGCCCAAGATCGACGGCTTCGACGTATTCGGCCAATATGGATTGTCCAATTCGACGGACTTCAATGCCGGCGTCCCGGGCGCAGCCACCGGGCGCACCGACGGCGCGCAAGTGACCTATACGAACTCGCTGTTCCAGATCCGCGGTATCTACGACGAAATTCGTGACCCGCTCAATGGCCAGCTCGACAATCCGTTCACGGCGTCGCGCGAGTATTTCGTCGGCGCAAACGTGTTCCTGGGGCAATTCAAGGTGCAGGCCGCGTACACGGCGGAGCGCACCTCGGGCGGCGTCATCACGCCGACAGGCTCGCCCAATGCACCGACGACGGCTGATATGGAATGGGGTGGCGTAACTTACCAGGCCACGCCGGCTGCCGCGCTGATCGCAGCGGTCTACCACGTCAATACGAACAACGGCGGCGGCAACGCAACCATCTATACGATTGGTGGCACCTACAACGTGTCGAAGCGGACGTTGTTCGATATCCAGATCGCGACGGTGCGCAATAGCTCGACGGCGAACTTCGGTCTCGATGCCAACAGCGAAGGGGCAGGTGGCCTGAGCGATGGCACGTTCAATGAGAACCCGGTGACGGGGCGTAGCCAGACCGGTGTGTACGCGGGCATTCAGCACACGTTCTGATGGTGGGCCGGCGGCATGCTTGCCGCCGGTCGGTTAGAGCGTCACGTCAGAAAATATTGCGCAGGCCGATTGCGACGCCGGTCTGGTTGTTGCGGCCCGGGTAGTCGGCGAGGAATGCGCCGTTACCGCGGGTGAAGTCGACCGTACCGTACACCTCAGTGCGCTTGGACAGCGAGTATTCGGCGAGGAACGTGGCCGAGTAGTTGATACCCACGCCAAGGCCGCCGTCGAGCATGGCCGCATTGCGGGCGTGGTCGTAGTAGCCGGCCAGCGTCAACGCGAGCGGCGGTGTGACCTGCCAGGTCGAGCCGACGTAGAAGCTGTCGTCGATACGGTTCGGGCTCACGCTCGGCAACGTCGGTGCGCCGGCCTGCTGCATGTCGACGTCGGCGAGACCGGTTTGATCCTGCGAGTGCAACCAGCCTGCGAGCACGCGCACGTCCGGGGTAAACGTGTAGACGGCGCCCACGTTCACGATGTTGAATTTTTTGCCCGCGACGTCGTTCTGCTGGAAGCCCACGTCGGCTGACAACGGGCCCAGCGCATACGATGCGGTCAGGCCGTACATGCTGTTTTCGCCCGTGCTGCCCGGCACGCCGCCGAAGCCATACATGCCCTCGACGTTCAGGCCACCGAAGTGGCCGTTGTACTTGACGGAACTGTTCGTGAAGAGGAACGGACCGACCGGGTTATAGACCCAGCTGTCCTGCCAGAAGTCACCCACGGTCAGCGGATCGTAGGTGTTGCCCATCTGGTCGAAGAAGGGAGTCTGTTGACGGCCCAGAGTGAGTGCGCCGTACTGGTTGCTCGACAGCCCGACGTAAGCATTACGCTGGAACAGTGTGTTGTTGCTGTTGTCCAGCTTGCCGGACCAGAGCTGGAACTGGTTTTCCAGCTTGAAGATTGCCGACACGCCATTGCCCAGATCTTCGCTGCCCTTCAGGCCCCAACGGCTTGGCGTTTCAACACCTTCCCCCATTGCGACTTGACCGTTATTCGCCGAATCTGCATTGGTCAGGTAACGCACCGTCGTATCGACGAGGCCATACAACGTGACCGAACTTTGAGCGAATACGCTGGGGGCGAACAGCATGAGTGCCGCTGCACCCGTGGCTGTCATGAGGTGGCTTCTCTTCATCTGTCTCTCCATCTGATTCTTGTTGAAGAACTGGACTTTTTTTGGATGGCGTTCGAGACGCGCGACATGGTGCTCTTCGGGTCTCCTCCGCCGCGGGAAGATTCTACGATAAAGGTGCATAACTGGTTGCGCATGCAATGAGTTGTCTTAACGAGTGTCGTTTTTTTGACAACTAGCTAGGGATAACGTCCATGTCAAAAGCGCACAACGTAGGCATCTTCATGCTGTCTGGCAGCACGAATTGCTAAGACCTCCGAACGGAAATCAAGCCGGCACGGCACGGCCCAAAACGCGTCCGGGTTGACGGCGTTGCGCAGCATCGCCTAGCATCCTGATAGCGGCCAGGCCGCTTCCGGGTCCGCGGAAAGGGTTGAACCCACCTGTTGCAGTGCGTCACATCGCTCACCATCCTTTGTGCTGGCGGTATTGCGGACCTTCGGCCATTCAATGCACGAGGATCCGTCATGAAAAAGCTGCCCCCCAAGGCCAGTCTTGAGCACTTGAAGAAGCAGGCGAAGGCGTTGTTGCGCCTCTACCGCAATGGCGATGCAACCGCCGTCGCGCGCTTCGTCCAAAGTCTTCCTGCCGCCGCCCATCGAACCGAGCATGAAGTCATCGCGTTGCAACTGCGCCTCCATGATGCGCAGTCCTGCATCGCGCGCGAATATGGCTTTGCGTCCTGGTCGGACCTCAACCTGTATGTCGAGACCAGCGAGTTCGCGCATCACGAGCAGGCGGCTCTGATACGCCGCTGGCTTGGCCTCGCTTATGGCGGCGACGTCACCGGCACCTATAACGCGGCGCGGCCACGCGTCGCCGTTCAACTCTTGCAGGAACACGCCGGCTTGCTCGCCGCCGACGCGTACGTCGCCTGCGCGACGGGGCATCTCGAGGTCGTGTCGCGAACCGCGAGCGCCGATCCAGACTGGATCAATCGCGCGGGCGGCCCGCTGAACCTGCCGCCGCTTGTCGCGGTGACGCAGTCATGCCTGGGACAACTGCCGGAATTCACCGCGCGGCTACGCGAGTGCGTGCAGCATCTTCTGCATCGCGGCGCCAATCCCAATCAGCGGATTGGCAACCGCCTGCCGCCGGCGTCCCTCAGCAACCCCGACGAAACCGAGCCCCTGTCTGCCCTTTACGGCGCCGCCGGCGTTATCCGCGATCCGGCTCTCACGGAAATGCTGCTGCAGGCCGGCGCCGATCCCAATGACGGTGAATCGCTCTATCACTCGCTGGAAAACCCCGACTGTACGCGTCTGCTATTGCGCCACGGAGCGCGCGTGGCCAGCACGAATGCCTTGCGGCGCGCACTCGACATGCCGGATCCGCTCGCTCTCGAACTGCTGCTGGCGCACGGCGGCGACGCGAACGAGCCGGCCGGCGCAGGGCCCACGAAAGCCTGGGGAGCGCCGTTGCTGCGTGCAATCGCGGTACGCCGATCGCCGCGCCATATCGCGGCGCTGCTTGCGGCGGGCGCCGATCCTCTGGCGCGCACGCCCGCTGGCATCAGCGCCTATCAACTGGCGATGCAGGTCGGTCTACCGGAAATCGTGGCGCTTTTGCGCGCCCGCGGAGTCGAAGAAAAGCTCACCGCCGATGCTGAGTTCGTGGCGGCCTGTGCCCGCGCGGACGCGATCGAGGCGCGCCGTATTCAGGCGCGTCGCCCGGATCTTCCCGGCTCGCTGGCGGAGGATCGGCTTCGGCTCCTGCCCGATACCGCGGCATGGGGCGCCAGCGCGGCGGTCAAGGTCATGGTCGAACTCGGCTGGCCCATCGGCGCGCGCGGAGGAGACTGGGACGCCACTGCGCTGAACCACGCGGTCTTTCATGGCGACGCGGACCTGACCGCTTTCCTGCTGGCTCACGGCGCAAGCTGGCGCGAGACGCAAGGCTTCGGCGACGATGTGCTCGGCACCTTGTCGTGGGCATCGGTCAACGAGCCGGCCGGGTCTGTCAATCCCGACTGGGCCGGTTGTGCTCGCGCGCTCAAGGCGCACGGACTGCCCAGCATCGAGCGGGATCCGTCAAACCCGGAGCGGGTCCTCGTCGAAGGTCAACCCAAACGGTTTTCCGCGGCAGTGACGGAGGTCTTGCTGGAAGGTGCTGAGGACGGTGCAACGTCCTCACTCACACCTGGGCCCGGATAAACCGGTCAGAATAGGGTGTCGCCTTCGTTCAACGTAGCAGGAGAGAGATCAAACCGATGTCCGAAACGATGTCCGATGGCGCGCTGCGGCGCATGGCCTCGATTCTTGCCCTGGCAGTTGCGCTCGGCCTGGTCGTGGTCAAGGTCTGGGCGTGGGTTGCAACGGGCTCGATTTCCCTGCTGACGTCCGCGGCGGATGGCCTCGTGGATGTCGTCGCGTCTACCGTGACCTTCGCCGGGGTCCGCTACGCCGCGCGGCCGGTCGATCGGGGGCATCGATACGGACACGGCAAGGCCGAAGCCGCCGCGGATCGGGCTCACTACGTCACGGACGTGGCCGTCAATATCGCCGTTCTGATCGCGCTGCTGCTCGACCACTTTCTTGGCTGGACCCGCGCCGACGCGATCGGCGCGTTGGCCATCTCCGTCTACATACTGTGGAATGCACGCGGCATGGCCCTGCAGGCGTTGATCCAGTTGCTCGACCGCGAACTGGATACCGCGGATCGTGCGCGTATCGAAGCGGCGGTGCAGGGGTGCGACGGCGTGCAGGCGGTTCACGATATCCGCACACGCAACGGCGGCGACCGGGTGTTCGTCGAGTTTCATGTGGAGGTCGACGGCGCGCTCAGCGTCGCGGAGGGCCACGCTATCAGCGATCGGGCGGAGAAGACGGTGCAGCGGTTGTTCGACTCCGCCGATGTCACCGCCCACCTGGAACCCACAGGCATCGACGACGAGCGCCTCGACGATCTCGTCAGATAGCGGCTCGCAATGACCTGTGGCGTCGTGCAACAACGGAAAACGATCCCGCCCGCAATATTTATTCAAGTGTGGGCAAACGTTTGCCGTTATTTATCTGAGGAATCGTTTATCCCTATCCCGTGGCGTTTTCCCGCTCGCGTCATTCATGCAAGGAAGCCGTAGGTATGAAACTGTCTTTTGTCCAGAAGCTCTGGTTGCCGCTGATCCTGAGCCTCGTATGTCTCGCCGGAATCTCGGTCTACAACGCGTATCAGACCAGAGCGACGCGGCTGGACGAACGCCAGGCGGATCTGAAGCATGCGACGGAGATCGCGCTGGGTGTCGTCAAAACGTTTGGCGACGAGGCGGCGGCGGGCACGATACCGGTGGCGGAAGCCCAGAAGCGGGCCATGGATAGCGTGCGCAACATGCGCTACGGCCAGGACGGCTATTTTCAGATCGTCGATCCTCACCCGACGGTCCTGATGCATGCAACCCGGCCGGAGTGGACCAACAAGGACGTCAGCGACTACCACGACCCAAACGGCGTCTATGTCTTCCGGGATATCGTTGCGCTCATCAAGCGCGACGGTAAGGGCTTTACCGCGTACTCGGCGGTGAAACCGGGCAGCCCGGATGCCTCGCCGAAGATTGCTTACAACGTGATTTATCCGCAATGGAACTGGATTCTCACGACGGGCCTCTATGTCGACGACATCGACGCGGCCTTCCGCTCGACGCTGTTTCAGAGCCTTGGGCTGCTGGCGGTGCTGGCCGCCGCGCTGTCAGCGGTGGTGTTGACGCTCAACCGGAGCATCCTGCGTTCACTGGGCGGCGAGCCGTCCTACGCCGCCGCCATTGCCAACCAGATTGCCAATAACGATCTGACTGCCGTGGTAAAGACGGCGCCGGGCGACCGCTCGAGTCTGCTGTTTTCGATGAAGCGCATGCAGGAGCAACTCACCCAGACGATCGGCACGATCAAGATGTCCGCCGAAACGATTGCCACGGCTACGCATCAGATTGCGGCCGGCAACCAGGACCTGTCGCAGCGCACCGAAGAGCAGGCCGCTTCGCTCGAGGAAACCGCGGCCAGCATGGAGCAATTGACCTCGACAGTTACCCAGAATGCCGACAACGCCAGCCAGGCCAACCAGCTCGCGGCTCAGGCCGCCGAGGTGGCGGAGCAGGGCGGCGCGGTCGTGTCGCGCGTGGTGCAAACCATGGAAGGGATCAACGCCAGTTCGGACAGGATCGCCAGCATCGTCGGCATCATCGAAGGCATCGCTTTCCAGACCAACATCCTTGCGCTGAATGCGGCTGTCGAAGCGGCGCGCGCCGGTGAGCAAGGGCGCGGTTTTGCGGTCGTGGCCTCGGAAGTGCGCTCGCTTGCACAACGTTCGTCGACGGCCTCCAAGGAGATCAAGGAACTGATCCACGATTCGGTGGAGCGGGTCCGGGCGGGTGCCGGTCATGTGGAGGAAGCGGGCACGAAGATGCGCGAGATCACCCATGAAATCAGGCGGGTGACCGACATCATGGGTGAAATCACCGCCGCCTCGCAGGAACAGAGCAAGGGTATCGGTCAGGTCAACCAGGCCGTCACGCAGATGGACGAAGTCACGCAACAGAACGCGGCGCTGGTCGAGCAGGCAGCGGCAGCCGCCAGTTCCCTCGAGTCGCAGGCGGCCGATCTGAAAGCCTCCGTTTCGATGTTCAGGTTGAACGCGTCGCACGAGGCGGAGCTCAGCCGGCCTGTCATGCCAACGCGCACGGCGGCGACTCCGGCGCGGGCGAGAGCCACTGCTACGGCAAGCGCAAAGCGGCCCGCCGCGCAGCCCGTCTCACTCGCGCACATCCCTGCGGGCGGTGAGTGGGACAGCTTCTAACGTTATGCATGACTGAATAGCTAACGTTTGCGCGCTACTCGGAAACCCTGAGTCGGCGCGAAAAGCCATACCGAATGACACGCAGCGCTGAACTTTACGCGTAGCGGGCCGATAACCCGCTATGAGGGAGGCGTTCGATCGGTGTCACGGCGACATCCATGCGCTGTACCCGAAAATCGAGCGGGAGAAAAAGGTATGGCGACAGATCTGCGTGTGGCTGACGAACGCACGAGCTTGACCAGTTCGAACAAATTCGAATTACTGCTGTTTCGTCTGGGCTCCGTTCCCGACAGCGACGCGCACGAGCTATACGGCATCAACGTCTTCAAGATCCGCGAGATTTCGACAATGCCATCGATCACGCCCATCATGGGCGCCTCGGAGTTCGTGATGGGCGCGGTCGATATTCGCGGCCAGATCATTCCCGTGATCGACCTGCCGCGGCTGATGGGCTGCGAGCCGACGCGCGGTCTGAATATCCTGCTGGTGACCGAGTTCGCACGCTCTACCCAGGCTTTTGCGGTCGAGGAAGTGGACGACATCGTGCGGCTCGAATGGAATCAGGTGCTGACCGCCGAAGGCGCCGCCGGCGGGAGATCGGTGACGAGCATCGCGCGTATCGACGGCAACACGGGCGACTCGCGTCTCGCGCAGGTCATCGACGTCGAGCAGGTCTTGCGCGATGTCTTTCCGACACAGCATCCGGCGGTCGACCCGAAAGCCGTCGGCGATCATCTTTGCATGCCGGCCGGCGCAAAGATTCTCGCGGCCGACGACTCGGGATTCGCACGCAAGCTGATCGAGCAGGCTCTCGACGCGATCGGTGCCGAGTACATCATGGCGAAGACCGGCGCTGAGGCGTGGACCATGTTGCAGCAGATCGCCCGCGAAGCTCAGGTCGAGAAGGTGCGGGTGCGCGACAAGATCGCGCTCGTACTGACGGACCTGGAGATGCCGGAAATGGACGGCTTCACGTTGACGCGACACATCAAGGGCGATGCACGGACGCGTGACATTCCGGTTGTGATTCATTCGTCGTTGACCGGAGCGGCCAACGAAGCGCACGTCAGGAACGCGGGCGCCAACGGCTATATCGCCAAGTTTGCCGCCGGCGAACTGGCGCAGGCATTGCGCCAGGCGCTCGCGGGCACCAGCACGCAGTTTCAGATTCAGGCTCAGTCGGCCTGAGATGAGACCGGCAGGCGGAGCGCTTGCAGCGTTCCGTGACGACGGGTCATGCGCTGTCGGCGCGCAGGTCGTGCGCGCCGACACCGCACGACTGCATCACTTCGACAGATGCAGGTTCTTCGATAGCACAGTGCCCGTCTGCGGGCTGATCAACCAGACTGCCCCGACGTTGGTGTAGAGCGTCGAGGCGCGGGTGGTGATGTCGGTCGGTTCATCGTCGGTCGGATCGCTATGGTCGTGCCGGTCGCTCAGGTAAGGCGCACTTAGCGTGCACATCAACGCAATCGCGAAGTCGCCATCCACCTTGGCGAACGTCGACGGCGGGAGCGTGAGGTGTCCATGGACGCGCGTTCTACCGCTTGCGTCGGACTTGAGTGCGATCACATCGATCTGTTGGATAAAACCCTTCGCCTTCGCTTCCGGCGCCACGGTCAGGCCGCGGCCATCGGGTCCGTTGACGGTTTTCTTCAGCAGGATGGCGTTGGGGATATCCTCGCTCGAGAGGTCCGCGTCGATCGTCAGCACGTGGCTATTCGAGCGGTACAGCACGCCGTAAGGGATGGGCACCACGAAGATCAGTGGGCGGTCGAGGCTGGCCTGGGTCAGGTCGCGATCGTCCTGCGACTTGCGGGATGGAATCAGCGCGCGCAGGCGATCGCGCAACGACGGCGCGTTGCCATGAACACCGTGTTTCGCGAGCGCGTCTCTAATGGCAACCGGGTCGTCGCCTACAACAGGCCGCTCCGCCAATGTCGCCGCGGTGACCGCGCTGGCTGGCTCGCTCGGGGCATTGACGCTGGACGCCGCAGCGGGCGAAGAAGCGGGTGAAGCAGCGTGCGCGAGGATCGACGCGCAGGCCAGAATGCAAGCTGCGTTGAAGCCGATCAGTCTGACTTTCAGGTTGGACACAATGACACCCTCCGATACGACAGGAGTCTATCGCAACGGCGCGGCATGCATCGTGGGCGCGGACCTGTTCGCCGCGGCGGCTCGCGCTAAACCGGCCTGGGTGGCGTTGTCCGGCAGTCCAACCCAAACGTTCAGTTGCCGTGATACAGGCTCTGCAGGCGGGCCAGTTCGCCGTCCTTTTCTGCCAGTGCGAGTTCGTGACGGACTTCTGCGCGGGTTTTCGGCGTCACGCTGTTTTGCTGGGTCTGCGCGACGTTCGATACTGCGCCGTTGAGCGCCGCTGAATCCGCAGCGTGAGCGATGCCAGTCGTAGCGAATGCAGCGAAGGCCAAAGCCATCATGGAAGCTTTCATCGTGTTCTCCGTGAGCCATAGATAAGAAGTAAGGTGCCGGGACATCAGCACGCAGCGGTTCTGTTTCTGCGCTGCGAGGTTGGCTGGATCTGTCATCCGGCGTTGATGCATTAAAACGCCGGGACGTATCCCGCTTGTGTCGGGAAAGCCGCGTATTGCAATGTTCTGTATCGCTTCGCCCCGTGGATACATTGCGATACGAATCCGGGCGGGGAATACGACGATTGGAACGCCCGTTCGTATCCGGCCCCAAGGGCTTCAGATCGCATGGGTGCAATGTTTTGTGTCGGGGGAAGGTGCAGATACATTGGGATACAAAGCGTCCTGTAAGCCAGGCTATAAAGCAGACATGCCCTACGCCTGGAGCGCTTTATGACCACCGAGTCGACACAACCCGCGGTTGCCGTTGTCCGCACACGCGGGTTGCCTGTACAGCATCGATCCGTATACGCTGGAGGCCAGTCCGACGACGCGCACGAACCCGTGCGCCGTGGCGGGCGGATGCGCCGGCTGCTGACGGTGTTCGTGTTCCTCGCGGGCGGATTTGCAGCGGAGATGGCGCATCCCGTGCAGTGTTCGCTGATCAACGTGACGCGAGCACGCCTCAATCTCCGCAAGGACTAATCGCTTGATGGAAACCATCGACCATGTGCTGATCGTCGACGACGATCGCGGCATCCGCGAATTGATCGCGGACTATCTCGAGAAGAACGGCATGCGCGTCTCGCTCGCCGCCAACGGCCGCCAGATGCGCGCTGTGCTGGAGCAGGGCCCGCCCGACCTCATCGTGCTGGACCTGATGATGCCAGGCGAGGATGGCCTCGTGCTGTGCCGCGAATTGCGCGCGGGCAAGTTTCGCTCGGTGCCGGTGCTCATGCTGACTGCCCGTAGCGAAGAGACGGACCGCATCGTCGGACTGGAGATGGGTGCCGACGACTACCTCACCAAGCCGTTTGCAGTGCGCGAGTTGCTGGCGCGCATTCGCTCCGTGCTGCGGCGCGCGCGGATGCTGCCGCCCGGCATGCAGGTGACGGAAACCGCGCTGATGATCGGCTTCGGCGACTGGCGGCTCGACACCACGGCGCGCCATCTGCTCGACGCCGAGGGCACCATGGTGGCGCTGAGCGGCGCGGAGTACCGGCTGCTGCGCGTGTTCCTCGATCATCCCCAACGCGTGCTCACGCGGGACCAGTTGCTCAACCTGACGCAAGGCCGTCAGGCCGATCCGTTCGACCGCTCGATCGACCTGCTGGTCAGCCGCCTGCGGCAGCGCCTGCAGGACACGGCGCGCGAGCCTCGCTACATCAAGACGTTGCGCAGCGAAGGCTATGTGTTTTCAGCGGCCGTGACCATGAGCGAGGACAATCCATGAAGCTGAATGCATGGCTGCATTGGCCACGCACGCTGTTTGCAAGGCTCGCGCTGATCCTGCTGGTCGGCCTCGCGCTGGCGCAGACCCTGTCGGTCTGGCTCACCATGACCGAGCGCGATCAGACCATGAACAATGTGATGATGGGATACATCGAGCGGGAGGTGACGAGTTCCGTCGCGCTGCTCGACCATCTGCCGCCTGACGAGCGTGCCGAATGGTTGCCGCGCCTCGTGCGGCGCTCATACGGCTTCATTCTCGGCCCAGGCGTTCCCGGCGCGGCGCCGGATGCCGAGCTATCCGCACGCGTGGCTCAATCGATTCAGAACGGTATCGGCAAACGCTATACGCTGACCGCGAATGCCGTTCCAGGAGACCCCGATCGTCTGCAGGTTCATCTGCAGTTGAGCGACGGCACACCGCTCACGATCGACTACCGGCCCATGGCGGGCGCACCGTTGTCGCCCTGGTTGCCGGTGGTGCTGGTGCTGCAACTGATCGTGCTCGGCACCTGCTGCTGGCTGGCGGTCCGGGTGGCGACGCGCCCGCTGAGCCAGTTGGCGCGCGCGGCCGACACGCTAGGTCCCGACCTGAAAGCGGAACGTCTGCCCGAGGAAGGACCCGACGAAGTGGCCCGCGCGGCACGCGCTTTCAACGCGATGCAAGACCGCGTAAAGATGTACATGACCGAACGCCTGCAGATCCTGGCGGCGATTTCGCACGACTTGCAGACGCCGATCACCCGCATGCGTTTGCGGGTCGACGTGATGGACGACGACGCGCAGGGCGCCAAGCTGCAGCAGGATCTGCACGAAATGGAAACGATGGTCAAGGAAGGGGTGACGTATGCCCGCACCATGCACGGTGCAACTGAAGTGCCGCTGCGGGTCGATCCGGATGCGCTGTTCGACAGCCTGGTTTGCGACTATCTGGACGCGGGCAAGGAAGTGTCGTTGCACGGCCAGGTTGCCACGTCATTGGTCACGCGTCCCCAGGCATTGCGCCGGATCGTCGGCAACCTCGTGGATAACGCATTGAAGTTCGGCGGAGCCGCCGAAATCGCGGTGGCGGCGTCGCCGGGCGGGCAGGTGACGATCTCGGTACTCGATCGCGGCCCCGGCATTCCGGCGGAATCGCTGGAAGCGGTGTTCGAGCCGTTCGTCCGGCTGGAAGGGTCGCGTAACCGGCAGACGGGCGGCACCGGGCTGGGATTGGCGATTGCCCGGCAACTCGCGCTGGCGATGGATGCGGTACTGTCGTTGCACAACCGGCCCGGCGGCGGCCTGGAAGCGCGGCTCGTGCTGAAAAACGCGAGCTGAGCTTACTTCACCGCGCCCAAAGCCAGGCCTTTGACGAGATACCGCTGCAACCACGCGAACACCACCGAAACCGGCAAGGTCGCACACAACGTCGCGGCCATCACCAGATGCCATTCGACGACGTATTTGCCGGCCACCATATCGGTCACCTGCACGGTCAGCGTCTTGTTCTCCGGTGAACGGATCAGCGTGTACACCACCGCAAATTCATTCCACGCGTTGATGAACGTGAAAATCGCGGTGACGACAATCGCCGGCACGGCCAACGGCAAGAACACCTTGAACACGGCCTTGGCGCGTCCGCAGCCTTCGAGCCACGCCGACTCTTCCAGATCGCGTGGCACCGTCTGAAAGTACGACGACAGCATCCACACCGCGAACGCGATATTGAACGCCGCATACGAGACGATCACCGCGAGCTTCGAATCCACCAGGTTGCCGTCGCCGTAAGGAATCATCGCGGCGAGCCGGAACAGACCCACTACCAGCAAGATAGGCGAGAGCATCTGCGTGACGAGCAGGAACTGCCGGTACACGCCGCGGCCCTTGAACGGAAAGCGCGCCAGTGCGTAGGCGGCCGGCAGGCTGACCGCCAGCGCCAGCGCCATGGAAAGCAGACTGATGACCACGCTGTTGCGCAAGGCCACGCCGAAGTTGGCGGCCTCCCACATGTCGACGAAGTTGCTCCATTGCCAATGCACCGGCAACCAGCGCGCGGGATACACAAACACCTCGGTGGCCGGTTTGAGCGCGGTAAACAGCATGATCGCAAACGGAAACAGCACCAGCACGATCAGCGGAGACAGCGCGAGCCAGCACCATAGCGTGCGTTTCATCTTGAGGCTCATGCGTTTTCTCCTTCCTTCGGCTGCATGCGCAGATACAGCATGGAAAACGCGAACAGCATCACCAGCATGATGAGCGACACCGCGGCAGCCTGACCCGGACGGCCGAGCCGGAAACCGACTTCGTACAGATAGGTGACGAGAATGTGCGTGCTTTCATCGGGGCCGCCTTGCGTCATGACCCAGATAATCGGGAACGAGTTGAACACGTAAATGACATTCAACAGGATCGCCATGTTGACGAACGGCTTGAGCAGCGGCAACGTCAATTTGCGGAACTGCTGCCAGGCGCTGGCACCGTCGATGCGCGCCGCTTCGTAGATATCGCCCGGAACGGACGAGAGGCCGCCGAGCAGGATGGTCACGGTGAATGGAATCGACACCAGAATGCCGACGCCGATTTCCACCGGAAAAGCGAGCTCCGGCGTGGCGAGCCAATGAATCGGCCCGTTGATCAGCCCGAGCCGATGCAGCGTGACGTTGACCATGCCGTAGTCGTCGTTGAAGGCCCAGCGCCACACCACGGCGGTCATGGTCAGCGAAACCGACCACGGCAACATGACGATGGTGCGCGCGACACCGCGTCCATAGAAGTCCTGATTGAGGACCAGTGCAACGGGCACCGAGATCAGGACCGTGCCGCCCACTACGAAGAATGTCCAGTAGATCGTGCGCCTCAGCGCGCCGAGAAACTCGGGGTCCGCGAAGACGGTGTAGAAGTTCTTCAGACCGGTGAAGTCGCGGATCGCGCCAAAGCGCGACACATCGTGCAGCGACTGATACACGATGTTGAAAATCGGATAGCTGATGATGAACAGCGCGAGTACCAGACTCGGCGCAATCAGCAGCCAGGGCGCCGACAGGCGCAGGGAAGCAGGACGGCTCATGCGTGCTCGATCGTAAGTCGCGCCGGGAACTCGATTCAGCCGCGAGGCTGGCGCAACGGGATGGGCCGGGTACAACGCGGCGCGCGCCAACTGTCAGCAGCAGCGCGCGCCAGTCTACATTGACGCGGTATTACGTTTGCCGGGCATCAGCCCGGCATGCTCCGGCATTACTTGCCAAGCGACTCGTCGGCCTTTGCGGCAGCCGCATTGAGGGCTGCTGCCGGTTGCGCCTTGCCGAGGTAGATCGACTGCATTGCGTCGGATACGGCCTTGGCGGTGTCTTCCCAACCCGTGATGGTCGGCGCAAAGTGCGCGCTCGGCAGAAGCGCGATAAACGCCTTCGTGTCAGGATCGTTGAACGCCGGGTCGCCTGCTTCGGCCTTCGTGGTCGGCAGGAAACCTTCCGAGCTGGTGAACTGCACGCGCGGTTCCTTCGTGAACAGATAGTCGAGGAACTTCCAGGCTTCCTTCTTCACCTTCGAGTTCTTGAACATCACGATCGAGTCCGTCACGGCATACGTGGCGTTCTTCGTACCCATCGGGATCGGGTCGATGCCGTACTTCAGGTTCGGCGCTTCCTTCTTGATCTGCTTCGAGAGGAACGGAGCCGAAATCACCATGGCGACGCGACCCTGCTTGAACAGGTTCTGCACGTCTTCGCGGCTATAGCCGGTCACGCCCGGTTCCGTCAGACCGTCGTCGATCAGCGTCTTATAGAGCGTGGCAGCCTTCACGCCAGCCGGCGAGTTGAATGCGGCCTTGCCGTCCTTGCCCACCACGTCGCCGCCGTAGCTCCACAGCGCGTAGTAAAAGTACACGTCCGTTTCGATTTCCTTGCCTTGCAGACCGAAGCCGGCAATGCCTTGCGCCTTCAGCTTCTTCGACGCATCGATCACGTCATTCCACGTCTTCGGGCCGTTCGGATAGCCGACCTTCGCCAGCAGATCCTTGTTGTAGTACAGGGCGCGGGCCGAAGCGGCGATCGGCAGACCGTAGACCTTGCCGTTGATCTCACCCGGCGCGAGGAACGGGCCGATGAAGCGGCTCTTGAAGCTCGCGTCCATGTAGCCGTCGAGCGGCTCAGCCACGTCGTCCTTCACGAAATCGAGCAGCCAGCGGGTGCCGACGATCGCCAGGTCGGCATTGGCGCCACCCGTGATGTCCGTTTGCAGCTTCTGTTGCAGCGTGTCCCAGCTGACGTCTTCGATCTTGATGGTCGTGCCAGGGTTGGCCTTTTCGAATTCCTTGGCCACTTTTTCGAAGTACGGCGCCGTGCCGTCGCTGTAATGGGCGACGGTGACGCGGACCGTGTCGGCGTGCGCCGCCACGGCCATACCTGCAAACGCGAGCGCTACGGCCATCTTGCCGAGCGCAAAGGAAGCACGGGCTTGCAACGACATTTCTCTCTCCTGGGGTGGTCTGCTGCCGTCGCCGGCTGCTGGGTTGTCAAATTGTTTGAAAAAATCCTACAGGAGTAAAAAAATGTTGTCACGTAGGGTCTACGATATTTTTTCTCCGCGCCGTTTTTGCATAAGATGCTGTAAAGAAGGCGTATTTTGTGCGGTGCGAGGGCGGACGGAGGATTCGGGGACGCACTCAGATAGGCGATTCGAGTGGGTTGTGTTGGAAATTTACAGCGATTTCAGCGGATATCCAGCAGGTAAACGGTGAGGAATGTCATGAATCGAGTGGTTCTGGTGACGGGCGCGAGTGGTGGAATCGGTAGTGCGCTGTGCCGGCGGTTCGTCGAACTCGGCGACCACGTGCTCGCACTCGACCTCGACGCGGCGGCGCTGGACGCGCTCGCCGCCGCCTTGGGCGCAGACCGTGTCACGCCGGTCGTGGCCGATCTGGCGGACGCCGCCGCGGTTCAGCAAGCGGTCGCGCAGGCGGTCAAGCTGCGTGGGCCGGTCGACGTGCTGGTCGCCAACGCGGGCGGCGCCAAGGCGCCGACGCTGGCAACCACCGATATCGCAAGCTGGCAGCGCGACGTCAACCTGAACCTGAACGGCACCTTCTACACGGTGGAAGCGGTGCGCGCCTCGATGATCGAGCGCCGCCAGGGCGTGCTGGTGCTGATCGGCTCGGTGAACGGCCTGGCCTCGCTCGGCCATCCGGCTTACAGCGCGGCGAAGGCCGGCCTGATCAGCTATACGAAGGCGCTGGCGCTGGAATTGGGCAAGTACGGCGTCCGCGCCAATATCGTGTGTCCGGGCACCGTGAAGACGAGAGCCTGGCAGGCGCGGGTCGACAAGAATCCGCAGGTGTTCGAAAACCTCAAGAAATACTATCCGCTGGGCGACTTCGCGACGCCGGACGACATCGCCGACGCGGTGCAGTTTCTCGCCTCGCCGATGGCGCGCGTGATTACCGGCGTCGCGCTGCCGGTCGACGGCGGCCTGATGGCGGGCAACCGGCTGATGGCCGAGGAATTGACGCTCGAAACGCTTTGAACCAGTGAACGTGGTGCGCCGCGCCTCGCGGCGGCACCGGACGACGATGAGGACAGCATGGCAGCAGTGCAACTGAGCGGCATTTTCAAGCGTTACGGCGACACCCAGGTGGTGCATGGCATCGATCTGGATATCGACGACGGCGAATTCGTCGTGCTGGTCGGGCCGTCCGGGTGCGGCAAGAGCACGCTGATGCGCATGGTGGCCGGTCTCGAAGAGATCAGCGGCGGCGATCTGATGATTGGCGGCACGCGTGCCAATAGCCTCGCGCCGCAGCAGCGCAATATCTCCATGGTGTTCCAGAGCTACGCGCTGTATCCGCATCTGTCGGTCTACGAAAACATTGCGTTCGGGCCGCGCATTCGCAAGGAGTCGTCCGGCAGTTTCAAGCCGCGCATCGAAGCCGCGGCGAAGATGCTCAATCTGAGTGGATACCTCGACCGTCTGCCGCGCGCGCTGTCCGGCGGGCAGCGCCAGCGCGTGGCCATGGGCCGCGCGGTGGTCCGCGAACCGTCGCTGTTCCTGTTCGACGAGCCGCTGTCGAATCTCGACGCCAAGCTGCGCGTGCAGATGCGCACCGAGATCAAGGCGCTGCATCAACGCCTGAAGAACACGGTGATTTACGTTACCCACGATCAGATCGAAGCCATGACGATGGCTGACCGGATCGTCGTGATGAACGCGGGACGGATCGAGCAGATTGGCCGGCCGCTGGATCTGTACGACCGTCCGGCGAACCTGTTTGTCGCGAGTTTTCTGGGCTCGCCTTCGATGAATTTCGCCGAGGGCGTGCTGGTGAGCGGCGCGAATGGTCTCGCACTGAAACTGGCTGACGGTACCGAGGTGGCGTTACCGCAGACACCGGTCTCCGCCAGATCCGGCGCGAAGGTGACGCTGGGCATTCGGCCCGAGCATATCGAAACGCTGGCCTCGCCGGATGGCGTATCCATGGAAGTCGAAGTGGTCGAGCCGACCGGCGCCGAGACACACCTGTACGGGAAGATAGGCGGCAGCACTTGGTGCGTGACGATGCGGCAACGCGCGATCGTCGAACCCGGTCAGCGCGTGGCGCTGCGCTTGCCGGCCGGGCATATTCATCTGTTCGATACGGAGAGTGGACGCAGGCTTGCCTGAAACCGCGTGTGGCCGCGGAAGTACGGGCGCCCCTTGAAGCTGGCGCTTCGCGCCGGGCCCCCGACGGGGAGCGATCCCCCGAAGGGACTTCCTGCGGGGCGGAAAACCTGGGACGGCCCGGCTCTTCTCGCGCAATTCGCGGATTCGAGAATTTGAACCCTTAAGGAACGCACGGGTGTCCGCTCCCAACCTGATTCCCCACATTCGAGGTGCCCTGGCCCAGCTGCGTCCCGCTGAGCGCAAGGTCGCCGACATGGTGCTGAGCGACGTCGACTTTGCGATGCGCGCGAGCATCACCGAGCTCGCGCAGCGCGCGGAGGTGTCCGAGCCTTCGGTGACGCGCTTTTGCCGTGCGGTCGGAGCGAATGGTCTGCGCGACTTCAAGATGCAACTGGCGCAGAGCGTGGCGGGAGGCTTGCCGTATGCATCCACGGCCGTGGCGCGGGATGACGACATCCAGACGCTGCTTGACAAGGTCGGCGAGGCGGCCGTGGAAGCCATCACGCATGCGCGCAGGGCGCTCGATCCGGTGGTCGTGGAGACGGCGATTGCCGCGTTGGCGGGCGCGCGCCGCGTGTATTTCTTTGGCGTGGGCTCGGGTTCGGGACTGGTTGCCCAGGATGCCGCACTGCGTTTTCTCCGCCTCGATATCGCCGCGAGCGCGTTTACCGATGGTCATTTGCAGCGGCTCTATGCCGGGCTGCTCGATCCCGGCGATGTGGCATTTGCGATTTCGCACTCGGGACGCAGCGTCGAGGTGAACGAGAGCATTCAGATCGCCAAGGAGCGTGGCGCGACGACGATTGCGTTGACCAATGTCGGCTCGCGGCTCGCGTGGCTGGTGGATGTCCCGCTGTTGTTGCGCGTGCCGAGCGCGATCGATCCGAATACGCCGGGCGTGTCGCGGCTGGTGCACCTGTGCATCATGGATGCGCTTGCGATTGGCGTGGCGCTCAAGCTTGGCCCGAAGACGCTGGAGAAGATGCGGCATGCGAAGGCGCGGCTTTCGCATGAACCGGAGCCGGCGGCGGGGGAATCGTCGTAGCCGGTTGTTGCGTTTGAGATCGTGTCCCGGGCGTCAGGAGCGTGACGCCCGGGTCTTTCACGCGTTACTCGCTAGTGCTTCGGTAGCGTGGGTGTCGACAGCAAGCTGCCGCCGCCGCTGGTTCCCCCTGTCAAACCGCCGAGCAGGCTGGTGACCGGAGAGAGCAGGGACGATGCGCCACCGGTTCCGCCAGCAGCCCCGCTGAGGGTGCTGGTGAGGGTGGTGACGAGCGTGGTCAGCGGTGCCACCGGGCTGCTCGAGGAACTGGTGCCCGTCGACGACCCATGCGAGCCGCTGCCGCCCAGGATGTTCGTCGAGGTTCCCCCGCCCAGCACACCGGTCAGGCCACCTAACAAAGTGGTGAGAGGCGCGACCGGGCTGCTGCTGCCGCCGCTACCGCTTTGCGTGCCGCCGGAGACTGGCGCGATATGCAGACCGCCTAGCAAGCTGGTAAGGGGTGCCAGGAGATTGCTGGCGCCGCCGACGCCCGTTGCCCCCGAACTGCCTTTGCCGCCGCTCGTTCCGGTCCCTACGCCGTTGCCGTTTCCGCTGCCGCTGTTGTTGCCGACGGTGATCGGCACAATCGGCACGCTGATCGCGCCGACATTGACCACCAGATCCACGATCGGGTCGAGGAGGCCGCTGGTGATCTGATTGCCGTTGCCGGAGCCGTTTCCACCCGAGCCGCCACCGGCGTATCCGCCGCCGCCGGAGCCTCCGTTGCCGCCGCTACCACCGGAGCCGCCTGAGCCACCGGAGCCGCCCGAGCCACCGCCAGCGTGTCCGCCGCCGCCATTACCACCCGAGCCGCCGTTGCCACCGGAACCTCCGTCTCCGCCCGAGCCACCTGAGCCACCCGAGCCACCGCCAGCGTATCCACCGCCACCATTACCACCAGAACCTCCGTTACCGCCGGATCCGCCATTGCCGCCGCTACCGCCACCACCATATCCGCCTGAGCCTCCGCTTCCACCGCTTCCACCGCTTCCACCGGATCCGCCGCTGCCACCATTTCCACCGGGGCTTCCGCCCGAACCACCTGACCCCGTCCCCCAACCTCCATGACCGCCATCACCGGAACCACCACCGTCTCCTCCGCCGGCGCCGGACCCAGAACCAGCCCCGGAGCCCGTTCCGCCGCCCCATGGCGAGCCTCCGACGGAAGCCCACGCTGAACCGCTGCCCCAGCCATAGCCCGATGCTGAGCCACCACCCAAACTGGAGCCGGAACTGGCCCCTGACGTAGCGCCGCCAGAACCGCTTCCGGGCGAACCGCCTTGCCCGACGGAACCTGTGCCGCTCCACGGGAAGCCTGACCCGGGCAGGCCGGTGCCCGTCCATCCGCTTTCTGGAAATGAAGTGGGAGTCATGGTCGAGACATCGCCTGCCTGACATGACGTAGCGAGCGACCACAATAGGATTACGCTCGCCGATGCAACAAGAGTGTGTTTGAAGGGAGCCATGATTAGTCCTTTCGCGATGGGAATCGCGTCCTGATTGGTCAAAGGTGTAATCAGTGCCCCCGGAAAACCGCTGATCGGATCCGTCTTGCAGAAATGTTTGCTCCGGGCCCGATGTCGCGCGTGTGTGCGACGCCGTTTTTTAGCGTTGAGCGCGGTAGCGCCATCCGTGAATGTGGCTTGCTCGGGCAGGCGAGCGGCGCAAAATCCGAGCCAACACATGCGCGACGCATGCTGCGTGCGGGCGGCGTCGGCGCGTGGCAGATGAAAAGGGGAGAAGGCTTGTCCGGCGGGCGATCGCGTGCGGAGCAGGGAGCATCTTCAACGCAGCACCTGCAGTTCGGTGTGCTGACGATGTTCCCGTGTTCCCATCATGTGCGACGTAACTTCGCCGTTACGTGACATCGACCGTCTATCTATCAGACAATTTGCCGCGCGAATCTAATATGGAGTGCAAGGTATCGCACGACAGGTTCTAAACGGTCGTCTGCACTGCGTTTCCATCGAAGGCGCCGAGCATCGGTTCGGATAGGACTGGCGCGCATCCAAAACTGCGAACCCAATCGTTTACCCTGGGGCCAGCTTGTCCGCGAGTGTTTCAGCCGTCCTATGCAGCCGCATTTGACGCCCGTCCGCGTCGAAAGCCCGAATTTGCGCATTTAGCGGCGCATCGGAATCTTCAAGCGAGATTTGTCTCAAAAAAGATTTTTTCCCACATATTGATCATTTACGATGTCCCGAATTAAGATGACTTCCTTCGACGCGATGCGCGCGTCGAGCCGGCGAAGCGTCACCTATGCGGTATCCGTTCAACGAGTCAGGTTCGGGATGCGAGGCCCCACGGTCAGCATCCCTGCTACGGGCAACTAAAACTTGGGAGACGAGGATGTTGAGCCCTCATGAAATTGCAACATTAATGCTGGTCAAGGGCGCCACGGAGCGACTGGAAGTAGACCGGGCCGATCTCGACGTGCTGCTGTCGCACCGTCTCGTCAGCCTTGAACATGTGTCGTCGGGTCAGTCGTTGCCGCGGTTGACCCGTGAAGGTCATTGGTTCCTGAGGGCTGCTGAAAGGAATCACTGAACCGACGAAAGCAAGGATTCGATATTTATTAAAGTGAACGCACGTGCTGTTATAAAACCTGAGAGAGCAGTGAGTTAGTTTGTTGTGCTTATTTAAAATCAGAAAATATGATGGGGATGACCGAGACATTGCAATGCGCTCGTCAATCCCCCAGCCCTTCCATGACTCGCAAGGCCTCACCCATCATGGGAGCGCAACGGCGGGTCTATTTCAGGAGCTTTACGATGAATGAATGGTTTCCGGAGCAGCTTGCCGCGGCTCAAAAGGCCAATCTCGAAGCGTTTTACGGCGTGGCCAATCTGGCATTCGAGGGATTCCAGAAGCTCACGGAGTTGAATGTGCAAGCGGTGAAGTCGGCCCTCGGGGTCACGCACGCGCTGCTGTCCGCCACTGACCCGCAAGCGTTTGTCTCGCAGCAGGCTGCTCCGAATGGCGTGTTCGCCGAACGGGCGCAGTCGTATTACCGCGGTCTGTATGAAATCGCCGTCAAGGCACACGCGGATCTGGCAGCGATTGCAGGGGCGCAATACGAAGCGCACAATCGCCGGGTGCAAACGCTTTTCGACGACGTCTCGAAGCAGGCGCCGGCAGGTTCCGAGGCGGCCGTCGTGGCGCTCAGAAAGCTGATCGATTCGAACAGCGCGCTGTACGACAGCGTCAACAAGTCGGTTCGGCAGGCCGTCAACATGGCCGAAGGCAGTTTCGAAGCGGTGCTCTCGCACACATCGAAAGCATCGGGTGCAACGACCGGGTGAGCGGCTGGCGAGGCTGAACGCGCGGTGACCGGATCAGAATCCTCTCACGCGAGGCAGCCTCCATGACAAACCAGATTGCGCTGGTCACCGGTGGAATGGGCGGGATCGGCGAAGCCATTGCCGTGAAGCTGCATGACGCGGGTTATACGACGGTCGTCACCTATTCACCCGCCAACACCGGTGTGCCCAGCTGGCTCGAACGTATGGAAGGGGCCGGGCGCCATTTCCCCGCCTACGAGGTGGACGTCGCCGACTACGACTCCTGTCAGCAAGGTGCCCAGAAGCTTCAGGACGAAGTGGGGAATGTCGACATTCTCGTCAACAACGCCGGCATCACGCGCGACGCGAGCTTTAAAAAGCTCGACAAGGTCAACTGGGACGCGGTGCTGCGCACCAACCTCGATTCGCTGTTCAACATGACGAAGCCGCTGTGCGACGGCATGGTGGAGCGCGGCTGGGGGCGCATCGTCAACATTGCGTCCATCATCGGCTCCAAGGGCGGCTTTGGCCAGACCAACTATGCTGCTGCCAAGGCCGGCATGCATGGATTTACGAAGTCGCTTGCGCTCGAGGTCGCCAAAAAGGGCGTGACGGTCAATACCGTGTCGCCTGGTTTCATCGCCACCAAAATGGTCATGGCCGTGCCACAAGAGGTACTCGACAGCAAGATCATTCCGCAGATTCCGGTTGGGCGGCTCGGCCAGCCCGACGAAGTGGCTGCGCTGGTGCTCTATCTTTGCTCGCGCGAGGCGGCCTTCGTGACCGGCGCAAACATTGCCATCAACGGCGGTCAGCATCTGCAGTAGAGCGCGCTAACAGCGTTAGCAGCGCTAACCGCGGCAAGAGGCCGTGTCGATCTTCACTAGCATGCCTAAGCATCGAGACCGGTGAGGATCCCACAGTTTGTGCTTTGGTGCATGTGCGGGTCGATTATTACGGCGCAATCTTTTTTTTCGTGGAACTATCTATCTTGTTGCAATGGCTCGCGGCAGGCAGATCGGCGCGCGGTCCTTCTACAGCCCGGCAGCGGATTGCGCCGGGGTCCGTCGTCAGACACAGCAAAAGGGGAAGGCATGTCGACCTCACCGCTTATCGATGGTGGCGCCCCCCGCGATGCGGGTGGGCATGTCGCACAGACCGACGAACGTCTGTATAACCACGACCTGGCGCCGGTCCCGCTCAACAAACGCACGTGGACCGGCTATTGCATCTTCGCCATGTGGATGTCGGACGTGCATAGCGTGGGCGGCTATACGTTTGCGGCGAGCCTGTTTCTGCTCGGCATTTCCGGCTGGCAGGTGCTGATTGCGCTAACCATCGGTATCCTGATCGTGTATGTGCTGATGAACCTGGTAGGCAAACCCAGCTTCGTGCATGGCATCCCATTCCCGGTGATGGCGCGCGTCAGTATGGGGGTGATGGGTGCGAATCTGGCGGCGGTGATCCGCGGCGTGGTGGGCATTGTTTGGTATGGCGTGCAGACTTATTTTGCGTCGAAAGCGGTGGCGACCCTCGTCATCCTGTTCTTTCCGGCGGCTACCGCGCTGCATGATTTCAGTTTCCTGCGCCTCGACGGACTCGGCTGGGTCAGCTTCCTGTTTATGTGGGTGTTCCAGTTGATCATCTTCCAGCGCGGCATGGAGACGATCCGGAAATTTATCGATTTCTGCGGACCCGCCGTGTATGTGGTGATGTTCGCGCTGATGGCGTGGATTCTTTCGCAAGCGGGCCTCGGCAGTCTGAGCCTGACACTCGGCGGCAAAGTGCTCTCCGGCAGCGAGCAATTCGCCAGCATGGGCAACGCCACCTTGCTGGTGGTGAGCTATTTTGCTGCGCTGCTGCTCAATTTCGGCGATTTTTCGCGCTTTGCCAAGAGCGAGCGTCAGATGAAAGTGGGCAATTTCCTCGGTCTGCCCGTCAATTTCATCGTGTTCGCCATCATCACCGTGATCGTGACTTCGGGCAGCGCCACGGTGTTCGGCTCGATGATCATGGACCCTGTTGCCATCGTCGCGCATATCCAGAACAAGGTAGCGGTGGTGATCGGCAGCCTGACGTTCATCGTGGCGACGATGGGCATCAATATCGTGGCCAATTTCGTCTCGCCCGCTTACGACATTGCGAACCTGTTCCCCAAGCATATCGACTTCAAGAAAGGCGGCCTGGTGGCCTCGATTCTCGCGGTGCTCGTGTGTCCGTGGATTTTCGTCGATAGCCCGAAGGCGATTACGATCTTCGTCAGCGTGTTCGGTTCGGTGCTCGCGCCGCTGTACGGCGTGATGATGGCGGATTTCTACCTCATCAAGAAGCAGCAGGTCGAAACGGCCGAGCTGTATAGCATGTCGCCGAAAGGACGCTTCTATTACGACGGCGGCTGGAACAAGGTCGGCATTTCCGCGCTCGTCATTTCCGGCGTCATCTCGGTAGGCTGGGAACTCTGCACGCAACTGCTGCACGTCTTGCCGGACAACAATTTCGGCTGGCTGATCGGCGCCGCAGTGGGTGCAGTGCTGTACGTGGGGATGATGCGCGCGGCGCGGCGCACCTGACGTGCGGCCCGAAAGGGCCGCTACGTATCGCCACTTACTTGTGTTGCGTGCGCAGGTCGACCGCTGACGAGGCGTTGGCTGGTCTCGCCGCGTCGTCGAGATGAACCGCGACGTTGCGATACACGTCACGGCAAAATTGCATGCCGGTGGGCGTCTCCGGCGCCTTCTCGATCACCGGCACGATCTTCTCCGGGTTGACGAGCGCCGCGTCCACCGCCATCTCGTCGTTGGGATCCGCCTTCATGATGCCGATGCCGTGAATCGTCACGGCAACGCACGGGTCCGGCATTTCCCTGCCGTGTGTGGCCGCGACATTGAAGTTGATGTTCAGGCGCCAGAATCCCTCATGAATGTCCTGATGAATGATGACCGCTTTGACGAGGTCCTGATGCGACAACAAATACTCGGTGTTTGCCATAAATTTGCTCCTCGACGGGGCTCATCCTGCGAGTGCCGTATCGCGTGAAGTGCTGGATTCGCGTCACGAAACACCGCATACCGGACCACATTGTACGAGACCGAAAATCACAATCAAGACGCATGCTGCAAACAGGCGACACGTTGCAACCTGGACCTGTTTAATGGCCTGACGTCGTCAGCGGCATCACGACCCAGACCTCCAGTCCGCCTCCTTCGCGCGCGTGAAACTGCAGCGAGCCGCCGTGCAAACGCGCGATACGTTCGACGATAGCCAGTCCGAGCCCCGTTCCGCCCGCCTGCGAACGCGCATTGCGCCCGCGCTGAAATGGCGCCTTCAGGGCTTCGAGCTCGTGCGGTGCCAGCCCTTCGCCACGGTCGCCAACCGCGACATGGACGGCGCCGCTTTGCACCCAGGTGCGCACGGCGAGGCCCACGCGCCCGTACACCACGGCGTTTTGCATCAGGTTCATCAGGAGCCGCATCATGGTGATCGGACGGAACGCGACCAACGGTATCGCACCCAGGGAGAGCTCGAATTCGTGGCCCAGCCCCGCGAAATCGGCAGCGAGCCGGTTGATCAGCGCGTTGAGGTCGCCGGGTTGCGCCGTCTCGCGCTCTCCGCTTCCTGCGTAGTCCATGAATTGCTGGAGGATGGTTTCGATCTGATCGAGATACGCCTCGGCGGCCACGACGAAGTTGTCGTCGCCGTGGTCGGTGATCGCCATGGCCATTGCCAGCCGCAGCTTGGTGAGCGGCGTGCGGATGTCGTGCGAGATGCCCGCCAGCATTACAGCGCGCGTCGCTTCGGCTTGCTGCAGCGCTTGTGTCATCTGATTGAAAGCGCTGCTGACCTCGGCGATTTCCGTGGGTCCGTCGGTCGGCAGCGGCGGCGGAGTCTCGCCCGAACTCACTCGCCGCGCCGCATGCGCCAGATTTTGCAACGGCCGGTTCAGGTGCCGCTGGATCAGGTAGCCCGTGAGCGCGGCCGCCGCCGCGAGACCGAGCGAGAGCAGAATGGCCGCGTCGAGACCGGCGCCGCGCGCATCCTCGGGAATCGGCAGCGCGAGCCAATAGGGCGTTTCATGCGCATGAATCCGGATCCACAGACGCTGTCCGCCCACGGCTTGCCAGCGCACCAGCATGTCGGCAGGCAGATGCTGACGTAGGGCGTCCAGAAACACTTCGCGCTGATAGGTGGTGTAGAAATGCAGCAGGCTCGAGCTTGGCTCGAGTTCATCCAGGTCCGGTGGTTGTGCGCCCTGGTTGAGGCGCGCCACCAGCACGTTGCGTGTGTTGTCGGGGGTGGCTGCGAAGAGCGAGTCGAGGGTGGTGACGTAGCTGGCGAACACCGTAGCGGTGCGTTCGACACGCGGCTTTTGCACGTAGTGCAGCAAGACCGCCAGCGAACACACCTGCGACAGCATCACGAGCACGATCAATACGGCGATGTTGCGCGCGAGCAGGGTCTGGGGCATCGCGAAGCGCTTCATGACAAGACTCATGATTCGACATCGGCGATGAGCATGTAACCGACGCCCCACACGGTTTTGATGAAGCGTGGCTTGGACGGATCGTCCTCGACGATCTGGCGCAGGCGCAGCACCTGCACGTCGATGCTGCGATCCAGCGCATCGTGATCGCGGCCGCGGGCTCGCGCAATCAGGTTGTCGCGGCTCACCGGCCGGTTAGGCGACGATCCCAGCGCAACCAGCAGCAGCATCTGCGCGGAGTGAATGTCGAGCGGCTCGCCCTTGCGCGAGAGCGTTTGTTTGCCGAGGTCGAGGCTGAAGTCGCCGAAGCGGACTGTCTGCGAGGTCACCGTGGGATCGCCTGACGCGATCTTCTGGCGCCGCAGCAAGGCGCGGATGCGCGCCACCAGTTCGCGCGGCAGAAACGGTTTGGCGAGGTAATCGTCGGCGCCTGTTTCGAGTCCCACGACCTTGTCGAGCGGGTCGCCCTTGGCGGTCAACATCAGGATGGGCAGCGTTTGCCCTTCGGCGCGCAGCCGGGCACATATTTCAAGGCCGTTTTCCTCGCCGATCATCAGGTCGAGCACTAGCAGGTCGTACGGCTCGCGCTGCAGGTAGCGGTCGAGGCGCTTGCTGTCCTCGACGACTCGGACTTCGAAGCCGTGTCCTGTCAGGAAGCGCTGCAGCATGTTGCGCAATTCGGCTTCGTCGTCGAGCACGATGATTTTCGCGGGTCGATCCATGCGTAGGCTCCTTGGGCGCGCATCAGCCACCAGAATAGCGGTTTTCGGGGACAGTGCGATCAGGTTGCCAGGGGCACAGTGCTTACGATCCCTCTGATGATTGCCCGGATCAGTGCGCTGCCGCGCGCTCCTGCATGAATGCTTCGATTTGCGGCAAGGTCACGAAGCCGGCCTTCTGGGTGTCGATCTGGTCGAAATAGCGGGCGACCATCGGCATGCCGGCTGCTGCCTGTTGCCGCGTGAGCTTGCCGTCTTGCGTGGTGTTCGCGTTCGCAAAGCGGCTTTGCAACTGCTGCGCCATTTGTGCCATACGCTGCGGGTTGCCGCCCATGGATTGGGGCGCGGTTTGCGCGAAAGCGCCGCTGCAAGCCAGGCACAGCACCAGAATCGCCAACATCTTCTTCATCTCGTTCTCCGGGGAGTTTGCCGTTGCGCGTCGTCAGCCTCTTGCTGCGATCCGTTCAGCGACAGGACGAATTCTTATTGACTACGCCGGGGAAGGCAATTTCAGAATCATGTCACCGTATGTCGCGGTGGAGTCTGGCGTGTAGGTTTGCTGATGAACCGCCTGATGCGGCGCGCACCGGAGCGGCGCGGCGCTGGGGTGGCGCTGGCGCGGTGCTGGATTCGGCGACATGGAATGAAACAGTTAACGCGCGAAGTCGCCGTCGCGCCCGGAGAGAATGCAACGGCGAATGGGACGGCACGCGATTGCGGCGGCCACGCGGGTGCCGGCGAATACAGCGAGGCGCTGCGCGTCTTGCGACGCCACGTCAATGAAAGATCAGATAAAGGATGACGAGGACAATGAGCGGCACACCGAGTAACCAGCCAAGAAGATAAGGCATGATAGTTCTCCTCCGAATGATGGTTGCAGTACACCCGCTATCCAGCATTCGGCGTGCCTAACCCCGGTTAGCGGCGCAGCGCAAAAGGCAGCTCGCCGCTTACGACCGATTCATACGCCGCGTTTAATCGCGCCATGTCCTGCTCGCGTTCGCTAGCCTGTACGTTGTGCAAGCCGGGTAGATCCAATGTAACAGCCTGGCAATGCGGATAGTCCCGGACCCGCAGTTCAGGTGCAATCGTCGTAAAAAATCCGGTGGTGGGCACGTCGAAACCGGCGGCGATATGCACGGCCGCGGTGTCGGAAGTCAGCACGTAACGTGCATGCCGGATCCACGCAAGAAAGTGGGCGGTGCTCGTCGAGGTGGCCGTCACGTCGATGTAATGCGGGTGCTCAATCGAGCCAAAACCCAGCACAGGTAGGCCGAAATGTTCGAACAGACGGTTCACCAGCGCGGCGCGAACCACATGGGGAATGCTGCGGATAGGCGTGCTGGCGGTCGGGCAGAACAGCACATACGGCTGGTCCCGCCAGGGTTCGGGCAAACATGGCAATTCCAGCGTCTGGAGCCAGCGGTTGGCTTTGTCCGTGGATGCGATGCTCCCAGGCGGCACGCCTAACGAAGCAAGAAAAAAGTCGATCATCGGCAACGACGTGAAGCCTGGCCAGAACAGGTGGTTGCCCATGTCGATGCGCAACTCGTCAGATGGAATATCGGCGAGTGGCCAAGGTAATGCACGTATTTGCGCGACCTTGTCTGCGGCCAATGCGTAGAACTGCTTGACGTAGTGCGGTGCGAGTTCAGGCCGGTAAATCACGAAACGCACCTGCGGATAGGCGTGCCGAATCGCGGCCAGCGCGGTCAGGCCAATGACCGAATCGCCGAGCGTCACGCCCATACCATTGATCACGTGAACGACGGCGAGCTTCGAGTAGTCGAGTTCGAAGGAGTGGGCCGCTGCGTTGAGGATGCCGAACTGGCTCGCGAGCGCGACATGCTCGCCGATCTCGGCATCGCACTGCTCGAGATCGTAGGGCGCGACGATGTGACCGTCGGAGGTGAGCAGGGATCCGGGATGGGTGAGCGCTTCGTCTGCACGTAGGCTTTGCACTTCGAGGGGTCCGTTGGTTGTGTCGAGTCGGATTGACCGGCTTCGTTGCGCGCATTCGGCACATTGCGTACCGAGGCGCGCGGCACGCGAATTATGCCTGTTCGCGGCGATAGTCGCAGTCAGTGCGTGACGACCTGGTGCAAGGCCGGCAGCGCCTTTGTTGAAGCGTTCACGTCTGGCGAGAGTCAGTACTGAGACTCGCGCGCAGTTCCTTACGCATCACCTTGCCGGTCGCCGTCATTGGCAGGCTATCGACAAAGCGTATTTCGCGCGGATACTCGTGCGCGGCGAGACGCGTCTTGACGTGCTGCTGAATCTCCCGCACCAGATCGTCGCCAGGCATGAACCCGGCATTCAGCACGACGAACGCCAGCACGATCTCGGTGCGCTGGGCATCGGGCGCACCAATCACCGCGGCCATGCAGACGGCAGGATGCTGAAGCAGGCAGTCTTCGATCGAGGCCGGACCGATCCGATATCCGGCGCTGGTAATCACGTCGTCGTCGCGGCCGACGAAGCGAATGAAGCCTTCGTCGTCGCGCTGGCCCAGATCGCCGGTGAGCAGATAACGGCCGCGAAATTTGTCACGCGTCGCGGCCTCGTTGCGCCAGTAGCCGAGGAACATCACCGGGTCGGGACTGGCAATCGCAATGTTGCCGATCGCGTCGGTCGGCACGGGGTGTCCTTGTTCGTCGACGATCGCCACGTCGTGTCCCGGCACCGCTTTGCCGATGGCGCCGACACGCGGGGGAAACAGCGACGCACACGACGACACCACCACGTTGCATTCGGTTTGCCCGTAGAACTCGTTGATGGTGACACCGAGCGCGGCGCGTCCCCACGCGATCAACTCCTCGCCGAGTGATTCGCCGCCGCTTGCCACCGCGCGCAACGATAGCTTCCAGCGCTCCGGGTGTGCCACGGTGCGCATCATCTTGAGGGCGGTAGGCGGCAAGAAGGTGTGCGTGACCTCGTGACGTGCCATCAGGTCGAACGCCGCTTCACCGTCGAATTTATCGAAGCGGCGCGCAAGTACGGTTACGCCGTGATGCCACGCCGGTAGCAGGACATCGAAGAGGCCGCCAATCCACGCCCAGTCCGCCGGCGTCCAGATCAGCGTGGCCTGGGCGGGAAAGCGGGCCTGCGACAGCTCTACGCCGGGCAGATGCCCAAGCAGGACGCGTTGCGCGTGCAGCGCGCCTTTCGGCTTGCCGGTCGTGCCGGAGGTGTAAATGATGACGGCGGAGTCTTCCGATGAGGTGTCGACGGGCGTGAACGCCTCGGACTCTGCGTTGAGCGCGTTCCAGAAGGCGTGCACGTCGTTCGTTGCAGCGGGGCTCACTGAATCGACGCAATACACCGCTTTCAGTTCGGGCAAGGTGTGACGGATTTCAGCGAGTTTCTGCAGACCTGCTGCGTCGGTAATGAGTGCTGCCGAGGCACTGTCGGCAAGCCGGTACTGGATGGCATCGACGCCAAATAGCGCGAACAGGGGCACCGCGATGCAACCGGCCTTGTAGGCGGCCAGATGCGCAATGGCAGTTTCGGGCGATTGCGGCAGGAAAATCGCCACGCGGTCGCCCTGCACGACGCCACTGCGTCGTAACGCATTGGCGAATTGATTGGAGCGGGCCTTGAGATCGTCGAAGCTATAGCGTGTGGCGCTGCCGTCCCGCTGCTCGTAGATCAATGCGAGGCGGCCCGAGCCGTCAGCCCATTTGTCGCACACGTCCACGCCGATGTTGTATTGCTCGGGAATTTGCCATGCAAAGCTTGCTACCAACGCGTCATACGTCTGTGCTGCTGGAAGCATTGCTTCCTCCTCGTATCCATGACAACCGCTGCATTGCGCGCCTGCTGACGCGTGACCGGACTCGAGTAGAGCGCAGCTATAGAGGTGAGTCAAGTTGCTGGAGCGAGCGCCGCAAAAACTCAAGGACTGCAATGCATCTTTACGGGATTCGAGAAAATCACGCGGGTTATTCATGCAACAATCCCAGCGGGTTTTTGAAGGATCGTATGGATACGCTACAAAAAATGCGGGTGCTCGTTCGCGTGGTCGAAGTGGGCAGTTTCACCGGTGCAGCGCTGCACCTCAACACCACCACGGCTTATGCGTCCCGCGCGGTCTCCGATCTCGAAGCGCGCCTGCAAACGCGCCTGCTGAATCGCACGACGCGTCGCATTGCACTCACCGAAGCGGGTGAGCGTTATCTGCGTCGCTGCGAAGACATTCTCGCGTGTGTCGACGCGGCCGAAGCTGAGGCGAGCGATGCTCAGGCACGTCCGTCCGGCAAGCTCAAGGTCCACGCCATGACAGGTATCGGCCAGCATTGCGTGGTGCCCGTTGTGGGGCGCTATCAGCAACGCTATCCGGATGTGAAGGTGGAACTGACGCTCGCGCAGCGCGAGCCGGATCTGATCGACGAGGGCTATGACGTCGCGCTTGTACTCGCCACGAAATTGCCTGATTCGGGGCTGATTTCGCAGCGCCTCGGCAGCACGTTCAGTATTGCCTGTGCTTCGCCGGCGTACCTTGAGCGCTACGGCGTGCCGGGAACGCCCGCGGACCTGGCCGCCCACACCTGTCTGCGAACGGTGACGCCGATCTTTCCGGCGCACGAGTGGGTGTTTCAGGGGCCGTGCGGCCCGGAGACGTTTGCGCCTGGCACAGCGAAGTTTTGCGTCAATGTCGCGGAGGCATTGGCGGTTGCAGTCGGTGAGGGCATGGGTGTCGGGTTACTGCCTTTTTATTCTGCGGCGAGCGGCCTGCGCAGCGGCGAACTGGTTCACATTCTTCCGGAGTACACATCACAGCATACAAACGCGTTTGCGTTGTATGCGTCGCGCCAGTATCTGGACGCGAAGATTCGCACCTGGATTGAATTCCTGCGCGATGAACTGCCTGCCACGCTAAATCACGAAAACGTGGACGCTGTTGTGACGAGCAATCTGCTGTACTAACAGAGCGTTTGCTGCGACGCATTTACTGCTATGCAGCATGAGTGTACGGCATTTACATAAAGGGAAAACCCGCAATCGGTAAAGAGCGGCGTCCTTTATTGACTTAAGCGCTGCATTGTCGCCCTAATCGGGAAAGCCCTAACACCGTCTGAGCATGGTTCGCGCTAGTCTTCTCGTCAGAGGAGGCAATCCATGAGACGCGTATTTAATATTGCTGTACTAATGCTCCTTGCGTATTTAACCGCGGGCCGCGCATTAACCCATGCCCAGGCTGGGGAAGAGGGCTCCATATCCTGCGAAAAAGGGGCGGAAATGGTCCGCGTCGGAGCGATGGGCAAGGGCTTCTCGGAAGCGGCCTCCAGCGGACAAGGCCAGAATTTCCTCTCGAGCTGTCTCGTTTCAGGCGAGGCACGCGTCAATGATCAGGTGGTTGCGCGCGATTAATGTCATGTTTAATCCGGCTCCTTATCGGGGCCGGATGTAGTTATTCTGTATGGCGAACGATTCCAACCTTTGTTGCCAATCTGCGCCTGGACGGTCCAAACGCCTCCGGTTGACGCACTGCGGCAATTAAAAAACGTTGCGCTGCGCCAGACCGGATTCGTATGTCGGCAATCAGCGCCGGGTCGGCTCACGCGCCGTCAGGATGCGGCTAGTACTTGTTAATAAGCCGTCAATGAGCCGTCAATGAGGCCAACGTCTCCACAATCTCCGTGAACGACGGTCGCCCCGCCGCCGCCTCGCTCAGACAGGCACTTTTGAGTTCCCCTAACCGGGCCAACGTGATAGACGGCCATTCCGGCGCATCGCATCGCGCGATCAACTCTTCGAGCAGGCAACCGAACGCCCGCACCTCAATGCGCTGAAGCAACCGTGCCTGTGTCGGGTCATCCGGCGCGTAGAAGGATGCCGCACCGAAATCCCCCAGCAAGGCGTGGCCCTGTCCGCAATGCAGAATATTGTGGGCGTACAGGTCGCCGTGCATGATGCCTTGCTCATGCAAATGCCCGGCGGCCGAGGCGATGCCGAGCGCGATACGCAGCGCTGCGGCGAGATCGAAGCGCGTGTCTTCGCTGTAAATGTCTCGCGTGCACGAATCCAGACTCGGTGGACCCGCCAGATTGGTGAATTGCGGATCGATCAACTCCATCACCAGACCGTGGCTGTCTGCAGGATGATCCTTCACCTTGCCGAGCACCGGGATCAAATTCGGATGGCCGCCTGCATTGATGCAGGCGGCCATTTCAGAGTGCGGCAAGCCGTCGCTCGTGACATCGCCCTTGAACAGCTTCACGGCGACATGGCGATCGATTTCGTTAGGAATACGATGCGCTGCGCGGTGGATGACACCCGAGGCACCCTCGCCAAGTCGATGATGCAGTTCCAGCTCGTCCCAGTGCATCTCCTCGATGGGTGTTTCGTTCAACGCCGCGGCTTCCAGCTCCGCGGTAAATGGATTACCCGCGTACGCGAGCCATGAAAGCCGAGGCAATGCCAGCAACCACGCGGGGAGTTCAGTGAGTCGATTCGCCGCGAGCCGGATCAGTTCGAGACGCGTACACGCAGCCAATCGCGCGGGCAACGTCTGCAGACGGTTGCCCGCTAGCATCAGTTTCTGGAGTTGCGTGCAGTGGCCGATTTCGGGCGGGAGGGCTTCGATTTCGTTGTCGGTCAGGATGAGCCAGCGAAGCGCGGCGGGAAGCGATTCACCGGGCACCGTGCGGATCCGGTTCGCCTTGAAGCCCACCATGTTCAATGTCTTGCAATGCCCGAGGACTTTGGGCAGCTCGGTGAATTGGTTGTCGGAACAGAACAGGATGCGCAGCTTGTGCAGGCGCGGCAAGTCGTCCGGCAACGAGGAAAGCGCGTTGCCGGAAAGATCGAGAATTTCCAGCGTGTCTGCCAGAGCGAAAATCTCGCGCGGAAATTCGTTGAGCCCGCAGGCGAGCTTCAGGCGCTGCGTACCGGCTAGTTGCCCGGCAAGCAGTTGATCGAGGGTGGTGGTCACAGTGATGAGGCGAGCGCGGCGCGTGCTGCCCGATTGATTTTGTCAGGCTCGATTCTACCGGCATGTCAAAACACGATGGCCGGCGACCGGAAGCTGTCCCGTTTCGTGGCATGCAGATGCGATATCTGCAACAATTGGCTGACAGGATGAATCATTTTTGTCTAAACAGCATTTTCAAGCGGGTTTGACGTGTCGTGTGCTGGCAGCTGCCAGAGAGTCCCGCGCCCGGGAACCCGTGCGGATCCGCTCGGTGCCATGGATACGTCGGTTGTGCGTTTGACGCATTTCCAGCGCATGGAGCGCCCCGTCGCCAGAGAGCAGCCATGAACCTCCAGGCTTTACGCTATTTTTTAATGGTCTCGACAACCGGCAGTTTTCTCGCCACTGCCCGGCACTTCGAGGTGCCCGCCTCATCCGTATCGCGATTCATTGCCGCGCTGGAGAAAGAGCTGGGACAGCAGCCGTTTTATCGGAGCACGCGTGCGGTCAGGCTCACTGAGCAGGGGCCGCGCTACTATTCGCAAGTGCGTGAGGCAGTCGAACTTCTGGATGGCGCGGCAGACCAGTTGAGCAACCGGGACGCCGGTATCCGTGGACTCGTAAAGATCAATGCGCCGGAAGCGCTGGGCATGCTTCATGTCGCCAGACTGGTCAACGAACTGCAGGCCAAATATCCAGACCTGACAGTAGAACTCACGCTTACCGATGCCTTCACCGACCCTGTCCAGGAAGGTACCGATGTGACGATTCGTGTAGGACGACTAGTCGATTCGGGGTTGATCGGAAAAGTCGTGAGTGCTCACCGATACCTTCTCGCCGCGAGCCCCGAATATGTGGCATTGCATGGCACACCGCAGACTCCGGCCGATCTTATGCAGCACAATTGCCTGCTGTACAAGGGGCAACAAGGATCGCAACGATGGTATTTCAGGCGTTCCTCGAAGGAAAACTTTGAGTTTCTGGATGTCAGCGGTTCATTGCGAAGCAATAATGCGGAGGTCCTGGTGGCGGCCGCTGTGGCAGGGCGTGGAATTGTGCTATTCCCGAGCTGGCTGTTCGCGCCGACGAGCTTCAAAGAAGGGAAGCTGTTGAGCCTGCTGCCGGACTGGGATATCTCGGCGTCTGCGGAAGACTTATATATTCAAATGCTCTCGCCGGAGAACCGCTTGCGATCTCATAAGGTGCGCGAAGTATCGGCTTTCCTGGTCGAGGCGATCGGGTCGCCTCCTTACTGGGACGATCTGTTGTTTTAGCTGAGGGGATCCTGTCCGCTTCGCTTCACAAGCGAAATTCCACGTCTGTCCAACCGCCGCATGCTTCAGAGACGCGCGCGAAGTTCGATCTCGGCGCGGCTCACGACGACCTTGCAGGCGAGCACGCGTTCGACCAGCGCCTCGTATGTCGGAGCGTGTGCGTCTCGCCCGGCGGCGTATCGTTTGGCGATACCGTGGCCGTGCTCCGCAGCGGATCGAAGATGCCCGATGTGGACTGCAATCGCGTGGTCAGTCAGATCCCAGACGGGAAACGCAGCCAGAGTCTGACGGGTCTGGTCCCACTCGCGGTCGGCGCCATAATCCATATAACCCGGCAAAATGTCGCGGGACTCAAACGCCGTCTTCAAGTCATCGAGCCGTCGGGACATGCGAGCGCAGACTGCCAGAACGATCCGCATCTGTGCGCGACGTCGCCGTCGTTCGAGGAATAGTCCGTGGACGAAAGGGACGAGCGCGGCGGCCGCGATGGCGAGCATTCCGCCGCCTGCCTGGGCAAGTTGCAACCAGTCGCCGCGGTGAAACGAATTCATGCCTGGCATTCCGATTCCGGCAATGTGTCCACACGACGTGCTGGTCAGCATCAGGGTGCCGAGCCATACGCCGCATGCCGTGCCCAATGTCTGCAGTACATCGGCAAGGTTGATGAAAAGGTAGCAGCCAGCCGCAAGGCTGGTCGCAAGCACAATCCAGCTTCAAATCCCAATCAGGCACTGATCTGCGGTTCAGCGTCGTCCGGATCGACGCGCTTGCGCGCAACCTCGTCGAGCTTGTCGCCCAGCAGGCGTCGAACGGTGACGTAGAACACCGGTATCAGCAGGAGTCCGAAGATGGTCGCGAACACCATTCCGCCGATCACGCCGGTGCCGATTTCGTGGCGTGACGAGGCACCCGCACCGCTCGATGTCACGAGTGGCACGGCGCCGACGATGAATGCAAGCGACGTCATCAGGATGGGCCGGAACCGCAACTGAGCTGCGCTTATGACCGCATCGAACAGCGTCATGCCCTGGGCCCCCCCGTCAATCGCGAACTCGACGATCAGGATCGCGTTCTTCGCCGCCAGCCCGATCACCGTGACCATGCCAATCTTGAAATAGATGTCGTTCGGCATATGGAACACGTAACAGAAAGCGGCCATCCCGAGCAGGCCGAGCGGCACCGCCAGCAACACCGCGACCGGCACCGACCAGCTTTCATACAACGCCGCGAGGCAGAGGAACACGACCACGATCGACAGCACCATCAATACACTGGCCGAGTTGCCGGCGAGGACTTCCTGATAGGACTGTCCGGTCCAGTCGGATGCGTAGCCCGCGGGCAACTTGTCGACGATGTTTTGCAGGATCTGCATCGCCTGACCCGTCGAGTTTCCAGCCGCTGGTGCGCCGACGATTTCCACCGCCGAGTAGCCGTTGTAGCGCGGCAGCGCCTGGGGGCCGAGATTCCACTTCGCTTTTACGACGCTGGAGAGCGGCACCATGTTGTACGGACTAATCGCGCCGTTACTCGCGGACGGGACCACCGGATTCGGCGCGCCCGCAGTTGAGACGTCCATGACGCTGCTATCGGCAGCCTTGCTCGTCAGGCCGCTCGGGGTGTACATGTGCTGTAGCGCGTCGAGTCCCATGCGGTACGGCGCGTCAGCCTGCATGAACACACGTTTGACGCGGCCGCCGTACGTAAATTCGTTCACGTAGACCGGAGCGAGGTCCATTTGAATCGTGTTGTACACGTCGGTCAGAGACAGGCCCATGGTTTGCGCCTGCAAGCGATCGACGGCCAGCTTGAGCTGGGACGCCTGCGGCAGCGAGTTCGGACGGATGCCGAACAGCCTCGGATCGTGAGTTGCTTGCGTGAGCAGCGTTGCCTGCGCCCGCGCGAGCTGGTCGCGCGGTTGTCCCGCGCGTGCCTGCAGGTACATGTCGACGCCGGAGAACTGGCTCAGGCCGCGGATCGTCGGCAGGTTGGTCACGAAGATCTGCGCGTCGTGAATGCCGTGCAGCAGCTTGTTCGCCTGCGGGATCAGTTGCATCGCACTCTGCGAGCGTTTGCTCCAGTCGGTGAGCTTGATGAAGATCATCCCGACGTTCTCGCTCTGCCCGACGAAGCTATAACCTTCGACCGCAAACGTGCCGGCAATGTTCTTGCCGAGCGGACTATGCGTGAGCGTGTCGGTGACCTTCGTCATGACCGCATCGGTACGTGCGAGGGCGGTACCCGAGGGCATGTTGACGATCGCGAGCATGAAGCCCTGATCCTCGTCCGGCACGAACGACGTCGGCAGATGCGAATACAGCACCCCGGCGAGCGCCGCGAGCGCGACGAACACGGCCATCCAGCGAGGCACGCGCCGCACGGCATGCCGAACCTGACCGACGTAGCTGTCGCCGATCCGGTCGAAGCCGCGATTGAACCAGCGGAACACGACGTTTTCGCTGGCGTGATGCGAGGGCTTCAAAAGCGAGGCACACAGCGCCGGAGTGAACGACAGCGCGAGAAACGCTGAAAACACCATCGATACCGCGATCGTCAGCGCGAACTGCGAATAGATGATGCCGGTCGCGCCCGGTTGCAGCGCAGATGGCACGAACACCGCAGCGAGCACGACCGTGATCGCGATGATCGCGCCGGAAATCTGGCGCATGGCCTTGCGGGTTGCCTGTTTCGGGCTCAACCCTTCCTCGCGCATGATGCGTTCGACGTTCTCGATGACGACGATCGCATCGTCGACGACGATCCCGATTGCCAGCACCATGCCGAACAGGTCGAGCTGATTCAGCGTGAAGTGCAGCGCCGACAAGCCGATCATCGTGCCGAGCAGTGCGACCGGAATCACCAGCGTCGGAATGATGGTGGCGCGGAGGTTCTGCAGGAAGATCAGCATCACGACGAACACGACGGCAATCGCCGCGATCAGCGTATGCACGATGTCCGTGATGGACGCGGTGATGAACGGCGTCGTGTCGTACATCACATGCCACGTCACGCCCTGCGGGAAGTCGCGCTGGAGGACGTCCATCTTCTCCTTGACGGCCTTGCCGACATCGAGCGCGTTCGCGCCCGGCAGCAGGAATACGCCAAGGCCGCTGGCGGGTTGGCCGTTATATCTCGCACCCGTGCCGTAGCTTTGCGCACCGAAGTCGATCCGCGCGACGTCGCCCAGACGCACCACGCTGCCGTCGTTGCTCGTACGCAGGATGATGTCGTGAAACTGCTGGATCGACGTGAATAGTGTGTCGCCGGAAACCGTTGCCGTGAAAACCTGGCCCTTGACGGGCGGGTCCGCGCCGAGCGAGCCGGTCGCGAACTCGGCGTTCTGCGCCTTGATGGCGTTCAGAACCTGCGAGGTCGACATGCCGTAGCCCTGCAACTTGTCCGGGTCGAGCCAGATACGTACTGCGTACTCCGAACCAAGTATGAACGTGTTGCCGACGCCATTGACGCGACCGATCACCGGCTGGACCTGCGAGGCGATGATGTCGGAGAGGCGCGCGGTGTCGACAGACGGATTGGTTGATTCCAGCCCGACGAACATCAGGATATCGGGACTCGCCTTTGCGACCACCACGCCTTCCTGGGTGACCTCGGATGGCAGCAGCGGTTGCGCCAGGGCGACCTTGTTCTGCACCTGCACTTCCGCGATGTCGGGATTCGTTCCTGTTGCGAAGCTCAGCGTGATCGTCGCCGTGCCGTTCGAGTTCGACACCGAGTTGAAGTACAGCAGATTGTCGATGCCGGTGAGCTGTTGCTCGATCACCTGCGTGACGGTCGATTCCATCGTGGCTGCATTCGCGCCGGGATAAGTCGCGGTGATCGTGACCTGCGGCGGTGCGATGTCAGGATACGAGTCGATCCCGAGACGCGTGAGCGAGATCACACCAAACAGGCAGATCAGGATCGGAATCACCCACGCAAAAACGGGCCTGTCGATAAAGAAACGGGGCATGCGCTGACTCCTACGACCTGTTGCCGGCTAGCGGGCTGGATGATGGGCGGGCGGTGCCGGCCTGCGACAGTCTCGTGGCCTCGTTGGGAACGGCAGCGGGAGTCACTTTGACAAGCAGACCTTCATGAACCGCCGGCATGCCCCACACGATGACGCGGTCGCCAGGCGAGAGTCCCTTTGTGACGATCCAGTCCTGCGCATAACTGTCGTTGGCGTCGACGTCCTTGCGGATCACCTTGCCGTCCTGACCGACGACCAACGCATACGAACCGGCGGTGTCGCGCGCGATGGCCTGCTGCGGGATCGCGAACACGCCGTTGCGCTGACCGAGATCGACATCGAGCGACACATACATACCCGGCAACAACTGATGCTGCGGGTTCGGCACGCGCGCGCGCAGATTGACCGCACCGGTGGTGGCGTTCACCGCAACATCGGAGAAGTCGAGCGTGCCGGGTTGATCGTAGGGTGAGCCATCGGGCAGCAGGACCTGAACCGTGGTCTTGTCCTGGCTCGCCAACGCGACCTTTCCGGTCCGCTGAGCCTTGCGCAGCGCAATCAGGTCCGCAGCGCTGATCGTGAAGTTCACGTACAGCGGATCGATCTGTTCAACCGTTGTGAGCAGGGTTCCGATGGAGCCCGCGTCGGTCGTGCCGTTGCCGACCACCGCGCCTGCCGTCACCTGCTGCTGGCCCGCAATGCCGGTGATCGGCGAGCTTACCTTCGTATAGCTGAGATTCACGCGCACGCCGTCGACCGCGGCCTTATCCGCCTGAACTTTCGCTGCCGCGCTACGCTCGACCGCGTCGGCATCGTCGACGGTCTGCTGCGACACCGAGCCGACCGGAAGCAGCTTGTGATAGCGCTCGGCCGTCACGTGATCGTTCGTGTAGGTGGCCTGATCTTGTGCGAGTGTCGCGAGGTCGTTGTTCAGCACCGTCTGGTACCAGGTCGGATCGATCTCGAACAGCACCTGACCCGCCTTCACCTCGCTGCCCTCCGTATAGAGACGTCTCAGCAGTACGCCTGAGACGCGGGCGGTGACGTTCGCACTGTAATAGGCGGACAGGCGTCCGACGAGGCTACGGGTAAGCGGAACGTTCTGCGGCTGCGCGTCCAGCACGCCGACCTGCGGCGGCGGCGGAGCCGCTGGCGGATCGCTCTTTGCGCAGCCGAACAGCGCGATGACGCCGATGGACGTGAGAGAGGTGCGAAGGAGCAGTGACTTCATGGGGAAGAGAGCCTGCAAGAATGAAGGAAGAGGAGAAGGGAGCATTCCGGCGATGCGCCTAGCGAGCATTGCTGGTCGATGCCGTGACGCTGGCGGGGGCTTCGTTAGCGTCGTTCCAGTGCCAGCCGCCGCCGAGGTTTCTGATCAACGTGACACTGCTGAGCGTCAACGCAGCCTGGGTGTCCGAAAGATTCTGCTGGGCGAGCAGGAGCGTCAGTTGCTGGGTCAGTACGTTCTGCTCGCTTGCGGAGCCGAACTCGAACTGCGCGTGCTGACTGTCGAATAGTTGCCGGTTGCGCCGGTAGATCTCGCTGAACGACTGTGCCTGCTGCGCCAGATGCTTCCACGACGACAGGCTATCTTCGACGTTCTGGAACGCGCTCAATACCGTCTGCCGATACGCGGCAACGCTTTGGTCGTAAGTCGCGCGCGCTTCGTGCACGGCGGCCGTGCGTGCGCCGCCGTCGAAGATCGTCGCGGCGAGGTCCGGGCCGAGTGTCCAGAAACGGTTCGGCACCGAGAACAGGTTCGCGAGCGCGTTGTGCTGGAATCCCCCCTGCGCGGACAACGTCAGCGTGGGGAAGAAGGCCGCTTCGGCAGCGCCGATCTTCGCATTCGCTGCCGCGGCATTGCGCTCCGCACTGACGACGTCGTAACGCTGTTCGAGCAGTTGCGAGGGCAATGCAAGCGGCACGGCGGGCGCGATGAACGCATAGGTCGATACGGGTGCGATCGAAAAGCCTGCGGGCGGCACGCCGGTCAGCACCGCGAGCGCATGCTCATATTGCTCGCGCGAAATCTTCGCGGCCTGGAGATCGGCGATCACCTCTTCGAGGTTGTCCTGTGCAGCGAGGACGCTGTCGTTCGACGCCTCGCCCTGCGCGTAACTCGCGCGCGTCATGTCCAGAATGCGCGTGTCGATCTGCTGCTGCTGTTCGAGCAGGCCAATATCGACATCGCGCTGGCGCAGTTCGAAGTAGTCGGTCGCAACGTTCGTGGCGATCGACAGGCGAACGCCCGCGCGCTGCGCGTCACTGGCCTGCGCGTTCGCGTTGCTCGACTCGACCTGCCGGCGAATCCCGCCCCACAGATCGAGCTCCCAACTCGCGGACAGCGCCGCCGAAGCAAAGTTGTGTACGCCAGGCTGCAGCGATGCGCCCGATGCACTGTTCGCGCCTGCGGTACCGGCGCCAGACCGTCCGCCCGATATGCCGGCACCGACGAAGGGAAGCAGGCTCGCCACACTCGCGTCGACATCGGCCTGCGCGAGCCGCCACGCGGCTTCGGCCTGCGCAATCACCGGGTTCGCCCGCTGCGCCTGCTCGACCAGATGCGTCAAGGTGTTGTCGTCGTAGTCGAGCCACCACGTGCTCGACAGTGCCGCCTGCGGATTGGGGTTCGCGCGTTGCCAGTCCACGCCTTCCTTGAAGCTCGCGGGAACGTCGACTGCAACCTTCTGGTAGTTCGGTCCCACCGCGCACCCGGCGATGCCGAATGCGAGGGCAGCGGCGCAGCACCATCGCGGCGCGTTTCGATTCAGTAAGGGACGAACGGCATCGCCCCCGGGAGTGACTATGTGATTCATTCCGGATCCTGCGGACGAGAGCGGGGTGTCGATGAGGGCGATACTTCCAAGGCGTGAACGTGAGCTTTCGGCGAGCACAGCGGGCGCGAAATAGCAGCCGCGTATCCCCGTTGGTCTCCGGGATCACGAACGCTCGTGAATAGTGGTCTAATCTGGCTGTTTCGAAGCGAAGGTAGCTTAGAACGCCTTGTGTCTGACCACTAGACAGCCGGGATGAGCGGGACTCATCCAGATTTGTGAGGAATGTATGCTTGACCTGAACGAAATCTATTTTTTCGTCGAGGTCGTTCAGGCCGGAAGTTTCGCCGAAGCCGCGCGACGTCTGGGAATGCCTGCGAACACGATTAGCCGCTACATTCAGCAACTCGAAAGCGAGCTAAAGAGCCGCTTGATTCTTCGTACGACGAGGAAACTGACGCTGACCGCGGTCGGCCAGACGTTTTATGATCAGTGTGCGAGAAATGTGCAGGCGCTCGTGCATGCAGGGCAGCAAGCCGCCGACACGCATCCGGAGCCGGTTGGCCCGCTGCGCGTCGCCTTGAACAACGATTTCTTCGACATCATTCCGGATACTTGGGTCACGGAGTTTCTCGCGAGCTATCCGGGTGTGACGCTCGAATTCGTCGTCGACAATGCCTATCTCGACGTGACGGCGAGCGGCGTCGATCTCGCCTTGCGGCGCGAATCGATGCTGGACGAAAACGCGACGCGTCGCGTCCTGCGCGCGGCACGCAGGCGCCTCGTGGCATCACCGGCCTATATCGAGGCTCGCGGCATGCCGACGAGTGGCGACGAACTCAGCCAGCACGACTGTCTGCTGATTTCCCGCGATTTCGGACCAGGCACGTGGTATCTGAACGGTCCGGATGGACGCATTGGGGTTCAGGTGCAGGGGCGCCTGCAGTCCAGTACCGCGCGCCCGGTCATGCAGGCGGCAGTCGCCGGTCTGGGCATCGCGTTCCTCTTCGACCTAATCGCGAAGCGCGATATCGAGGCCGGGCGTCTGGTTCCGGTGCTCGACCAGTATCGATCGGACGCAACGAATTTTTGTGCCGTCTTCCCGAATCATCGGCACATCAGACGGATTGCGACGATTTTTGTAGACGCGGTCCAGAACAAGCTCGCCGAGATGGCCGCAGCAACCGAGCTTTGAACCACCCTCACCAAACACAGTAGGAGAACTTAAATGACGCTTGCAAAGAGAAACTTCGGCCGCACTGGCTGGAACGTGTCGGAAATCGGTTTCGGGGCATGGGCCATTGGCGGCTCATGGGGCGGCGTTGCCGAAGACGACGCCAAGGGCGCGCTCAACGCCGCGCTCGATAACGGCGTGACGTTCATCGACACGGCTGATGTATACGGCGACGGCCGTTCTGAACGGATCATCCGCGACGTGCTGCGGGAACGAGGCGGCGAGCGTCCCATCGTGGCCACCAAGCTCGGGCGCCGACTCGACCCGCATGTCACGAGCGGCTATACGAACAAGCAGGCGCTTGCAGGTTTCATCGACCGTAGCCTTTCGAACCTGGGCGTCGATACGCTCGACCTCGTGCAATTGCATTGCCCGCCGAGCGAGGTTTATTACCATCCCGAAGTATTCGCCGCCATGGACGACTTCGTGGCTGCCGGCAAGATTCGCTTCTACGGCGTGTCGGTCGAAAAGGTCGAGGAAGCACTGAAGGCGATCGAGTATCCCAATGTGGTTTCGGTGCAGATTATCTACAACATGTTCCGTCAACGCCCGGCCGAACTGTTCTTCAGGGAAGCAAAAAGGAAAAACGTGGCAGTCATCGCGCGCGTGCCTCTGGCGAGCGGCATGCTGACGGGCAAGATGTCCGCGGATTCGGTTTTCGCATCGGACGACCATCGTGCGTTCAATCGCCATGGCGAGGCGTTCGACGTGGGCGAAACCTTTTCCGGGGTGCCTTATGACATCGCTTTGAAGGCGGTCGATGAACTGCGTGGTCTTGTACCGGTAGATGCCTCCATGGCGCAACTCGCGCTGCGCTGGATTCTCATGGAGGAGGCTGTTTCCGTCATCATCCCGGGCAGCAAAAACGCGGCGCAGGCGGCGTCGAATGTGGCGGGTGCGAACCTTACCCCGCTGTCCGCTGAAGCCATGCAACGCGTCCGCGAAGTCTACGCGCGACATATTGCACCTCAGGTCCATCAACGCTGGTAACGAGCGAAGAAGCGGTGCAAGGGCGCGAGGTTTCGCGCTACTAATGAAGCGTTTTTAGTTGTGCCCACAGGCGGTTCTCCAGACGCACGATCTCAATCGGTGTCGGCTTCATCAGCGTCATCTTCTTGAGGACGTCGTCTGGCGGGTACACCGTGGGGTCCTGCGCGACGGCCGGAATCACGAATTCGCGCGCCGCGTGGTTCGCCGTCGGGTAGAACACCTCATTGGTGATGGCAGCGTTAACCTTGGGGTCCTCGATATAGTTGATCCACTTGAGCGCCGCTTCAGGATGGGGTGCACTGAGTTCCAGCGGAAAGACCGTGCTGTCTGCCAGCCCTGGTCTGGGTAAAAATGCGCCGACACACGCGAGCAGTTGCCGCGCCTCGACGTGTCCATTGCTGGACCGCGCGCGGATGCCGCCGCCACGCAAGTGTTCAAGACCCGAGATCTCGGTATTTTCGTAGACCGAAACATTTTCCGGCAACGCGTCCAGCAATCCCTTCGCATATTTCGCTGGTTGCAGCAGGCCGTTCCCGCCCCGACACCATATACCGGCCTGATAGAAGGACGAGCCCAGTCGTTGCGCCAACTCGTGACCTTCCAGCAGTTCGGCGCTCGCGCCTGCTTCACACAGGGTTTGCACCTGGCTGTCGGCCTCTTCGAGTTTGGCCGGATCGCGGACAGCGAAAAGATAACCGTCACTGCTCCGGTCACATTCGATGCCGAGGGCCGCGACCCGCCGCGCCACCTCGTTGCTGGCGGCTTTGCCGATGGCGCTCGCGACGAGGTAGCGCGCATTCTGTTTTCGCCCCAAGAGTTCATCGGGCGCAGGCCGTTCGTAGGCGACCACGAAACCTGAGTTGCGCGCCGAAGCGCCTTGAGCCGCGCGCTGACGATCAACCAGAATGATGCGCGACTGCGGATGCAGTTCGGCGAGCGTATGTGCCGCCGACAGTCCTGTGAAGCCGCCGCCAATCACTAACCAATCCGCTTTTTGCGGACCCTCCAGCATCGCTCCCGGAGGCGAGACGCCAGCTTGCGTAATCCACCCACACATATTCTCGACCACGGTATGTCCCCTCAGCATGCGCGACGGCCGGGTTGTCGAAAGCATGAATAATTGGCATGCTTGGACGATGAGGCCGTCGCTTGAGTGTCAATAATATTGGCTGCGGGATGCACAATCCAGCGCTATAAATTCATTGAAGGATGCTAGAAACGCATGGATAAGATCTTTCATCCACCGTCTGTTCGAGCCCTTCAGGCGCTGTCGCTCGTTGCGGAGTCCGACAATTTCACCGACGCGGCGGACAAGCTGCATCTCACCCAAAGCGCAGTGAGCAGAAAGATCCAGCAACTGGAAAGTCACTATGGCGTGCCGCTGTTCGTTCGCAGCAGTCGCAGCGTGCAACTGACCGAGCAAGGGAAAGCCGTACTGGAGGTGGCGCGCAAGATTCTCAAAGACCTGCAGGTACTGGATGAGCAGATATCGCCGCGGGACAGGCCGTTTCGCATCCGTATCTTCGTTTCGCTGGCGGTCCGCTGGCTATTGCCACGCTTGACCGACTTTTATGCTCAGTATCCCGATCTATCGCTTTCCATCGAGACCGTCGCGACGGAAGTGGTCGATCCCACGGATAACTGCGACGCCTATATCCTCTACCTGCCCGAGCCGCGCGAAGATCCGACGCCGGCGTCACCCTCATTCCTCACGCTGTTCGACGAGGTACTGGTGCCGGTGTGTGCGCTACGTTCCGTCAACGGTAAGCCGCTTCCAAGGTCTTTGGAAGATTTGGCGCAGCACACGCTGATTCACGGCTCCACGGGGCAGCACGAGTGGACCACCTGGTTGAAGGCTCAGGACGGGCCGTCCGCGAAGCATTACAAACACATCACGTTCAATCTCGACGAGCTTGCGATGAATGCGGCGGCGCGCGGGTTGGGAATCGCGATGACCGACTTGACCCTGGCGCAGGAGTCGATCAATCGTGGCGATCTGGTGGTTCCGTTCGGCATGCCATTGAAGACGAGCGGAACTTACGTGCTGTGGCTGCAGACGGCGGGTGCGCTGCATCCTGGGCGGCAACGTATCTTGCAGTGGTTTGCACAGCAGGAGGCAGGGACGGCGGGGAAGCCATGACGCCGTGTGGGACGAGAGGAGGTTGATGCACCCCACGGGTGAGGTGCATCGCAGGGGCCGCCGTGTCGTTAGAACATCTTACGAAGGCCGACTGCCACGCCGAGCTGGTTGGTCCGGCCAATGGTATTGGTCGGGACGCCGGCGGAGTTGACCCCGCCCGGATAGTCGGCCTCGAAGGCGCCGGTGCCGCGCGCCCAGTCCGTGATCGCATAGACTTCTGTGCGCTTCGTGAACGAGTATTCGGCGAGAACGGTAGCGGACTGGTTGATGCCCCTGCCGAGCGAGCCGTCGAGCAGTTCCGCGTTGCGCGTCTGGCCGTAGTAGTAGGCGAACGTGAACAGCAGCGGCGCCGTGGCTTGCCAGTTCGCCCCGACGTAATAGGTGTCGTCGATACGGTTGGGGCTGCCGCCCTTCAGGGTCGGTGCGCCACCTTGCTGCATGTTGACATCGGTCAGGCCCGTCTGGTCCTGATTGCGCAGCCAGCCGACCAGCAGGCGAATATCCTGGGTGACCTTATACGAGGCGTCGACGTGCATGAAGTTGATCTTGGCGCCATTGATTGCGCTGCCGACCGCGGTGCCGGTTGATGAACCGAGTGCCGATGTCGGCACGGCGACCTGCTGGAAGCCCGCGTTGAGCGCGGCAGGGCCGTAGGTGTACGTCAGTTCCACGGCATAGGTGGAACCCGTGCCTAACGCTCCCGCCTGGTTGCTGAAGCCGTACAGGGCATCGATCGCGAGGTTATCGAAGGTGCCCTGGTATTTGACCGAATTGTTGACTTCGAGGTAACTGCCGATGCCGTTATACGCCCAGCTGTTTTGCCAGTAGTTGCCGACGGTCAACGGGTCGAACAGATCACCCAAGGTGTCGTAGGCGGGCGCATATTGCAGGCCGAATGTCAGCGAGCCCCACTGTTTGTTCGACAGCCCCACGTAAGCTTGTCGACTGAAGAGTGTGTTGGGGACGTGAAGTTGGCCATCGAAGGCTTCGAAGCCGTTTTCCAGATGGAAGACTGCAGACCAGTCGCCGCCCAGATCCTCACTGCCTTTCAAGCCCCAGCGGCTGTGGGTTTCCGGGCCGGATGTCATGGAGACCTGATCATGGCCGCCCGGACCGGCATTCGTTTGATATCGGATGGCTTCGTCGACGATGCCATATAACGTGACCGAGCTTTGCGCAAAGGCCGACGACATCGAGGCAGCAAAAAAAACCGCACCAGTGGCACTGGAAATGACGACTTTTTTCATTGGCGATCCACAGTAATTGGTGAGTCGGATGGGGGAAATTTTCCGAAGACTCGAGCAATAAGACCGTGAGCGGGAGCATAGCCTGTCATTTCTTTGAGGCACAGCGATTTGTGATCGAGTGTTGCTTATTTGCTGTGACGGGATTGAGGCGGGTGAATCGTCTGCTGATTCAATGCAGACGAGGCTAGCCCGCGGCTCATGTCTCCGTCGCTAACCTGTTTCAGCTTTCACCCGCGTTGAGTAAAATCATGGCATGGATGTTCGAAAGCGTCTGTTGCCATTTGCTGCTGTTCTGCGCGGCCTGACCATCCTGAATCAAAGGTGTCAGCAGCTTGAGCAGGTCTGTCGAGCTCGACGTACCCGTTGGCGTAATCACTTCCGATACCAGCTGGCCGTCGTGGTATTGCGAGGTTTGCTTGGTTTCATCGTGCGACTGGCTCAATGACGCCCGCGTCAGGATGCCCTTTTCCGTTGCGAGTTTGACGGTACTGCTTGCGTTGTCGTCGATCTTCACATCCGTGTAGTCCCCGGACGACGAAGACGATGCCTCGGTATAGTTTGCCTGCAGATGCGATTGCTGCGTTTGCGTAGCCGAGCCGTTTTGCGCGTCACCGTCGGTGGTGGTGCTTTGGGAGACCTGATAGTCGAATGAACCCGGGGCACCCAGCGTACCCGTCTGCTTTTCACTAATCGAGGCGCTGAAATCGCTCAACCCCGTCATCATCGCCTGCTCCGCTTGCGCGACCGGACTGCTTGCCTGCGAGGACGTCCCATTGTTGCTCATCAACTGCGTGAATGCGTCTTCGAAGTCCTTCATCATCGCCGGGTTGCCGCGACCTTCCGAGTTGGCGTTGCTGAACTGCTTCAGATAGCTGGCGATGGCCTGACTTTGTTGCGCGCTCGAGCCCTGGGTTACCGAATTGCCCGTATCGACCTTGAGGTTCATCGATCCGGCCAGGTCCGTGAGACTCAAGCTTTTGGAGGAACTGTTCTCCGAGAACTCGCCTGACGTGCCCCCCACACTGAACTGCAGATCTACCGACGACAACACCGACGTGTTGTATTGCAGCAGACCGCTTAGATCGATCGACGGCTGAAGTTTGCCCAGTCCGTTGATGGCTTGCTGGAATCCGTTAGCCAGGCTGGCGATGGCGGTGCGCTCGGTGTAACTCAGCGGCGCAGAACTGTCGATACCCACCGCTAGTTTGCCATCCTCACTATCGAGATCGATGTTGACGGTGGTGCCGCTCGCAGTCTTGACAGTCAGTTTGATAGCGTCACCCGCATCGGAGGTCAGTTGTCCGATCGAACCCGCAGCGGTGGCCGAGCCAAACGAGACCGATTGCGAGAAATTGCTTCCGCTGGTTTCGAAGCGATTGAGCAGCGCGCTTCCCAGATTGTTGAACAGTCCACCGGTCGACCCGGACAGATAATTGGCCGCCATCACCGACGAGACGGCATCCGTGCTGCTCTGCGCCCACGTGACGGCCGATTGTCCACCTTCCAGCGTTCCGTCCTGCGTGTACACGAGGGGTGACTCGCCGAGCCCGGAAGGAATCGTGACGATGGTCGATGCAGACCCGTAGTTGTCACCCGTCGAGCCGACGCCGCCTGCCGGATCGAGGGTAGTGGCCGTATTCGATGACGGTGTCGACGTGATGGGAAAGCCTGCGTTTAATGACGATATCGTGGTCATGACCCGTTGCTCGTTGTTTTCGGTGGGTAAACGCGGTCATCCTGGCAATGACCGGTTTGTCAGACGTTATATCGACAGGAAAACACGGATCTTTAAACGCGAATTCAGAAATACGGGAAAATCTTGGCACAAGGAGTTTTTAAGGAATTCGTAATTGTTTCCTGGTGTTCAATTAAATAATGGAGCCGTGTTCTGTATGGAAACAATCGGCTGCGATCCAGCGCTCGCGCACGCCGAGCGCGAGGCTGGGCCTCGCGCGACGACGGTTAATGCCAGAACAGTGCAATCAGGATAATGACGGGAATGGGAACCCCGAGCATAAAAAGAAGAATTGAACGCATAATCACCTCCCTTGAATAATGAATTGAAGTCCCAATTAAAGCTGGCGTGCCCGGCCGCCATGAGTCGCCATAAGAGTGGCCGAAAACGCGCCCATCAGAAGCGAAATGAATAACCACAATGACGCGCCAATCGTGACTTTGCGTGCCTTGTCGGCGGCGTCTTTTGCAGCGGCGTCGAGCGCCGTGATTTTCTGCATATAGGTCGTATAGGTGGCCGCTACGCGAGTCTGCGCAGCCTCGGGCGTGAGGCCGGTGCGTTGTGCGACGAGTTGGCCCAGATAGGCGGTATCGTCAGCGGACAATTGATCGCCCGTGGCCGCGCTATTGAGGAAGATGCGCGCCGCTTCCTGACGCGACGGCTCGTTGTTGCCGGTTGCAGCCGGGGTGGCGGCGGGCTGGGAACCGCCTGGCACGCGGAACAGCGAATCGACAAAATAACCCAGCGGCCACGTATTCAACGCGGTCATCGCGTTGCTGCGTTGCATCGTCACGAGCATGCCGGAGCCGCTATCTGCGGCCGATGTTGCCGCGCTCTGCGCAGCGGTGCGCACCCCACCCGACACGGCCGACGACAGTATCGCCGCCGTAAAGAGCGTCGCCACGGCCCAGCTCAAGAAACCATGGGCAGTATCGCGGAAGTGGATTTCGTCGACGTCGACGGCAAGCCAGCGGCGGCGCAGCCGTCCCGCGAGATAACCGCCCAGGCCCGAAGTGAGAATGGATGTGACGCAAATCCAGATCACCGCGGCAAATCCGAAGGCTTTCGCATTCGAGGCGCCAGACGACCATGGCGAGATCGACGTTAAACCAAGGCCCGTGCCGAGCGTCAGCAAGATGAGCGCGAAGGCGGCCGCACTGACGCCCCCGGCGAATATGGCGCCCCAGGACACCGCGCCTTCAAGACGATGGGTGAACAGCGCAGAATCTTTCTCGGCCAGCGAAAATTCCGCAGGGTCGTTTGTGTAGTTCATTGTCAGCCTCCTTAACCTTGTCGATACCGGCAACGTCGACGTGCCGGCATGTTCGGCACGAATGCGACACCGTGTGGGGATGAATCGTGTACCCACCTCCGCATTTTTCGTGCCGCGAGGCGCGGCCCGGTGCTCGCGACGCAATCCTGCATTTGCGGAGCGATCGCCGTGAGCACGGAAGGCGGCATACGACCGCCGCCGCTACGAGCGATCGCGGTTGCGCGTGCGCGTGGCGCCGGTGATGATCGCGACGCCGAGCATGATGACCGCAGCGATTTCGATCGTGTGCTGGGAGACATGCATGGCGATGAGCGCCCAGCACACGCCGCCTATCAGCACGAGCCATCCGGCCAGATAAATGATCAGAGTCATCAGTTTCTCCTTCAGTGATCGACGAACGCGACGGGTTGCCTGCCGTGTCACGCTTCATCCGGGTGCGACCGTCGGGTGATGGGTCTGGCGTGCATTGCCAGCCGGTCTCTTGAACAGCAGATTTCGCGCCTGAGGTGGGCGCCGCCGTGGCGGAGGGGGTGCGGCATCCCATGAATTGGGGAGTGGGGTAAGCCCCAATGACCTGATTCCGTGTGATTCAGGTAAAAAATAAAACGACCATGCTTTTATTTACACGATGAGTCTCTGCCCGTATGATGGGTTGAAAAGACATACCCATCTGCCAAGCAGAGTCCTTGTCAAGGAGACGCCGGATGCACGTGAAAGACCTGTTTCAACTGGAAGGAAAAGTGGCGCTGATCACCGGCGGCTCGCGTGGGCTCGGTCTGCAGATGGCCGAGGCGCTCGGCGAAATGGGCTGCCGCGTGGCGATCACCGCGCGCAAGGCCGACGAGCTTGCCCAGGCCAAGGCGCATCTGGAAGGACGGGGCATCGAAGTCAAAACGTTCGTCAACGATCTCGCCAGATTCGAGAGGATTCCCGATCTTGTCGGCGACGTGCTGGACGCGTTCAACCATATCGACATTCTCGTCAATAACGCCGGCGCCACATGGGGTGCCCCGGCGGAAGACTATCCCGACGAGGCGTGGCACAAGGTCATGAATCTGAACATCAACGCGCCGTTTTTTCTCGCGCGTGAAGTCGGCAAACGCAGCATGATTGCCCGCCGTACCGGCAAGATCATCAATATCGCTTCGATCGCAGGTCTGAAGGGCGCGCCGGCAGGCATGAATACGATTGCCTACAACACGTCGAAGGCCGCGGCGATCAACTTTACGCGGGCGCTGGCCGCCGAGTGGGGCCGCTACAACATCAACGTCAATGCGATTTGCCCGGGCTTTTTCCCGTCGAAGATGTCAGCGGGTCTGCTCGCCACGATGGAGGAATCCATCGTGGCGCATGCGCCGCTACACCGGCTCGGCGGCGAGGAAGACCTGAAAGGCTCAGTGGTGTTCCTCGCCAGCGAGGCATCGCGCCATATCACCGGCCAGCATCTGGCGGTGGACGGCGGCGCAAGCATTGTTTAAGGGCGGAGGATGTCATGAATCACCTTCACCACGCGCACTGGCCGGTTGGCGTGCCGCATCATCTGAGCTTGCCGCAAACCAGCCTGTTTTATAACGCAGAGGTGGCAGCGACGCGCTTTCCGGATAAGCCATTCATCATCTTCTACGATACGCCAGTGACGTTCGCGGAGTTCAGGGATGAAGCGGAGCGTATTGCCGGTTTTCTGCAACAGGAGTGCGAAGTAAAAGCGGGCGACCGCGTGCTGCTCTATATGCAGAACAGTCCGCAATGGGTGCTGGCGTACTACGGAATTCTGCGTGCAAATGCGGTGGTGGTGCCGGTCAACCCGATGAACCTGACCGACGAGGTACGGCACTACGTGGAGGACAGCGGTGCGACGACCGCCATTGTGCCGCAGAACCTGTATCCGCAGATCGAGCCATTACTGGGCGACGGGCCCGGGCAGGGCTTGAAGCATGCGATCGTCGCAACCTATAGCGATTACCTGAAACGTCCATCGTCGATCACACCGCCCGAGTTCGTGGCGAAGCCGAAGCAGTCGATTGATCGCGCCGGCGTGACTGCCTGGAGTACGGTGCTCGGGCGCAACCTCACACCAGGGCCGTCCACTGCGGGCCCGGACGACCTCTGTGTGATGCCTTACACCTCTGGAACCACAGGCAAGCCCAAGGGTTGCATGCATACGCACCGCAGCGTCATGAGCACGCTGGTCGGCGGCAATGTCTGGTTCGCGGCATCGCAGGACAGCACTCATCTTTCGGTATTGCCGATGTTTCACGTCACCGGCATGCAGGGCGGTATGAACGGGCCGTTGTATGCAGGCGCAACCATCGTCATCTTGCCGCGCTGGGATCGCGATGCGGCGGCGCAGTGCATGCAACGCTTCGGGGTCACGTCGTGGCAGTCCATTTCGACGATGATGGTCGATTTTCTGTCCAACCCTCAACTGGCGCAATACGATCTGTCGGCACTGAGCGGTACACGCGGCGGCGGTGCGGCGATGCCCGCCGCGATCGCCCGCAAGCTCAAAGATCTGACCGGCCTCGATTACGTGGAAGGCTACGGTATGTCCGAGACGATCGCGGCGACGCACATCAATCCGCCGCAGCGTCCGAAGCCACAATGCCTCGGCATTCCGGTGTTCGATCTCGATGCGCGCGTCATCGACCCCGCCTCGCTGCAAGAGTTGCCACGGGGCGAGACGGGCGAGATCATCGTCAATGGCCCGCAGGTGATGCAGGGTTACTGGCGTAATCCGAAGGGGACGGCTGAAGCGTTCGTCGAGCTGGACGGCAAGCGCTTTTTGCGCACCGGCGATCTTGGCCATATCGACGAGGACGGTTATTTCTTCATGACGGACCGCCTCAAGCGCATGATCAACGCAGCCGGTTACAAGGTCTGGCCGGCGGAGGTGGAGGCGCTGATGTACCGGCATCCGGGCATTCACGAGGTTTGCGTGATCGGCGTGCAGGATGAGCGTCGCGGCGAAACCGTCAAGGCGCTGGTGGTGCCCGCCGCGGGTTACGCGGGTACCTTGACCGAGAGCGAGGTGATTGCCTGGGCGCACGATCAGATGGCGCCGTATAAGGCGCCGCGGCTGGTCGAATTCGTGACCTCGCTGCCCAAGTCCGGCAGCGGTAAGATCCTGTGGCGGAAACTGCAGGAAGAGGATGCGGCGCGCGCAGCAGGGGGCAAGCCGGTGTGAGGCCGGCGCTGGGCCGCGCATTCAGGTAGGCGGGTTGTTCAAGCAAAAGGATATTGGCATGGCGTATGGCGAACACAAATACCGCGTCTCGGTGCTGTGGACAGGTAACCGTGGCACGGGCACGTCCGGCTACCGCGACTATGGGCGCGATCATACGATCCGCGCCGCGAACAAGCCTGATATTCCGGGCTCGTCAGACGCGGCGTTTCTCGGCGACGCGACACGCTGGAATCCCGAAGATCTGCTCGTGGCGTCCGCATCGGCGTGTCACAAGCTGTGGTACTTGCACCTGTGCTCCGATGCTGGCATCGCAGTGCTGGATTACCGCGACGATGCAGAAGGGACGATGCTCGACAGTCCGCATCAGGGCAAATTTACGCAAATCGTGCTGCGCCCTCGTGTGACGATCCGCGCAGGCGATGATGCGAGTCTCGCGGAGCGTCTGCACCACGCGGCCCATGAGAAATGTTACGTCGCCAACTCGGTCAATTTCCCGATTCTCTGCGAGCCGATCATCGAGCTTGCCGCGAGTTGATCGATTGCCGCGTACTCGAACGGAAGCTCAAGCCCGCTTGCGGCTAGCTGCCTGATAGGGCTCGCCGGCGCTGAAGCGGTCCAGCCGGTCGCTGGCTTCGGTAATGGCCCACAGCGGGGCCTTTTGCAATTGATGGTCGTACACCGTAGCAATCGCCGCAAAAATTTCGTACCCGGCGTGATCCAGTGCCCATTCGTCCGACGTGCGGCCGCGCTCGAAGCACGCGGCGCTCACGGTGTCCGCGGTACGCAACGTCTCCGGGGGCAGCGTGCCGTAACCCGCTTCGACGATGAAGGCGACCAGCAGCATGGCCTGCGTCACGGTCTGGGCGGCGCTGACGCTGCCTTTTCCCCGTCGCAGGCGGTCGAGCGCCAGATGGACCTGAAGGGCGAGTTCTTCCGCGGTCGCCCTGGGAAGCGGAAGCAGCATAGCCTTCGCTGCCCGTGCGCGGGCGGCCTGGGTGTTACCTGAAAATGGAATGGTCTTGGCCATGAGCGGGCACGTTAATGGTTGGCAGATGCAATAACGGCCTCTCCCGGGAAAGCTTAAGGCTCTTTTGCGCGGCTGCGGGTGTGCGTGCGGGTGTGCGTCCGCTTGTGCGTCCATACCCCGGCGGCGACCCCGCTTGGCCGCTACGGCCGCTCACACTTCCACGTAGCGCATTTCCGCAGATTCCCCCATTAGCAGCGCCCGGTTCTCATCCGCTGCTGCGCGCAAATAGTCCCATAACGAGGTGATGCGCCGCAGCTTGCGCAGATCTTCGCGGCAACAGATCCAGAAATGCCGCGTCACCACGACTTCGTCAGGCAAGACAGCCTCGAGCAAGGGATTGGGCTCAGCCATGAAGCATGGAAGGATGGCGAGCGCATTTCCCTGCAGGGCCGCGTGATATTGGGCGATCACGCTGGTGCTGCACAGGTTGGCCGCGGCGTTGGGGATGGTGCGGTCCAGATAGAGCAGTTCGCGGCTGAAGGCGAGATCGGCGACATAGCTGATAAAGGCGTGATCGCGTAAGTCCGCCACGGTATGGACGGGCGCATGCTGATCCAGATAACTCCGGGTTCCATATAGCTTGAGGCGGTAGTCGCACAGCTTGGTGTAAACATACTGACCCCGCTCGGGCCGCTCGAGCATGATGGCGAGGTCCGCTTCCCGTTTGGAGAGGCTGACGAAATGCGGCACCGGCAGCAGGTCGATTGAGATGTCAGGATGCTTGCCGGCGAAACGCGCCAACTGGGGCGAGAGAAAAAAGCAGCCGAAGCCCTCGGTCGATCCCACCCGCACATGTCCCGAGAGCGAGTGAGCGCCGCCCGTGAACTGTTCCGCTGCGGATTGCACAGTGGTTTCGACGGTGTCGGCATAGGCAAGCAGGCGTTGGCCATCGGCGGTCAGCACGAAGCCGTCCGCGCGCGACTTGTCGAACAGCACCGTGCCCAGCGAAGCTTCCAGTTCTCTTACGCGGCGCGCCACCGTGGTGTGGTCGACGCCCAGGCGCTTCGCTGCGCCGCTTGCCCGCTGCGTTCGCGCGACCTCCAAGAAGTAACGCAGATCATCCCAGTTCACACTTTCCATTCAGTCTCCGTTGTCGACATGCGTCCATGCTTGTGCTTTTTTGCATATCGGATGGGCTTTTTCATCTCTATACCGTGGATATTCGAATAACTATACTCGTTTGCAAGCCACTGGAACATCCACGGCTTAGGCAGCCCGCGCCGTTCATGCGGCCGGCGAGCCAACAAAAAATACGGAGACAGACAGGATGCAGATGCAATCGACCCCCGACCGGGCGGCAGTTGCCGCACCGCTTCCCAAACGCGCCAGGGATTACCTGCTCGCCGGGTGGGCCAGCATGGCCGGCACGACCATCGAGTGGTACGACTTCTTCCTTTACGGCGCAGCGGCCGCACTCGTATTCAACAAGATCTTCTTCCCGACGCTCGATCCCATCCTCGGCACACTGGCCGCGTTTGCGACCTATGGTGTCGGGTTCATCGGCCGTCCTATGGGTGGCATCGTCTTCGGTCACTTTGGTGACCGGATCGGCCGCAAATCCATGCTGCTCGTCACCCTGTTGCTGATGGGCATTCCGAGTATGGTGATCGGTCTGATCCCGTCTTATCAGAGCATTGGTTACTGGGCCGCGGCTTTGCTGGTAGCGATGCGCTTTTTACAGGGCATGGCCGTAGGCGGCGAGTGGGGCGGCGCCGTGCTGATGGCGGTGGAACATGCGCCGCCTGGCCGCAAGGGTTTCTTTGGCAGCCTGCCGCAAACCGGCGTGGGCTTTGGACTGATCCTGTCTTCGCTGGCGATGGCCGCGGTCACCGCACTGCCGGAGGCCGATCTGCTCGCATGGGGCTGGCGCATTCCGTTTCTCGCCAGCATCGCGCTGGTCATAGTCGGCTGGGTGATCCGGGTGCGCGTGCCTGAATCGCCGGACTTCGAGCGCCTGAAAGCGCGCGGCGAAGCTGTCAAGGCGCCGATTCTCGAAGCGATGCGGCGTCATCCGCGCGAATTGCTCGTCATCATCGGTGCGCGCAGTGCGGAAAATACCTGGTTCTACCTGGTGGTTGCCTTTGCGCTGGCGTATGCGGCCAACCAGTTGAAGATCCCGAAGGCGGCCATCCTGCATGCAATTACCGCGGGTGCCGTGCTGTCGCTGTTCACCATGCCGTTTTGCGGCTATCTGAGCGATCGTATCGGCCAGAAGCGGTTATTCCTGATTGGCCTCGTCATCATGTGCCTATTTGCGGCGCCGTTCTTTGCGATGCTCGGCACGCGCGATCCGTTAAACCTCTGGTGGGCCATGGTGCTGGGCGTGGGCGTCGTATTCCCGATTCTGTATGCACCGGAATCGCAGTTGTTCGCCTCGCAGTTTCCGGCTGAGATCCGCTATAGCGGGATCTCCTTGTCGGTGCAGATTGCGGGTGTGCTGGGCGGCGGTATCGCGCCGATGATCGCGACCGCATTGCTCGCCGTGGGTGCTGGCCGCCCGCACTACGTGGTGGCTTATATGGTGGCGCTGGGCATCGTCGCGTTGATCTGCACGCTGATGATGCGAACACGCGCCGACTAGTCGTTGTCCTTGCCTTATTCGAACCCAACAGAGAGAGTCGATCATGAATGCTGTCACCCAGGCGTCCAACGCGAACGTCAGTACCGTCAAACTGCTGATCAACGGCGAGTTCGTTGAATCGGCCACGCGCGAATGGCGCGACATCGTCAATCCGGCGACCCAGGAAGTGCTGGCACGCGTGCCGTTCGCGACCGCCGAAGAAGTGGATGCGGCCATCCGTTCCGCGCATGCCGCGTTTGCCACGTGGAAAAACACGCCGATCGGCACACGTATGCGCATCATGCTGAAGTACCAGGCGCTGATTCGTGAACATATGCCGCGTATTGCAAAGACGCTGTCGGCCGAGCAGGGCAAAACGATTCCCGATGCGGAAGGCGACATTTTCCGCGGCCTCGAAGTCGTCGAACACGCGTGCTCGATCGGCACGCTGCAACAGGGCGAGTTTTCCGAAAACGTCGCGGGCAGCGTCGACACGTACACGCTGCGTCAGCCAATCGGCGTGTGCGCCGGCATTACACCGTTCAACTTCCCGGCGATGATTCCGCTGTGGATGTTCCCGATGGCGATCGTCTGCGGCAATACGTTCGTGCTGAAGCCTTCGGAGCAGGATCCGCTGTCGACGATGCAACTGGTCGAACTGGCCATTGAAGCGGGCATTCCGAAGGGCGTGCTGAACGTCGTGCATGGCGGCAAGGATGTCGTGGATGCGCTGTGCACGCATGAACTGATCAAGGCCATCTCATTCGTCGGTTCGACGGCGGTGGGGACGCACGTTTATCGCCTTGGCAGCGAACACGGCAAGCGCGTCCAGTCGATGATGGGCGCGAAGAATCACGCCGTGGTGTTGCCCGACGCCAACCGCGAGCAGACCTTGAATGCTCTCGCAGGCGCTGGCTTCGGCGCGGCGGGTCAGCGTTGCATGGCGACTTCGGTGGTCGTGCTGGTGGGCGCGTCGCAGCAGTGGCTGCCGGATCTGGTCGAAAAGGCGAAGACGCTCAAGGTGAACGCGGGCAGCGAAGCTGGCACGGACATCGGCCCGGTCGTCTCGCGCAGCGCGAAGCAGCGGATTCTCGGCCTGATCGAAACGGGCGTGAAAGAAGGCGCCACGCTTGCGCTCGACGGCCGCGGCGTCAAGGTCAACGGCTACGAGGACGGCAACTTCATCGGCCCGACGATCTTCACGGACGTCACAACTGAAATGGAAATCTACCGCACCGAGATTTTTGGGCCGGTGCTGGTGGTGCTGAGCGTGCCGACGCTCGACGACGCGATTGCGCTGGTTAACCGTAATCCGATGGGCAATGGCGTGGGGCTCTTCACGCAGAGCGGCGCAGCGGCGCGCAAATTCCAGAGCGATATCGACGTGGGCCAGGTGGGCATCAACATTCCCATTCCGGTGCCGGTGCCGTTCTTCAGTTTCACGGGTTCGCGCGGTTCGAAGCTCGGCGATCTCGGCCCTTATGGCAAGCAGGTCGTGCAGTTCTATACGCAGACCAAAACGGTCACCGCGCGCTGGTTCGACGACGCGACCGTCAATGATGGCGTCAATACCACCATCAGCCTGCGCTAAGCGTCCTGCGTGAGGCACTCTGGATTACGAAGGGGAGACGCAATCATGAAAATCGCTTTTATTGGACTCGGCAATATGGGTGCGCCGATGGCGCACAACCTGCTGAAGGCCGGCCACGCGGTGAACGTGTTCGACCTGAACGCGCAGGCCGTGCAGGCGCTGGTCGACGCAGGCGCCAAGGCGGCGGGTTCGCCGAAAGCCGCGGTGGCGGACGTCGAATGCGTCATCACGATGCTGCCCGCGGCGGCTCACGTTCGCGGCGTGCTGACAGCGGACGACGGTGTGCTGGCGGGCATCGCAAAAGGCGTGACCATCATCGATTCGAGCACGATCGATCCCGCGAGCGTCAAGGCATTCGCGGAGCTGGCGGCGCAACACGGCAACGCGTTTGTCGACGCCCCGGTTTCGGGCGGCACGGGCGGCGCAGCAGCGGGCACGCTGACGTTCATGGTGGGGGGCAGCGCTTCCGTCTACGAGCAGGTCAAGCCGGTGCTCTCGGCGATGGGCAGGAACATCGTTCACTGCGGCGATACCGGTACGGGGCAGGTCGCGAAGATCTGCAACAACCTGGTGCTGGGGATCACGATGGCGGGCGTGGCCGAAGCGATGTCGTTGGGCGCCGCGCTGGGTATCGATCCGAAGGTACTGGGCGGGATCATCAATACGTCGACCGGACGCTGCTGGAGTTCCGACACGTATAACCCGTTCCCGGGCGTGATCGAAACGGCGCCGTCCTCGCGTGGCTACACCGGCGGGTTCGGTACCGATCTGATGCTGAAGGATCTCGGGCTGGCTACGGATGCCGCGAAGCAGGTGCGTCAGCCGGTTTTCCTCGGTGCGCTGGCGCAGCAGCTGTACCAGAGCATGAGCACCAAGGGCGCGGGCCGGTTGGACTTTTCAGCGGTGATCAAGCTGTATCAGGCCGGGGACGCCAAGTAGCGGTAGGGGATGTGGCGATCAAGCGGCGCTTTGAAGGCGCCGCTTGATCGTGACGGTCGATTGCGAATGCGAATGCCGCCGTCCGGAAAATCTACGCGAGCAGGATCAGAACGCGTGACGCAGGCCGACGGAAACGGCCACCTGCGTGCCGGTCGAGGACGGCGACAGCGTATTGATCATCGCATCGCCGAGTACCGAGCCAGCCGGCGCGCCGTGCACGTGCTGATAGACGCCTTCGAGATAGACGTCGGTGCGCTTGCTCAGCGAATAGTCGGTCTGAAGCATGACGGAATGCCATGCCGGCGTTGCGCTCGTCGCTCCGTCGCCGTACGCGCCGTCGGTAAACGTGTACGCACCCGACACGCTCAAGGCTGGCGTGAGCGCGTAACGTGCGTTGACTTCGTAGTTGTCGAGCCGCAGGCTGCCGCCGAGCGGTGTGTAATCGCCGAGGCCAAACGAGAAGACGCTGGCCATGTTGTCGAGTTGCGTGTGGCTCCAGACGAGTCCGATCGTAGCCGGGCCGAACGTGTAGTTGCCGCCTGCGCCCCAGATACGTTGACGCTGCGCGACGAAGTTCGCGCTGCCGTCGCCTTGCGCAATCGCGCCATTCGCGTTCGTGCCGAGCGTGCCGCCGCCCGCATTGTTGAACTGCAGGTAACCGGCCGCGAGATTCACGGGACCTTGTGCGTAGGCAGCGCTAAAGCCATAGACACGGTTGTTCGCAAAGCCGCCGGCCTTGTTGCTGAAGGCGTACATGCTTTCGACGGTGACGCCGTGATAAGTGGGGCTCGTGTACTTGACCGCGTTATTGACGACCACGGAGTCGGCTGCGAGGTTGTCGTTCTCGAACGGATGCGCCGCGAGGTTGCCGCCCCAGGTGTTGCTCTCGGCGGAGAGCGGACCGAGCAGGTCGTTGACCACGTCGAACTGGCGGCCCAACGTCAGCGTGCCGTACTGGTCGCTCTGCAGGCCAACCCAGACTTGCGAGCCGAAACCATCACCCGGAAAGGCCTCGGTGCCGTTGTTCAGGTTGAAACCCTGTTCGAGCTTGAAGATGGCGTGCAACCCGCCGCCCAGATCTTCCGAGCCCTTGAGACCGAACACGGTGTTCTGTGTCGCGCTGCTGGCCACCTGCCAACTGGTGTGACCCGTCTGGTTGTTGCTGTAGACGAGGCCCGTGTCGATGAGGCCATACAGGGTCACGCTGCTTTGCGCGTGCGCCGAGACTGCGAATACCCCTGATAGCGCGAATGCCAGCAAAGACTTTTTCATACTTGTAAGCTCCGGGAATGGCCGGCGAAGGTGTGCCACGCAATCGCCGCGATTTTGCAAAGCGCGCATGCTAGTCGAAGGCCGCACAAAGTTCAAATGCTCAAGGCGTAAACGCCACAGTCGATGAGGCTGACGTTCGCGTGCTGAAACGATAGCGCGGCAAAAATGCGAAGGTGTCAGGAAAAATATAGAGGGTGAGGTGCGGGCACGCCAGGCGCCGGCACAAATATCTCGACTGGCTGATGTTGACTGGATAGCGGCGGCCGCGAAGGAACCGTTGCGCCAGCGGTGCCTTCTTTCCGTCTTCCGTCTTACGGTCGAATCTCACGCGGGCGTTTGTTTCGTGTTACAAAACCGGAGTTCGCGCGTCAGGTGCTGACGCGGCGTTCAGGCAGCCATCGTCCGGAAATCATCCGCATGTGAAGGGTTCGATGTCCAACTATTCCTTGTTTCGCCTCATTCAGCTCAAGAGCCGGTCTTGCTGGGCTGCTGCTGCCCTGATCGTTGCCTTGAGCGGCTGTGCCTCGTTTTCATCTGGCGTGAGTCATGCGGATGCGCCTGCCGCGCTGCACCCGGCTGATGGGCCGTTGCCGGTTCCGCCCGGTCTCGTCGCGCTGGCGCAGCCCGAAGGCCAGAGTCGGCTCATGTCCAGCACCGACAAGCAGTCGTACTGGCCGCTATCGCAGTACTTCGAAACGCAGCGCAACGAGGCATATTGTTCGGTGGCGAGTTCGGTGATGGCGCTCAATGCACTGGGTGTCCAACGTCCTGAATCGTCGCAATACCCGGATTTCCCGTATTTCTCGCAAGAGGACTTCTTTCGCAGCGTCGATCCGCAGGTCGCTAGCGCGGCGCGCGTGTCGCGCGAAGGCATGACGCTCGATCAACTGAGCGCAGTGCTGGCCGAATACCCCGCCGTCGCAGTCAAAAAATTTCACTCCAGCGATCTCACGCTAGCGCAGTTTCGCGACCTCGTCCGCGACACCACCGCGCAGAGTGACCGCTTTGCGCTGTTGAATTTCAGGCGCGTGGAGATAGGTGAAGAAGGCGGCGGTCATTGGTCGCCGCTGGCGGCTTATGACGCCGCCAGCGACAGCGCGCTCCTTCTCGATGTCGCGCGCTACAAGTATCCGGCGGTCTGGGTTCCGGTTGCGCGGTTGTACGCGGCATCGCAAGCCGTCGATAACGTCAGTGGGGTTTCGCGCGGACTGGTAATCGTGGGTAAGCGCCTGAATTGAGGGGCGCGACATCCCTCAATCGCTTGCGCTCGTCCCCACCGCATTGCCTTGCTGTGATCTCATGCGTGAATTGAACAGCAGCGGCAGTACCAGCAGGTAAAGCGCAGCGCCAATCGCCCACACGAGCCCCGGCCACGCGTGCTGACTGGCGGCGTAGAGCCATGTCGCCGCCAGCGGTCCGCCCACGCCAATCAGACTCGCGATACTCGTGAGCGTGCCCTGCAATTCGCCTTGACGGCTATCGTCGATCTGTCGTGCCAGCATGGCTTGCAGCGAAGGCATGGTGATGCCGCCCACCGCAAACAGCGGCAGGATGGCGAACGGCATCCACCCTCGGGTCGCAATGGCCATCAGCACCAGCCCCAGGCTATCAGCCGCCAGTCCGATCGACAGCGCCACGCGCTCGCCCAGCCGTGCGACCAGCGGCCCGATAGCGAAGGCCTGGGAGAGTGCATGGCATGCGCCGAAAGCGGCCAGCGATACGCCGGCAATCGTCGCAGTCCACGCGAATCGGTCCTCGCCATAGATGATCCACAGCGTAGCGGGGGCCTGCGAGGCGAGCATGATGACGGCGTAGACGCTCACGAGCGGCAGCAGATTCGGCGTGCCGCGCAGACGATGCAGTGTGGAGAACGCATTCATGTTGCGCTTCTCACGCGGCCCGCTTTGTCGCTCACGCGATTCGGGCAAGACGAAATACGCCAGCAACAGGTTCAGACCGTTCATCGCGGCAGCCGCGAGGAACGGTGCGCGCAGATGCACGGCGCCGAGCAAACCGCCGATCAACGGTCCCGCAATAAAACCCACGCCCAACGCGGCCCCCATCTGACCAAAGCGGCCCGCGCGCTCGGCTTCCGGGGTGACGTCCGTGAGATAGGCCGTGGCAACGGCCATGTTCGCTCCGGTGATACCGGCCAGCACGCGACCCACATAGAGCCACGAGAGACTAGGCGCTGCCGCCATCACCAGATAATCGACCGCTGCGCCTGCAAGCGACGCCAGCAATACCGGTCGGCGTCCGAAACGATCGCTCAACGCGCCCAGGACGGGGAGAACAGGAATTGCATCAACGCATAGACGGCAAGCAGGGCACCGTAGTTTCGGCTGACGGAGATATCGGAATCGGCGAGGCTGTGCAGAAGTCCCGGCAAGATGGGCATGATGAGCCCAATGCCGATAGCATCCAGCAGCACGGTAAAGAGGATGACGAAGTGGGGTTTTCTCAAGACACCGCTCTGTGAGTACCAAAAGGGGAGTGCAGATTATTTCACAAGCGACCATGCAGGTTTCGTCATCGTCATCACGCTTGTAGACGCAGCCACGCTGTTACGGTCGGGCATAAATCGCCTGGCATACCTTATGAAGCGCGTCTGCGAACAGGCGCCCGGGCATGCGCTGCGCTTCGTTCATTCGCGTGAACAGTGCAATGGGCGACAAGGTCCATTCGAACGAGTACGGTACGATGGCCACGCCTGCGATTCGCACCAGTTCCTCCGCGATATCCGCCGGGACGATGGACACCGATTGCTCGCCCGCGACGATCATCTCGCCGATCAGCTTCGACGAGAAGCTTTCGACGATTGGCGTCGGCGGGGTCAGGCCGGCGCCCAGAAAGATGTCGGCGACCTGTTCGCGCATGGGCGTGTTCGGGGCGCCCAAAATCCAGTCCAGTTCCGCCAGCTTCTGCCAGTCGAGCCGGCCACGGGCCAGCCGGGCGGCGAGGCGGCGGCTGGCAATCAGTCGGGGTTGCTGGCGATACAGGATTTCGACGCTGACCTGCTGCAGATCGAGCGACGACGAGGCACGTCCGATAACGATATCCACCGTGTGCTCGCGCAACTGGGTCAGCAACTGCTCGCTGGTGCCCTCGTGAATCGTCACGGTCAGGCGCCGATCGCTCTCGGGGCGGGTGCGCTCGATGGCCGTCGACAGCATCTGGCCGGGAATGAACGGAATCACGCCGATATGCAGATGCGCGGCATGCCCGGACGCGACCGCCTCCATTTCCCGCACCAGATGGTCGAGGTCCTCGGTCATGGCGCGCGCTCTTGCCAGCACGACCTTGCCCAACGCAGTCGGCGCCATGCCGCGCGCCGAGCGGTCGAAGAGCGGCGCGCCGAACATGTCTTCCAGTTCCGCCAGCGCATTGGTGACCGCCGGCTGGCTGCTCGCCATGTGCTCGGCCGCGCGCGTGAGGGAGCCGTACTGCTGAATCTGCAACAGCAGCGTCAGATGGCGCATCTTCAGCCGGGATGCCAGCTTGCGCACCACCACGTTGGGATCGAATACCGCCATAAATGCACTGCGCCATTAGAAAAAGGTGATGGGGGCATATTAACTCCGAATATTGTCCTTATGGCCCGTCCCTAGAATGAGCCGTCGTTTGATATGCGCCGCAAGGGCGCCCGCCACAGAAAGGGCTTAGAACATGAACACGTCGGATCGTCAGGCAGCACTCGATTACCACGAATTCCCGATTCCGGGCAAAACGGCGGTGGTCGCCACCAAGCCGCTGGTCACGCAAAGAGACCTCGCGCTGGCATATACGCCGGGCGTAGCTGCGGCGTGTGAGGAGATCGCTGCCGATCCGCTCAACGCGTTTCGCTTTACCGGCCGCGGCAACCTGGTGGGCGTCATCACGAACGGCACGGCCGTGCTGGGTCTCGGCAATATCGGCGCGCTGGCCTCGAAGCCGGTGATGGAAGGTAAAGCGGTGCTGTTCAAGAAGTTCGCCGGGATCGACGTGTTCGACATCGAAATCAACGAGACCGATCCCGACAAGCTGGTGGATATCATCGCGGGCCTGGAGCCGACTTTCGGCGGTATCAACCTCGAAGACATCAAGGCGCCGGAATGCTTTACCGTGGAGCGAAAGCTCCGGGAAAGGATGAAGATTCCGGTCTTTCACGACGACCAGCACGGTACCGCGATCACCGTGTCCGCGGCTTTCATCAACGGTCTGAAGGTGGTGGGCAAGAGCATCAAGGAGGTCAAAGTGGTGACGTCCGGCGCGGGCGCCGCGGCGTTGGCGTGCCTCGAGTTGATGGTCGAACTCGGCCTGCCGATCGAAAACGTCTGGGCGACCGACATCGAAGGCGTGGTCTATCAGGGCCGCACGACGCTGATGGATCCGCAGAAAGCGCGCTTCGCCAAAAATACCCCGGCGCGCAAGCTGGAAGAGGTGATCGAGGGCGCGGACGTGTTCCTCGGTCTTTCCGCCGGCGGTGTGCTGAAGCCCGCCATGGTGGCGCGCATGGCGGCACGTCCGCTGATTCTGGCGCTGGCCAACCCCACGCCGGAAATTTCGCCGGCTGAGGTGAAAGCGGTACGCGACGATGCGGTGATTGCCACCGGACGCTCTGACTATCCGAACCAGGTCAACAACGTCCTGTGTTTCCCGTATATTTTCCGCGGCGCGCTGGACGTGGGCGCGACCACCATCACGCCTGAAATGGAAAAGGCTGCGGTCTATGCGATTGCAGCGCTGGCCGAAGAAGAGCAGAACGAAGTAGTGGCTGCGGCGTATGGGGCCTATGGTGTCGACTTCGGCCCCGAATACATCATTCCGAAGCCGTTCGATCCTCGTCTGATCGTGCGTATTGCGCCGGCCGTCGCCAAGGCTGCCATGGAAAGCGGCGTCGCCACGCGCCCGCTGGACGATCTGGAGGCGTACACCGAACAGCTGCAGCAATTCGTCTACCGTTCCGGCGCTTTCATGAAGCCACTGTTTGCGGCGGCGCGCCAGATCGTCCGCGAGGGCGGCAAGTCGCGCATCGTCTTCACGGAAGGTGAAGAGGAGCGCGTGTTGCGGGCGGTCCAGGTGATCGTCGATGAGAAGCTCGCGCGCCCGATTCTGGTCGGACGTCCGGAAGTGCTGATGGCGCGCATCGAAAAATACGGTCTGCGTTTGCGCGTGGGTCACGATGTCGAAGTGACCAATCCTGAGTATGACGAACGATTCCATCAATACTGGACGACCTACTGGGAATTGATGTGCCGCGACGGCATCACCAAGGAAATGGCGCGCGTCGAAATGCGCCGCCGCTTGACGCTGATCGGCGCCATGATGGTGAAGCTGGGCGATGCGGACGGGATGGTGTGCGGCACGGTTGGCGCGTATCACGATCACCTGCGTTTCGTCGATCAGGTGATCGGCAAGAAGCCGGGCGCGCAAACTTACGCGGCCATGAATATTCTGCTGCTCGACAATCGCACCATCGCGCTCGTGGATACTCACGTCAACGACGACCCGAGCGCCGAACAGATCGCCGAATTCACGATCGCCGCGGCGCATAGCATGCGGGGCTTGAACCTGGTTCCGAAGGTGGCGCTGCTGTCGCGCTCGAATTTCGGCTCGGGCAGTTCGGCCTCCGGCGCAAAGATGAAGCGTGCGCTTGAACTGGTGACGCAGCAGGCGCCCACGCTGGAAGTCGACGGCGAAATGCACGGCGATTGCGCGCTCGACGAGGCGCTGCGCTCGCGCATCCTCCCAATGTCTCGCCTGAAGGGTGCCGCGAATCTGCTGGTGTGCCCGAACGTCGACTCCGGCAACATTGCCTACAACCTGCTGAAGACAGCGGCGGGCAGCAATGTCGCGGTGGGCCCGTTCCTGCTGGGTGCGAATGCGCCGGTGCACGTTCTTACTTCCAGTTCGACGGTGCGCCGGATCATCAACATGGCGGCGCTGACGGTGATCGACGCGAATCGCGAGGCGTGAATGGGCGTCGCGACTCGATGAAGTAACGCGCGTCGCAGGGGCGCGGTCAGCGTGACGCCTGGAGATATCGACCGTTTTCGCGTTGTAGGACAACGTATAATGAGCGCGTCGGCAAACAACCCAGGAGGTCCTCGATGACCGCGTCCTCAACCCTTACTGCGCCGCCCCTGCGTGCGCGCGGAAGTCTTGCTGACCGGGTGGTGAACTACGTCAACGAGCAGGTCGCCGCGCACACGCTGAAGCCCGGCGACAAGCTGCCTACCGAATCAACCTTGATGTCGCTGCTCGGCGTCAGCCGTACCGTTGTGCGCGAGGCGATCTCGCGGCTGCAGGCGAACGCGGTGATCGAGACGCGGCATGGCATCGGCAGTTTCGTCCTCGAGCCGCGCCGCGAGCCGTTGGGTCTCGCCATGGTGCCCGCCACGACGCTGGCCGATCTGCTGTCCGTAATGGAATTGCGCATCAGCCTGGAGACAGAGTGCGCGGGGCTCGCGGCCCAGCGCGCCAGTGAGCGCGATCTGGCGAACATCCGCGCGGCGCTCGACGCCATCGGGGCCACCAGCCGCGCCAACGGCGACAGCGCCGCGGCCGACCTGGGCTTTCACGTCGCGATCGCGGCGGCGACAGGCAACCGTTATTTCGTCGACATTCTCACGCAGATGGGTACAGCGCTGATTCCGCGGCATCGCGTCGATTCGCCAAGGCTGGCCCAGAGCGACCCGGTCGCCTATATGGCGCGCGTCAATATGGAGCACGAGGGCATTTTCGACGCCATTGTCCAGCGCGATCCCGAAGGCGCGCGTGCGGCGATGCGTATGCATCTCTCGGGCAGCCGGGAAAGGCTGCGGCGGTTGAGCATCGAGGCGGAAGAGAGGGTTGAGCGCGCGGTCTGAATGACTTGCGAAGCAGAACAAAAAGCGAAAAGCGGCCAGATGGCCGCTTTTTTTGTTTTGCAGGCGTCGCGTGTGGTTGGATACGGTGTGAACCTTGTAGCATTGGGTCGTCGTACAACTGGTCAAAATAAAGCCATGGACCTTGACTACGGTGCGAGGCTTCTGGGCGGGGTTGTGGGCGTATCGGAAAGCGACTTTCCGCCATGGGAGCCTGCACGTTAGGGTCAAGCGACGCCATGAAAGGGTAAATCCCCTGTTGGAAATTTTGGATAAAAAAGCGTAGACTGTCGTCAGACAACGTATCTCCCGCTTCAAGCCGATCTTCTACCGTTCCTTTGCAAGCCGGGCCGCGTTGCTTCCGGTCAGGCCGTCGCTTCGGCTGATCCACGAGACACCCTTGACATTCGGACCGCTGTCCATCGAAAGCCGGTCCGCAGGCTCTATCACTTAACAGGTCTTACGCCATGTCGACGCAACCTATCCAAACGAACGCTACGCCGAGGGTCACCGAGTTGCGCGTCGTGCCGGTCGCCGGCCGTGACAGCATGCTGCTGAACCTGAGCGGCGCGCACGGCCCATTTTTCACGCGCAACATTGTCATTCTGCGTGACAGTGCCGGCCACACCGGCATCGGCGAGGTGCCGGGCGGCGAAAGCATCCGCAAGACAATCGACGATGCCCGGCCGCTCGTCGTGGGTCAGTCGATCGGCAATTTGCAGGCGGTGCTCAACAAGGCGCGCACGCAGTTCGCTGACCGTGACGCAGGCGGTCGCGGCCTGCAGACTTTCGATCTGCGTACGACGATTCACGCGGTGACGGCGCTCGAGTCCGCGTTGCTCGATCTGCTCGGACAGCATCTGGGCGTGCCGGTTGCTGCGCTGCTGGGTGAAGGCCAGCAACGCGACGAAGTCGAAATGCTCGGCTATCTGTTCTACATCGGCGACCGCAAGAAAACCGATCTGCCGTACGCGAGCGGCGCGGATGGCCGCGACGCCTGGGAGCGCATCCGCACCGAAGAGGCGATGACGCCGGAAGCGGTGGTGCGGCTCGCCGAGGCTGCGCAGGCGCGCTACGGCTTCAACGATTTCAAGCTCAAGGGCGGCGTGCTCGCGGGCGATGCGGAGATTGAAGCCGTCACCGCATTGGCCGAGCGCTTTCCCAACGCACGCGTGACGCTCGATCCGAACGGCGCATGGTCGCTGGCGGAAGCGGTGCGCCTGTGTCGCGACCAGCACGACGTGCTGGCTTATGCGGAAGACCCGTGCGGCGCGGAGAACGGTTACTCGGGCCGCGAGGTGATGGCCGAATTCCGCCGTGCTACCGGCTTACCGACAGCGACCAACATGATCGCCACCGATTGGCGTCAGATGGGCCACGCCATTCAACTGCAATCGGTCGATATTCCGCTGGCCGATCCGCACTTCTGGACCATGCAAGGCTCGGTGCGCGTGGCCCAGATGTGCAACGACTGGGGCCTCACGTGGGGTTCGCATTCGAACAATCACTTCGATATCTCGCTGGCGATGTTCACGCACGTCGCGGCGGCGGCGCCCGGCAAGATCACGGCTATCGACACGCACTGGATCTGGCAGGACGGTCAGCATTTGACGCGCGATCCGCTGCAGATCGTCGGCGGCAAGGTCAAGGTCCCGCAGGCAGCGGGCCTCGGTATCGAACTCGATATGGATGCGCTGGACAAGGCGCACGCGCTTTATCAGCGGCACGGCCTGGGTGCGCGCGACGACGGCGTGGCCATGCAGTACCTGATACCGAACTGGAAGTTCGACAACAAGCGTCCGTGCCTCGTGCGCTGATTCTGACGTCGACTTCGAACCGCAATTGATATCGGCCCGCGTGGCCGTGCATTCTTCCCAAACTCGACACATTCAGACCATGACAACCCCTCAAGAACTCAAAGCGATTGTTTCCGAAGGTTTGCTGTCCTTCCCCGTGACCGACTTCGACGCGAACGGTGACTTCCGTGCCGACACCTACGCGGCGCGCCTCGAATGGCTCGCGCCGTACGGCGCAACGGCCCTGTTTGCGGCGGGCGGCACAGGCGAATTCTTCTCGCTGACGAAGAGCGATTACAGCAATGTGATTCGGACTGCGACCGAAACCTGCAAGGGCAAGGTGCCGATACTCGCTGGTGCCGGTGGACCGACGCGCGTGGCGATCGAATACGCCCAGGAAGCGGAGCGCCTCGGCGCCAAGGGCGTGCTGCTGATGCCGCACTATCTGACCGAAGCGTCGCAGGAAGGGATTGCGGCGCACGTCGAACAGGTGTGCAAGTCGGTGCAGAACATGGGTGTGATCGTCTATAACCGCGCCAATTCGAAGCTCAACGCAGATATGCTCGAACGTCTCGCGGATAGCTGTCCGAATCTGATCGGCTTCAAGGATGGTGTGGGCGAGATCGAGGCAATGGTGACGATTCGGCGCCGGCTCGGCGACCGCTTTTCGTATCTCGGCGGCTTGCCGACCGCGGAAGTTTATGCGGCAGCGTATAAGGCGTTGGGCGTGCCGGTGTATTCATCGGCGGTGTTCAACTTCATTCCGAAGACGGCGATGCAGTTTTATCGCGCGATAGCCGCCGATGACCATGCCACCGTGGGCAAACTGCTCGATGAGTTTTTCCTGCCGTATCTGGCGATTCGCAATCGCCGCGCAGGTTACGCGGTGAGTATCGTCAAGGCTGGCGCGAAACTGGTGGGCCGCGATGCCGGTCCGGTGCGCGCGCCGCTGACCGATCTGACGGCTGATGAAATGGCACAGTTGGACGTGCTGATCAGGAAGCTGGGCGCGCAGTAAACATCAAAAGCCGTGGTACGCCTGGGATGGCGCACCACGTCTTTTGCTCGTGCTCTTGCCCGCTATCGTGCTCGTGATGCGGGTGGCTTCAACCGCTGAAAAGGCCCGCGCGTGACGCTCAAAAATCCGTCGTCATCGAAAGCAGGAACGTGCGCGGCGCCCCTTGCGTCAGATAGCCGCCAATCGTCGACGACCAGTAAGACTTGTTGGCCACGTTGAGCACGCTGGCGCGGAACGTGGTCGGTTTGCCGAACAATTCCGTTGCGTAACGCGTGCCCAGGTCGAAGCGGTCCCATGACGGAATCGACAACGTGTTGGTCGTATTCAGATACTGCGGACCGGTGTGAATCCAGCGCGCCGTCAACGTCAGGCCGTTTGCCTGCGGCACGTCATATTCAGCGCCCAGATTGAACAGGAAACTCGGTACGCCGATCGGGCGATTGCCGTCGGTCGTGCCGCCTGCCGTATCGAGCAGTTCCGCGTTGATATACGTCGCACCCGCAATCAGACGCACGCCCTTGTACGGCTCGCCGCAGATCGACGCTTCGGTCCCGCGGTGGCGCTCGTTGCCGTCGGCGACGAAAAAGTCGGCGGCGTTCGTATAGGCCGAGGGCTTTTCGATCTGGAAAGCCGCCAGCGACGCACCGTAGTTCTGATTGTCGTATTTCACGCCGACTTTGTCTTGTTTCGAGCGCTCGGGTGCCAGAAGAGCGCCCGAGTTCAGCGCAGTAGAGGGCGCCTGTTCGCCGATGGCCAGCGCCTCGCTGCGGTTCGCAAAGAACGACACATTGGCCCACGGCTTGATGACGAGGCCGAACAGGGGCGTCGTGATCGAGTCGTTGTAGGCTTCGGTCTGGTTGCCGGTGTAGTCGAAGCTATTCGAATGAATCGACTGATGGCGCGCACCGACCGTGAACAACACGCGATCGCTCAGGAATCCTAGCGTATCGGATACGGCAACGCTGCGCATCAAGGTGAGTGCGATCGTCTGCGGGTCGGCGAGATTGCCGCCCGACAGAGTGGTTGCCGGATAGGCGACTTGGGGCGTGTCGTAGAGGCTGGTGTCGAACGTACCGCGGGGCACGCCCAGACGGAATGCCGTGGTTCCGGTGTCGCTGACGGTTGGCGACGAATAGTCACCGTGTTCGTCCGTGTGGCGGGCGCCGCCTGCGACGTACGCGGTCCAACCGGGCGCGAAGTCATATTCCGCCCGCAGGATGCCGAGCGTGTCTTCGAGGGAGCTGAAGCTCCATGTCTGCGCGTAGTTATACGTGGCAGCGATGCTGGCACAAAGCTGGATTACGCGTGGCGTCGATCAGGGCGGCTATGCCATCTTCAATGCGCAAGTCGGTTATCGCTTCAACAAGCATCTCGATGCCTCGCTGACGCTAAATAACATGGTCAACCGCGAGTACTACGTGCGTCCGCCGGGATCGTTCTTTAGCGAGTTCGGCGACCGGCGTAATCTGATGTTGACGGTGCGCTCCGACTTTTGAGCGTGAGTAGGGCGGCGCTTGCGTATGAATGAGGTAAGCGTGCAGGGCCCTGCGGACGCCATGAGGCGGTCGATGTTAATGCGCTCCGCACGCCATACCAGCGGAAGCGCCGCCAATCGCTTCCAGAATAAGGATCTTATGTCCCTGCTCATGGCCCTTGTCCGGCAATCCCGCTGGATTATGCTGTTCGCGCTGATAACGAGTGTTGTCGGCGGTCTGAGCAGTGCCGCGCTCGTCGCAACCATCAACCAGGCGCTTGGCATCGCGGCCGGCACGCTGTCTGAGCTCGGCTGGCGTTTCCTGCTGCTGGCGCTCGCAGTGCTCGTCACGCGGACGCTTTCGCAGACCTGTTTCGTGCGGCTCGGACAAAACACTAAAGCCGCCTTGCGCATGAGCACCATCCGTCGAATCACTGAGGCCTCCCATCAGAATCGGGAGCGTCATGGCGGCGCCAGAGCGATAACTATGCTGACGCAGGATCTCGATACGATTGTCGTTTTCTTTTTGAGCGTGCCGACGCTCGCGATGAATGGCTCGATCGTGGTGGGATGCCTCGCGTATCTGGGCTATCTCTCGTGGCAGATCCTGTTGTTCGCGCTGGTGACGATCCTGATCGGCTCGCTGGGATTTCATCTTGCCAATACGCGCACGATGTTTCATTTGCCTACTTCGCGGCGCCGTGAAGACGATCTGGTGGGCGACTTCCGTTCGCTCTTCGATGGTGCGAAGGAGCTAAAACTCCATCGCCGCCGACCAGGATCCGACCTTCAAGGAGGTGTTCTACCGGCGTCTGTTGCCCAATCTGAAGGCGAAGGGCAAAACGGTGCTGGTGATTACCCACGACGATCGTTACTTCGGTCTCGCCGATCGCTATATCAAACTGGACTACGGCCAGGTTGTCGAGGAAGGCGCAGGGGCCGATTTGCAACGCGAAACGGCCAATGCGGCGGCGAACATGCGCTAACCGGGTCGTCACGCGCTGAACTCCGGTCATGACAAGTTGTTTACCACTATGCGCTTTCGGCAAAAGTGGTCGTACAATTGTTGCTTGGTGTGACAACTTCAGGCGTTTCCTCGGCCATGATCGAACACAAATCACCCGGCGTGTCGGGCCGGGTCTATAGCGATATCCTGAATCGCATCATTGACGGCGAGTATCGGGAAGGGGAGCGGCTGCCCAGCGAGAACACACTGGCCGAACACTTCGCAACTTCGCGCCCCACCGTGCGGGAGGCGCTCGCCCAGTTGCGCGCGGACGGCATCATCGCGACCCGCCAAGGTTCGGGCACCACCGTGCGACGCCGGCCGGACCCGGATCTGCGCCGCTTCGCGCCGCTGGAAACCTTGTCGGATGTCCGGCGTTGCTATGAGTTCCGCGTGATGACGGAGGTGGGCGGTGCGTCGCTTGCCGCACAGAAGGCCGACGAGGCCGATCTCGCCGCGATCCAGCAGGCATGGGACAACCTCCAGCAGGTCATTCGCGGCGAAGGCGTCGGCGCGCAGGATGATTTCGCGTTTCATCTAGCCGTGGCGCGGGCCTCGAAGAATCAGTTCTTCATTACTGCATTGTCGTTCATTCATGAGCAGGTCGAATCCAGCATGAATCTGTCGCGCAAGCTCTCGCAGGCGAAGTCGGTCGAGCGGCAGCGGCTTGTCCAGGCGGAGCATCTTGCCGTGGTGGAGGCCATCCGGCAGCGTGATCCGCGTGGTGCGGAGCGTGCGATGCGGGAGCACCTGGCCAACGCCATGGAGCGCATGGTCGGCGCTTAGCCTTTGCCTGGGCAGCCGGGCGTGACGTGGCGCTTACGGGATGCGGAGAAGGACGGCAAAAGCAGGAATTGAATCAATTTGTCATGTTGTTTGACAACATTGCGACGACAGTGCTACCGTTCAGTCTGTGAGCAATCAATTCTGAGAAGAGACAAGAGACCCCATGAACGTGTCCCCAATCGTCGAGAGCGAATTTGCCTCGACCGTGATGGCTGTGCCGCCCCTGGCGCGCCGCGCCGACCTGTCGCTCGACGCCAACGAAAATCTGAAGCTGATCCGGCACATCGAGGCGGGAGGCGTTCGTACGCTACTGTATGGCGGCAACGCGAATCTCTATCACGTCGCCGTCAGCGAATACCGCGAACTGCTGGACATGCTCGCAGAAAGCGCGGGTCCGGACACACGGGTCATCCCGGCGATTGGCCCTGACTACGGCAAGATGCTCGATCAGGCCCGTATCCTCGCGCAGACCGCGTACCGCACGGCGATGGTGTTGCCGCTCGCCGGCTTCACCACGTCCGAGGGCGTCGAGGCCGGGCTGACGCGGATTGCGGATACCGCGGGCATTCCGCTCACGTTGTATATCAAGAGCGAGAGCTACGTCGACGTCGATACGCTCGCTCGCCTCGTCGACCGCGGCACGCTGATCGCGGTCAAGTACGCCATCGTGCGTGACAACCCGGCTGAGGACGCTTATCTGCGGCGTCTGCTGGAAAGCGTCAACCCGGCGCGCGTCGTGTCGGGCATGGGCGAGCGCCCGGCGCTGGTCCACGTGCGCGATTTCGGGCTGGCGTCGTGGACCACCGGTTCGGGCTGCATTGCGTCGCATTCGGTGACCGCACTGCTGCGCGCCGCCAAGGAAGCGCGCCACGCCGATGCGCAACGCATCTATGACGCGTTCATGCCGCTCGAGACGCTGCGCGACCGCATTTCGCTGATCCGCGTGTTGCACGACGCGGTGACGTTCTCGGGTATCGCGGATATGGGTTCGATCCTGCCGCTGCTCAGCGGTACGCCGAAGGAGCATCACGCCGCTGTCGATGCCGCGACCCAGGCCTTGCTCGCTTTCGAGCGCGATCTGGTGGCGAAAGCAGACGCGTAAGCTGCGGCGGCTCTGGTCGAGGGAGGTTCGTGAGGCGGCGGGCGCGCCACAACGCCAGGTGTGCCCGAAGGCCGCGTGCCTGTGCTTCCCCGCCGGGCTTTCGTGTCACCCCTGACATCAATGAACGCGGAAGTGATTGCGCGTTTGGCTGGCCGCGCGGGCGATCACGACTCGCCGCCTGAGCGGCCACGTCCGACGCTAGTTGCCGTCAATCGTTCTCCCGTTGCCGCAGAAATATCACTACCCCGCACCAGGCGTTTCAGACCGCACGGCGCGGTCTGAAACGCCTGCGTTCATCGCTCTGGCAGTCTCGCGTACGAACCCGGTGCGGCGTAGTGGATAGGACATATTTGTCTTACGTGTGACAGCTGTGGTCCCGCATGTTAAGCATTTGCAACCTTGCCACACTCGGGTTTTCCTGACCGATCTTAATAAGTGTAATAAAAACAAGGTGTTATCTCTTGTTTGTTCAAATGGATAAACAAAGAAGACCGACCTAGTTGCTTGACATCATTGATAGTGGTTAGGTATGTTCGCTCATCGGACCGCCACGCGCGGGAAATTCGTCAGGCGTCTGCCAGCGAATTCATCCAAAAAAACAGGAAGTTGAGGAGACAAGATGTGCGGTCTGGGTAGGTTGTCAGTCAAATGCTCACACACGGAAGCTTCCTCGGGTTCAACGCATCAGCCCCGAGCCTCCTTGCCAACATCCCGACCGCCCCATCGCCCGCGCCGCAACGACCTGTCTGCATCAAGGCAATGCAGGTCGCAACGAGCCCCGACACCGAATTCATCCCACCTGCTGCCAACGCGTTCGCTGCCTGCATCGAATCGAACTTCCGGCGGACGACGCGCGTCCGGTCGCCGACCGTGCGACGCCGCAGCGGGCGCGTTACCGACTGAGTTTTCTGGAGCATGACGAAGTGAGCACCAAGAGAAAGACCCCTGAAGAATTGCGTAGCCACCGCTGGTATGGCGTGAATGACCTGCGTTCGTTCGGCCACCGTTCGCGCACCGCGCAGAT